>NZ_JBIAUL010000014.1:0-352670 GCF_042892755.1 Streptomyces sp. NPDC001714
CAAACCCCGCAAAGACCACGCCAGCCGATCCGCCCGCGCCTCCAACTCCCCATACGACAACGCCACACCCCCACACACCACCGCCACCGCACCCGGATCAGCCACCACCCGACGCCCGAACAACTCCACAACCGACCCACACCCGAAGTCCTCCACCACCCCCTGCCCCAACCCCACCAGCCGACCCCGCTCCCCCTCCGCGAGAATCGCCAACTCGGCGATGCGCCGGGTCGGTTCCGAGGCGATCGCGTCGAGGAGGAGGGTCAGTCGTGTGGCCAAGGTCGCGGCGGCGGGGGCGTCGAACAGGTCCGCGTTGACGGTGACGCTGCCACCGAGGCCGCCTGGTGTGCCGCCGGTGTCGAAGGACTCGACGACCTTGATGTCGATGTCGAACGGCGACAACGCCGCGAGGTTCGAGGTGAGGTGCGTGGTCTCCAGGCCGTCGAGGTCGACGGACGCCGCGGCGGTGTTCTGGACGGTGAGCATGACCTGGAACAGGGGGTGCCGGGACAGTGAGCGCGTCGGTGCCAGTTCCTCCACCAGGCGCTCGAACGGGACGTCCTGGTGTTCCAGTGCGGTCAGACCTGACTCCCGTACGCGGCCGAGAAGTTCGGTGAAGGTCGGGTTTCCGGACAGGTCGGTGCGCAGGACCAGGGTGTTGACGAAGAAACCGACGAGGTCGTCCAGGGCCTCGTCGGTCCGGCCGGCGACGGCGGAACCGATGGGGATGTCCGTGCCTGCGCCGAGCCGGCCCAGCAGCGCCGCGAGCGCCGACTGCATGATCATGAAGAGGGTCACGCCGCTGCTGCGCGCCAGCGCCGTCAACCGCCCGTGCAGTTCCGCCGGCATGTGGATCGGTGCGCGGTGTCCGAGGTTGCCGAGGGCGGCGGGGCGAGGCCGGTCGGTGGGCAGGTTCAGTTCCTGCGGAGCGCCCGCGAGTGCCGCGCGCCAGTGGTCTATCTGTGCGGAGAGGATGCTGTCGGGGTCCTCGGCCGCGCCGAGCAGGTCGCGCTGCCACAGGGCGAAGTCGGCGTACTGGACGGGGAGTTCGGGCCAGTCGGGTGCTTCGCCCCGGCGTCGGGCGGCATAGGCCGTCGACAGGTCGCGGGCGAGGGGTGCCATCGACCAGCCGTCGGTCACGATGTGGTGCATCACCAGGAGCAGCACGTGCTCGTCGGGGGCGATGCGGAAGAGCCGGGCACGGACGGGTGCCTGGGTGGCCAGGTCGAACGGCCGGTCGGCCTCGGCGGCCAGTGCTTCGTCGAGCCTCTCCGGGGTGGTGTCGGTCAGGGTCACCTGCCAGCGTGGATCGTCCGCGTTCGCGACCTGCTGGTAGGGGCGGCCGTCGTCGGTGGGGTACAGCGTACGGAGCACTTCGTGGCGGCCGAGGACGTCACGCCAGGCGGCCCGGAGTGCGGTGACGTCGAGGGAGCCGCGCAGCCGTACGGCGACCGGCAGGCGGTATGCCGAGCGAGGCCCCTCCAACTGGGAGAGGAACCACAGTCGTTGCTGGGCGAAGGACGGTGCGAGGCGTTCGGGCCGCGGCCGGCGCCGGAGCGGGGTCCGGGCCGGGCCGGTCGAGGTGAGGCGCGGGGCCAGGCCGGCCGGTGTCGGCTCCTCGAAGAGCAGTCGTACCGTCGGTTCGGCGTTCAGGGCCGTGCGGATGCGGCTGACCAGGCGGGTCGCGAGGAGTGAGTGTCCGCCGTGTGCGAAGAAGTCGTCGTCGACGCCGAAGTGTTCCGTGTCGAGGACTTCGGCGAAGAGCGAGCAGAGGATCTCCTCGACCGGGTTCGCCGGCGGCCGCCCCGGCCGGTGTGTCGCGCCGGCCGGGGCTGGCAGGGCGGCGCGGTCGACCTTGCCGTTGGCGGTGAGCGGCAGGGCGTCGAGGGCGACCACGGCGGAGGGCACCAGGTAGTCGGGGAGGCGTGCGGCGAGGTGGGCGCGTAGAGATGGAAGGTCGTCGTGGCTGTCGTCGTCCGTCAGCACGTAGGCGACGAGCCGTTTGTCACCGGGTGTGTCCTCGCGGACGGTGACCACCGCCTGTCGTACCAGCGGGTGTTCGGCGAGTACCGCGTCTATCTCTCCCGGTTCGACGCGGAAGCCGCGGATCTTCGCCTGGTCGTCGGCGCGGCGCACGAAGTCGAGGACCCCGCTGCGCAGCCAGCGCGCCAGGTCTCCGGTGCGGTAGAGGCGGGTGCCGTCGCCGATGACGGGGTCGGCGACGAAGCGTTCCGCGGTCAGGGCGGGGCGGCCGAGGTAGCCGCGGGCCACCTGTGCGCCGCCGATGTACAGTTCGCCGACGACGCCGGGGGCCACCGGCTGGAGGAACTCGTCGAGAACGTAGAGGCGGGTGTTCTCGAACGGAACTCCGATCGGCACGGTCGCCGGGACGGTGCCGGCCTCGGTGAAGGCGAGCTGGGTGGTGAACGCGGTGGTCTCGGTCGGGCCGTACGTCGTGCGGACGACAAGGCCCGGGTTGGCCTCGAGCAGGGCGCGTACCGCTGTCGGCGACACCACGTCGCCGCCGACGGACACCTCCCGCACGCCGGCGAACATCCGCGGCGACTCCTCCGCCAGGACCGTGAACAGTCCTGAAGGCGCGGTGACGTTGGAGACGGCGTGCTCGGCGATCAGGTTCGCCCGCTCGGCGACGTCGAGGTCTCCGGAGGGCACGACGACGAGGCAGCCTCCCCGCAGCAGGGGGACCCAGAGTTCGTACGTCGAGGCGTCGAAGGCGTGGTTGGCCTGCATCAGGATGCGTTCGGCCGTGTCGTCGCGCCAGCAGTCGGCCGAGCAGAAGTTCACCACGTTCGCGTGGGTGACCGCGACGCCCTTGGGGGTGCCGGTCGAGCCCGAGGTGAACATGACGTAGGCGAGGTTCGCCGGGGAGGTGCGCGGCCGCGGGTTTCCGGGGTCTTCCCGGGTGCCGGGGTGCTGTGCGTCGACCGGGACGATGTCCACGCCGGGTCCGAAGCCTCCGTCCCGGAGCGCGGGGTGGTCGGCCGTGGCGGGGGAGGTGAGTACGGCGGTGAGGCCCGCATCGGCGGCGACGGTGCGCAGGCGTGCCACCGGGTGGTCGATGTCGAGGGGGACGTAGGCGGCTCCGGCCTTGAGGGCGCCGCACACGGCGACGATCAGGTCGGCGGAGCGGGGCATCAGGACACCGACGAGGCTTTCCGGTCCGACGCCCCGGTCGATCAGTTCGTGCGCCAGGTGGTTGGCGCGGGCGTTGAGTTCGCCGTACGTCGATGTGCGGCCGTCGAAGACGACGGCTGGGGCGTCGGGCCGACGCGCGGCCTGTGCCTCGTAGAGTTCGGTCAGTGAGGCGCCGCGTTCCGGTCGCGCCGTGCCGTTCCATTCGGCGAGCACCTGGTGCCGTTCGCGTGCGGTGAGGACGTCCAGGTCGCTGAGGCGCTGTGCAGGGTCGTTCGCGACGGTCTCCAGGACACGCAGCAGCCTGTCGGCGAGACGGTGGGCCGTCTCGGGGTCGAACAGGTCGGCTGCCGCGGTCAGTGTGAGGCGGAGTGCTGCCGGACGGGCGGTGTCGCCGGGGGTTTCGTCGACGGTGACGCTGAGGTCGAAGCGGGCCCGGGGCGGTGTCGAGGCCGTTGCCGGGGTCGTGGTGACGCCGGGCAGCTCCACTGCGGCTTCGGGGGTGTTCGGTCCGGAGAGCATGACTTGGAACAGAGGGTGGCGTGAGAGTGAGCGCGCCGGTGCCAGTTCCTCCACCAGGCGCTCGAACGGGACGTCCTGGTGCGCGAACGCGGCGAGGCCGGTGGCGCGCACCCGGTCCAGTAGGTCGGTGAAGGTCGGGTTTCCGGACAGGTCGGTGCGCAGGACCAGGGTGTTGACGAAGAAACCGACGAGGTCGTCCAGGGCCTCGTCGGTCCGGCCGGCCACCGGCGAACCGATCGGGATGTCCGTGCCCGCGCCGAGCCGGGACAGCAGCGCCGCGAGCGCCGACTGCATGATCATGAAGAGGGTCACGCCCCGGCCGCGCGCCAGCGCCGTGAGTCGCCCGTGCACCTCGGCGGGTACGTCGACGGTGATCGCGTGGGCGTCTGCGCCGGCCACGGCGGGACGTGGCCGGTCCGTCGGAAGGGTCAGTTCGCCCGGCGCGCCGGCGAGCGCCGAGCGCCAGAAGGCCAGCTGCCGGGCCGCCGGGCTGTCGGGGTCTTCCGTCCGGCCCAGGTTCGCCCGCTGCCACAGCGCGTAGTCCGCGTACTGCACCGGCAGCGGGCTCCAGTACGGCTGCCGGCCCCGGCGCCGGGCGGCGTAGGCGTGGGACAGGTCACGCAGGAGCGGCGCCAGCGACCAGCCGTCCATGGCGATGTGGTGGATCAGCAGCACGAGCACATGCTCGTCACCGGGTGGGAGCGAGAACAGGCGGGCCCGCAGCGGGATGTCAGTGGCGAGGTCGAAGGCGTGGGCCGCCTCCTCGGCGACGAGTCCGTCCAGGTCGGCCTCGTCGACGTGGCGCACCGGCAGGGCCCGGTCGAGGTCGTCCAGGTCCACGACGCGCTGGTAGGGCCGGCCGTCCTGGGCGGGGAACATGGTGCGCAGTGCCTCGTGCCGCCCCAGTACGTCCCGCAGGGCCGACTCGAGCGCCGTCACGTCCAGGGCGCCGGTCATGCGCAGGGCGATCGGCACGTTGTAGGAGGGGCTGGCGCCTTCGAGTTGGCCGAGGAACCACAGGCGTTGCTGCGCGAACGACAGCGGTGGCAGCTCCGGCCGTGCGCGGCGCGTGAGCGGCTCGCGCGGGGGTGCCCCGGTGAGGGCCAGGTGCCGGGCGAGGCGGGCCGGCGTCGGTGCTTCGAACACGGTCTGGAAGCGGACGTCGACGCCCAGCGCGGTCCGGACCCGGGCGGCGAGTCTGGTGACGAGCAGCGAGTGTCCGCCGAGCGCGAAGAAGTCGTCGTCCGCGCCGACCCGTTCGAGACCGAGTACGTCGGCGAAGACCGCGCAGAGGGCCTCCTCGGCAGCCGTCGCGGGACCGCGTCCCCCCGTGGCGGCCGTGTGGTCCGGGGCGGGCAGTGCCGCGCGGTCCAGCTTTCCGTTCACGGTCAGCGGCAGCGCGTCCAGCATCACGACGGCTGCGGGCACCATGTGCTCGGGCAGGCGCTGCGCGACGTACTCCCGGACGGCCGCCGCGCTGTCGTCCGCGTCCGCCTCGGGGACGACGTAAGCGACGAGCCGCTGGTCGCCCGGCGTGTCCTGACGCGCCACCACGGCCGCCTGCGCCACCGCGGGGTGGGCGGCGACGGCGGCCTCGACCTCTCCCGGCTCGATCCGGACTCCGCGGATCTTCACCTGGTCGTCCGCGCGGCCGAGGAACTCGAGGGTGCCGTCCGGCCGCCACCGTACGACGTCACCCGTGCGGTAGAGGCGGGTGCCGTCCGCGGCGAACGGATCGGCCACGAACCGCGCGGCGGTGAGGGAGGGGCGGCCCAGATAGCCGCGGGCGAGTCCGGCCCCCGCCACGTACAGTTCACCGGCCGACCCGACGGGCGCCGGCCGCAGTGCCCCGTCGAGCACGTGCACCCGGGTGTTGGCGATGGGAGAGCCCATGTGGGGTGCGTCGCCGGGGCGCAGGGGGGCGGTCATGCTGACGCACACCGAACTCTCCGTGGGCCCGTAGGCGTTGACGAAGTCTCTGCCGTCCGCCCAGCGGGTGACGAGGTCCGCGCCCAGTGCCTCGCCCGCCGCGACGAGCGTCGACACCTGGCTGAGCCTGCCTGGCCGCACGGCTCCGAGGACGGAGGGCGGAACGGTGAGGTGGGTGACCCCATGGCGGTCGGTGACGTCCTCGAGTCCGGCGCCGGGCAGCATCTCCCGCGTGCCGGCCAGGACCAGGCACGCGCCGTGGCACAGCGCCATCACCAGGTCCCACACCGATGCGTCGAAGCCGGGCGAGGAGAACTGCAGGACCCTGCTGTGCGGGTCGATCCGGAGGCGCCGCGCCTGGGCCGCCGCCAGGTTGGCCATGCCCGAGTGGCTGACCACGACGCCCTTGGGCGTGCCCGTCGAGCCGGACGTGTAGATCACGTACGCGGCCTGCTGCGGCAGGATCCGCTCGGGTGCGGCCGGACGGGTGGCGGGCGCCGGAGTGTTGTGCTCCGGCGCCGGATCGTCGAGGAGGACCACCGTGGGAGAGGTGAGTTCGCCCACCAGGTCGCGGGTGGTGACGAGGAGGCCGCACCGGCTGTCGGCGCACATGAACGCCAGCCGGTCGGCGGGATGGCTCGGGTCCAGCGGTAGGTAGGCGGCGCCCGTCTTCCACACGGCGAGGATCGCCGCGATCGCTCCCGGGCCACGCGAAAGGCATACGCCTACGACCGATTCCGCGCCGGCCCCGGCGTCCCGCAGCCGCCGGGACAGCCGTTCGGCCCGGTCGTCCAGCTCGGCGTAGGTGACGGAGGTGTCGCCGCAGGCGAGGGCGATGGCGTCCGGGGTGCGGGCCGCCCAGTGTGCGATCTGTTCCGGCACCGTGGCGGCCGGGCAGGGGTCTGCGGTGTCGTTCCAGGCGCGGGTCACCTGCTCGTGCTCGTCGTCGCCGAGAAGGTCCGCGCGGGCTACGGCGTCGGTGGGCGCGGCCGAGCTCACCCAGTCCAGGACGCGGCGGAACCGGCGCAGCAGCCGCTCGGCTTCCTCGGCGCCGTAGACGTCGGGATTCACATCGAACGTGATGGTCATGCCACCTTCGGTCACGCCGCCTTCGGCGCCCGTGTCGACGACATTGATCCGCAGGTCTTCGACGGCACCGCCCGCCAGCAGCCGCACAGTTGCCTCGGCGGCGCCGAAGCGCAGCGGTCCGGGGTTCGGCACGGTGTTGATCACTAGGCCCGAGTCGATGCCCTCGTCGACGCGGTTGAGGTCCCTGAGCATGTCCTCGAAGCGGTAGCGCTGGTGCCGCAGCCCGCCGCGCATCGCCTCCGCCACCCGGCGGGCCAGGGCCCCGAGCGTCGTCCCCGGGCGGATCGCCGTGCGGACCGGCAGGACGTTCGTGGTCATGCCGGGGACGCGGCGGAGCCGGCCGCCGGAGCGCCCGAGCACGGGTACCCGGACGACGACGTCCTCGGCTCCGGTGCTGCGGTGGGTCATGAGCGCGCCGCTGAGGACCGCCAGCTCGCTGACACTGCAGGAGAGCCGGGCGGCGGCGGACCGGATGCGGGCCGCGGCGGCGGCGTCGACCACGTCGGTGTGGCGGACCGGGAAGCGCGAGGGACGGCGGCGGGGGCCGCCGCTCAGGCTGGCGGGCGCGGGCGGGTCCGCCAGCGCGGCGAGCCAGTAGTTCCGGTCCCGTTCGTGGTCCGCCGACCAGCGGTACTCCTGGTCGGCGTCCAGCAGCGCGGACAGCGGCTGCGAACCGGCGTCCACGCCCCGGCCGCCCTCGGTCAGGGAGGTGTACAGCTCGGCCTGACGGGCTGTCAGCACCGAGGTGCTGAAGCCGTCCACGGCGATGTGGTGCACGCGCTGGTACCAGAGGTGCCGGTCCGGCGCGACGCGCAGGAGAGCGTGGCTGAACAGCGGGCCGCGGGCCAGGTCGGTGGGGCGGCGCATGTCGGCCCACATCCACTCCAGCGCCGCGGCGACGGGATCGGGCATGGAACCGACGTCCAGCAGGTGCAGCGGCCAGTCTCCCGGGGGTGCGACGGTCTGCCGTACTCCGTCGGCCGTCTCGGCGAACCGCAGATGGCAGGCCTCGGCCTCGTCCACCGTGCGCCGCAGCGCTTCCTCGAACAGCCGCGCGTCGAGAGGGCCGCGGATGTCCAGGTAGAGGCCCAGGTGGTAGACGGGGTCGGCCGGGCCGAGCCGCAGGGCGTGCCAGATGCCGAGCTGACCGGGCATCGGCTCACGGTGAACGCCTTCGGTTCCGGACATCTGCTCGTCCTTCTCTGCTCGGCTGCTGGGCGTCGTGGGTTCCGCCCGGTTCCGGGGGAGGCTGGAGTCGAAAACCGCGTCAGGCCGGGGAGCCGCCCGCTGCGGTCTTGTTCAGGAACTGCAGGACGTCGGCGATGCTCTGCCGGCGCAGGGAGTGGAAGTCCAGGTCCTCGAGGTCGAAGTAGAAGCCCAGCCGGTCCTCGAGCATGCTCAGCCATTCGATCGTCTGAAGGGAGTCCAGCCCGACGGATCCGAATTCGACGTCCGCGGACGACACCAGGAAACCGCGGACTTCGCTCAGCATATCGAGCCCCTCGGACACGGAAACCTGGTCCATGAAAGATCCTCTCGTCCTGCCGTTCGCGACTCTCGGTCTCGGTCGGCCCCCTGCCGGTAGCGTCCGTATCAGGAATTCGGCGAGCCCGGAATGACGACACCGGTTCGGACGGTCCGAAAGGCCGCCGCATCGTCGATGACAGGGACTCCGCACACCCGCCCGGGGCGCAGACGCGTACCACTGTCACACAGCCTGCGAGCGGCGATCAACACCGTTCAACCGCTGCCGGGGACAGCGACCGGCGGGCAGCTCAGGGCGGTGTGACGGGTGTTCAAGTGCATCGGCCGCCGCACTTGAACACCCGTCATTCCCGGCGGTCGGCGGGATGTTGCCCCGCCGGAGACGATGTGCCATGGTGGCCCGAAACTCCGAAGGATATGCACTCCGCCATTCTTCCGGCGACCCGGAAAACAAAAATCAGTGAGAGGTCGGCGATGAGTGAAGAATTCAGATATCTGCACCCCAACTTCATTATCGAGCCGCTGGTCGACGGATTCTATGCCTGGCACCACACGGTGGCGCCGGTTCAGGCGTCGTTGAATCTCGCGAAACTCCAGGTGCCGATGCTGGAGTCGTACCTGCAGAACCCGCAGGTGCACGTCGCCGCGAGCAGCAACCCGGCGCTGCGCGGCGGGTTCTTCGTGAACATACCGGAGGACCGCGCCGGCGAGGTGAAGGACCTGCTGTCCAGGATCAAGACCGAGCGGGCGTCGATGCTCCGCTTCGCCTCGGCGATCGCCGAGGCCGAGGAGATCCTGCGGCAGGGGGCGACCGGGTTCGGACTCGACGCGCTGTACCCGAAGCTGCCGACCGAGCTGTCCGGTCTGGTGGAACTCGCCTACGACACCAGCAACCAGCCCACCCTGCGGTTCATCGAACCCGCCGCGTACATGAGCCCCGCGTACCTGGAGGACCGGCAATCGGTCCAGCTGTCGCTGGAGACCGGTGTCGAGCGCCCGTTCATCCTCAGTACGCCCCGGCTGCCGTCCGAGACCGTCCTGGACCTGCCGATCCCGTTCCGGCACGAGGGTCTGTCCGAACTGTTCCGCGCCCGGATCCACGGGACCACGCTCGGTGCGCTGCGCGAGGCCTTCGAACTCGACGACGCCGGTGCGGCCCGCCTGGACTCGATGCTGATCGACGCCCCCGACCTGGCGCCGGACCGGCACATCGACAGCGGTGCGCGGATCCGCTACTTCGGACATGCCTGCCTGGTGATGCAGACCCCGGAAGCGGCCCTGGTCACCGACCCGTTCATCAACGGCGACAGCACCGCGACCGATCGCTACACCTATCGGGACCTCCCCGACTACATCGACGTCGTCATGATCACGCACGGGCACCAGGACCACATCGTGCTGGAGACCCTGCTCCAACTGCGCGGTCGCGTCGGCACGGTGGTCGTTCCGCGCTCCTCGCGCGGTAACCTGTGCGACCCGTCCCTGGCGCTGTACCTGGAGCGTGTCGGTCTGCCCGTCACCGAGGTGGACGACTTCGCCGAGGTGGAGTTCCCCGGCGGCAAGGTGACCGCCACCCCGTTCCTCGGTGAGCACGCGGACCTCGACATCCGCGCGAAGTCGACCTACTGCGTGCGCATCGGCGGAAAGACGCTGTTCGTCGGGGCGGACTCCTCCGGGATCGACCCGGGGCTCTACCGGTACATGCGCGAGCACGTCGGCGAGGTCGACATCGCCTTCCTGGGCATGGAGTGCGCCGGGGCACCGCTGACCTGGCTGTATCAGGCGCTGCTGACCCGGCCGGTGACCAAGAAGATGAGCGACTCACGGACCCTGTCGGGCTCGAACGCCGCCCAGGCCGCCGCCATCATGGAGGAGCTCGGTGCCCACGAGGCCTGCATCTACGCCATGGGCGAGGAGAGCTGGCTGGGGCACGTGATGGCGACCAGCTACAACGAGGACTCCTACCAGCTCCAGCAGATCGACGAGTTCCTGTCCTGGTGCGGCGACCGCGGCATCCCGGCCGAACACCTCTACGGGCAGCGGGAGTGGCGCTGGTGACCGCGCGAAGCCTTTCGTCGAGGTCCTGACCGGCCATGGCCCGGCAGCAGGAAGATGCACGAGTCGTCGTCACGGGTCTGGGCGCGACGACGCCGCTCGGCGGTGACGTGGCCTCGACGTGGTCGGCGCTGCTCGCCGGGAAGTCGGGGATCCGCCGGCTGGCCGGCGACTGGTCGGCCGACCTTCCGGTACGGATCGGCGGCCTCACGGCCGTCGATCCGGCCTCGGTGGTGACCCGCACCGAACTGCGGACGATGGACCGCAGCACGCACCTGGCACTCATCGCCGCGCGAGAGGCGTGGCGGGACGCGGGGGCACCGGAGGTGGCTCCGGACCGCCTGGGTGTCTCGGCCGGGACGGCGCTGGGCGGCTACGACTCCTTGCTGGCCGGGTGGGGCCTGCTCACCACGAAGAGCTGGCGGGCCATGTCCCCGTACACGGCACCGCGGGTCATGCCCAACAGTGCGGCCGACTGGATCGGCATCGAGATCGGGGCGCGGGCCGGCAGCCACACCTCGGTCGGCGCGTGCGCCTCCGGTGCCGAGGCGATCGCCTACGGCGTGGAGATGATCCGCTCCGGCCGGGCCGACGTCGTGCTGGCCGGCGGCACCGAGACGCCGGTGACGCCCGTGTGGGGCGGCATGTTCTCGAAGATGCAGGCGCTGTCCTCGTGCGACGACCCCGAGTCGGCGTCCCGCCCCTTCGACCGGTCGAGGGACGGCTTCGTCCTCGCCGAGGGTGCCGGAATGATCGTGCTGGAGTCGGCCGAGCACGCCGCGCGCCGGGGCGCGAGCGGGTACGCGGTCGCGGCCGGGATCGGGTACTCCTCGGACGCGTACCACATCGCCGTACCGCAACCGGACGGCTCGGGGCTGGCCGCCGCCATGCGGCGGGCGCTGGAGGACGCCCGCCTGGCACCGGAGCAGGTCGTGCACGTCAACGCGCACGCCACCGCCACGCGCGCGGGAGACGTCGCGGAGGCCGCCGCGATCAGGTCGGCCCTGGGCGACGCCGCGCGCGGGGCGCTCGTCACGGCGACCAAGTCCATGACCGGTCACATGGTGGGCGCGGCGGGGGCGGTCGAGGCGGTAGCCGCGATCTGTGCGCTGCGTGCCTCGCTCGCCCCGCCGACCGTCAACCTCGGCGAGCCGGACGCGGACGTTGTCGCCTTCGGGCTGGACATCGCCACCGACGCGCGCGAGTTGCGCGGCGGGCCGGGGATCCGGGCCGCGCTGACGAATTCCTCCGGATTCGGAGGCCACAACGTGGCTCTGGCCTTCACTACGGAATGATCCGCGGGCCGGGTCCGGACCGGCCCCGGCCCGCCTTCCGTCTCACTCGGACTGCAGCGCCTCGGCCACCGGCCGGCGTGCCGCGAGCCGGGCCGGTGCCGCGGTGAGGCCGGCCACGACGGGCACGGTCGCCACCACGGTCAGCGCGACCTCCACCGCTGACGGGTAGGTCATCGACCCGCCATGGCGCACCAGCGCGAACAGCCCGATCCCGCCGGGTACTCCGAGCACGGCACCGACCAGGGCCGGCAGGACCTGCGCAGCCGACAGTCCCGCGCTGACCTGCCGTGGTGTGGCCCCCAGCGCGCGGCTGAGCGCCGAAGCATGGCGGGCGTCGAGCACCGTGGCCCAGGTGATGAAGATGACGTTCACCGCGGCCAGCGCGACCAGCATCACCGTCAGTGTCAGCAACACGTCGCTCAGCCGGTCGAACTGGGGGTTGTCCATGCCGACCGCGCCTTCGGCCCGCACATGGGCCCGCGAGGTGAGTACGGCGACCAGTGCGCTCACCGTGATGGTGACGCTCGCGATGCCGAGGAGGGCGCGGCGCGGGCGCCGTGCGGTGAGGCGGATACCCAGCAGCATGGTCACGGGCAGTCGGGCCGAGAGTGCGATCAGCAGCGGAACCCGTTTCGACGGGCGGGCGGAGTCCGCCAGCGCCCGTACGGTGCTGCTACGCGCGGCGCGCACCGCGGGACGGAGGGTGGAGGCCACCGCCACCGCCACCGCCACGGCGACGACGGTCAGTACCGCGCCGACGGTGATCGACGGAGCCCCGGCGGTGCCGATCAGCCCGGCCCCGGGATCGGTCAGCAACGGGGCGGCCAGCCATCCGAGCAGGATGCCGATGCCCGAGGCGACCAGGGCGAGGGCGACGTATTCGGCGAGCAGCACCCCGGCGACCGTCCCGGGGGTGGCACCGACCGCCTTGAGCAGTCCGACGCGCCGGACCTGGTCCGCCATCCGGCCGCCGACCAGGACGGCCACGCTGGCGACCGCGAGGAGTCCCAGCAGCCAGCTGCCGATCAGCAGGTCGCGCCGTTCGACCTCCACCAGCTTGGTGTCCTGGTCGCTGATGTTGCGCCAGCTGTTCATGAACGGCCCGGACCGGTCGGACGTCGGCGGGTGGGCGGCCATGAACGCGTCGGCGTCGTCGGCGTGCGCGAGCCTGAGGTTGAGGAAGTAGTACAGGGGGTGTGCCTGTGTCGCCAGGCTGCGGGCGGCGGCCTGCGTCACCCAGATCTGTCCGGTCTCCTCGCCCTGTTGCCGGGTGGTGTCCTGCTCACAGCCCGACGTGCACACCTGGGGGTAGGGCGGGACCGCGGCCGTCACGGCGATGCCGGACACCCGGAACGGCCGGTCGTTCAGCCGTACGGTGTCACCCACCGCGATGCCGACGGACTCGGCGAAGCTCCGTTCGACCACGGCGGAGCCGGTGCCGCCCAGCCAGGTGCCGGATGTGATCTTCGGCTGGTCGACCCGGGTGGTCCCGGTGTCTCGTCCGACGACCTGGGCACCGGCCTTGTGGCCCTTGGCCTCCAACGGCGTCCAGGTCGCCGGGAAGGGGCCGCTGGTGGCGGTGACGGCGGGGTCCGTGGCCAGTTCGGCCAGGCCGGGCACCGTGCCTGAGGAGGCGTCGGCGGCCGAGGGGTAGGAGAGCGCGATGATGTCCGGCCCGGCCGTCGCGCCCCGTGTCTGCTGGTACGGCTGGTCGGTGACGTTGTTGAGTACGAGCCCCAGGGTCAGGGTCGTCATCGCGGCGGTGAACGCCAGGAGCAGCAGGACCGCTTCGGCGCGCCGACGGCGCAGGTCCCGGGCTGCGAGCCGCAGCACGAGCCGGATTCGTCCCATGTTGTTACTCCCCCAGACCCGCGAGTTCGCCGAGCCGGCGCCGCTGGCCGTCCCCGGACAGCCTGGTCTGGCTGACCATCTTGCCGTCGCGCATGGTGACCAGGACGTCCGCGGTGGCGGCGATGCGCTGGTCGTGGGTGACGATGACCAGGGTCTGGCCCGCCTCGTGCAGGTCGTCGAAGAGGCGCAGGACGTCGAGCATGGCCTCGCTGTCGAGGTTGCCCGTCGGCTCGTCCGCGAGGACGACGACCGGCTCGTTCACCAGGGCGCGGGCCACGGCCACGCGTTGCCGCTGGCCGCCCGAGAGCTGGGACGGCAGATGCCCGGCGCGGTCGCCGAGTCCCACACGGTCGAGGAGGTTCTCCGCCCGATGCCGGGCGGTGCGCGCCGAGCCGCCGGCGAGCAGCGCGGGCAGCTCCACGTTCTCCAGGGCCGTCAGTTCCTCCATGAGGTGGAACGCCTGGAAGACGAATCCGATCGACTCCCGGCGCAGCCCGGCGAGCCCCCGCTCGGTCATCTGGTCCATGCGCTGGCCTGCCAGCCAGATCTCGCCGGAGGAGGGCCGGTCCAGGCCGCCGAGCAGGTGCAGCAGCGTCGATTTCCCGCAGCCGCTGGGGCCGGTGACGGCCACGGTCTCCCCCGGCGCCACGTCGAGGGAGAAGTCGTCGACCGCGCGCACGAGGCCGTCGCCCGCTCCGTACTCCATGCGCAGCCCGGAGGCTCGCAGCACGCAGTTGTTCTTGTCTGTCATGGGTTGTTCACCTTTCGACCACTCCAACTCTGTTCGCAGGCATCGAGCCAGCGCAGATCTGCCTGGAGCCGCAGCACGATCCCGGTGAGCAGCAGCGCCGCGGGGTCGGAGTCGTCGGCTCTTTCCATGGCCGCGCGTTGGGTGTCCCGCAGCCGCTGCAGGAGCTCGCGCCGCTGGGCGTTCACGATCGCCACGGGGTCGGCGAGTCCCGCCTTGGCGGCGGCGACCAGCTTGAGGTGGAATTCGGTCAGGTCCGGCTTGGGCCAGCTGACTTCGTTGATCCAGTCGTGGACCCGCTCCTGGCCCTTCGCCGTGATCGAGTAGACCTTGCGGTCCGGTCGGTCCGGAAGGCCGGGGTCCTGCTCCGAAGAGACGAGGCCCACCTTCTCCAGCCGGGTGAGCGTGACGTAGATCTGGCCGGCGTTCATCGAGTCGCCCAGCGGCCCGAGGGCGTCCCGCAAGCTCACGCGCAGCTGATACCCGTATGCCGACGTCTTGGCCAGCAGGGCGAGCACCACTTCCTGCCTCACGATCCCCCTTAGCTAACGGCTATCCATATAGCTAACCGCTACCATAGCAGGCGTCAACTGCTCGGCAGGGCGGGGCACTTCGGGCCGAACACGCAGGTGAGGGGCCGGAGAGAGAGCTCTCCGGCCCCATGGGGTCGAGGTAAGAATCGGGTCAGTTCTCGGCGACGATCACGTGCTGCCCGAGCACGTCCTGCCCGGTCTCGGCGGGCGCCAGCACCGCCACTCGGCCGAATCCCACCTCGGCCAGCAGCGCCGCCCAGGTGGCCCGGTCGGCGAGCGGCGTGCGCGGAATCCGCGTGTCGGCGTCCTCTGTGCGCCACCACCCTTCCAGCAGACCGAAGGTGAGGGTGGTGAACACCAGCGGCGACGTGATCTCCCGCAGTACCAGCCGGCCGCCGGGGCGCAGCAAGCGCCGCACGTTGGCCAGCGTGGGCCGCAACTCCCGGGTGGCATGCAGGACGTTGGCCGCCACGACGACGTCGAACTCACCGTCCTCGCAGCCCTGCGCGGCGAGGTCGCCTTCGATGTCCAGGAGCCTGAACTCCATGCCGGGGCCCGTCGCGCCGAACTGCTGCCGCCCGTAACGCAGGAAGCTCGCGGAGATGTCCGAGTACACGTAGTGCAGACGGCCGGCCTCGGGCGGCACCGCCGACAGCAGCTCGGCCGTCGTGCCTCCGGTACCGGCTCCGACCTCGAGGATCCGCCGCGGCGCGGGTCCGGCGCCGGCGTCCACGTGGGCGGCCACGGCCTGGGCGACGAGTTCGTTGAGGCGATCGGAGACCGGGTCGCCGCGGTAGACGCGCTCGACCTTCTCCATCGACCAGCCGGGGAACAGCACCGAGATCGGTTTGGTCTCACCGCGCAGGAGCCTCGGATACTCGCCGAGACAGATCCTGGTCAGCTCCACCTGCGCGGCCACTTCGGGGTACGCGGCGACGAGTTCGGCGCTCTCCGCCGTCAGGTCCCGTCCGGCGAGATCCCGGACGATGCCGGTGGCCCGGACGGTGTCCCCGTCGCGTTCGAGGTGCCCGGCGGCGACGAGGATCTCCAGCAACGCGTCCCAGAGGCTCCGGTGCGCCGGCGCCACGCCGAGATCGTCGGTCAGGGTGGCGCTCCGCCGCTCCTCACCGGCCTCGGTGAACGCCCCCATCTCCTGCAGCGCCCGCAGCAGCAGGCGCCCGCTGAGCGTGTCCCGGCGCGTCCAGCCCTCGGCCAGCCGCGCACCGTCGAGGGCGGGGCCGAGGGAACGTCCGGCCAGCGGGTCCCATGCCGCTGCTGCGGCCGGCGACGCGGCGTCGACGGATGCCTTCATGTTCGGTGCCTCCACATCGCTGGACACTTGCTAGGCGCGGGTCATGACGAGGACCGCGTTCTGGCCGCCGAACCCGAACGAATTGCTGAGCGCCACCTCGACGGGCAGGGTTCTCGCGGCCTTAGCGACGACGTCCATGTCGACGGCCGGGTCCAGGGACGCCAGGTTGGCGGTGGGCGGAACGCTGCCGTGGGCGAGGGTGAGCGCCGTCACCGCCGCCTCGATCGCCCCGGCGGCGCCGAGCGCGTGGCCGGTGACGCCCTTGGTGGACGTGAGGAGCGGACGTTCCCCGAGCAGGCGGCGCATCGTCCGGGCCTCCACCTCGTCGTTGAGCGGGGTGGCCGTGCCGTGGGCGTTGACGTGGTCGACGTCCGCGGGGGAGAGCGCCGCGTCGCGCAGCGCCGCAGTCACCGCCCTCTCGACCCCGAGTCCGTCGGGATCGGGCAGGTTCGGATGCGTTCCGTCGGCCGAGGCGCCGTACCCGCTGAGCCGGGCGTACACCCGGGCGCCCCGCGCCTCGGCGTGCGCCGTCCGTTCGAGGACCAGCACCGCGGCGCCCTCCCCGATCACGAACCCGTCGCGGTCCGCGTCGAACGGCCGGGAGGCCGCGGCGGGGTCGTCGCGCCGGACGGACAGGGCGCCCATGCGGGCGAAGGGGGCGACCACCAGCGGGCAGACGCTCGCCTCCGCTCCCCCGGCCAGTACGACATCGCAGACCCCCGACCGCAGCAGTTCCCGGGCCGTGCCGAGGGCGGTGGCGCCGGAGGCGCAGGCGGTGGAGGTGACGAGGTTGGGGCCCGCCGCGCCCAGGTCGATGGCGATCTCGCCGGCCACCATGTTCACGGCGGCCTGCGGAATGAGTCGCGGGGAGACGTTCGCCGGGCCGTGTTCGAGGATCCTGCGGCTCTCGCGCTCCCAGGCGATCATGCCGCCCAGTGCGGTGCCCATCACGACACCGACGCGCGCCGGTTCCCAGGCCGAGGTGTCCAACGCCGAGTCGGCGACCGCCTCACGGGCGGCGGCCAGGCCGAACTGGACGTGCCGGTCGAGGCGGAACGCCAGGCGACGGCCGAGCAGCCGGTCGCCGTCGAAGCCGGGGACCCGGTAGGAGAAATCGACGGGTACCCCGTCCAGCTCCGGATCGGTGCTCGCGGTGGAGATGCCGGCCAGCGCGGTGCGCCAGGTCTCCTCAGTGCCGACGCCCGCCGCCGTCACCAGGCCGAGGCCGGTGACGGCGACGTCGAAACGGCCGCGCGGGGTGGGCATCAGACGCCCGCGCCCTTACTGGCCAGGAGGGCTGCGGCCGTCCGCACCGTGTGCCGGGCGGTGAAGTCGTCGTCACCGACGCTCACTCCGAACTCCTCCTGGGAAATCATCGCGAGTTCCACCAGGCTGATCGAGTCGATGTCCAGCTCGCCGAACGTCAGGTCCGGGTCCACCGCGGCGGACAGGCCGAATCTCGAGGTCAGCAGCGCGGCCAGACGCTCCTCGATGGCGTTCATAGCACTCCTCCAGGACGACGAAGGTGATTGCGGTCACTGCACGACGATGTCCGGCCAGACCACCGCCGTAGAGCCCCAGGTCGCTCCCCCGCCGAACGCGGTCAGCAGGACGCGGGCGCCCGCGCGGAGGGCCCCTCGGGCGACGGCGTCGGCGAGGGCCAGCGGGATGGAGGCGGCGGCGGTGTTGCCCACGCGCTCGACGTTGCTCACCCGGCGCTCGGGCGGGATGCCCAGCCGCTCGCCGACGGCGTCGGTGATCCGGGCGTTCGCCTGATGGGGCACCAGGCAGTCCACGTCGCCGGGCGTCCAGCCGCGGCGTTCGAGGACCGCCCGCGAGGACGCGGTCATCCGCTCCACGGCGGCACGGAAGACCGAGCGACCGTGCATGGTGAAGTAGCCGAGTTCCCGGGCCGCGGGATCCCCGGACCGCGACCGGGAACCGCCGTCGGGAATCATGATCAGCTCGCCGAGGGTGCCGTCGCTGCCCAGATCCATCGGCCCCAGCGCGCCAGGCTCCCGCGCGTCACCGGCACGGAGCACGACGGCCCCCGCGCCGTCCCCGAACACGACCCGGCTGGACCGGTCGTCGGGGTGGACGATCGTGGAGAACGTGTCCGCGCCGATCAGCAGAACGCGCCGGGCGGCGCCGGTGCTCAGCAGTCCGGCGGCGGTGGCGAGCCCGTACACGAATCCGGTGCAGACGGCCGACAGGTCGAAGGCGGGCGTCCCGGTCATGCCGAGCCGGGACGCCACCTCGGGGGCGGTCGCCGGGCACGGGCGGTCGGGCGTGGCCGTGGCCAGGACGACGAAGTCGACCGAGTCGACGCCCGCCGACTTCAACGCCCGGGCGCCCGCCTCGGTGGCGAGGTCGCCGGTGGCGGTACCCGGGTCGACCACGTGCCGCTGCCGGATGCCGGTACGGCTGACGATCCAGGCATCGGACGTGTCGAGTTCGGTGCTGAGCTCCGCGTTGGTGACCGCACGCGGCGGCAGACAGGCTCCGAGACCGACCACGACGGCAGCGTCCCGGCGTTGCTCCGGCCTCGTGTCCAGCATGGTTCCCCCCGTCCGCGGATACCCCGGCGGCCCCTAGGCGCTCGTACGCGCCGGGCACGCAGCCGGGATTCAGCCGGTTCGGGCCCGGGCCGCGAACGCCGGCACGGTGGGATTCTGCCGTGGGGGTCTGCGCGGCGCCCATCGTTCAACTGCGGCGCTCGATCACTTGAACGGCATGCCCGCAGCGGTCAGTGCCAGGCGCCCCGCCCGTAGAGCCGGTTCATCCCCATGCGGCACGAGCGGGTCAGTTCCGCCCACTCCCGCTCGTCGACCTCGGACCGCGCGTCACGGCCTTTCGTGATGCCGGCGGCCTGCCGGTCCTCACGGGCGAGGTCGCGGGCCACGCCGAGGAAGGCGAAGAGCGCGCGGATGCTCTCCCGTGGGCCGCGGACCAGGTCGCCGTAGTCGAGGGAGAGCAGCCGGGGTTCCGGCGGCAGGGCGGGGAACCCCGCGGCGACCATGTTCGACCACATCAGTCCGTACCTGGCCAGCGGAACGTCGAAGCGGTCGAAGGCGGCCCGGGTCAGCCGGCCGGGGGCCAGTTCGGTGAGTGTCCCGTGCCCGGCCGGCACCCCCGACGGGGGTTCGGGGGTGCCGGGCTCCTCCGCGTACGGGTCGTACCCGAACGCGGCGCTCAACATGGCCTGGATGGCCGTGAGTTTGAAACGCGGATGCCGGCTCATCGACAGCGCGCACTCGCGGCCGTCGCGGAACATGTGGATGACGCGCGCGTCGGGGAACAACCGCAGCAGTGCGGCCGTCTGGCCGAGAGATCCGCCCGATCGTTCCACGACGACGCCGGGCCGGCGCCCGCCGGACAGCGTCTCGAACAGCCACCACAGGTGCTCCGACAGCGGCTGCCGGGGCAGCGTGGGTGCCTGTGCCTCCAGCACCGCGTACAAATCGTCCGGGCGGTCGGTCAGATGGGGCAGGGTGACTCCCGCGACAGGGGGCAGCTCGGCAGGCCACGCGAACCGGCTTGCCCCGGGGCGGGGTTCGAAGACCGGGTAGGTCACTTCGGGGGCCACCTTGAAGCGCAGCAGCGTGGAGTCCGCCCGATGGGGAGTACTCAGCAGCCTCCAGAAATCGGCGCCGTCCATCTCGCGTTCGGCGAGGTTGCGGCCGCGCAGCCCGGCGAAGAGCTCGGACACGCTCAGGACGTCGGGGTGTTCGCGCAGCACGTCGGACAGCGCGGTCGACCCGCAGCGGCCCGTGCCCAGCACCAGGCAGATCGGCGGACGCTCCGCCGCGCCCCAGGCGGACGACACCGTCATCGTGCCCCTTCCCCGGTCCGCTCGGTGTCCCAGGCCACCATCAGCCGGGACAGGCCGCGGGTGGCGAGGCCCTCCTTCCACGTCACGGGTTCGGGGACGGCGGCGAGCCGCAGCGTCGGGAACCGGTGCAACAACCGGGTCAGCACGATACGCAGTTGGAGGGTGGCCAGCGGGGCGCCCAGGCACCGGTGCGCGCCGTGGCCGAACGCGATATGACCGGGGTTGCGGTCCTCCAGGGCCGGCCGCATGGGATCCTCGAACACCTTCCCGTCGCGGTTGGCGTCCAGGAACGACACGATGACCGCCTCCCCGGTCCCGACCACGACGTCGCCGAGACGCACCGGTTCGAGCGCGATACGCGGGAAGCTGATCAGCGAGGCGGGGTTGAGCCGCATGGCCTCCTCCACCGCATGGGGCACCAGCTCCGGCCGCTCCCTGAGCTGGGCGGCGGTGGGCGGATCGGACAGGATCGACAGCACCATCAGGCCGATCTGGCCGATCGTGGACTGGAATCCGGCCATGAGCAGGGTCAGGCCCATGGTGAGGGTCTCCGTCTTGGACAGCCGGCCCGCCTCCTGCTCACCGAGGAGAGTGCTGAGCAGGTCCTCCTGCGGGTCGCGCCGCTTGTCGCCCAGCAGCCGGGTGATGTAGCGCGCCAGTTCCAGTCGGCGGCGGTACTGGGTCTCCGGTCCGGAGGCGATGTCGAACAGCACCTCGACCCAGCCTTTGAAGCGGTCGCTGTCCTCCTCCGGCACGCCCAGCAATGCGCACAGGACCGTGAGCGGAAGGTGGGCCGCGACCGTGGAGACGAAGTCGACGGGTGCCTCGGAGACAGCCATGCGGTCGAGGAGTTCGTCGGTGAGCCGTTCGATGAACGGTGCCATCGCCGCGATCCGGTGTGTGGTGAAGGCGCCGGCCGTGGTGCGTCGCAGCCGGGCGTGCTCCTCGCCGTCCATGCTCATGATCGATTCGGGTACGGGTTCCGCGTCGAGCAGCTTCGGCGCCTGCGCCGTGACCGCGTCCGAGCGGCTGAAACGACGGTCCGTCAGTACGAAGCGGGACAGCGCGTAGTCGCGCACGAGCCACATGCGGTCTCCGGCCGGAGTGACGATCGACGCGACCCCGCCGGTCGCCGAGCGCAACGCCTCGGGTATCGGCCCCAGGAGATCCATGTCATGCGTTGTCACCAGCACGCTCCTTCGAGCTCCGGGTGTGTGATGCTGTGGTAGCCGAATCAGCACTCGCCGGGCAACCGTTCCGTTGTGCCGGCCGGTGCCGGTCCGGGCGGACCGCGCCGGCTGCGTCGTCGCGTCCGCGCTCGAACCCGGCCACCCCGCCGGTGCCCGTCGCGCCGACGGCGAGCACGGCGCAGAGCACGGCCAGCGGGATCTCGGCGCCGGCGGCCATGGCCACGGCGAGGAGGCGATCGGCCGACGAAGCGGCCGTGGTGACGTCGAACCAGGCGTCGACCAGCAACAGCGTGGCGGTGGCGGTCCCCGTCAGCGCGGCCGTCGGGTGAGCGCGCCGCAGCAGTGATCCCGTCGCCGTCAGCCCGAGCGCTTCGGCGGCGTCCAGCCCGACCCACGCGAGGGACCAGTGCGCGGCATGCGCGCTGCGGGGCAGCGTGACCGCCAGGAAGACGAGCCACGGAAGCATCGCCACGCCCATGCCGACCAATGCGAACCCCGCCCGGCGCCGACCGGGGCCGGCCCGCCCGGCCTGTCGTGAGGCCCGAACACCGCGGGCTAAGGGATCCGCTGCGGCGGCGTTCGCGCTCCCCGTCTGCCCGCGCCTGTCCCGCACGAGAGGCTCGGAGCCCGGGTGGGCCGCGGTGCCGGCGGCCGGGGAGAGGCGGTCGGGCGGCGGACAGCTTCGGATGGTCATGCACGCCTCCTGGCGTCGTCCCTCGGCAGGTGTCTGCCGTCCCGACCAGGGTCGCCATCGAGGAACAGCGTGTCAGTAACGTGGCATTCCGGCTCCATGGTGGTGCTGGGTACACCCCGGATCCTGGTGCCGGCGGGACCGACGGCCTGGGCAGGGCTGGCCTATCCTGGGGCACATGACCGAACCGGGTCCGCCGGACGTGCGTACCTTCCTGGGCAGTGCCCGTACTGGGTGGGAGTCATGGTGGGCGCGGGTGCTGCTGGACACCCGCTTCGTGCTCGCAGGGGTGCTGGTCTGCCTTCCCACCCTGGCGGTCCTGTCGGTGTCCTGCCTGTTCATCAGTCCGAAGGCCGTGTCCTCGGTGCTGGTCAACCCGAAGGCCCTGCCTTCCCTGATCCTCGCCCTCGGTACCTCGCTGGTGCTGCTCGCGCTCCTGACGCGTCCTCAGACCACGCTGCAGCGCTGGCGGCTGCGGGTCCTGCGTGGCGTGGTGGTCACCCCCGCTGACGACGGACAGGCGGCGGGATCACGGTCTTCCGGTACCCGCGCGCTGTTCCGGCCGGTCCGGCTCCTGGCCTCCCGGATCACCTGGCGGCAACTCGCCTACCACCTCGTGGCCGCCCCCGCCGCGGCGCTCGGCGGCCTGCTGGTCGTCGCCCTGTGGCTGGCCGGCGCGGCAGCGGCGAGCGCGTATGCGTGGGCGTGGGCGGTACCGGGGGGTGACCGGACGAGCCAGGTCGGCTATCCCGCCGACGCCACGGGCCTGACGGCGGGGGGCCTGATCCTGTTGCTGCTGGCGATGCTCACCTCGCGGACCGTCGCCCGGCTCGACGCCGGTGCCGCGCTGGCGCTGCTCGGGCCCACGCGGGCGCAGTTGGCGAAGCGGGTGGAGAACCTGACGGAGAGCCGGGCGGGCCTGGCCGACGCCGCCGACGCGGAACGACGGCGCATCGAACGGGATCTGCACGACGGTGCGCAGCAACGCCTGGTGTCCCTGGCGATCAACCTCGGCCTCGCCCGGGCCACCCTCACCGATCTGCCCGAGGAAGTCTGTCGGGTCCTCGATGAGGCGCACCTGGAGGCGAAGGAGGCCATCGCCGAACTGCGCGACCTCGCCCGCGGGTTGCACCCGGCCGTCCTGGACGACCGCGGGCTCGACGCCGCGTTGTCCGGTGTCGCCGCTCGCTCCCCGGTCCCGGTCCGACTACGGGTGGACCTGCCCCGCCGCCCGTCGCCGACCGTGGAAGCGGTCGCCTACTTCGTGGTGTCCGAGGCACTGGCCAATGTCACGAAGCACGCCCGCGCCTCGCGGGTGGAGGTCACCGTCGGCTGTGTCTCCGATCTTCTCCGCGTGACCGTGACCGACGACGGTGTGGGGGGTGCCGACGCCGCGCGCGGCACCGGTCTGGCAGGTCTGCGCCGGCGTGTCGGCTCGGTGGACGGGCGCCTGCTCCTGAGCAGCCCGCTCGGGGGCCCCACGGTGATCACCGCGGAGCTGCCGTGCGGGCGGTGATCGCGGAGGACTCCGTTCTCCTCCGGCTCGGGCTGGTGCGCGTGCTGGAGACCATGGGCTTCGAGGTCACCGATGTGGTGGGCGATGCCGAGGCGCTGCTGGCCGCGGTCGAGACGAGCCGGCCCGACGTGGTGGTCGTGGATGTGCGGATGCCTCCGGGCTACTCGGACGAGGGGGTGCGTGCGGCGCTGGTCATCCGCCGGCAGTGGCCGGAGGTGGCCGTGCTGTTGCTGTCCCAGTACGTCGAGGAGCGCTACGCGGTGGACCTGCTGACCGCCAACACCTCGGGTATCGGCTACCTGCTCAAGGAACGGGTCACCGATGTGGAGGACTTCGTCGACTCCCTGCGCCGGGTGGCCGCCGGCGGTACCGCGCTCGACCCCGAGGTCGTCTCCCAGCTGCTGTTGCGTCGGCACAACGACCCGCTCGAACGACTCACTCCGCGGGAGCGGGACGTACTCGGGCTGATGGCGGAGGGCCGGTCCAACGCCGCCATCGCCGCCGCGCTCAAGGTCAGCGACAGCGCGGTGGCCAAGCACGTGAACAACATCTTCGCCAAGCTCGATCTGCCACCCGACGAGGCCGACCACCGCCGTGTCCTGGCCGTGCTCCGCTTCCTCGGCCCGCACTGACCGGCAAAGGAGATCCGCCGGCGCACCGACCGCGGTCTCCCCGACCGCACCGCCCCGCTCCCCTCAAGGGCGCCGGTCCCAACCGGTCCCCGAGAATGATCAAGGGCCGGTTTCGGATGCTTCCGAAACCGACCCTGACCTGCGACTGTCTCCAGTCGGGACGACAGGATTTGAACCTGCGACCCCTTGACCCCCAGGAGTAAGGGGCAAGGGTATTTTTCTGGATAGAACGGATCTGATCAGGACGCATGATGTGCGCAGCAGGATCCCTCGTGCGCCATCGCGCACACTGTGTGGTCCCCAACTGGTCCCCACCGACGGTCATAGCTCTGCCGCCAGACGCTCCCTGAAACGTGTCGACGCCATGGCCAGGTCCACCGGCTGGACGCTGCCGCACAGGTACCGTCTCCCCGAGGGCGACATCTTCTCTCTGGTGAACTACGCAAGCCTTCGGTCAATGGTCTGCGACGCGCTGCACGAGTCCGGTCTGCATCGCATCGCCTATCGCACAACGGAGGTGCGCGCAGAGCGAGGGGTGAACCGCCGGGTTCGGTAGAGATCTCAGAGGGCCGGCGCTGTCGGCGAAGTACACAACGCCGGTGCCGGTAACGGCGATGCCTCGATCGGGGAGTCGTTGGGCAGTGTCCAGCGTCGCTGTCCGGTGTCCGCGTCGACCGCCACCAGATCGAAGAGATCATCATGGACATGGACGGCGCCGTCGGCTATGGCCGGCGTCCGGTAGGGAATGCCCCCGCCGGGTACCTTCCACAGCGGTCTGTCGCCGACGTCGACACCAGTCATCGCTCCCCCTGCGCAGGCATCGTTGGCCTTCCGCGTTCACCCGGCGCCCTTGTACGCGACCAGACCGCGCAAGCCGGCAATGAAACGAACCCCGGCATGTCGCTTTTGGGCGGCGCAACCGTGAATCCGCGTGCTCCTACAGCCCGTTGGCCTCGCCCGGCCTCGCAACTCTCGGGTCCCGTCACGATCGAAGCCGACGCGAGACGGCTACGACGGATCGATGGGACAACGCGGACCGGCCGGAGAGTTGGACGCCGCACGGGCGGTGAACTCCCGGCCCGGCGCCGCGGGACGGCGTCCTCAGCCGATGCAGCGCGGCGTGCCCGCCCATCCCGTCGGTGGCCGGACGAGCCGCGCGGGGGGCGGTATCCGCGAGGCTCGGGCCACAGGCACCGGCCTGTCGCGCACGTCGCGCGGTTGCTCGGCATCCGTCCCGAGGCTCCGCGCGACGGGGTGAGACGGCTCTCGGCTGAACGCGTTCATCGTCTGGTGAGCGGGAGGCTGAGGACCCCGCGGTCGTGCCCGACGATCAGATCCGGACCCGCGGTGGCCAGACAGGTGAGCACCACATCCAGGGCGATGTGCCCCACCGCGCCGGTCTCCGGTTCCCATACCCTCAGCCGGTGACCGTGACGGGTGCCGGTGACCAGGACCGTGCGGCCGTCGTGCAGGGTGGAGGCGGTGATGACCGGCAGGCCCCCGGTGCCTGTCGAGGCGGGCAGACCGTCGCCGACCGGGGCACCGGTGGCAAGGTCCCACAGCATGACCACGCCCTGGTTGTCTCCGGTGGCCAACATGGTTCGGTCGGGTGTGGGCACAGCCGCCACGGTTACCACCCGGTGGTCGGCATCGGCGAGGGCACTGGCGCTCAACTGCACGGCCGCGCCGTTTTCCCAGGGGTCCTCGACGGCCGGGTCCCACACATGAAGGCGGCCCGCGGTGTCCGCGGCCGCGATCAGTGTGTGGCCGGCGGCGATCGGGACGGCGGCGATCGACTGGATCGGACTGCCATAGGGGTTGAGGCGCCCGACGCACTCACCGGTTTCCGGATCCCACAGCCGGACCGCGCCTTTGGGGGTGGCGGTGACGAGCAGGGTGCGGCCGTCGGGGACGATGGCGACACACATTCCGGTCACCCCGCCAGGCCAGTCCCCGGCCGGTTCGCGGATCGGCTGCCCGGTGACGGGGTTCCACAGGGCGATCGTCCCGGTGTCGCCTCCGCTCGCCAGAAGGACGCGGCCGTCGGGCAGGGGCAGGGCCGTCATCGAGCGGATACGGTCACGATGTCCTGGCAGCGGGGCATGGACGAGCCGGGCGTCGGCCACGTCCCACAGGCACACCACGCCCCTGTCCCCGGCGCCGGCCACGAGCGTCGGCCGACCCGGGCAGGACACCACCGCCAGCGCGTCGACACCCCCGGATGAACCGGGCGCCGAATCGGAGAACACCGACATACGGCCCCAGGGGGTGCCGTCGGCCGCGAGCACCGCGTTCCCGTTCTGCCGGAACCGAGTCGCCGCTTCACCTGTTCGTCCGGGCGCCGTCGACTCCACCGTGGCGGCCGACTCGTCGGAGTCCGCCCGCGCCTCCGTCGGACGGTGCCGGGGGCTCGCACCGGCCGGGTTCTCCGCCAGGCCGTCGGCGATCGTCCACGTCCGCTCGCAGTCCCAGCAGCGGAAGTCTCCGGTGAGCGCCATCAGTTGGCGGGCCAACTCCCTTGCGTCCTGTTGCGGGGTGCCCGCGACCGCCACCATGCCGACGACCAGACACAGGAGGGCTTGCCCCGGTGTTTCGGGGGGTAGCCCGGCCATCGCGACCTCACGTGCCACCCGCAGGAAGGGCTCCCACTCCTCTCCCACCGCTTCCTCGCGCAATGCTGCAGCGACCTCGCCCCAGGTATGTCCTCCCTGCCTGACATGGGCGGGATCAGGGAGCCCCGGAGCCTCGGCGGGCGGACGTGCCGGGTCGACGAAGAAGTCGGGGATCTCGGTATCACTCTCGCACTCGGGACATATCAGCAGGAGGTCAGCTTCCCGGGGATCGGGGAACCGCCACAACGCTTCGCCCATGTGGTGGCCGGCGAAGGCCACGCAGGCGAGCACGAGGTGGGCACAGACCTGCGGAGCAGTATCGGCGGCAAGGAGGCTTCGGGTGGCCGCCCGCTCGGCCAGACGCAGTGCGGCGCCGAACCCCGTCTCGAGATCAGCCGGGACGGGGGGCCTGTCCTCCGCAGTCACGATGCATCCCAAGTCCACCCAGAAGTCGGCGGTCTGTCCCGGAGGCAGGGCCGCTGCCGCCTCGATGAGATGCGGCAGAGCGGCATAGGCCCCGTCGAAGACGGTCCCGTCGTCCATCAGACCGCCGGCCAGGTACGTCCAGGTCTGCCTCCATCCATCGCCGCTCCCGGCGGCAGCCGCGGAGGACAACTGCTCCAGGAGTGCTTTCACCTCTTCGACCTTCACACCGTCGAGGTCAAGCCAACGAGGGCTGTGCAAGGGCAGCTTCGGAATCATGGAACGAGTCTCGCAGGCAGCACTGACAGGAGGCTGCCCCGGATCAGCTCATCATCTGATCGGCGACCACTGCCACGGAACGGGGCACGATCCGCTCCAGGACCGGCAGAACGGGATCCCAGTCGCCCGCAACCCTCACGGCCTGCGCGGCGAGCCTGCGGGCGTGGGACGGCTCGGACAACTCCACGAGTGAGGCCAGGGCGCGGGCTCGTGTCGCGCGGTGGGCGATCGAGCGGGTGAGAGCCTCGGCCCGGGTGTGATCGCCGTGCCGGGCCGACTCCCGGACGACCGCGACCAGTGCCTCGCCCTGCGCCCAGCGGTCGTCGATCGAGTGGACGAGAGCCTCGGCCCAGCCTGGATCGCCACCCCGGGCCAGCTCCCGGACCACTTCGATCAGCGCCCTGTCCTGTGCCCTGCGGTCGTTGATCGTGTGGGCGAGAGCCTCGGCACCGCCCGTGTCACCGGACCGGGCCAGTTCTCCGACGATGTCGGCCTGCCGCGCCACGGACAGATCGGGGTCGAGACGGCCGGCGAGGGCCATGGCCCGCTCGACCTGCCCATGCCTGGCCAGCAGGAGTGTCACGGACCTCAGCAGAATGTCGTGATCACGGCCGTAGCCGGTCTCGAGCAGTGTCTCGGCCCGGTCGGCAAGGGCCAGGACCACGTCCTGGTCGGCGCTGTGAACGACCGCGTCCAGCACACAGGCCATGTCCCAGGCGTCGAGCGGGGATCCGGGAGGGAACGGGCGAACGGCGGCCTCGTCCAGGTCTCCTTCCGGGACCACCATGTCCTGTTCGGCGGCTTCGCCGAGCGCCCACCCGCATACCGTGCCCCCGGCGCCGACGGCTGGTCCGGGCGGGGTGCGCAGGAGAGCATCGAGCCGGTCAAGGTCTCCCGTCAGCGCCTCGCGGGCCAATACCACCGCCAGGGGCCGTGGCTCGGACCACCCCGTCGAGTTGCGGGACAGGGCGATGTCCTCCACGCGGTCGGCAAGTGCGGCGGCCCGGTCCTGGTCGCCGCTGGCGACGGCCACCTCCATGAGGAGGGCGAGCACCTGTTCCGTCCCGTCGGCGGCGTAAGAACTCACCACGTCGTCGGCGCGAGCGGCGAACCTGAGCGCCTCGTCGATGTCGCCGCTGTCCGCCACTGCCTTCGCCAACAGGGCCCAGGCCCACCCCCAGTTGTGCGGGTAACGGATCCTCTCCGCCAGAGCGACGGCCCGGTCACGCTCACCGGCACGGGCCCACGCCGGCACGAGGGCGACCAGTGCCCGGTCCCGCACCTGCCGTAGGGGAATCGACTCGGCCAGCGCCTGAGCGCCGCCCAGGTCTCCCGCGCCCGCCGCGGCCCGCACCAGCTCCAGTAGTTCCGTACCCTGCTGGAGCTCGTCACTGATCGTGTACGCCAGCTCGGCCGCGCGGACGAGGTGGCCGGTGCGGGCAAGCGCCCTCGGGAACCACCCACTGGTGAGACCGGTGCTCGAGTGCCTGCCCACAGACAGCCGCAGAAGGGTCAGCAGGCAGGGCTCGAACCCCCCTTGCGCGATGTCCCTTCCCACGTCGTTCTCGGGTGCCAGGCCGCGACGCAGCTCCCGTTCCCGCGTCATGAAAAGCTCTGGCCCCCACTGGGCCAACCCCTCTGACATGCCTGGTGCCCCCCTTGGCGAAGCCCCTCAACTGCGCACCTGCGCAGGCGGCCCAACAGTAACGGGGCCCCGGCCTGACGGAGTCTCGCCAGTGGCCTGGCCGAGACGCTGGTCCCGTTGGTGCGCAGGAGGGCGACAGCGCGCCCGCGCAGCTGAATCGCCGCAGAGATCCACGCACCCGCTGAGCCCGTTATTTCAACAGGGCAGCGGTGAACATCGCGTGGCTCTCAGCTCGGACATCAGCTTCGACGATGCCTTGGCTGCGTGATTTCCCCGATGCGGTGATCCCTAAGAGCATCTACAGTCGTCTCGGTCACATTTCTGGGGGGCGTATGAAATATCGAATGCTGACCGCCGGTGTGGTGAACCTGCTTATGGGAGACGGGGAGACAACTCCGAAGGGCATCGAGACCACCGCCCTGGAAATGGTCCGCACAGGCCGACTGCAGGGTGAGGAGAAGGCCGACGGTACGGTGACCGTACGGATCGTCCCGCAGACCGCCGACTCGGCACCGCTGCGGCCCGTCGAGGAACTGGTGGTCGAACGGATCCGACGGCGCTGCCGAAGCGGTGTCGACCGCGTACCGATAGGCGCCCTCGGGCCGGGCGACGGCGACGACTTCTGGGTATGGTGGCGCGGCTTTCAGAACAGCGTCCGCAACGAGGCGACCGTTCTTGGCCTCATACGGCCGGCCCGGAACAAGTACGTGACGCTGCTGTATCGGGGTGCGGCCCTCGCGGCCTGGTTCGGCGCCCTGTGG
Source organism: Streptomyces sp. NPDC001714 (assembly GCF_042892755.1). NCBI lineage: Bacteria > Bacillati > Actinomycetota > Actinomycetes > Kitasatosporales > Streptomycetaceae > Streptomyces > Streptomyces sp. NPDC001714. The sequence continues at coordinate 29,554 of NZ_JBIAUL010000014.1, forward strand.
GCCGGCGTTTCGTTCAGTCCCGAGGGGATGCGGATCATTCTCAGAGCGGTCCTCGTGCTCAGCCTGTTGGGGCTGGTGCGACTGTCAGACGTCCCGCTCGCATCCGGGCCCAGGTTGACGGCCGCCGGACGGCAGGCCGCGCGCGAGTGGCGGACCCACGACCGCGCTGGAGAGCATCGGCTGCCCAAACGCCAGGTGGGAGCGGCTGGTCCCGAATCGGCGCTTCCCGTACGCGAGCCGCAGCGGATCTGGTCCGCGTACGGCAGATCGTGGCACGTCGTGGACGCCGGGCCGCTGGACACCCCGCGCTGGGGACACCTGCGGCAGCTCGTGCTGCTGGCCGTGGCCGTGTGCGCCGCCTGTGGCGTCCTGGTCGCGGTGACCCTGACCGCGCACCGCCCGGCGTTGGCCTGGGAATGGGACACCGCTCCGTTGCTCACCGGCGTACTGCTGTGGGGTTTGTGGCTGCCGGCCCGCCGCCGGGTCCTGGCCGTTCCCGACGAGGCGAGCTTTCGCGGTGCCGTCATCTCGCGCTGGGACTACGACACCCACTACGACGACCCGCCCACGGACATCACGCACTACTGCTGCTCCATCGAGGACCCGGCGACGCGGAAAGCCTGGTCCTTCGAGGTCGACCAGTGGAGCCGACCGATGTTCTCACGCGAAGGGAACCCGGAGCTCAAGGACCGGTTCCGGGTAGGGGACGTCGTCGATGTCCACTGCAGCCCGCGGCGGCGCAAGATCCATCAGATCAGTGTGGTCGAGGCCGTGTCGCGGACCGACTGACGATTCCAGCGACGAGGCGTCGTAACCGCTATCGGTTCGAACTACCACGCAGCCGTAGACGCTGGGTCGGCCAGAACCTCCGGGTACGCGTCCAAGATGGAGGCACAGAGGAAGCCCAGCAGCGGACTGGTCGGTACAAAGCGGTACTTCCCACCAGACGGTGGCGACGAGCCTCGCGCCTCGACCGTCCGCCGGTCCCTGCGTCCAGGGCGCGAGCCATACCGCAACGCGGGCATCCTCTCAGCCGAGTTGTGCCGGACCCCCAAGACGGGCCTCTAGGTGCCGGATGGCCCCTGTCTCACGCCGGCCCAAGCCGCACTCGTCCACGTCGACCCTTGAAGCCACCACTCCCGAGACCTACTTGACAGTCGGCGCCGACGACCTGCTCCGCCACTGACCGACGTCGAGGCCACCGGCACGGTGAAGTTCGCAGACCATGCATGCACATGCCGCAGGGAACCTCGTCGCCGCTGGGGGCTCCCTGGACCTTCTTGGGCCGTCCGGCTGCATCAACGGGCGGCATCAGGGTTCAACAGCCGTAATTGGCACGAGTCAGCAGGCCCATCGACATCCGTGCCACACGCTGCCTCAGGGCCAAACCGGCGCGATGCCAGACGTCGATAGCTGCCAGCCTCCGGGAGGTCACGTCCGATGAAGTGGTGTACCGACGGCCACTCCACGAGACGGGCCCCGCCGCCATCATCTGTCCGGGACGCACTAGAAAATCACAGGTCAAACCATGTATCCGCGCCACCGGCCTGCCATCTGTGGCGCACCTTGACTGGGTCAAGGTGCGCCACAGCCCCTTCAACGTGAACTGGTCCCCAAGCGGTCCCCAAGAATAATCAAGGGACCGCTTCAGATCCCCTCTGAAACGGCCCCTGACCTGCGACTGTCTCCAGTCGGGACGACAGGATTTGAACCTGCGACCCCTTGACCCCCAGTCAAGTGCGCTACCAAGCTGCGCCACGTCCCGATGCGTTCACTCGCGGTGATCCGCGTGATCGCGCGAACAGCACCTTACCCCACCTCCCCCGGCGGGCAGAAAGAGGGCGGGGGCGGTGGGGGGAGAATCGGTCGTATGGGAAACGCGGGAACAGGGGCACGGGACCGGGACGCCGAGGGGCGGGCGCGCAGTGCGCGGCCGCGCGACGGGCTGGGGCGGCCGCTGCCGTACGGCGCGCCGGGCGTCGAGCGGCAGCCCGAAGGGGTCGTACGGACTCCGGAGGAGACGGTCGCCGAGGCACAGGCGCTGCTGGACGCCGGGAAACCGTTCCACGCGCACGAGGTGTTCGAGGACGCCTGGAAGTCGGGGCCCGAGGCCGAGCGGACGCTGTGGCGGGGGCTGGCCCAGCTGGCGGTGGGGCTCACGCACGCGGCCCGCGGGAACGTGACCGGCGGGGCGCGGCTGCTGCGCCGCGGCGCGGGCGCGGTCGAGGAGTGGGCGGCCGGGGGCGGGGTGCCACGGCCGCACGGGATCGATGTCGACGGGCTCGCGCGGTGGGCGCGGGAGCTGGCCGGGCGGGTGGAGGGCGGTGCCGGGAGCGTCGAGGCGGAGGGCGAGGCGCCGCGGCTGCGCGGCTCCCGGTAGCACCGGGGTGACCCGCTGTCAGTGCCATGCGGCAGACTCGGGGGCGTGCGAGAGATTCATGTCATCGGTATCGGCGCGGGCGACCCCGACCAGCTCACCCTCCAGGCGGTCCGGGCCCTGAAAGGCACGGACGTCTTCTTCCTCCTCGACAAGGGCGAGGTGAAGAGCGACCTGACACAGCTTCGCCGGGACATGCTCGACACGCACATACCGGACGGCGGTTACCGGCTGGTCGAGGCGCGGGACCCGGAGCGGGACCGGGCCGCGGGCGGCGGGGCGTACTCGCCGGCCGTCGGCGACTGGCGCAGCGCCCGCGCGGACATCTACGAACGGCTGATCCGCGAGGAGCTGGGCGAGGACCAGACCGGCGCCTTCCTGGTGTGGGGCGATCCGTCGCTGTACGACAGCACGCTGGCGATCCTGGAGGAGGTGCTGGCCCGGGGCGCGGTGCGGTTCGCGTACGACGTGGTGCCCGGGATCAGCAGTGTCTCGGCGCTGGCGGCCAGGCACCGTACGGGGCTGAACCGGGTGGCCCGGCCGGTGCAGATCACCACCGGGCGGCGGCTCGCCGAGGGGCTGCCGGACGGGGTGGACGACGTGGTGGTGATGCTCGACGCGCACCAGGCCTTCCGCCGGTACGCGGACGAGGACATCGACATCTACTGGGGCGCGTACCTGGGCACCCCGGACGAGATCCTGGTCTCCGGCCCGATCGCCGAGGCCGGTCCGCGCATCGAGCGGCTGCGGGCCGAGGCACGCGAGCGCAAGGGCTGGATCATGGACACGTATCTGCTGCGCCGCAAGCCGGAGGTTCCGAAGGAGGGCTGAGGGCTATGCGGGTCGAACTGCCCACCCGGCCGCTCGACCCTCACGAGGCCCGGGTTCTCGGCCACGCCTGGGCTGCTGGCTGAGGGAACGCGTCCAGCAGGACCTGGGCCGCCCCTTGGGCGCCGACCTGCGCGCCGCGGTGGACGCCACGGCAAGCGGCTGCTGGTCGAGGGTCCGCCCGACGGACTGTCCTGAAGGCGGCGGAGCCGACGCCTGCCGCCCGGACAGCGTGACGTCCGGGGCGGTCACGCGGGGCCGAACCCCAGCCGTTCCAGTACACCGGCGACGTCCGGCACCACCGTCACGCCGTCCGGCAACGGGGGCCGCCGGACGACGACCACGGGCAGCCCGAGCTCTCGTGCGGCCGTGAGTTTGGCGGCCGTGGCCGCTCCCCCGCTGTCCTTCGTGACCAGGACGTCGATCAGGTTCCCGCTCAGCAAGGCGGTCTCGTCGGCGACGGTGAACGGCCCACGCGCCAGCAGCACTTCGGTGTGCCGGGGCAGGGGCGGCTCAGGGGGTTCCACGGACCGTACGACGAAGTGCCGGTCCGTCAGGTGGGCGAAGGCGGACAGGCCCAGGCGGCCGGTGGTGAGGAAGACGCGGGGGCCGAAGCGGGACAGCGCGGCGGCCGCCGCGGGCAGCGACGGGACCGGGTGCCAGTCGTCGCCGGGGCGCGGCTGCCAGCCGGGGCGGCGCAGGACGACGGAGGGGATTCGGTTGGCCCGGGCGGCGCGGGCCGCGTTCGCGGTGATCGTCTCGGCGAAGGGGTGCGTGGCGTCCACCAGCGCGGCCACGCGGTGTTCGCGAAGCCAGTCGCCGAGCCCTGCCGCCCCGCCGAACCCGCCGATCCGCACCTCACCGGCGAGCGTGCCGGGCCGTGCCACCCGGCCCGCGAGCGAGGTCGTGACACGGACTCCGGGGCGCCCCGACAACTCGGTGGCGAGGCGGCGGGCCTCGGCGGTACCGCCGAGGACGAGGACGTGCGGGGACATGGGGCGAGCGTACGGGGTCCGTCGGAGAGGGCGGGGCCGTGGGGCCGGAGACCGAGCGCATCGGGCGACCGACCGCATCGGGCGATCGACCGCCACGGGCGCCACGGACGGGGCAGGTTTTCTCAGGGTCTTCCGGCCCGCCGGGTCTTCGAGCCCGTCCGCCCGGTCCTGTCGGAACCGACCGGAACGCATCTCGCGACGCACGACGGCCGCCCGACCGGCACGAACGCCGGGACGTGCGACGGCCGCCCGGCGGGATCGCCGGGCGGCCGTCGTGGGACGGGACCTCCGTCAGCCCTGGCGGGCCTTGAAGCGGGGGTCCTTCTTGTTGATCACGTAGACCACGCCGCGTCGGCGGACCACCTGGGCGCCGGGCTTGGCCTTCAGTGAGCGCAGGGACTTGCGCACCTTCATGGTTCTGTTCTCCTCGGGTCGGTCACCGGGCCGGGTCAGCCGCGGGCGGCGGCGCGGCCGTAACGGCGCTCGAAACGCTCCACGCGGCCGGCGCTGTCCAGGACCCGCGCCTTGCCGGTGTAGAAGGGGTGCGACGCGGACGAGATCTCCACATCGATCAACGGGTAGGTGTTGCCGTCCTCCCACTCGATCGTCCGGGACGAGTCGGCGGTGGAGCGGGTCAGGAACGCCGTGTCCGCGGCGCGGTCCCGGAAGACCACGAGGCGGGACGCGGGATGAATGCGGGCCTTCATGGGGTTTCCTCTCTTGGTTGCCGGTGCGCTTGCGGTCGGCTTCAGCGCTCTTCGCGGAAGTCGACGTGTGCGCCGGCCACCGGGTCGTACTTGCGCAGGACCAGCCGGTCGGGGTCGTTCCGGCGGTTCTTGCGGGTCACGTAGGTGACGCCGGTCCCGGCCGTCGACTTCAGCCTGACAACGGGACGCGCGGTGCTGCGTGCCATGAGGTTCTCCCTTCGCCCACACCCGGGATCTTTGATCCGAGCATGTCATTCACGACCTCTGCAACAACGCCTCCCGCCCGTGCATTCCCGGGCCGCCGGACCGGTCAGCGCAGCAGGAGCTGCAGCCCGCCCAGGACCGTCGCCGCGATGACCAGCTGCTCGAACAGCCGCTGGTTGATCCGGTGCACCGCCCACCTGCCGATGAGCGCGCCGGGCACCACGAACACCACGAGCGCGGCGTCGAGCAGCAGTGAGGTGCCGTCGATCAGGCCGAGGCCGGCGCTGAAGGGGACCTTGGAGAGGTTGACGATCAGGAAGAAGAACGCCGAGGTACCCAGGAAACCGAGTTTGCGGAAGCCGGCCGACAGCAGGTACATCGACATCACCGGACCGCCGGCGTTCGCGACCATCGTGGTGAAGCCGCCGAGGACGCCGTACGAACCGGCCTTCGCCCGCCCCGCCCGGGTGGTGACCGCGTCCGGGTCGTCGGGGCGGTCGGCCGTGCGGCGCCGCCACAGCGTGACCCCGGCCATCAGCAGCAGGATCGCGCCGATCGAGGTCCGTACGACGCCGTCGTCGGCCCAGACCAGGAACAGCGTGCCGATCACCACGCCGGCCGCGACCGCCGGGAACAGCCGCCACAGCGTGGGCCAGTGGGCGTGCCTGCGGTAGGTCGCCACGGCCAGCACGTCGCCCGCGATGAGCAGCGGGAGCAGGACTCCGGTGGAGGCGCGGGCCGGGAGGACCGCGGCGAAGATGGCGAGGCTGACGGTGTTGGCCCCGCTGACGGCGGTCTTGGAGAAACCGACGAGCAGGGCGGCGAGTGCCAGGGCGGCGAACTCCCAGCCGGATATGTGCCAGAGCGTCATCGTGTTCATGCGAGGACCGATGTTATGTCCGGACAACCGGAGGGTGTAAGTACCGTCTCGCTGATTGGCCCCGGCACCCTCCAGACAGGGGTGCGGACCGACCCCGACGTGCGTGTCCGTGCCCGGGCGGTCGCGTTTGCCGGTGTTCGGCGGGGGCACCCGCGCAGCGATGACGGCACAGCTCAGAAGGGAGACGCGCACCATGTCCGTGGTGAAGAGCACGCTGCCCGACGAGGCGCTCCGGGTCACCGGAGGCGCCCTCCAGGAGACCCTGGTGGATCTGCTCGGACTGTCACTGATGGGGAAGCAGGCGCACTGGAACATCGTGGGGCCGCGGTTCCGCTCGATCCATCTCCAGCTCGACGAGGTGGTCGCCACCGCGCGCACCTACTCGGACACCGTCGCGGAGCGCGCCGCCGCCCTGGGTGTGCCGCCGGACGGCCGCCCCGAGACCGTCGCCGCGGCCTTCTCGCTGCCCGGCGCGAAGGACGGCTGGCTGCGCGACGACGAGGTCGTCGACCTGATGGTGCGGACCCTGGAGGCGGCCATCGGGCGGCTGCGCGAGCGGATCGCCGCGACCGACGAGCCCGACCCGGTCACCCAGGACCTGCTGATCGCCATCACCGCGGACCTGGAGAAGCAGCGCTGGATGTTCGCCGCCGAGAACGACTGAGCCCGCGGAACGCTCACTTGGGCCGATCCGGTACGTCCGCGTCGAGCGCGGCCGCCCGCAGGGCGGCCGCCACCCGGGTGACCGCCTCCGCAGGCGGGTGCGGCAGCCGGGCCAGCAGCTGGCGGCGCTGCTCCTGAGGCCCGCCGCGGACCGGCAGGATCCGGACACCGGCCGGCGCCGCGGAGGCCAGGGCGGCCGGTACGGTGGTCAACCCACAGCCGGCGGCGACGAGATGGAGCTTGGCCAGCCAGTCCCGGGCGACGTGGGCGATCTCCGGCCGCTCGTCCAGGCCTGGCCACACGCCCATCAGCCGGTCCTCGCCCGAGGCGGAGCCGGCGATCCAGCGCTGCCCGCGCAGGTCGGCCACGTCGACGAAGTCGCCGCGGGCCAGGGGATGGCCGGCCGGCAGCGCGAGGCACAGGGCGCGCTCGGTGAGGGTCTGGAGCACCAGCGGGGGCGATTCGGCGTCCGGCGCCCGGAACGGGGGCGCCGAGGCGAGCAGGGCCAGGTCGATGCTGCCGGCGCGCAGGGCACGCACCAGTGCGGGGGTGGTGCCCTCGCGGCCGACGACCCGGAGGCCGGGGTCTGTCCGGCGGAGCGCGGTCAGGGCGTGCGGGACCAGTACGGCGCCCGCGGTGGGGAACCAGCCGAGGCGGACCGTCCCGCCCTCTGCGGGCAGCCCGGACAGTTCCCTCGCCGTCGCCTCGATCTCGTCGAGCACGGTGGTCGCACGCCGCATGACGACCCGGCCGGCCGCGGTGAGCCGGACCCCGTCGCGCCGGCGCTCGAGGAGTTCCGCGCCCGCCGCGCGCTCGATGGCGGCGATCTGCCGGGACACCCCGGACTGGGTGTAGCCCAGCGAGGCCGCGGCGGCGGTGAAGGTTCCCTGTTCGGCGACCGCGCGGAAGACCCGCAGCGCGGTCAGTGACACATCGTTGAAGTTCATGACGTTCACGCATACTAGCCGTGCGTAACTCTCGTTGGACTCATGGACGTGCGGTTCCTAGCGTGGGATGCATGAACGCTTCCCGTATCGCCCTCGTCACCGGCGCCAACCAAGGACTCGGCCGCGCCCTCGCGGAAGGACTCGCCGCCCGGCTGGGCCCGGACGACCTGGTCCTGCTCACCGGACGCGACCCCGCGCGTGTGACGGACGCCGCCGTCGAGGTCGCCCGGCTGCCCGAGACGCGCGCCCGCGTCGAAGGCCGGGTCCTGGACGTCACCGACACCGACGCGATCGCCCGGCTCGCCGACGAACTCGGGGTCCGGTACGGCGGGGTGGACGTCGTCGTCTCCAACGCGGTCGCCCGAGTCCTGCCCGAGGACTCGCAGTCGGAGCGGGCCGACGAGTTCATCGACGTCTCGAACACCGCCACCCACGCGATCCTGCGCTCCTTCGGTGCCGTCCTGCGCCCCCGCGGCCGGCTGCTCGTGGTGGCCAGTTCGCTCGGCACCCTCGGCCATCTCGACTCACGGCTGCACCACCTGTTCGACGGCGCCGACCTCGACCAGGTCGAGTACGCCGTCGAGTCCTGGCGCAGCGCCGTCCACAACCGCACCGCCACGGAGGCGGGCTGGCCCGTCTGGCTGAACGTGCCCTCGAAGGTGGCCCAGGTCGCCGCCGTCCGCGCGGTCGCCGCCGAGCGCCGGGAGCAGGACCTGGCCACCGGGACCCTGGTCGCCTCCGTCTGCCCCGGCATGGTCGACACCGCGACGTCCCGCCCCTGGTTCAGCGACTACAGCGGGGCCCAGTCCCCCGCCGAGGCCGCCCGTGCGGTGCTCGACCTGGTCTTCGCCGAGGACGTCGACCCCGGCCTCTACGGCGAGCTGATCCGCTTCGGCAAGCCGCTGCCCTGGCGCGACGGCACACCGCCGGTGGAGCAGGACCGTCTCGTCAAGCCGTGAGCACCGCACCCCTCGCCGGGCCCCTCACCGACCGTGAGCTGGACGTGGTGCGGCTGGTCGCCGTCGGCCGTACCGACGCCGAGATCGCCGCCGAGCTGTTCGTCTCGCTGTCCACGGTCACAACGCGCATGCCCAGCGTCCGGCTCGAGCCGTCGGCCCGGAACCGGGTGGAGATCGTCGCCCGGGCCTGGCGCAACGGCCACGCCTGAGCGGGCTGCAGCACCACACGCGCCTGCCGGGACACCTTGGCCGACGGGCCTGCCGGCGCCCGCCGGGACCGACTCCCCGGCGCCGGTAGCGCAGTTCGGCGCGGTCGGCGTGAAACGCTGGCCCGGACGCGTGCATCCGAGCCCGTCGAGGAGGACGTCGTATGCCACCCCTGGTCGACCCCGTACCCGGCGGGAGCCCCGGCGATCTGGCCCGGGCCCATGCCCTCGCCCACGAGCTGTCCGCGCAGGGCGTGCGCGGGATCGTGCTGGCCTATGTGGACACCGCCGGGGTCTGCAGGGTGAAGACGGTTCCCTGGCAGGGGCTGCAGCCGGCGGTGGCCTGGGGCGTCGGCATGTCCCCGGTGTTCGACACCTTCCTGGCGAACGACGCGATCGTGCGCACCGACGTCCTCGGCTCGCCCGACGGCGATCTGCGCCTCTACCCGGACCTGGACCGGCTGGTGGTGCTCGCCGCCCAGCCCGGCTGGGCCTGGGCGCCCGTCGACCGGGTCACCCAGGAGGGTGAGCGGCATCCCGGGTGCAGCCGCACCTTCCTGCGCCGGATCGTCGCCGACGCCGGGGACCGGCACGGCGTCACCTTCAGAGCGGGCGTCGAGATCGAGTGGACGCTCGGCCGGGCCGCCGCACCGGCCGACGAGTTCGCACCGGCCACGTCGGGCCCTGCGTACAGCGCCGCCCGGCACATCGAGCTGAGCGACTACACCGCCGATCTGCTCGCGGCCCTCGAGAAGCAGGAGGTGCCGGTCGCCCAGCTCCACCCCGAGTACGCGCCCGGCCAGTTCGAGCTCTCCACCGGCGCCCTGGACCCGGTGGCGGCGGCCGACCAGAGCGTGCTGGTACGGCAGACCATCCGCGCCGTCTCGCAGAAGTACGGCCTGCGGGCCTCCTTCGCCCCGGCCGTCGCCGAGCGGGGCGTCGGCAACGGCGGCCACCTGCATCTCTCCCTGTGGCGGCACGGGGTCAACCTGCACGCCGGGGGCGACGCCCGCTACGGCATGACGGCCGCGGCGGAGTCCTTCATCGCCGGGCTGCTGACGCACCTGCCCGCACTGACCGCGGTGACCGCGCCGAGCCCGGCCAGCTACCTGCGGCTCAAGCCCTCCCAGTGGGCGGGGGTGTACACGGCCTGGGGCCGGGAGACCCGCGAGACCGGGATCCGGGTCATCACCGGAACGGCCGGCCACCAGAGCCAGGACGCCAATCTGGAGATCAAGCCGGTCGACCTGGCCGCCAACCCGTACCTGGCCCTCGGCTGCGCCATCGCCGCCGGGCTCGACGGGCTCGCCACGGCCGCGCCGCTGCCCGAGGAGGTCACCGACGACCCGGCCCGGCTGATCCCGGACGAGGCGGTGGCCCGGGGCGTACGCCGGCTGCCGACCTCGCTCCCCCAGGCCGTCGAGGAGTTCCGCGAGGACGAGGTGCTGCGCACCGCGCTCGGCCCGGTCCTCGCGGACGCGGTGATCGCCGTGCGCGAAGGCGAGACGGCGGCGGTCGCCGGGCTCGACGACGCCGGGGTGGCGGCGGCCTACCGCTGGAAGTACTGATGCCGGGAGTGGTCCGGGAGGCCCTCGACGCGCTCCCGCTCGTCGACCACCACTGCCACGGCGCGGTCACCGCCGACCTCGCCGAGCCCGAGTTCGAGTCGCTGCTGACCGAGGGCGAGGCCTGGCCGGGCGTCTCGCCGTTCGACAGCCCGGCCGGCATCGCCGTACGACGGCACTGCGCGCCCCTGCTGGACCTGGACCGGCACGCGCCAGCCGCCGACTACCTGGCGCGCCGGGCCGAACTGGGCTGGCAGGAGGTCAACCGCCGGTTCCTGACGGCCGCGCACACGGAGGCGTTCTGCGTGGACACCGGGTACGCCCCGCACCCGGTCACCTCCCCCGCCGAACTCGCGGCGGCGGCCGGCGCGCGTGCCTACGAGGTCGTGCGTCTGGAGAGCGTCGCCGAGGCGGTGGCCGCGCAGGGCGTCGACGCGGCCGCATACGCGGGCGCCTTCCGGGCGGCGGCCGAGGAGGCGGTACGGCGGCCGGGTGTGGTCGCGGTCAAGTCGGTGGCCGCCTACCGCACCGGCTTCGCCCTGGACCCGGCGCGGCCGACGTACGCCGAGGTGACCCGGGCGGCCGCGCTGTGGTTCTCCGGGGGCGGCAGACTCACCGACCCGGTCCTGATGCGTCATCTGCTGTGGACCGCCGTCGGGCTCGGGCTGCCGCTCCAGCTCCACGCCGGTTTCGGGGACTCGGACCTGCGGCTGCACCACGCGGATCCGGCCCTGCTCACCGACTGGCTGCGGCTGACCGTGGGAACCGTCCCGGTGCTCCTGCTGCACTGCTGGCCCTACCAGCGCCAGGCCGCCTACCTGGCCGCGGTGTTCGAACACGTCTACCTCGACGTCGGGCTCGCCCTGCACCATGTGGGCCCGGCCCGGGCCGGGGCGGTGCTGGCGGAGGCGATGGAGATCACCCCGTTCCGCAAACTGCTGTACAGCTCGGACGCCTATGGTGTGGCCGAGTTCCACCACCTCGGCGCACTGTCCTTCCGGCAGGGGCTGGCCGGAATGCTCCAGGACCGGGTGGACGCCGACGAACTGAGCCCGACCGACGCGGTGCGGATCGCCGCCTGGACCGGACGTGACAACGCCCGTCGCCTCTACGGCCTTCCCGCATCCGACCCCGGCCGCGACTGACCGCGCGCCCTGTCCGGAAAGTATGATCAAGCAATGTCTGACATGACCGAAACCACGCCCGGCTGGCTGTCCTCCGACGAGCTGGAGATGGCGCGCGCCCGCATGCCGATCCTGTATGTGGAGGCCGTGCCCGTGCGTGTCGACGACAGCGGCGAAGTCACCAGCATCGGCCTGCTGCTCCGCATCGGCCCGGACGGAACGGTCAGCCGGACCCTCGTCTCCGGCCGTGTCCTGCACCACGAGCGGGTCCGCGACGCCCTGTTGCGCCATCTGGAGAAGGACCTCGGCCCGGTGGCGCTGCCCCGGGTGCCGGCCTCCCTGCAGCCGTTCACGGTCGCCGAGTACTTCCCGACGCTCGGTGTCACCCCGTACCACGACCCGCGTCAGCACGCGGTGTCGCTGGCCTACATCGTGCCGGTCACCGGGGACTGCCGGCCCCGGCAGGACGCCCTGGACCTGGTGTGGTTCAGTCCGCAGGAGGCCATGCTGGAGGCCGTGCAGAGCGAGATGCCCGGCGGCCACGGGGTGCTGCTGAAGCAGGCCCTGGCCCATGTGGGGTTCGTGAGCTAGGGAGCCCCGGGGCACCCGGCCGGTGTGCCGCCGACGGCGTTCAGCCGAGCTGTTCGGCGGCCCAGCGGGCCCAGTCCCGCTCCATCTCGGCCCAGCGCAGGCCGTATTCCAGGGCGATCCGGCCGTTGGCGGTCAACGGCCCCTCGTCCTTCTCCAGTTCGGCTCTCAGCTCCGCGAGCGCCTCGTGATAGGACGCGGCCACCTGCTCCCGCTCGGCCAGGACCGCGCGGGCCTGCTCGTCCGACGCCAGGCCGAAGAAGAACACCTTGAGCAGCAGCTCGCTGCGGCGCGGCTGCTGCTGGGTCGGCGCGACCAGCCACTCCCGCACTTCCTTGAGCCCCTCCTCCGTGACCCGGTACTCCTTGCGCCGGCGCGGCCCCTCGGCGGACACGTCGACCAGACCGGCCTCCGCGAGGCGGTTCAGTTCTCCGTAGACCTGGCTCTGGGTGGCCGGCCAGACGTGGGCCAGCGAGGTGTCGAACAGCTTCAGCAGGTCGTAGCCGCTGGCGGGCCGGTCGACGAGGAGTCCGAGGAGTGCGTGGCGAAGGCTCATGAATCCATCGTAAGTCCAATGTTGACAGATTCGGTAAGACATGTTACCTCCGACCTGTCAGTAATAGAATATCGATGGATCGTCGCACGCCGTTCGACGCCGGAGGAACACCGGGACAACCCGGTGTTCCTCCGGGTCGACGTGGTCATCACGGCGGCCTGGGCGGTCGGCAGGAGCGGGCTCTCAGGGCAGGGCGCCGACCCGGTCCGGTGAGCCGTTCGCGATGTCCTGCTCGGTCCAGATGCACTTGGCGTCGCTGAGGTAGCGGGCGCCCCAGCGCCGGGAGAGCGCGGCGACCAGCTGGAGGCCGCGGCCGCCCTCGTCGGTGTAGGTGGCGTGGCGGATGCGCGGGGTGCTGAGGCTGCCGTCGTAGACCTCGCAGGTCAGGATGCGGCTGCGGAGCAGCCGTAGCCGCATGGGGCCTCTGGCGTGCCGGATCACGTTGCCGACCAGCTCGCTCACCAGGAGTTCGGTGGTCATCGACAGGTCGTCCAGGCCCCACCGGGAGAGCTGGTCGCGGACGAGTTCACGGGCCTGGCCGGCCGCCCGGGGGTCGTCGGGCAGGCCGAAGGAGGCGATGTTGCCGACGGGCGTGGCCCTCGTATGCGCGATGAGCAGGGCCGCGTCGTCGGTGGTCCGCTCCCGGTCCGGGAGCAGCTCCGAGACGACCGTGTCGCACAGCTCCGCAAGGCCCCGGACGTCCTCCTCCTGGTCGGTGCCGGTGAAGCGGGCGGGCCGGACCGCGGCCCGGCGCAGGACGCGCAGCAGTTCGGCCAGTCCCTGCTCGGCGTCCTGGGTGTCGGACTCGACGAGCCCGTCCGTGCACAGGACGACCAGGCTGCCGTCCGGGAGCACGAGTTCGTGCACGGCGAACGGCGGGGTGGCGGCTCCGAGCGGCGGATCGGGGCTCACGACGGGGCTGAGCACGGTGCCGTCGGGATGCACGAACACCGGCGGCGGATGCCCGGCGAGGCAGTAGCAGCAGGTCCGGCCGACCGGGTCGTAGACGGCGTAGAGACAGGTGGCGTAGAAGTCCTCGCCCAGGTCGCTGACCAGGTCGTTGAGGTGACCCAGCAGTTCGTCCGGGGCCATGTCGAGGTCGGCGAGGGTGCGTACGGCGGTGCGCAGCCGGCCCATGGTGGCGGCCTCGGCGATCCCGTGGCCCATCACGTCGCCGATCACCAGGGCGACCCGGTCCGCGGAGAGCGGGATCACGTCGAACCAGTCGCCGCCCACCTGCTCGCCCCGGCCCGCCGGCAGATAGCGCGCGGCCGCGACGGCGGCGGGCAGCCGGGGCAGGCTCCGGGGCAGCAGAGCGCTCTGCAGTTCCTGCGCGCGGGCGTGCTCCAGGTCGTACAGACGGGCCCGCTCGAGTGCCTGGCCGACCAGGACGCTGAGGGTGGTGAGGAGGGTGCGGTCGTCCTCGCCGAAGGGGCGCGGCTGGTTGTACGACAGCACGGACACCCCGATGACCCGCCCCGAGGCGATCAGCGGCAGGAACGCCCACGCCCTCTTCGGCGAGGTACCCATCAGGATCTTGTCCGTGATGGCGGGATAGCGCTCGTACATCTGGGCGGGGGACTCCATGAACTGCGCCCTGCGGGTCCGCAGCACGTCGGTGACGGGCATGCCGGCCTCGAGCGGCCCCTCGAACCGCTTCAGGTACTCCGCCGGGTAGCCGACCTCGCCCACCCTGGTCAGCCTGCCGTTCTCGAACACGCAGACGACCAGCCCGTCGGCGCCGAACGGGGCCAGGACGTGCTCCGCCACGGCCCGGACGACGTCCTGGACGGTCACGGCCTCGGCGAGCGTCGCGGTCAGCTCCGCCGTCCGGAGCATGCGCTCGTGCCCGGGCGCGGGTTCCCCCTGCGGCGGGTTCCCGGCGGTGCACGCCAGACGCCCGGCGGTCCAGGCGGCCACCGCGTGCAGGAAGGACAGCTGCACGTCGTCGGGGCCGCCGGTTCCGGGCAGCAGGACCGAGAGCGTGCCGACGGGCCCGTCGGCCCCGATCAGGGGAACCGCCACCGTGCCGGCCGCGCCGGTCCCGAGGCAGTCCCCGGCCACCTGGACGAGGACACCGCGGCGCAGCGCGCGGGACGGCGGTACGTCCTGTTCCTCGTAAAGCTCCGCCCAGGCCCGCGCCGTCCCGGCGTCGACACCGTCCACCGCCACCAGGGTCAGCAGGCCCGTGCCGGAATCCCACCGGTGCAGGAGGGCGCCCCGTCCCCCGACCGCCGTCGTGGCCTGCCGAAGGGCCAACGCCAGTGCCCGCGCCCGTGTCCCCGCGGCCGGGGACGAGTCGGGTTCAGCCCCCTCCGGACGGTTCGGGCACATAAGGACAGGTTAACGCGGCAGGTCGGAGCGACCACCGGGGCCGGGCGGGCCCGCCCGGCTAGCCCTGGTCCAGCGCGGCGCGCAGCGCCTCGTCGATGCCGGGCCGGCGGAACGTGAAACCCGCCTTCAGCAGTCCGTCCGGAACGGCCCGGCAGCTGCCGGTGATGCCTTCGGCGAACTCGCCGAGGACGATCCGCAGCGCGAGGGCGGGGACGGCGGCGAGGGTGGGCCGGTGCAGGATCCGGCCCATCGCGCGGGTGATCTCGCGGTTCGTCAGCGGTTCGGGGGCCGTGAAGTTGAGGGGACCGGCGATGTCCTCGTGGTCGATCGCGTGGCGCAGCGCGGCGATGTGGTCGGGGAGCGAGATGAACGGCCAGAACTGGTCGCCCGAGCCGAGCCGGCCGCCGAGGCCGAACCGGAAGAGCGGGAACAGCCTGCCCCAGGCGCCGCCGCCGGCGGAGACCACGAGACCGGTACGCGGGTGCACGACCCGCACGCCGGCCCGCTCGGCCGGCGCGGCGGCGGCCTCCCAGCCGACGCAGACGGAGGCCAGGAAGTCGTTTCCGGCCGGGTCGGACTCCGTGACGACACGGTCGCCGGTGTCGCCGTAGTAGCCGGTGGCCGAGGCGGAGATCAGCACCCGGGGCCGCTCGGCGGCCTCGGCACAGGCCTCGGCGATGGTCCGCGTCCCCTGGAGGCGGCTGAGCCTGATCTCCTGCTTGTACGCCGCGGTCCAGCGCCGGTCGCCGACCCCGGCTCCGGCGAGGTGGACCACGGCGTCGACACCGTCCAGGACGGCCGGGTCCAGCCGGGCGCCGGGCTCCCAGGTCGCCGATTCGGTGCCGTCGGCCGTCCGGGCCGCGGTCCGGCCGCGGGTCAGACGCAGCACACGGTGACCGTCGGCGAGGAGGGAACGGGTGAGGGCGGAACCGATGAGTCCGGTGGATCCGGTGATCGCGACGCGCATGACGTTCTCCGATGAGCGACTGTTTGAGAGTTCAAACTCCCGTCGTCAGAGTACTCCGGCCGGATGTCCACAGGAGATAAGCGACCGGCTCGGCGGCGTCACGCAGTGCGGCGCCGCGCCCACGTGAGGAGCGGCGCGCCTTCGCGGCCCCGCTCCGCCCCGGCTCCGGGTGCTAGCCCAGGTCGAAGGTGTTGGGCAGCCCCAGCCGATAGCGCACCTCGTCGACCCGTTTCAGGGGCTCCATCTCCGGTGGCCGGAACAGCTCCCAGACATGACACCGCTCGGCGCTTGAATCGTCCGCGTCCAGGAGTGCGTTGACGGCGCGTCGGGCGGACTCGTTGGCGCCTTCCATGGTCGCCAGGTCCACGTCCGTGCGGACGTAGTCGCCCGCGAGGAAGAAGTTCGGCACCGCCGTCATCGCCGACGGGCGGTGGTACAGCGTGCCGGTGGGGTGAATGAGGAGCTGCTCGCGGTTCTGCGGGTCGGGGCCGCCGAGGCCCGTCACCGCCGGGTCCATGAACCAGCCGAGCCGGTCCTCGTCCCTGAGCGTCGTCTTGCCCGAGTCGTTCAGCCCGTCCTTCAGCTGGGCCCACAGTTCGGCGACGATCTCGTCCTTGGTGCACTCACGGGCCGTCTTGCCGTACAGGATGCCGGGCTTGTCCCACTCGGAGATGATCGCGGACAGGCACTCGCGGGCCTGCCCGTCTCCGTAGTCGCGCGGGAAGTCCCGGACGTCCCAGAACTGCGTCTGGCCGATCCCGGTGACCGCCCACGGTGAGTCGAGGCAGTTGATGTGGCCGTGCACGACGGGGGTGGGCGTGCGCAGGTAGAACATCACGCCGGTCATCCAGTCCGTCTTGAGCGCGTCGCACCGCCCGAGCTGCGGGTCGGCGGCGCGCAGAGCCGGGCCCCAGGTCAGACGCGCGTGCTCGACCGGGAGGGCGCTGACGTAGTGGTCGGCGGTGACGGTGCGCGGCCGGCTGCCGTCGCGCGCCGCCACCCGTACGCCGGTCACCCGGCCGCCGCCGTACAGCACCTCCCGGACCTCGGTGCCGAGCACGAACTCGACGCCCAGGGAGCGCAGTTGCGTCTCCCAGGGGTCGATCCACGCCTCGCTGGTCGGGGCGTTCAGCACCCGGTCGACGTCCGCGTCGCCGTCCATGCCGCGACCGAGCAGGCCCCACAGGATGAGGGCTTCGATGATGACGCGGCCGACGGTGCGGGTGGAGGCGATCTCGGCGCGGGTGGCGACGAGGTTGCGGGTCTGGCCGATGCCGAGGAGCACCTGGTACTCGCGGCTCATCTCGCCGGCCCGGATGAAGTCCCACCATGCGACCTTCTCCCACTGCCCCTCGCGGCGGGCGTCGCAGCTGGTGAGGTGGACCAGGAGGCGGTCGGCGAAGTAGGCGGCCTCGTGGGCGGGCAGGTGAGTTCCGAGGTCCAGCACCGACAGGACCTGGTCGCGGATCCAGGACGGGGTGAGGTCGCCGGGGGCGGGCGGGGTGGTGACCCGGCGGAGCGGGAAGTGCAGGTCCGGGCGGCCCGAGCCGCGCGCGAACAACTCCTCCGTACCACTGCGGAGGTTGCCGTGGACGCCGTTCGCGTTGCCGGGGAAGGGGATGCGGCGCATGGTGTCCGGCAGGTTCCGGTAGAAGCCGGGGAAGAAGCGGAAGCCGTGCTCCCCGGGAAGCGGCCTGCGGCCACCCGTTCCGGTGCCGGGGACGTCCATCGAGCGGGCCTTGCCGCCGAGGGCGTCGTAGTACTCGTAGACCGTGACCGCGTAGCCGCGTTCGGCGAGTTCGTGAGCGGCGCTGAGGCCGGAGACCCCGCCGCCGAGGACGGCGACGCGCTTGCCGGAGGGGGCCGCGGCCGCGCTGCCGGCCGCCCCCAGGGCGCCGACCGCTCCCCCGCCCACGGCTCCGGCGACCACTCCCCCGCTCGCGGTCAGGAAGCGTCGGCGGCTGTGTCCGTTGGGCCCCTGGGACTGCTGCGCGTGTTCTGTTGTCATGGGCACCGGAGACTAGGGAGCGGCTCCGCAAGCCGGAAGCACAATCCCTTGTCACCTACAGCATCCTCACAAACACAGGGAGCCAGCGACACCGGGCGGGCCCGGGACCGGCCCCCGCCGCCTCGCGTCCGCGGCCGGCGCCCGAGGCGCCGCCCTTGGCGACCGGATCCGTCCGTGGGCAGCCTCGCCCTCGAGGCCGTCACGGGAGGCGGTTTCCTGCCGACGGTCAGGGCGGTTGTGTCGATGCCGACGGCGACGGCCGCTACAAGCCGACAACCCACGGTCAGCGCAGAGTGCGGTACAGGGCCAGGTGGCGACGAGCCGCCTCGGCCCAGGTGTGAGCGGCGGCCAGCTCCCGTCCGGCCGCCCGCCCGGCAGGGTCCTCGACCGTGAGGGCGTGGCCGAGTGAGGTGGCCAGTTGGCCGGGCGTGGTGGCGAAGAGGGCTGCCGGACCGAAGACCTCGCGCAGGACGGGCAGGTCCCGTACGACCAGCGGGACGCCCGCGGCCAGAGCCTCCATGGCGGCGAGGCCGAAGCCCTCCTTGAGCGAGGGGAAGGCGAAGGCTTGCGCGGCGGCGACCAGCGCGGGCAGCTCGTCGTCGGGCACCGGGCCCAACACGACCGGTTCCACGCCGAGTTCTGCCGCCCGGGATTCCCAGCGGGCGCGGTAGTCGCGATAGTCGAAGAGGGTCTCGCCGCCCGCGATCACCAGCCGGACGTCGGGGTGGCCGGCGCGCAGCAGGGCGTACGCCTCCAGCAGGTCCAGGGAGCCCTTGCGGGGTTCGATGCCGCCTACGGTGAGGACGTAACGGCCGAGGCGGCTACCCCAACTCGCCCTCGCCGCCGGGTCGGTGGTGGCGAAGCGGTCGTACGCCACGCCGTTGGGGATCACCTCCGCCGTCAGGGCCCAGCCCGCCCGGAGCTCGCCCGCCACGGCTGCCGACACGCAGATGTGCGCGTACGGCTCGACGATGGCCCGCTCGTGGCAGGCGGCCAGCTCGGGCGTCGTGAAGTGGTCGATGTGGTGGACGGTCCGGACGCAGCGGCCGACGGCGTTGGCGCTGATGCAGTCCTGGGCGTGGACGATGTCGTACGGGGCGGGGTCGAAGGCGTCGCGGAGCGTGGCGATGGAGCGCACGACGCGTTCGCCGACCGTCTCGCCGGCGGGGCCGGAGGCGCTGTCGGCGAATGGCACGATCCGCAGCCGTACCGCCGGGGAGACGGGCCGGAAGAAGCCCGTGTCGCCGCCCCGGCCCAGCGTCCACACCGTGACGTCCTCGCCCAGCGCGGCGAGGGCCTCGGCGAGGTGGAGGGTGTGCACGACGCCGCCGCGCGGCTTGGTGGAGTAGCTGAGCAGGGCGATCTTCACGAGGGTGCTCCCGGAGGCTGGGTCACGACGGGTGCTCGCGGTAGGCGGTGGGGCGGCGCTCGTCCAGATGGCGCAGGACGCGGCGGGCGCGGTCGATCTCGGCGGTCACGTCGACCTCGGCGACGGCCAGGCCGGCCTTGGACCAGGTGCGGGCGAGGATGTCGCCGCCGGGGCCGACGACCTTCGCCTGGCCGAGGAAGCGCATGCCGCCCATGGCGCCGGTCTGGTTGGAGGAGGCGAGGACGAGCTGGTTCTCGGCGGCGCGGGACTGGTCGTAGAGGTCGAAGAGCCTGGCCTGGCGGTCCTGGGCCATGCGCGGGGCGCGGTTGGTGATGGAGGTGGGCCAGGCGGACAGGCAGGCGAGGACCTCGGCGCCGTCGAGGGCGAGGGATCGGGCGGACTCCGGGAAGGTCTTGTCGTAGTCGATGAGCATGCCGAGGCGCCCGACGGGGGTGTCGAAGGCGTCGAAACGGTCGCCGGGCGTGTAGGCGGCGACCTCGCCGGCCGGGAGGTGGACCTTGCGGTGGCGGCCGAGGACGCCGTCGCCGCTGACGCAGACGGCGGCGTTGAAGCGCTCGTCGCCGGCGTCCTCGCAGTAGCCGACGCACACCACCATCTCGGCGGCCAGGCGGGCGACCTGGTGGATCAGCGGGTCGTCGGGCTTGAGGGCCGGGGGCAGGGCCTCGGGGTCGGGGTGGCGCAGGTCGGCGAGGTAGCCGCCGAGAGCCGCGTCGGGCAGCACGAGCAGTCCGGCGCCGGAGGCGCGCGCGTCGTCGATCAGCTTGGCGATGCGGGCGAGGTCGAACTCCAGGTCGCGGCCGAAGTGGGCGGCCGCGGCCGCGATCCGGATCGTGCTCATGCGGTGACTGCTCCTGCGTACGTGTAGGTCTCGGGCCGCCGGTCGCGCAGGTGCCCCATCGACCGGCGGGCGGTCCGGAGTGCCTGGACGACGTCGAGTTCGGCGACGGCGATGCCGGCCGCCACGCCCGTGCCGGCGAGGATCTCGCCGCCGGGGTCGACGACCTTGGCGCTGCCGACGAAGCGTAGCGACCCGAAGGTGCCCGCCTGGTTGGCCGACAGCCACACGATCTGGTTCTCCAGGGCGCGAGCCCGGTCGAAGAGGTCGAAGCGGCGCTTCCAGCGGTCCTCCTCGAGGTCGGCGACCGCGTTGGTCCGGGCGCCCGGCCAGGCCGACACGCACACCCCGATCTCCGCGCCGTCCAGTGCAAGTGCCCGGGCGGACTCCGGGAACGCCTTGTCGTAGCAGATCATCATGCCGATCCGGCCGACCGGGGTGTCGAAGGCGTGGAACCGGTCCCCGGAGGCGTAGGACGCGTCCTCGCTCAGTGGCTGGTGCACCTTGCGGTGGTTGCCGAGAACGCCGTCGCCGGTGACGCAGACGACGCTGTTGTAGCGGTTGCCGTCCGCGTCCGCCTCGCAGTAGCCGGCGACGACCGTCATCTCCCCGGCCAGGGTGGCCAGGCGGCGGATCTCGGGGCCGTCGAGGGTGAGGGCGGGCGGGCCCTCGTCGAGTTCCGCGGAATCGTCGAGACTCAACAGGTATCCGCCCAGGCACGCCTCCGGCAGGGCCAGAAGCCGTACGTCCTGCTCCCGGGCCTCCTCGATCAGCCGTTCGGCGACGCGGAAGTCCTCCTCCAGGTCCCGGCCGAACTCGGCGGCGACTGCCGCCATCCGCAGCGTGCTCATGCGGCTCCCATCCCGGTCACCGTCGAGGCGACCGCTTCGGTGATCTCGCCGTCGGGCCAGCGCAGCCCGACGCCTTCCCCTGTGGTCAGTTCGCCGCACACGGCGCCCGCGGCCGGTCCGGCGGGCAGGGGCGGGGCGCCCGGCCCGTCGGCGGTGAGCATCGCCCAGCCGGGGAAGCAGGTCAGCCAGTCGCCGACGGTCGCCTCGGGCGGTCGCGGTACGGCGGCCACGTCGAGCACCGCCCGGCAGCCACTCGCCTCGGCGAGCATGCCGAGGGTGCCGGCGATGCCCGCCATCGACACGTCCTTGGCCGCGGCGGGCCGGGCGGCGGCCACCGCGCCGGTCATGGCGCGCAGTTCGTCCGTACGGCGGTGGCTCGTCGAGTCCCACTGGCGGCCCCGGTATCCCGCGCGCCAGCCACCGCCGAGGTCTGCGGTCAGCCGCACCGCGTGACCCGGACGGCCGCCGCCGCCCGGCACCGGATGCGCCGTCCGGCCCAGCGCGGTCACGGAGAGGGCGGCCGGAACGCCGAGCTGGGTGTGCCCGCCGAGGACGGGGACGGCGTAGGCCCGCGACGCCCGACCGAGTCCGGCGAGCACCCGGGCCGCGTGCGCGGCGTCGCGGGCGCCGAGGGCGTCGAGCAGGCCGAGGGGTGAAGCGCCCATCGCCGCGAGGTCGTTGACATTGACGAGGACGGCGCACCAGCCCGCCCACTCGGGGTCGCGCTCGACCATGGACGACACGATCGCGTCGCAGGCGGCGATCACGTCGGTACCGGGAACGGGCGCGCCGTCGTCGCCGACGAATCCGGGCGGAGCGGGAAGGGCGGCGAGCAGCGGGCCGAGCGCGGACTTCGTGGCCGTCGCCTGCTCGGCGATCCGGCCGATGGGCCAACGCATCACCATGTGCGGCGTGTTCGCGACCGCTGTCGGGCGCACGGCACGCCAGCCGAGCCGCCGGAACAGGGGCTCGCCACGCAGCTGGACGGTCGCGTCGAAGCGCAGTACGCCTTCCGCTTCGGCCCGCGCACACGCGGCCCGCACCAGTGCGGCACCGATGCCCCGGAGGCCGCGGGCGCTCGGCGCGACGACGAGCCGGCCGCCCGCCCACCAGCCGAGGTCCGGGCCGTCGTCGACCGGTCCCAGCCGGACTCCGCCGAGGACCGTGCCCGCGGTGTCCTTGGCGACCAGCACCAGCGTGCGCGGGTCGGTGTCGCGATCGTCCAGATCGTGGCCTTCGAACAGCCCTTGTTCGTGCACGAACACGTCCTGGCGCAGGCGCCGGTAGTCCGCCAGCTCTCGCCGCGTGCCGGCCTCTTCGACGTGAAAGGAGGTCCCACGGTCAAGGGTGCTCCGGTCGCCCAGCAGGGCCAGGATGTCGTACGGCCTTTCCGTCGCCGCCGACGCCTGGGATCCGTCGAGCAGCACTCCCCTCACCCGCCCGCCGTCGGCAGCACACTGCACGCCCCGCAGGCCGCGCAGCCCGCCCTCTGGTCGGCGCCGCGCATCCCGGCGGCACGCAGCCTGGCGGCGACGCCCTCGGTGACGTACCGCAGCAGTTCGGCGCTCGGGGCGGCGATGCCGTCGCGGGCGGCGAGGGTGCCCCGCATCGGGCGGAAGGGGACGACGAAGGGGTACACCCCCCGCCCGATCAGGTCCCCGGCCCCCGCGACGAGTTCGTCGGGGTCCTCGCCGAGTCCGACGAGGAGGTACGTGGAGACCCGGTTGGGTCCGAAGACGCGTACGGCCTCGTCCCAGGCGGCCTCGTACTCGGCCAGCGGGACGGTCGACTTGCCGGGCATCCAGCGGCGGCGCACCGCGTCGTCGAGGGACTCGACGTGGATGCCGATGGCGGTGGCGCCGGCGTCGTGCAGTTCCTGTAGCCACGCGAGATCGCCGGGCGGTTCGCACTGCACCTGGATCGGCAGGCCGGGCACGGCCTCCAGCACCGCCCGGACCGACCGTACGAGGTTGCGGGCGCCGCGGTCGGGTCCGGCGGTGGTGCCGGTGGTCATGACCATCTGCCTGACGCCGTCGAGCCGTACGGCGGCCTCGGCGACCTCGGCGAGCTGCGTCGGTGTCTTGGCGGCCACCGTGGCGCCGGAGCGCAGGGACTCCTCGATGGTGCAGAAGCGGCAGCGGTCGGAGTCGGCGTAGCGGATGCAGGTCTGGACGACGGTGGTGGCGAGGACGTCGGCGCCGTGCAGGCGGGCGATGTGCTCGTAGGGGATGCCGTCGGCCGTGGTGAGGTCGTAGAACTTCGGGCGCTGTACGGCGGTGAGGGTGAGGCCGGTGTCTTCGTCACCGAGCCACACCCTGCCGTCGCGGACCCGGTAGGGGCTGTCGGGGTTGCGGGGAAGCGCGGCACCGGCACCGTCGACGAGGACGTGACCGTCGTCGCTCGGCCCCGCGCCGTCCGGCCGCCGCACGGGGGCGTCCAACGCCACTCCGCGCAGGGCGAGTTCGGCGCGGGTCGTGATCCGCACATCCACCGTCGTTCCGGTGCCGGTGCTCATGGCGGTCTCCCTACAGCTGGTAGGTGGAGTTGATGATGGCGCCCTTGCGCGCGTAGTGGATCAGCGCGTCCTGGACGTCGAGCGGATGGGTGGGGATGACGCCCTCGATGAGGTCCTCCTCGCGGGCGCCGTGCAGGGAGAGGCCGAAGCGGCAGCAGTAGACCTTGCCGCCCTCGGCGATGAATGTCTTGAGCTGGTTGTTGATGTTGTGCTCGCCGGGGAAGGCGGAGTTGCCGGTGGTCGGGAAGCCGCGGGTGGCCAGGCAGTTGAGGGAGCCGGGGCCGTAGAAGTAGATGGCGGTCTCGAAGCCCTTGCGCAGGGCGCGGGTGGCCTGGAGGACGGCGACGAACGACACGGACGACTCGTGGGCGATGCCGTGGACCAGGGTGAAGTAGGTCTCGCCGTCCTCGGCCCGGTAGTCGGGGAAGACCTTGGTGGAGCCGTAGATGCTGGAGCCCTCGGGGAGGGAGGGGTGCGGGATCTCGTCGAGGGACTTCTGCTCGACGTCGCTGAGCTGGACGGCTTCGGACATGGCTCTCTCCTTGTGCGAGGCGGGGGCTGGGCAGGGGTGTCGGTCAGTCGTAGAGGGCGGCGAAGGTGTCGTGGAAGACGAGGTCGGCGAGTCGGCCGCCGCCGGTCGCCTGCGCGAGACGGGCGTACTCGCCGGTGAAGTCGCCCCACGGCTGATCACTGGCGAAGAGCACGCGATCGTGGCCGAGTCCGCGCTGCTCGATCTCCCTGGCGAGCCAGTACGGCAGGAAGCCGATGGCCCACGAGAGGTCGGTGTAGACACGCTTGCCGGCGGCGATCCAGTCGAAGAAGCGGGAGCCGGCGAGTTTGATGTGGCCGCTCATGCCGCCGCCGAAGTGCACGAGGTGGACGGGGACTTGGTCGGCGTACCAGTCGACGAGGTGGCCGACCTCGTCGATGTCGGAGGCGGCGCCGGGCGAGGTGTGGACGTGGACGACCAGGCTGTGCCGGGCAGCGGTGGCGAAGATCCGGTCGAGCAGCGGGCGGCAGGCCGGGGCGGTGGGGCTGCCGCCGAGCAGGAAGCTGAGCTTGAGGGCCTTCACCCCCGGTTCGCCCGCCAACGCCAGTGCCTGTGCGGTGCGTTGCCCGTCCTCGGGGCGCGGCGACACCCACAGCCCGGCTCGGATCCGATCGTCGCTCTGCGCCGCCTCGATCGCCAACTCGTTGAAGGAGAAGGCGATCGCGGGGTCGGGAACGCCGTAGTTGGGGATGACCAGGGCGCGTTCGGTGCCCTCGGCGTCCAGGTCGGCGATGAGCTGCTTGATGGTGGCGCGGGCAGTCGTGTCCGGGTTGACGGGCGGGCCACCGTAGAAGGGGTGGGCGGGCAGGACACCGATGTGACGGTGCGCGTCGAAGACCATGGCGGTCAGCCGATCGGGAGGGCGGAGGCGAGGGCGTTGGACGCGCCGGTCAGGGTGCCGCAGACGTCGGCCAGGCGTCGCGAGGCGTCGATGTGGGCCGCGAGGAACTCGGCGTCCCGGCCCACCGCCTCGAACCGGCCGGAGCCCCAGGTGTACTGCCAGGGAAGGCCCAGGAAGTACAGGCCGGGGACGTTGCTGACCCCCCGCCAGTGCATGGGGTAGCCGCGGCCGTCGAAGGCGGGGATCTCGATCCAGCTGTGGTCGCGGGTGAAGCCGGTGGCCCAGACGACGGAGGTGATGCCGGCCTCGACGAGATCGAGGGCGCCCGGCTGCTCGTCCGGCTGCCATACGGGCAGGTAGCGGGCCTCGGCGACCGCCTGGACACCGCTGGCCTCGATGTGCGCGTCGATGGCGTCCTTGATGCTCTCGGCCACCGCGTCGGCGTGGTCGAGGTTGGTCTTGAGATCGTCGGCGAACTCCAGGACGGCTCCTTCGACAGCTGTGAGGCGGCCGTACAGGCGCATCCCGTCACGGGCGAAGGCGCGCAGGTCGATGTCGCGGCCGCCGTCGCGGCCGGTGACGTAGTGGTTGACCCGCAGGCGCACCGCGTCGGCGTCGTCGAACCCGTCGATGCTCTTGGCGTAGTGGCCCATGTCGTCCAGCCAGGCCACGCAGTCACGGCCGCGGTAGAAGCGGGCGACCCGGGGCGCGCTGCCGACCGCTAGGTGCACCTGGCGGCCGGCGAGGTGGAGGTCCTCGGCGATCTGGCAGCCGGACTGGCCTGTGCCGACCACGAGGACGGCGCCGTCGGGGAGTTGGTCCGGGTTGCGGTAGCCGGAGGAGTGGAACTGCTCGACGCCGGAGGGCAGTCGCTCGGCCATGCGGGGCAGCTTCGGGGTGTGGTAGGGGCCGGTGGCGACGACGACCTGGTCGGCGGTGAACTCCCCGGCGGTGGTGGCGATGTCGAAGACACCGCTCGCCGAGCGGCGCAGCCGGGTCACGGACACCCCTTCCACCAGCGGCGGTCGGAAGGCGGCGACGTACTCCTCCAGGTAGCGCACGATGTCGTCGCGGACCATGAAGCCGTCGGGGTCGGTACCGGCGTAGGGGTGGCCGGGGAGCCTGCACTGCCAGTTGGGGGTCACCAGGCAGAAGGAGTCCCAGCGGCGCTCGCGCCACTCGTACCCGATCCGATGGGCCTCGATCACCACGTGGTCGACACCGCGCTCGCCCAGACAGTGGCTGACCGACAGGCCGGCCTGGCCGCCGCCGACCACGGCCACCGTGTAGTGGGCTCCCGAAGGGCGGAGTGCGGGGGTCACCGTGCGCTCCCGTCAGCGTCGAGGAGCGCCTCGACCGTGACCCTGCCGTCGGCCGGGAAGGCACGGACGCGAGCCGTCTCCTCGATCCGCTCCAGCTGACCGGAGGCGCCGGTGCAGGAGAAGCCGAATTTCTCCCGTACCCTCTCGCCGGCGATTCCGAGCGCCGTCCGACTCCGCTCCAGGAAGTCGGCGACTTCATACTCGGCACCCACCTCGAAGTAGTCCTCGATTACCGTGGAGGGGGAATAACAACGCTGGATGTCGCCGTCGGGCCAGCGCACATCGAAATACATCTCGGGCATGACATCCTCCATGCCTGGCGCCGAGGTCTTCGCCCCTCGCCGTTGCGTGTGACCACCACTTCAGCCAGCGGCGATTACCGAACCAAGTCATCCGGACTAAAGCGGAGTTACGGAACCCTCACACCGAACCGAGCCCGGCGCGCCGGAATTTGCCTCAGAGACAAATTCCGACGTCCCGCGCGAGATCAACGAGAGCCGCAGGGCCGGAGCTTCGCGATTTGTCGGGGTAATAACGCTGATCGGCGGCTCCAGATATTCGGCCTGACGACCGAGGGTGTTCTCACGACCGTTTCCGCAGCCGTAGTCGCTCCCACGAGGAGAAGCGCATGACCCTGGATCCTCCCCCGTTCGGTCCCGAACTCGGTCGGGGAACGCGCAGCCCGGCGCCCGCGCTGCTCCGGCGGACGGTCGGCCGGGGACGGCTGCCCCGGCGGACGCTCAAGCCGACGAGGTCCGGCTCAGGGCGCCAGCACGACCCTGCCGAAAACCCTGCCCGCGTCCATTTCGCGGTGGGCCGGCACCGCCTCGTCCAGCGGCATCATGTGGTGCACGACCGTGCGCAGGCCCCCGTGAGCAGCATCGGCGAACTGGGACGACCGCACGGCCTGCCGGTCGGGGCGGGGCACGGTGTCGGAGCTGAAGGTGGCGAACGACAGCGACCTGCGGAAGGCGTCCATCAGGCGTGTACCGAAGTCCGCGGGCGGCTGTCCGCCGACCACGCCGACAGCCACATACCGCCCGTTGGAGTTCAACCTGTCCAGGAATACGGGAAGCTGGGAGCCTCCCACGACATCGATCACCACGTCGAAGCCCGGTGGCGTGTCCGAGCCGCCCTCGCCGGAGCGGTCGAGGACATGGGTCGCACCCAGGTCCCGCAGGCGGGCGCCACGCTCCGCCGATGAGGTGGTGACCACCACCGCGCCCGCACCGCCCCTGGCCGCGAGCTGGACCGCCGTGATCCCGATGCTGCCCGCCGCACCGCGTACGAGCACCGTCTCGCCGGGCGCGAAACGGGCCCGGTCCAGGGCGAAATGGGCGACCACGCCGGAGCCGCCGAGGGCCACCGCGTCCGCGCCGCTCAGACCGTCGGGAAGCGGAAGGATGTCCTCGACCCCGGCGACGGCCTGCTCGGCATACCCACCCGACAGGCCGGTGAACGCCCACACCCGCCGCCCCAGCCACGAGGCGTCCACGCCCTCTCCCACCTCGGTGACGCTTCCCGCCACCTCGCTGCCGAGGAGGTGGCCCTCCCGGAACCCGTAGGCGGCGAGTGCTCCCCGGCGGATCACGGCGTCCACGCCGCCCACCCCGATCGCCTCTGTCGCAATGCGCACCTGCCCCGGGGCAGGGAAGGGCACGGGCAGGTCGACGATCTCCAGGCCGTCCGGGTTTCCGAACGACCTGATCACGACGGCTTTCATTGCTGCTCCTCGGGTCGGTGGAAGGACGGGCCACAGCTGCTGTGGCCATGGGCGTCGAGCCGGCCCCGCAGTCGCGGCGGCACCGCCATCGGACCGTAACGGACGCCCCCGTCCACTTGGCTAAAGTGAGAAGCCATGACGGACGTTTTGCCTCGGACTGTGCGCTCCGACGCCCGTGACAACCGGGCCCGCATCCTGGAGGCCGCCCGCGCGGTGTTCGGCGAGGAGGGCCTGAATGCGCCCATGCGGAAGGTCGCCCGGCAGGCAGGCGTCGGCCCCGCCACGCTGTACCGGCACTTCCCGACCAAGCAGGCACTGATCGCGGAGACCTTCGCCGAGCAGCGGCGAGCCTGCCACGCCGCCGTCCACGACGCCCTCGCGGACCCGGACCCCTGGCACGGATTCCGGAGCCTGGTCGAGCGCATCTGCGAACTCCACGCGCACAGCCGGGGATTCGCCGACGCCTTCATGACGGCCTTCCCGGAGGCCATGGATTTCGTTTCCGACCGAGAGCGGACTCTGCGCGCGGTCGCCGAACTGGCCCGCCGCGCCCAGGAGACCGGCCGGCTCCGCCACGGCTTCGTGGTCGACGACCTGATCCTCATGCTCATGGCTCACCGGGGCCTCCAAGACACGCCGCTTAGCGCCCGTGTCACGGCCTCCCGCCGCTTCGCCGCCTACGTGATCGAGGCATTCCGCGCCGCACCGGAGGCGGCAGCTCCCACGCCGCTGCCGCCGGCACCACGCCTGCAGCTCGCGCACTCGCCCAGCACGTCGTGAACCCGCCACCACGAGGTCCGTCATCCTCACAACCGACGGCCTCATCGGTTCCCGGCCGCTGCCAGGTGGGAGAGGCTCAATGCGCGAGGATCGGCGGTTCGGGCTCCAGCACGGCTTCCGACTCCTGACCCGCCCGGGTACTGATCTCCACCGGCCCCTTGGGCCCAGCCGCCACCGGGATGACATCGTCCTGGTCCGGTGCGAGCGCGGAGTCGGGGGCCGGCCGCCGACCGGTCCCCAGAAACGATCAAAAGGCCCCTCGATAGTCCGCGGGAACGGCACCCGGCTTCCGGAACGGCATACGTTCCAGATCCCACGAAGCACCGGAGGAAATTGAGCGAATCGGTTCGACGCAAGCGCTTCGACGGGAGACACCACCGGCGATGCGTGGGGTGGGCGGCATGCCGCGCGGCGAGTGCGGGGCCGACGTGACGGTCGAAGTCCGACCGCTTCGGCCGGTGTCCCGCGAACCGGTGCTCAGTGACCCGTCTGTTGGGCTGTATCCCCTGTTCAACGGCATGATGGTGGGTCAGCCGAGCGATCCCGGCTACGGCGCCGGGCACCTCCGTGACTGCCTCATCGCCCGAGCGACAGGCGGCCCCACCGTCGTACCGCTGCCGCCACACCGCAACTTTTCGACCACGCAGAGAGCTTGCGCACCGCGGGAATCAGCAGTCGAATCGATTCGGCAATGGAGGTTGGCGGCAGGGGGCTCCACACCCGTGACAGCCCCGCGAGACCGGGAGCACCGTCTCCCTCCGAAACCTCTCCGCAATCCCACTGCACCACGGCACGTTCAAACGCTTCGGCATGTGTCAGCACCGCCACCACAACCCGAGCGGGTTGCTCCGGCACGGTAGGGAGATCAGATGGGAAGCACACGCACAAGACGCCACCTGCCGTCCGGGCGTGGTGGCGTCGCGCGGTTACTCGCGACGGTACGACACCGTGGCAGGCCCGGGAACGCGCCGTCCCGAGCGCATGTTCCTTCGCCGACCCGCTCCCGGTGGAAGTCGTTCGCCCGGGCGGGGGCGGCGGCCGCGCTCGTCGCGGGAGCTCTGGCCGGCGCCACCGCCACGGCCGGCACGGCCCGGGCCGCCACGTCCGGACCCTGCGACCTCTATGCGGCAGGCGGGACGCCCTGCGTGGCGGCGCACAGCACCACGCGAGCCCTGTACGCCTCGTACAACGGGCCGCTCTACCAGGTCCGCCGTGCCTCGGACAACACCACCCGCAACATCGGCGTCCTGAGCGCGGGCGGGTATGCCGACGCCGCCGCCCAGGACTCGTTCTGCTCGGGGACGACCTGCCTGATCACGATCATCTACGACCAGTCGGGCCGTGGGAACAACCTCACCCAGGCACCCGGCGGCGGCGCGGCGGGCGGCCCCGACAACCTCGCGAACGCGACCGCCGCGCCCACCACGGTGGGCGGACACAAGGCCTACGGCGTCTTCGTGGCACCCGGCACGGGCTATCGCAACAACCACACCAGCGGCATCGCCACCGGGGACAACGCCGAGGGCATGTACGCGATCCTCGACGGCACGCACTACAACGGCGGCTGCTGCTTCGACTACGGCAACGCCGAGACGGACAGCAACGACGACGGCAACGGCACCATGGAGGCCATCTACTTCGGCAACATCAAGGTCTGGGGCTACGGCAGCGGCAACGGCCCCTGGATCATGGCCGACCTGGAGAACGGCCTGTTCTCCGGCGTGAACCAGCATTACAACGCCAATGACCCGACCATCAACTACCGCTACACGACCGCCATCATCAAGGGCGGCCCCAACCACTGGGCAATCCGCGGCGGCAACGCCCAGTCGGGCAACCTGTCCACGTTCTACGACGGGGTGCGCCCCAATGTCGCGGGCTACAACCCGATGCGCAAGCAGGGGGCCATCATCCTGGGCACCGGCGGCGACAACAGCAAGGGCGCCCAAGGCACCTTCTACGAAGGCGTGATGACCTCCGGCTACCCGTCGGACGCCACCGAGAACGCCGTCCAGGCCAACATCACCGCGGCCGGTTACGCCAATTCCTCCGGGGGCGGGACGGGCACCGGCGCGCTGCACGCGGTCGGCGCCGGCAAGTGCCTGGACGTGCCGGGCTCGTCGACCACGGCCGGCACGCAGCTGCAGATCTGGGACTGCAGCGGCGGGGCCAACCAGACCTGGACCCGCACGTCCTCGGGGCAACTCACGGTCTACAGCGGCAGCAGCCAGATGTGCCTGGACGCGTACGACAACCAGACGTCCGCCGGTACCAAGGTGGTGACCTGGCCGTGCAACGGCGGCGCCAACCAGCAGTGGCAGGTGAACGCCGACGGCACCGTCACCGGCACCCAGTCCGGGCTCTGCCTCGACGTCACCGGCGCCTCCACGGCCAACGGCGCCCTGGCGGAACTCTGGCCGTGCAACGGCGGGTCCAACCAGCAATGGAGCCTCAACTGACCTGACCGGCTCCGGCCCGTGGCCGGGCACACCGCCGGCCACGGGCCACCCGCCACCAGACGCGCCACCACCGGAGGATGACCATGCTCAGAGCCGGAGCGCTCCGCGGCCTGTGGGCCGCCCCCACAGCTCTGCTCGCCCTACTCGCCGGCAGTCCGGCCACCGCCGGGGTCGCGTACGCGGTACCGGCACAACGCCTGGCCGCGGCCGCCGACCTGTACGTGGCGCCGGATGCGGCTCCCGGCGGAAACGGCACCGCCGGGCAGCCGTTCGCCACCATCGATCAGGCAGAGCAGCCCGCGCACCGGCTCTCGGCCGACTCGGACGTCGTCGTCCACCTGGCCGGTGGCACCTACCGGCTGACCAAGCCACTTGCCTTCGGCTCCGACGACGGCGGCCAGAACGGCCACACCATCACCTACCAGGCCATGTCCGGGCAGCAGCCGGTCGTGACCGGCGCCCAGGAGATCACGGGTTGGCAGGTCCATGACCAGACAAAGAACATCTGGTCCGTCCACGTAGGTACGGGCATCAGCACCCGCCAGCTGTACGTGAACGGCAGGGAAGCGCCGCGAGCGGCGATCCAGGTGCCCCGCTCCGCCTTCGCCTTCACCCAGACCGGCCTGACCGTCACCGACTCCTCCCTCGACTACCTGGCCGGCCTCTCGGACCAGAACCACATGGAAGTCGAGAGCCTCAACTCCTTCACCGACCGCTATGCGCCGGTCCAGTCGATCAGCGGCAGGACCGTCACCATGCAGCAGCCCGCGTGGAACAACAACTCCTGGGGCTACGACACCATCAACGCGCCGTTCGCCGGCGGGACGATGTACCTGGAGAACAACTACGCGTTCCTGCAGCAGTCCGGGCAGTGGTACCTCGACTCGTCCACCGGCGACCTGTACTACCGGGCCCAGCCGGGGCAGAACCCGAACAGCCTCGACGTCGAACTGCCCCGGTTGCAGAGCCTGCTCGGCATCAGCGGCAGCTACGGCTCACCGGTGGCCGGTCTGGGCTTCAGCGGCATCCGGTTCACTGGAACCTCCTGGCTCGGCCCCAGCGGACCCGACGGCTACGCGGACCAGCAGAGCGGCGCGCACATCACCGGCGCCTACGCGATGCCCGCCAACTGGCTGAGCACCTGCACGTCGGGATGCACACAGTTCGAGGCCACCCGCAACCACTGGGCGCAGATGCCCGCGGCCGTCCAGGTCTCGGCCGCCACCGGCATCACCTTCTCCGGCGACACGTTCTCCGAGCTCGGACAGGCCGGGGTCGGCGTGGGCAACGACGGCGTCGCCAACGCCTCCGGCACCGGACTCGGCGCGAACGGCGTCACCATCACCGGCAACACGTTCACCGACACCGCCGGCAGCGGCATCCAGGTCGGCGGGATCCAGCCGGACGCGCACCACCCCGGCAACCCGCAGATGACCAACCAGAACATCACCATCAGCAACAACAAGGTGAGCGGGGTCGGCACCGACTACAAGGAGACCGCCGCCATCCTGTCCACCTACGTCACCAACGCCACCATCACCCACAACCAGTGCGACCACCTGCCCTACGACGGGATCGACATCGGCTGGGGCTGGGGCGTCAACGACCCGGGCGGCAGCCAGGACTACGTCAACCGGGGCACGTACGACTACCAGCCCGTGTACAGCACCCCCACGACGCTGAAGAACAACACCGTCACCCACAACCTGATCTTCGACACCAAGAACGCGATGTTCGACGGCGGCAGCATCTACAACCTGTCCGCGAACCCCGGCTCGGTGATCTCCGACAACTACATGTACGACAACCACCGCACCACCGCGCTGTACCTCGACGAGGGCTCCCGGTATCTGACGGTGTCGAACAACGTGGTGCAGGACGCCGGCAACTGGGCGCTCACCAACGCCAACGCGAACAACCACACCGACGACAGCACGTTCTCCGGCAACTGGTACAACGGCGGCAACACGTACGTGGCCACCGGCCCGCCGCACAACAACGTCCTGACCGGCAACGTCCAGGTGAGCGGCACCAATTGGCCGTCGGGCGCGCAGCAGGTCATCCAGCAGGCGGGCGTTCAGGCATCGGGCGGCGGTGGTGACTTCCCCACCGGATACCACCAGCTGGTGATCGGCAGCGACAGCCTGTGCCTGGACGTGTACGGCAGATCCGGCAGCGCGGGCGCCGTCGTCGACCAGTGGACCTGCAACGGGCAGAGCAACCAGCAGTTCCAGTTCATGCCGGTCTCCGGAGGTTACGGGCAGCTCCAGGCGCAGAACTCGGGCCTGGTGGTGGGGGTTTCGGGCAGCGTCACGGCCGCCGGGACGCCGGACATCGTGCAGCAGGCGTCGAGCGGGGCGACCGGCGCCCTGTGGCTGCCGGTACGGCAGTCCGACGGCTCGTACTCCTTCCAGAACCAGAGCAGCGGCCTGTGCCTGGACGTCTACGGCGGCGGCAGCAACCTCGGCCAACAGCTCGACCAATGGCCCTGCAAGAACACGGCCGGCAGCAACCAGGACTTCACCCCGCGCTGACCGACTCCCACCCGCTCGTTCACCCCCACCCACTGTCCCGCGCTCAGTGAGGAACACAGATGAAGAAGTCCAAGGCACTCCTGGCCGTCGCAGCCGTCGCACTGACGGCAGCAGTCGGCACCGGCACCGCGTTGCCCGCGGCGGCCGTCACCGGCACCGGATCACCGGCCGCCGCCGCACGGGCCGCCGCCGCGCCCACCGCCCTGCGGCTGATGCCGCTGGGCGACTCCATCACCTGGGGCGTCGGCAGCCCGTCCGGGAACGGCTACCGGGGCTTCCTGTGGAACCGGTTGGTGAACGAGGGGCATGCCCTGGACTTCGTGGGATCGGGCCGCAACGGCACGATGTCAGATCCCGACAACGAAGGCCACTCCGGCTGGCACATCGGCGAGATAGCCGGCATCGCGGACTCCGTGCTGGCCCGGTACCGGCCCAACGTGATCACCCTGGAGATCGGCACCAATGATCTGAACGGCGGCTCTCAGGCTGAACCCGCCGCCGAACGGCTCCATGCGCTCATCGACCAGATCACGGCCGACGCCCCTGACGCGACCGTCCTCGTCGGCACCGTGATCGTCTCCACCAGCGGCACCGAGGAGGCCACCCGCCCCGCGTTCAACGCCAAACTGCCCGGCATCGTCCAGGCCGAGCAGGCCGCCGGCAAGCATGTACGCCTGGTGGACATGAGCGCTCTGACCACCGCGGACCTGTCCGATTCCTTGCACCCCAACGACAACGGCTTCGGCAAGATGGCTGACGCCTTCAACGCCGGGGTCCAGGCCGCGGACGCGGCAGGCTGGATCAAGCCGCCGGTCTCCGTGGGCGAGCCGGTGCGCTCCGGGGTCGCGGGGAAGTGCCTGGACGTCAACGGCGGCAACAGCGCCAACGGAACCGCCGTGCAGATCTGGTCCTGCAACGGTGCCGACGCGCAGCTGTGGTCCGCGCGCTCGGACGGCACCTTGCGGGCGCTCGGGAAGTGCCTGGACGCCACGAGCGGCGGTACCGCCAACGGCACCAAGATCGAGATCTGGGACTGCAACGGCGGCACCAACCAACAG
Source organism: Streptomyces sp. NPDC001714 (assembly GCF_042892755.1). Lineage (NCBI taxonomy): Bacteria > Bacillati > Actinomycetota > Actinomycetes > Kitasatosporales > Streptomycetaceae > Streptomyces > Streptomyces sp. NPDC001714. The sequence continues at coordinate 64,320 of NZ_JBIAUL010000014.1, forward strand.
TGGCAGGCCTACAACGGCGGTTACCGCAACCCCGTTTCCGGCCGCTGTCTCGACGACCCCGGTGCGTCTGCCACCGACGGTACGCAACTGGTCCTGTGGGACTGCAACGGCGGATCCAACCAGCAGTGGACCGCACTGCCGGTCAGCTCGGCTCTGTGACCGGCCCGACTCGGCCCCGGCACCGGCTTGTGGTCGGTGTCCCGATCCCCCCACTACACACAAGGAGAACGATCCCTCATGCCCTGGCTCAACGCAGAGCCCCGTCCACGCAAGGCCTTGGCCCTGGCCGCCGTCCTGGCAGCCGGCACGGCTCTGGCCCTGGCCGGCCCGGCGAGCCCCGCCGCCCACGCGGCCTCCGGCACGCTGGGCGCGGCAGCGGCCGACAGCGGCCGCTACTTCGGCACGGCCGTGCCCGCCGCCAAGCTCGGCGACTCGACGTACTCCACGATTCTCGACCGGGAATTCAACATGATCACCCCGGAGAACGAGATGAAGTGGGACACCACCGAACCGTCCCGCGGCAACTTCAACTTCGGGCCCGGCGACCAGATCGTCAACCACGCCGCCGCGCACGGACAGCGGATGCGCGGGCACACCCTCGTCTGGCACTCCCAGCTCCCGTCCTGGGTCAGCTCCATCAGGGACGCGAACACCCTGCGCGGCGTGATGGACAACCACATCACCACCGAGATGAACCACTTCAAGGGCAAGATCTACGCCTGGGACGTGGTCAACGAGGCGTTCGCCGACAACGGCAGCGGCCAGCACCGCAGTTCGGTGTTCCAGGACGTGCTGGGCAACGGCTTCATCGAGGAGGCGTTCCGCACCGCGCGGACGGCCGACCCGGCGGCCAAGCTCTGCTACAACGACTACAACATCGAGAACTGGAGCGACGCCAAGACCCAGGGCGTCTACAACATGGTGCGCGACTTCAAGTCGCGCGGCGTGCCCATCGACTGCGTCGGCTTCCAGTCCCACTTCGGCACCGGCGGTCCGCCCGCGAGCTTCCAGACCACGCTGTCGAACTTCGCCGCGCTCGGCGTCGACGTACAGATCACCGAGCTGGACATCGCCCAGGCGTCACCGACGGCATACTCCAACACCATCAAGGCATGCATGAACGTCGCGCGTTGCACCGGCATCACCGTGTGGGGCATCCGGGACAACGACTCCTGGCGCAGCGGCGAGAACCCGCTGCTGTTCGACAACAACGGCAACAAGAAGCCCGCCTACGACGCGGTCCTGTCCGCGCTGGGCGGCGGCGGTTCGGGGAACCCGGGCGGCGGCATCGTCTCGGGCCAGGTGTACCAGGTGAGCGTGGCCTCCGCGGGGCGGGTGCTGGACGTGCCCAGCGGGCAGACCGGGAACGGCACCCCGGTGCAGGTCTGGGACGCCAACGGGAGCGCCGCGAACCAGCAGTGGCGGGCGAACCAGAACAGCGACGGCTCGTACACGCTGACCAACATCGCCAGTGGGCGGGTGCTGGACGAGCCCGGTGGCCAGACCGGCAACGGCACACGGATGACGATCTGGGACAACAACGGCGGCGCGAACCAGCACTGGCGGGCGAGCCGGAACGGCGACGGGTCCTACACCCTGACCAATGCCGCGTCCGGCCGGGCGCTGGAGGTCCCCGCGGGGCAGACCGCCAACGGGAGCCCCGTCCAGGTCTGGGACTCCAACGGCGGCGCCAACCAGCACTGGAACTTCAGGTGAGGCGACCGGCACCCGACGCTCGCACCTGATCCCCCGACGAACGCCGCGTCCGGCACTCCTGGTCGTCGCCGGACGCGGGTTTCGGCTGCCCTAAGAGCGGCCCGACCAGGGAAAACATGGGATGGATCGCGCTCCGGAAGACTCGGAAACTTCTATTGACAGGCCCATGACCCTATGGGATCACTATGCGACATGGGATGTCTGAGTGTTCCCTGTGCGTGCACGGCACTCTTCGTCCCCTCCCTCCCCCGCATAGCCGAGGACACAGAATGCAGCCTCCATCCGCTCCGCACCGCAGCCCCGCGGCTCGTGCGTCACGCTTACCGGCCGCGGCCGCCGTATCCGTGATGGCGCTGCTGGCCATGTTGCTGGCGACCGCGCCGACCTGGTCGGCGCCGACGTCCGCGGCAGCCCTGGTGAGTTCGGCGTCGGGGCGGTGCCTGGACGTCGAGGGCAACGTCGACACACCGGACACGGGGCTGGAGATCTGGGACTGCAACGACCAGGCCAACCAGGCGTTCGAGTTCACGGCGGCGGGTGAGCTGAGGACGATGAACGGCACCCGGTGCGTGGACGCCTACGACACCCGGACGGCTCCCGGAGCCCCGGTGGTCATCCGGGGGTGCGACGGGCGGGCGACCCAGGTCTGGCGACAGAACTCCGACGGGTCCGTCACCGGAGTCGCCTCCGGATTCTGCCTGGACGTGAGTGGGGCGGGAACGGCCGACGGCACCGCGGTCATCCTGTGGACCTGCAACGGACAGAGCAACCAGAAGTGGACCACGTCGACACCTCCGCCTCCGACCGGTGGGACGGGCCCGTGCGACATCTACGCCGCGGGCGGTACGCCGTGCGTCGCCGCGCACAGCACCGTGCGGGCGCTCTACGGTTCGTACAACGGTTCCCTCTACCAGGTCAGGCGCGCCTCGGACAACGCCACCAGGGACATCGGCGTCCTGGCGGCGGGCGGCTTCGCCGACGCGGCGGCGCAGGACGCGTTCTGCGCGGGCACCTCGTGCGTGATCACGGTCGTCCGCGACCAGTCCGGACACGGAAACGACCTGTGGTACCAGGGATCGGCCCAGGTCCCGGGGTCGAGTCAGAGCAGTCCCGCGAAAGCGACGTCCGAGTCGCTGACGGCCGGCGGCACCAAGGCGTACTCGCTGTACATCAACCCCGGCAACAGCTACTGGCGGGACGGCCATCTGACGGGCGTGCCGACCGGTGCCGCACCCGAAGGGGCGTACATGGTGACCAGCGGCACCCACGTCAACAACGGCTGCTGCTTCGACTACGGCAACAGCGAGACGACCAGGAAGGCCGACGCCGCCGGGGCGATGGACGCGATCAACTTCGGCACCGAGTGCTGGTTCGGCGGCTGTTCGGGCAGCGGCCCCTGGGTGCAGGCCGATCTCGAATGGGGCCTGTACCCCGGCGGCAGCCAGTCCTGGAACCCCAACCAGCGGGCGTTTCCGAGCAAGTTCGTCACCGCGATGCTGAAGAACAACGGCACGTCGAGGTTCGCCCTCAAGGGCGGCAACGCCCAGTCCGGCAGCCTGACCACCCTGTGGGACGGCGGGCTGCCCGGCGGATACAGCCCCATGAAGAAGCAAGGGGCCATCGTGCTGGGCAGCGGCGGCGACTGCTGCAAGCCCGGCGGCGGCGCCAACCTGAGCGCCGGCACCTTCTACGAGGGAGCCATGGTCACCGGCTACCCCTCCGACGCGACCGACAACGCGGTACAGGCCGACATCACCGCCGCCGGCTACCGCTGACCCGCACCCAGCTCCCCAACTCGCTCCAGGAGTCGATGACTTATGCCCATGAACACTGCGAGAGCCAGGCATCCCCGGTCGCTGCCCCCGCTGCGCTCCCTGCGCAGAACCCTCGCGCTGGCCTTCTCGGCCGTGCTGCTCACCGCGACCGCCCCCCTCCTCTCCCTCGGCACGGCAGGGCCCGCCGCCGCACTCGGCAACGGGCTCGCGCCGACCCCGCAGATGGGCTTCAACGACTGGAACGCCTACGGCTGCAACGTCTCCGAGTCGCTGATCAAGTCCACCGCGCAGGCGATGCACACCAACGGCATGCAGGCGGCCGGCTACACGTACGTCAACATCGACGACTGCTGGATGACCCAGAGCCGGGACTCCGGCGGCCACCTGGTGCCGGACCCGGCGAAGTTCCCCGACGGCATCAAGGGCACCGCGGACTACGTGCACTCGCTGGGGCTGAAGCTGGGGATCTACGAGGACGCGGGCACCGCGACCTGCGCGGGATACCCGGGCAGTCTGGGCCACGAGACCACGGACGCGCAGTCGTTCGCGGCATGGGGCGTCGACTACCTGAAGTACGACAACTGCAACAACACCGGCGTGCCGGCGCGCACCCGGTACACCGCGATGCGGGACGCCCTGGCGGCCACCGGACGGCCGATCCTGTACAGCCTGTGCAACTGGGGCCAGGAGAACGTGTGGACCTGGGGCGCGGACGTCGGCAACAGCTGGCGCACCACCGGGGACATCAGCCCGACCTTCTCCAGCATGCTGTCGATCTTCCACAGCAACGTGGGACTGGCCTCCTACGCGGGCCCCGGCCACTGGAACGACCCGGACATGCTGGAGGTCGGCAACGGCTCGATGACGGCCACCGAGAGCCGCAGCGAGTTCAGTCTGTGGGCGGAGATGGCCGCACCGCTGATCGCGGGCACCAACATCCCCTCGGCCAGTGCCTCCACCCTGTCCGTCCTGACCAACTCCCGGGTGATCGCGGTCGACCAGGACTCCCTCGGCAAGCAGGGGACCATGGTGTCCTCCTCGGGCGGCCTGGACGTGCTGGCCAAGCCGCTCGCCAACGGGGACGTGTCGGTGGCCCTGTTCAACGAGACGGGCTCCACCGCGACCATCACCACAACCGCTTCGGCGATCGGGAAGACCGGGGCGTCCGCCTACACCCTCACCGACCTGTGGTCGGGCGCGTCCTCGACCACCTCCGGCACCATCAGCGCCTCGGTACCGGCGCACGGCACGGTCATGTACCGGGTCGCGGGCGGCACCAGCGGTGGCGGCGGCACCGGCGTGACCGGCCCGCTGCACGCGGTCGGCGCGGGCAAGTGCCTGGACGTGCCGAACTCCACCACGACCGCGGGCACCCAGGTGGAGATCTGGAGCTGCAACGGCGGCGCCAACCAGACCTGGACGCACACCACCTCCAACCAGCTCACCGTCTACTCCGGCAGCGGTCAGATGTGCCTGGACGCCTACAACAACCAGACCGCACCGGGGACGAAGGTGGAGATCTGGCAGTGCAACGGCCAGAGCAACCAGCAGTGGACGCTGAACTCCGACGGCACGATCACCGGCGCCCAGTCCGGTCTGTGCCTCGACGTCACCGGCGGGGCCACGGCTGACGGAACCCTCGCCCAGCTGTGGACCTGCAACGGCGGCAGCGGCCAGCGGTGGACGCTGGGATGACCCCGTCCTCCCCACGGCCACCGGCAGCTTCGGTGCCGCCGTACGGCGGCACCGCCACCCAGGAGGTCTCCTTGCCCGGATCAGCAACCGATCGCCGACGAAGGCGTTTCCCGGCCGTGCTCCTGATCGCCCTGGCGATGGCCCTGGCCGCGCTCGGGACACCCTCGTTCGCCACCTCCGCGAGGACCGGCACACCCGCCGCCGTCCACGCGCCCGTGCCCGCGGCGGACGCGTCGCTCCCGTGCGACCTCTACGCGGCGGGCGGTACGCCGTGCGTCACGGCGCACGCCACCACGAGGGCACTCTTCGCGGCGTACAACGGGCCGCTGTACCAGATCCAGCGGTCCTCCGACCACAGCTACCGCGACATCGGGGTGCTCGCTCCGGGCGGGTACGCCGACGGCGCCTCCCAGGTGTCGTTCTGCGCGGGCACGTCGTGCACGATCACGAAGATCTACGACCAGACCACCAGGCACAACGACATGCCGATCTCCTGGGGCGGCTACTGGAAGGGCCCGGGTCCGAACGGATCCGACGTCGGGGCGGACGCCATGGCCCTGCCGGTGACCGCGGCCGGTCACCAGGTGTTCGGTGTCAAGGTCACCCCGGGTGTCGGTTACCGGCTCGACCACGCGAACGGCGTGCCCACCGGCGCCCAGCCCGAGGGCATCTACATGGTGACCTCGTCGAACTACACGAGCCAGTGGTGCTGCTTCGACTACGGCAGCGGCGAGAACTCCCACACGGACACCGGCAACGCCACCATGAACGCCATCTACTGGGGCACCGCCTGCTGGTTCGGCGGCTGCACGGGCAGCGGCCCTTGGGTCGAGGCCGACCTGGAGAACGGCATGTTCCACACCAACACCGGCTCCAACAAGGACCCGAACAACCCCGGCGTGCACTATCCGTTCGTCAGCGCGTGGCTGAAGAACAACGGCACCAGCAACTTCACCCTCAAATACGGCAACGGCACGAGCGGCGGCCTGACCACCACCTTCTCCGGTCCGCTGCCGAACGGCTACTCGCCGATGAAGGTCGACAGTTCGGTCCTGCTCGGCACCGGGGGCGACAACAGTCCCAATGGCGTGGGCGAGTTCTTCGAAGGCGCGATGACGGCGGGCTACCCCTCCGACGCCACCGAGAACGCCGTACAGGCCGCCGTCACCGCCGCCGGCTACGGCACGGGAAGCGGTAGCGGCACGACGGGTGCCGTGCATGCGATGGGTGCGGCCAAGTGTCTCGACGTGCCGGGCGCATCCACGACGGCGGGTACGCAGCCGCAGATCTGGGACTGCAACGGCGCGGTGAACCAGACGTGGACCGCGACCGCGTCCCACCAGCTCACCGTGTACTCCGGCAGCCGCCAACTGTGCCTGGACGCCTACAACAAGGGCACCAGTCCGGGCACGAAGGTCATCACCTGGCCCTGCAACGGCCAGACCAACCAGCAGTGGAACCTCAACGCCGACGGCACCGTCACCAGTGCCCAGTCCGGCCTGTGTCTGGACGTGACCGGCGCCGCCACCGCCAACGGCAGCCTCGTACAGCTGTGGACCTGCAACGGCGGATCCAACCAGAAGTGGTCGCTGAGCTGACCTGAGCTGACCCGATGAATCGCTGTATCGCCGAATCGCTGTATCGCTGAACCCCTGGCCCATAGGAGGTCCGTATGAGGACGCGAGCGAGGGACCGCCGTGTGCTGCTCGCCGTCGGCGTCGTGTTGGCGTTCGTGCTGCAACTGCTGTCGGCGGCCGGGAGCCGTGCCGCCGCGGGCGAGGCGCTGAGCGTGAACCTGGCGTCGACGCGAGGCCCGTCGACCGGTGTGGGTGAGGGGTTTCTCTACGGCTTCACCCAGGACGGCAGCCAACCCGTGGACCAGTTCATCCAGCCGCTGGGGATCAACGCCTTCCGCGGCGGGGGCTGGTTCTCCGGCGGCTGGATCAAGGACAACTACCAGTACGGTGCGGCCAGTCGGGCCGACGTCGACTCGATCATCGCGCAGGCGAAACGGCTGACCCGGCCGCCGTACCACGCGCAGTACCAGGTGCTCGTCAGTGACATCTACGGCGCGAACGGCGGCCAGCCGTCCAACACGACGTACCCGTGCGACAACGGCAACTGCGGGAACTGGGTCAGCTTCATCGACTCCACCGTGGGAGCGCTCCAGGCGTCGGGACTGAAGTTCTCCTACGACATCTGGAACGAGCCCGACATCTCCTACTTCTGGACCCGGGGTGTCAACAGCGCCCAGTACTTCCAGATGTGGGACACCGCCTACCGGGAGATCCGGCGCATCGCCCCCGACGCGCAGATCGTGGGACCGTCCCTCGCGTTCACCCCGCAGCGCAACCCGGGTGAATGGCAGACCTGGCTCGCGCACGTGAAGGCGGCCGGGACGGTGCCGGACATGATCACCAACCATGACGAGGGCGACGTCGACGACCCCGTCACCGTCGCGCAGTCCCTCAACAGTGCGCTCAGCTCGGCGGGCATCGGGGCGCGGCCGCTGTCCGCCAACGAGTACCAGCCCGCCGACCGGCAGACCGCCGGGGTGACGGCCTGGTACCTGGCGCGGTTCGCGCAGTCCGGGTACGCCAACGCCATGCGCGGCAACTGGGTGTGCTGCGTCACCCCCAACCTGACGGGAGTCCTCACCCAGAGCGGGGGCAGCTGGCAGCCGACCGGCAACTGGTGGGCGCTTCGGGACTACGCCGACATGACGGGCACCCTCGTCGACACCTCCGGCCAGGTCGGCTCGACGGCCATCGCCGCTTCCGAGGACTCCGCCGCCGGGCGCGCGGTGGCCGTCATCGGCGACTCCAACGGCTACACCGGCGCCGCATCGGTGACCTTCAACGGGCTGTCGTCCGTCCCGTGGCTGACGAACGCCGGCAGCGTCCACGTCACCGTGCACCGCATCCCGGACCAGGCGCCGCTCGCCGCCCCACAGACCGTGTACGACCAGAACGTCAGCACCTCCGGCGGCTCGGTCACCGTGCCGTTCACGTTCCAGAGCGCGCACGACGCCTTCGCCGTCCATCTCACCCCGGCAACGTCCGGCGGCGGGAGCTTCCCGGACGGCTACCACCAGCTCGTGGTCGCGAGCGACCAGTTGTGCCTTGACGTGTACGGCAACTCCGGCACCGCGGGCGCCGCGATCGACCAGTGGACCTGCAACGGGCAGAGCAACCAGCAGTTCCGGTTCGTGCCGGCCTCGGACGGCTACGGCGAACTGCGCACCCAGAGCTCCGGCCAGGACGTGGCGGTCGCCGGCGGCTCCACGGCGGCGGGCACCCCGGACATCGTCCAGCAGGCCCCCGGCACGGCGGCGAACGCCCTCTGGCTGCCCGTGCGCCAGTCCGACGGGACCTACGCCTTCCAGAACCGCAACAGCGGTCTGTGCCTGGACGTCTACGGCGCCGGCGGCACCGCGGGACAGCAACTGGACCAGTGGCAGTGCAAGAACGCGCCGGGCACCAACCAGGACTTCGCCGTCCGCTGATACATACCGCACCCGACGCGGACCCCACCGACCGCGAACCCCACCGACCTGCGAAAGGAACCCCCCACCGTGTCAGCATTCAGACGGCTGTTACGGCGCCTGCGCGCCTCGACGGCCGTGCTCGCGGGCCTCGTCCTGGCCGCCGGCGGCCTCGTCGGCACGGCCGCCGCCACGGCCCACGCCGCCACCTCCATCACCGTCAACGGCGCGTCCGGCGGACGGACCTTCGACGGCGTCGGCGCGATCAGCGGCGGAGGCGGCAACAGCAGACTCCTGATCGACTACCCCGAGCCCGAACGCGGCCAGGTCCTCGACTACCTCTTCAAGCCCGGTTACGGCGCCTCCCTGCAGATCCTCAAGGCCGAGATCGGCGGAGACACCAACTCCACCTCGGGAGCCGAGCCCAGCCACCAGCACACCCGCTCCGACCTGAACTGCGACCGCGGCTACGAATGGTGGCTGATGGAGCAGGCCAAGGCCCGCAACCCGAACATCAAGCTGTACGGCCTCGCCTGGGGCGCTCCCGGCTGGATCGGCGGCGGGAACTTCTGGTCCACCGACATGGTCAACTACCTGGTCTCATGGCTGGGTTGCGCCAAACAGCACGGCCTCACCATCGACTACCTCGGCGGCTGGAACGAGCGCGGCTACAACATCTCCTGGTACGAGCAGTTGCGCAGCGCGCTCAACTCCAACGGCTACGGCAGCGTCAAGATCGTAGCGGCCGACTCGGACTGGAACGTGGCGGGCGACGTCAACTCCAACCCGGCGTTCGCCGCCGCGGTGAGCGTCATCGGCACGCACTACCCCTGCGGCTACCGCTCCTCCCAGTCCAACTGCTCGGTTCCGTCGGCCGCCACGTCGTCCGGAAAGTCTCTGTGGGCGAGCGAGAACGGCTCCGACGACTACAACGCGGGAGCGTCGGCCATGGCCCGCGGGATCAACCGCGGATACATCGACGGCCGCATGACCGCGTACCTCAACTGGCCGGTGGTCGCGGCGATCACGCCCAACCTGCCGTATCCCACCATGGGGCTCGCGCTGGCCTCGCAGCCCTGGTCCGGCCACTACGCGATCGGCAAGAACACCTGGGTGATGGCGCACACCAGCCAGTTCACAGCCCCGGGCTGGAAGTACCTCGACGCCTCCAGCGGCTACATCGGCGGCAACCGGAACAACGGCAGCTACGTCTCGCTGAAGTCCCCGAACAACTCCGACTACTCCACGGTCATCGAGACCATGGACGCCGGCAGCGCCCAGACTCTGAACTTCGACGTCACCGGAGGGCTGTCCACCGGAGCCGTCCACGTCTGGTCGACCGACGTCAACTCCGGCAACCAGGCCGACTACTTCGTGCACGCCACGGACATCACCCCGTCCGGCGGCGGCTTCAGCCTGACCGTGCAGCCCCATCACGTCTACACCCTGACCACCACGACCGGCCAGGGCAAGGGCACTGCCACCGGCCCCGCCCAGGGCACGATGAGCATGCCGTACAGCGACTCCTTCGACGGCTACGCCACCGGCACCGAGGCGAAGTACCTCTTGGACTGGCAGGGCGCCTTCGAGGTGGCGGCCTGCGGCGGCGGCCGCAGCGGCAAGTGCGTGCGCCAGATGAGCCCGCAGAAACCGATCACCTGGGACGCGCTGTCCGACCCGCACGCCCTGCTCGGTGACACCGGCTGGAGCAACTACACAGTCTCGTCCGACGTGTTGCTGGAACAGCCGGGATACGCCGAGCTGATAGGGCGCGCGGGCGGCCAGGACTACAGCAGCACCGGAGGACTGAACGCCTACCACCTGCGGGTCAGCGACACCGGTGCCTGGTCGATCCTGAACTCCGACACCAATGGCAATGTCTCCACCCTCGCCCACGGCAATACCGCGGCACTGGGCACCAACCGGTGGCACACCCTGGCGCTGGCCTTCTCCGGCACCACCCTCACCGCCGTCGTCGACGGTTCCACGGTCGGTTCCGTCAGCGACCGCACCTGGGCCTCCGGACAGGTCGGCTACGCGACCAGCCAGGGCGAGACGGCACAGTTCGACAACCTGTCCCTCACCCCCGGCAGCGGCGGACCCGGCGGCGGCACGACCGCGGCGATCGTCGGGGCAGGCTCCGGCCGGTGCGTGGACGTGCCGAACCAGTCGCAGACGTCCGGCACCCAGGTGGAGCTGTGGGACTGCAACGGCGGCAGCAACCAGCAGTGGACGAGCACCCCCGCCGGTGAACTGCGGGTCTACGGCAACGCCTGCCTGGACGCCTCGGGCGGCGGCACCAGCCCCGGCACCAAGGTCGACATCTGGACCTGCGACGGCGGCGGCAACCAGCAGTGGACGCTCAACACCGACGGCACGATCACCGGCGCCCAGTCCGGCCTGTGCCTGGACGCCACCGGCGCGGGAACGGCCAACGGCACGCTGCTGGAGCTGTGGACCTGCAGCGGCGGCAGCAACCAGAAGTGGGCGCGCAACTGAACTGATCCGGTGCCCTGTGAGATCTGCGAACACCCACCCCGTCAATGACGCCGAGAGGTCCGCATGACTTCCTCACCCCTTCCGATCAGCCGCCGCCGGCTGCTGGCGGCGGCCGGCGCGGCCACGGCCCTCGGCCTGCTGCGGTTCGCCCCCGAGGCCGCCGCGACCGACGGCCCCACGAGCTACACCGCGAGCTGGCCCTCCGTGGACCAACACCCCCCGGCTCCGGCCTGGTTCAAGGACGCCAAGTTCGGCATCTACTACCACTGGGGCGTCTTCAGCGTCCCCGCGTTCGGCAACGAGTGGTACCCGCGCAACATGTACGTGGGCGGCTCGGCCGAGAACCAGCACCACATCGCCACCTACGGCGACCCCTCGGCGTGGCCGTACAACAACTTCATCGACGGAGCCCGCGACAAGGCGGGCAACTTCGTGCAGTTCGCCCCCAAGCTCGCCTCGCAGGGCGGCCGTTGGGACCCGGACGCCTGGGCGCGGCTGTTCAAGGCCGCGGGCGCGCGGTTCGCAGGCCCGGTCGCCGAGCACCACGACGGCTTCTCCATGTGGAACAGCCGCGCCAACCCGTGGAACTCCGTCCAGCACGGCCCCCGACTCGACCTCGTGGGGCTGCACGCGCAGGCCATCCGAGGGCAGGGCCTGAAGTTCATGGCGTCCCTGCACCACGCCTACCACTTCAACGGCTACTACGACCACGTGCCGTCCCAGTCGGACCCGGCCCTGCGCGTCCTCTTCGGCCAGCAGGGCTCGGCCGCGGAGAACAAGCTCTGGTACGACAAGCTGGTCGAGGTCATCGACACCTACCAGCCGGACCTGCTCTGGCAGGACTTCGACCTGAACCTGGTACAGGAGTCCTACCGGCTCCAGTTCCTCGCGCACTACTACAACCAGGCCGTCTCCTGGAACAAGGACGTGGCCGCGACCTACAAGGACGGCCTCGACAACAAGGGCGAGGTCTTCGACTTCGAGCGCGGCGGCCCGGCCGGACTGCTCACCCCCTACTGGCTGACCGACGACAGCATCTCCTCCTCCAGCTGGTGCTACACGGTGGGGATCGGCTACTACTCGACGCAGGCACTGCTGCACTCGCTGATCGACCGCGTCAGCAAGGGCGGCACCATGCTGCTGAACATCGCCCCGATGGCCGACGGCACCATCCCCTCCGGACAGCAGTCGATCCTGCTCGCCATGGGCGACTGGCTCGGCCGCTTCGGAGAGGCGATCTACGGCACCCGCTCCTGGACCAGTTACGGCGAGGGCCCCACGCCGATGGGCGGTGGCTCGTTCAGCGGCCCGGTGGCCGGCACTCCGAAGGACATCCGGTTCACCCGCAGCCAGGACAACAAGGTGCTCTACGCCACCACGCTGGGCTGGCAGGGCGGCACCACGACCATCACGACGCTGAACTCCAACCGGATCAACCTCAGCAGCCTGACCGGCGCTCAACTGCTCGACAACGCGGCCGGCACCTACGTCAACCTGCCCACCCCGACGCAGGACGGCAGCGGCCTTCATCTGGCCATGCCCTCGTCGAACCCGCCGTTCAGCGCACTGGCGTACACGGTCAAGCTCACCTTCTCCGGTGAGATTCCCGTCCTGGGCGCACCGGGCGGCTCGACGACCTGGGTGAAGATCGCCAACGTGACCAGCGGGCTGGTGCTCGACAGCGGGGGCAACGTCGCCGCCGGCTCCAACCTCAAGCAGTGGAACTACGACGGCAGCGCCAACCTGCAGTGGCAGTTGATCGACCTCGGCAACGGCTACTACCGCATCATCAACCGCACCAACGGCATGGCCGCCGACAGCTGGGGCAACTCCGCCAACGGTGCTCCCGCCCGGCAGGAGGCGTGGAACGGGGGCAACAACCAGCAGTGGTCGCTGGTCGGCCTCGGCGGCGACCGCTACCAGATCGTCAACCGCGGCACCGGCACCGCGCTCGACGGCAGCGGCAGCACCGCGGTGGGCTCGACCGCGGTGCTGTGGACGCCGAACTCCAGCACCAACAACGCATGGACCATCACCGGCGTGTGAGCCGCCCCGGTGACCGACGCGCCCTGTCCAACCCCCCACCACGGAAGAAGGAGCGCATGAAACGCACACCACTCCTGACGTCCATCGCGGCTGCGTTACTTCTCGTCCTGTCGGCCGCGGGCTCCTCGTTCGGCAGCGGCCCCGGGACGCCCGCGTCGACCACGACTCCCGGCGCCCTCAGTGCGACCGCCGGCTGCGGCAAGGCCCCGGCCCTGACCAGTGGCACCCACACGATCCAGAGCGGCGGCCAGACGCGCAGTTACATCCTGCGGGTCCCGGCCGGCTACGACAACAACCACCCCTACCGGCTGATCTTCGGCTTCCACTGGCGGGGCGGCACGGCCAACGACGTCGACTCGGGCGGAACGGACGGATACAACTGGTCCTACTACGGCCTGCGGCGCCTGGCGGACAACGCGGGCAACGCGGGCAACGCGGGCAACGCGGGCAACGGCACGATCTTCGTCGCCCCCCAGGGCAACGGCAACGGCTGGGCCAATCCCGGCGGCCAGGACGTGGCCTTCGTCGACGCCATGGTCAGCCAGATCGAAGCAGGTCTGTGCGTCGACACCACCCAGTTGTTCTCCGCGGGCTTCAGCTACGGCGGTGCCATGTCCTACGCCCTCGCCTGCTCCCGGGCGACGGTCTTCCGTGCGGTCGCGGTCTACTCCGGCGCGAACCTCAGCGGGTGCGACGGCGGCAACCAGCCCATCGCCTACATGGGTCTGCACGGCCTCAGGGACAACGTGCTGCCCATCCAGTCGGGACGGGACCTGCGCGACACCTTCGTCCGGAACAACGGCTGCACCCCGCAGAACCCGCCCGAGCCGGCCTACGGAAGCCTGACGCACATCATCACCACCTACTCCGGATGCAGGTCCGGATACCCCGTCGTCTGGGCCGCGTTCGACGGAGCGGGCCATGACCCCGGTCCCATAGACGGTTCCACCGGTGACGGCTGGCGCACCTGGACGTCGGCAGCGGTGTGGCAGTTCTTCACACAGTTCGGCTCGAACCAGCCGCCGCCACCGCCCTCCGGCAACCAGGAGATCGTCGGGCAGCAGTCGGGGCGCTGCCTGGACATCAACAACTCCACGACGGCCAACGGCACGCAGGCACAACTGTGGGACTGCAACGGCGGCTCCAACCAACGGTGGACCTACAGCACCGGAAAGCAGCTGACGGTCTACGGCACCAAGTGCCTGGGCGTCGGCCAGTCCGCGGGCAACGGCACCCCCGCGGCGATCTGGGACTGCACCGGGCAGCCGGACCAGCAATGGAACGTCAATCCCGACGGCACGATCACCGCAGCGCAGTCGGGACTCTGCCTGGACGCCAACGGCCAGGGGACCGTGAACGGAACGAAAGTCCAGCTGTGGAACTGCACGGGCGGCGCGAACCAGCACTGGCGGCTCGAGAACTGACCACCGGGGCCAGGCGCCTCGGTGCCCGAGGTCTCACCAAAAATGATCAAGAGGCCATGCCGGATTGCTCCGACATGGCCTCTGACCTGCGACTTCGTAAAGTCGGGACGACAGGATTTGAACCTGCGACCCCTTGACCCCCAGTCAAGTGCGCTACCAAGCTGCGCCACGTCCCGGTGCCGTTTGACCTGGGGTTTCCCCGGGCGAAACGTGCAGGGAAACAATACCGCACTCGGCTCGGTGGTCGCGCACGCCTTTTGCCCCGGCCGGCCGCGACGGTGCGGATGGGGTGATCACTTTCCGTCCGGCAGCCCCAACGCCGGGTAGGAGTCGAGCAGTCGGGGCGGGGCCGCCTGCCGCCAGGAGTCGGCGAGGATGTCGCGCAGCTCGCCCTCGTCCTCCAGCGCGGCGAGCCGGACCCGGACCCAGGCGAACTGGGCCTCGTGGTCGGCGATCCAGAACTTGCCCGGCTCGGCGAGCACCAGTTCGTCGCGCTCCTCCTTGGGGCAGCGCACGGCGATGGAGGTCTCGTCCTCGGGCAGCGTGGCGAACATCTTCCCGGCGACCCGGAACGTGGGCATGCTCCAGGCGATCTTCTCGCTGGTGTCCGGCAGGGACAGGGCGACACGGCGTACGTCTTCGGCTTCCGGCATGCCCCGAACCGTAGCCCCTGCCACCGACAGTCACCTGGCCGGAGCGCCCACGTGCTTGTAGTAGAGGGTCGTCGGGCGCAGCACCCCGGCGGGGTCGAGGGCGTAGTCGGGGATGACGCCGGCGCGGGTCCAGCCGGCCGAGCGGTAGAGGTGCTCGGCGGCGCTGTCCGTCTCGGTGTCCAGATGGAGCAGGGTGATCCCGGCGGCGGCCGCGGCCTCCTCGGCGACGGCCAGCAGCCCGCGTCCGATGCCCTGACCCCGGGCGTCGCGGTGGACCATCAGCTTCACCAGCTCGGCGCGGTGCGGGCTGTTGGGTTTGCCGGGGTAGGGGAAGGCGAGGCCGACCGTGCCGACGGTCCGGCCGGCGCCGTCCAGCGCGGCCCAGACGGCGAGTCGGCCGGCGGCCACGGCGGCCGCCCGCTCCCGCCACCAGGCGACGGCCTGCTCCCGCTCGAAGGGGGCGAGGAAGCCGACGGACGCCCCACCGTTCACCGTGTCGGCCAGCAGCTCGGCCAACTCCCCCACATGTTCCTGCAGTTGATCCGCTTCCAGCCGCAGGGTCCTCACGGCCGCACCACCGCCAGCACGTACCGCGCCTCCCCCGGCCCGGCACACCGGAACCGCGTCGGCCCCCACACCCGCAGCCGCAGGCAGTCGCCGCGGTCCAGGAGGTGCTCGGCCCCCTCCGCCGTCACGGCCAGGCTCCCGTCGAGCACCCAGATGTGCTGCTCCAGGCCGGGCACGGGCGGGCGGTCGTAGGCGATGTCCGCCCCCGCCGCGAGGCGGCCCTCGACGAGTTCGCCGCGCAGTCCGCCGTGCGGCGGTGACACGGACCGGCGTACGAAGCCGGAGGCACGGTCCTCCCACACCTGCTGTTCGGCGGCGCGCAGCACGGGCGCGGGTTCCGCCTCGACCTCGCTGAGCAGCTGGGACATGGTCCGGCCGTAGACGTTGCAGAGGCGGTTGAGGAGGGCTGCCGTGGGGCTGGTCTCGGCCCGTTCGGCCCGGGACAGGGTGGACTTGCTGACCCCGGTGCGCTCCGCCAACTCGCCCAGGGACCAGCCGTGTTCGGTCCGCAGTTCGGCGAGGCGGCTGCCGAGGCGGGCGTCGACGGGGTCGGGGGCGGCGAGACCGGGGACGCCGGGCTCGGGGACCTCGGGTTGGGGGGCGGCCATCTCGACTTGTTTCATATCCGGGACGATATCCCTGATGTGAAACGCCAGTGTCAAGGAAGGCTCACAGGCGGGCCGCCTCGCCCAGGGCCGTCAGCACCGGACGGATCAGCGGATGGTCCTCGGCTCCGCGTCGTACGGCCGCGAAGACGCGGCGGGTCGGAGCGACGCCGTCCACGGGGCGTACGACCACGCCGGTCAGGTCCATGCCGCGGAGCGCCGAGCGCGGGACGAGGGCCACGCCCGCGTCGGCCGCGGCCAGCGCCACCACGGCACGGAAGTCGTCGGAGGAGTGTTCGAGGCGGGGCTGGAAGCCGGCGCTCTCGCAGGCCAGGACGACCACGTCGTGGCAGGGGTTGCCGGGATAGGGGCCGATCCAGGTGTCCTTGGCCAGTTCGGCGAGGGGGACCTCGGAGGCCTCGGCCAGCCGGTGGTGGAGCGGGACGACGGAGTCGAACGGCTCGGCGTACAGCGGCACGTGCGTGAGCCGGGGGTCGTCGGCGGGCGGGGCCCCTCGGTACTCGACGGCGACCGCGACGTCGACCTGCCGGTCCAGGACCATCGGGAGGCTGGCGTCGCCCTCGGCGTCCTGGACGCGGATGCGGATGCCGGGGGCGGTGCGGGCCAGGTGGGCCACGGCCGGGGCGACCACCTGGGCGATGCCGGTGGCGAAGGCGGCGACGGTGACCGTGCCTGCCTCGCCGGAGCCGTACGCGGCCAGCTCGGCCTCGGCCCGCTCCAGCTGGGCGAGGACCGCGTTGGTGTGGGCGAGCAGGATCTCGCCGGCCGCGGTCAGCCGTACCCCCTTGGCGCTGCGCTCGACGAGGCGGTGGCCGGTCTCCTGCTCGAGGGCCGCCAGCTGCTGGGAGACGGCCGAGGGGGTCAGATACAGCGCGGCGGCAGCCGCCGTCACCGTGCGGTGGTCGGCCACCGCACGGAGGATGTGGAGCCGCCGCGCTTCGATCATGAGGTCGATTATCGCAATATGTCGGAGCCGCTCGGACCGGCGGAGCCGTTCGAGCCGTCGGCTCCGCTCAGCCCGCCGATTCCGTTCGCCTGCCGGCTCCGTTCAGCCCGCCAGCTGCGCCCGGGCCGCGACGAAGGCGTCCACCGCGCGGTCGACGTCCGCCGTCGAGTGGGCCGCGGACAGCTGGACCCGGATCCGGGCCTGCCCCTGCGGGACCACCGGGTAGGAGAAGCCGATCACGTACACGCCCCGCTCGAGCAGCAGCTCGGCCATCCGGCCCGCCTGCGCCGCGTCGCCGATCATCACGGGGGCGATGGCGTGGTCGCCGGGGAGGATGTCGAAGCCCTCCTCGGTCATCCGGCGGCGGAACAGGGCGGTGTTCTCGGCGAGCCGGACCCGCAGGTCGTCCGCCGCCTCCAGCAGGTCGAGGACCTTCAGCGAGGCCGCCGCGATCACCGGGGCGAGGGTGTTGGAGAAGAGGTAGGGGCGGGAGCGCTGGCGGAGCAGCGCGACGATCTCGGCGCGGGCCGCGACATATCCGCCGGAGGCGCCGCCGAGGGCCTTGCCGAGGGTCCCGGTGACGATGTCGACGCGGTCCATCACGCCGTGCAGCTCGGGGGTGCCGCGGCCGGACGGGCCGACGAAGCCGACGGCGTGCGAGTCGTCGACCATGACCATCGCGTCGTAGCGGTCGGCGAGGTCGCAGATCTCGCGCAGCGGGGCCACGTAACCGTCCATGGAGAACACGCCGTCGGTGACGACCAGCCGGCGCCGGGCGCCCTGCGCCTCCTTCAGCTGCCGTTCCAGGTCGGCCAGGTCGCGGTTGGCGTAGCGGTGGCGGCGGGCCTTGGAGAGGCGGATGCCGTCGATGATGGAGGCGTGGTTGAGGGCGTCGGAGATCACCGCGTCCTCCTCGCCGAGGAGGGTCTCGAAGACGCCGCCGTTGGCGTCGAAGCAGGAGGAGTAGAGGATCGTGTCCTCCTGGCCGAGGAACGCCGACAGGCGGGCCTCCAGCTCCTTGTGGACCTCCTGGGTGCCGCAGATGAAGCGGACGGAGGCCATGCCGTAGCCCCAGCGGTCCAGGGCCTGGTGGGCGGCGGCGATCACCTCGGGGTGGTCGGCGAGGCCGAGGTAGTTGTTGGCGCAGAAGTTGAGGACCTCGCCGGGGCGGCCGCCCGCGGTGACGGCGACGGTCGCGGACTGCGGGGTGCCGATCACACGCTCGGGCTTGTGCAGGCCGGCGGCGCGGATCTCGTCGAGGGTGACGCGCAGGTCGTCGCGCACGGAGTCGAACATTCCAGAAGCTCCTAAGGAACGACGCGAAGAATTACACGGTCCAGTCGAGGATGACCTTGCCGCCGCGGCCGCTGGCCGCGTCGGCGAAGGCCGCCTCGAAGTCGCGGTAGCCGTAGCGGCCGGTGATCACGGGTGCGAGGTCGAGTCCGCCTTCCAGCAGCACCGACATCGCGTACCAGGTCTCGAACATCTCACGGCCGTAGATGCCCTTGATGGTGATCATCGAGGTGACGATCCGGGCCCAGTCGACGGGGAACTCCTGGGCGGGCAGGCCGAGCACGGCGATCCGGCCGCCGTGCGTCATGTTGGCGATCATGTCGCGCATGGCCTCGGGCCGGCCGGACATCTCCAGGCCGATGTCGAAGCCCTCGCGCAGCCCCAGCTCCCGCTGTCCGTCGGCGATCTCGGCCTGCGACACGTTCAGGGCGAGGCTCACGCCGATCTTGCGGGCCAGGTCGAGGCGCTCCTCGCTGACGTCGGTGATCACGACGTGCCGGGCGCCCGCGTGCCGGGCCACGGCGGCGGCCATGAGACCGATCGGCCCCGCGCCGGTGATCAGGACGTCCTCGCCGACCAGCGGGAAGGAGAGCGCGGTGTGCACGGCGTTGCCGAACGGGTCGAAGATCGCGGCCACGTCGAGGTCGACGGGGACGCGGTGCACCCAGACGTTGCCGGCGGGCAGCGCGACGTACTCGGCGAACGCGCCGTCCCGGCCGACGCCGAGGCCCACCGTGGCCCGGCACAGATGGCGCCGTCCGGCCTGGCAGTTGCGGCACTTGCCGCAGACGAGGTGGCCCTCGCCGCTGACGCGGTCGCCCGCCTTGACGTCGGTGACGTCCCGGCCGGTCGCCACGACCTCGCCGACGAACTCGTGCCCGACCACGAGCGGGGTGGTGATGGCCTGCTGGGCCCAGCCGTCCCAGGCCCGGATGTGCAGATCCGTGCCGCAGATGCCGGTCCGCAGGACCTTGATCAACACGTCACCGGGACCGACCGTGGGCTCCGGCACGTCCGTGAGCCACAGCCCGGGCTCCGCCTTCTCCTTGACCAGCGCCTTCAACGCTACGGCTCCTGTGCGTGAGGTCCCGGCCGCGGGGACGCCGAAGCGGCCCGCGGCCGGGGAGGGGGTGGAATCTCACTGCAATCTGCCGCGCCGGGGCACATCGGTCCATCGAGGATTTCTTAAGCGCCGCCACAGCTCGGCTTCACACCCCCGGAACACCCGGCAGGAGACGGCTAGTCGAGGCGGGAGACCTGGTAGTGGGCGATGTGCCAGTCCTCGCCCGTCCGGGTGACGAGGACGGAGAGCTTCACGTCCAGCGGGGGCCGGTCCGTGAACGAGAACTCGACGGCCAGATAGCCGAGGACGACGCCGTCGGCGGGCCGCCGGGTCTCCAGGACGCGGTACGCCGCCTTCATCCCGAGGGGCTGGGAGTCGTAGTAAGCGGCGACGCCCTCTCGTCCGACGCTGTAGGGATGCAGTCCCTGGAAGACGGCGTCCTCGGTGAACTGGGCCGCGACGCTCTCGGGTTGGTGTGCGTCGACGGCCGCCTTCCACCGGTCGAGGACCCCGGTCAGGATCGCCGTGTCGTCCGCGGTGCTGGTCATGTCCGCTCCTTTTCGTGTGCCCTGGTGAGGCGCTGGGGTGAGGTGCTGGGGTGAGGTGCTGGGGTGAGGTGCTGGGGTGACGTGCCGTGCCGTCAGTGTCCGGCGCTCATACCGCCGTCGACGTGCAGGATCTCGCCGGTGACGAACGGCGCGGTCTCCAGGAAGAGCACCGCGTCGACGATGTCGCTCACTTCACCCATCCGGCCGACCGGGTGCAGAGCGGCGAGGAACTCGTGGGTCTCCGCCGGGTGCATGGGGGTCTTGATGGTGCCGGGCGACACCGCGTTGACGCGGATGCCGCGGGTGGCGTACTCGATCGCCAGGGACTTGGTCGCGGACTGCAGGCCGCCCTTGGTCAGCGAGGCCAGGACGGACGGGACCCGGGCGTCCGCGCTGTCGACCAGGCTGGTGGTGACGCTGACGACGTGCCCGCCGCCCTGGGCCAGCAGGTGCGGGACCGCCTGCTGGGTGAGGTGGAAGAAGCCGGCGACGTTGATGCCGGTCACGGCGGCGTAGTCCGCGGCGGTGTACTCGGTGAAGGGCTTCGCGACGAAGACGCCGGCGTTGTTGACCACGGTGTCGATCCGGCCGAACCGCTCGACGGCGGCGGCCACGACCCGCTCGGCGGTCGCCGGGTCGGCGATGTCGCCCTGGACGGTCAGGACGTCCGCGTCGTCGGCGGGGGCGATGGTGCGCGAGGTGGCGACGACCGCGAAGCCGAGCTTGCGGTAGCCCTCGACGAGGGCGGCGCCGATGCCCTGCGAGGCACCGGTGACGATCGCGACCTTCTGCTGCTGCGTGCTCATGATGACCTTCTCCGTAGTGGCTGACCGTGTCACTAGCCGACCGGTCGACTATTCGGAAGCTAGGCCGGGTCCGTCGCAGCTGCCAGGATCGGTTTCCTCCCGGCTGGGAGGCGCGGCCTCCCAGCGCAGCTCAGCCGCGGAGTGCGTACGGGTCGCCCGCGGGCAGCCAGGCGTCCGGGGCGTGGATCCCGAGGTCGCCGACGCCGTCGCACAGGGCGTCGACGACGGCCAGGACGCCGGCCCGGTCCTCGCCCGCGCGCCAGACCAGGGACCAGGTCCAGTACACCTTCGGCGCGACGATCTCGCGGCGGACCAGGTCGGGCGGGAGCGGAGCGGTCTGGCCCTTCGGCGAGTTGAGGACGGGCCGGGTGCAGCGCCGGACGTGGTCGAAGTAGGCGGGGCCGGTGACGGCTCCGTCGGAGATCCGCACCGGGCGGGCGCCGACGGCCTGCGTGAGCTCCTGTGCGTACACGTTCCAGGAGGCCCAGGAGGTGACGTCGTCGTCGATCAGGATGTCGGTGTCCCGGGCCGGCAGGTCGCTCCTGTCGGTGCCCTTCGCGACGGCGTACAGCCGGTCCGCGCCGATCAGCCGGGCGCGCAGCCCGTGCCGTTCGAGGTCCTCGGTACGCACCCAGCAGACGGCCAGGTCCAGACTGCCGTCGGCGACCCGGGCGGCCTGGGTGTGGGAGGGCGCGACCCAGGCGTCCACATGCACCCGGGCCACCGTGGCCGTCCGCGCACCCAGGTCCGGCGGAAGCCAGTTGACGTAGCCGAGCCGTACCGCCTCGGAGCCCGAGAGGCGGCCCGCCCGGCGCTTGAGGTCGTCGGCCCGCTCCAGCAGGTCCCGGGTGTGCGGGAGCAGCGCGGCGCCGGCGGGGGTCAGGGAGACCGAGCGGCGGTCCCGGTCGAACAGCCGGACGCCCAGGTCCCGTTCGAGCGCCTTGATCTGCTGGGAGAGCGAGGGGCCAGCGATGAGCAGCCGCTCGGCGGCCCTGCCGAAGTTCAGCTCCTCGGCGACCGCGACGAAGTACCGCAGCTGGCGCAGTTCCACGCGCGTCATGCTACGCGCGCTGGGAGGCCACGCCTCTCAGCAGCGAGTCAGCCGGTCGTGGCAGGGGTGCCGGTGGCGGCGCACGATGGAGTGACCGACGACGAAGGGAGCACATCGTGCGCGAGTTCCTGGTCGAGATCACCACCGACATCCCCGAGGGCACGGGCCAGGACGAGGTCGACCGGCGGCGGGCCGCGGAGGCCGTCCGGGCGAGGGAACTGGCCGCGACGGGTCATCTGGCCCGGCTGTGGCGCCCGGTGGGCGAGTTGCGCAGCATCGGTGTCTGGCGCGCCGCCGACGAGGAGGAACTCCACGAGAAGGTGCTCGGCACCCTGCCGCTGCGCCCGTGGATGACGCTCACCGTCACCCCCCTGGAGTCCCACCCCAACGACCCGGGCCGGGCCGACGGCACCCGATGACCCTCACCTCTCCCTCCCCCTGGACGCATGTCGCCAGGGCCGCCGCCGCGCTCGCCGCGGGCATGGGCGTCGGCCGCTTCGTCTACACCCCGATCCTGCCCCTGATGCACGACCAGGCGGGCCTGTCCGCCGGTGCCGGGGCGAACCTGGCCACCGCCAACTACGCCGGCTATCTCGTCGGCGCGCTCGCCGGCACCCTGGCCCCCGCGCTGGTCCGGTCGCGCGCGGTGCTGCGCGGTTGCCTGCTCCTGCTGGCCGCCACGCTCGCCGCGATGCCCCTCACCCACAGCACGGCGGTGTGGGGCACGCTGCGGCTGCTGGCCGGCGTGGCCAGCGCCCTGGTGTTCGTGATCGCCGTCGCCTCCCTGCTGCACCATCTGCGGGACCACCCGGCGCACCTGCCCGGCTGGGCCTTCGGCGGGGTGGGTGCCGGCATCGCCCTGTCCGGTCTGCTGGTCCTGGCCCTGCGGTCCGTCGCCGACTGGCGGGCGGCCTGGTGGGCGGCCGCCGCGCTCACCGGGGTGCTGGCGGCGGCCTCCTGGCGGCTGCGGACCGAGGACGCGCCAACCGCGAGCGGAACCGACGAAGGGCGGCCCGGGGGCCGCACCCACCGCTGGTTCGGCGCACTCTTCGTCAGCTACTTCCTGGAGGGCGTCGGCTACATCGTCGCCGGTACCTTCCTGGTCGCGGCGATCGGCCAGGGCTCCCCCGGCTGGGTCGGCAGTGGCGCATGGGTGCTGGTGGGGCTGGCCGCCGTACCGTCCTCGGCGCTGTGGGCCCGGCTGGGGCGCCGCTGGTCCCGCCCCGGCCTGCTGCTCACCGCGCTCACGATCCAGGCGGCCGGCATCGCGCTGCCGGCGCTGACCGGGAGTACGGCCGCCGCCCTCGGCTCGGCCCTACTGTTCGGCGCCACGTTCCTGGGGGTGAGCACCCTCGCCCTGGCCACCGGCGCGCACCTGCGCTTCCCGCGCTCCGTCGCCCTGCTGACCGCCGGCTACTCCGTCGGCCAGATCCTCGGCCCCCTGGTCGTCGCCCCGTTGCTGCGGCACGGCTACCACCAGGCCCTGCTCCTGGCCGCCCTGGTGGTCCTCATGGCCGCCGTCGCGGCCGCCGTGCTGCGGATCGGCTTTCCGCACCACATGGGCGGGGACCACACTGTGGCCCTACGACAGCCGCGGCCGACCGAGACAACCGTCCCCAGGCCCTAAGCCCGGACACCTGGCTCCTGGCCCCTGCCCCCTAGGCCGCTGTCACGCCGAGCAGCGCCCGGCAGTTGTCCCAGAGCGGGCTCAGCCGCCGGGTGCTGTTGTACAGCTTGGCGAACATCACCTGGCCCTCCAGCTGGGCCACCACCGCCCGCGCCGCTTCCCGGGTGTCGGTCACGTCCACCTCGCCGCGCTCCCGGGCCTCGGCGACCACGGACTCCACCATGTCCACCTGCGCGTCGAAGATGTCCTGCAGCCGCCCGCGGACCGCCTCGGTCTGGTTGCTCAGCTCCAGGGCGAGGTTTCCGAACAGACAGCCCGCCACGGTCCCGCAGCCCTGCTGACCGGCCAGCTGACCGGCCTCGGTCTCCTCCAACAGCCGTCGCAGCCGCCGCAGCGGCGCCGCGTCTGCGGTCAGGGCCCGGGTCCAGTCGCGCTTCTGGGCCGCCCAGTGCTCGTCGACGACCGCGAGCGCGAGGGCCTCCTTGGACTCGAAGAAGTAGTAGAAACTGCCCTTCGGCACCCCGGCGGCCTTGCAGATCTCGGCCACGCCGAGTGCGGAGTAGCCGCGCCCTTCGATCAGCGAGCGAGCGGCGTCCAGAATCTTCCGCCTGGCGTCACTGGTACGTCCCATGCGACCAGCGTACGGAGGTACTAGACCGGTCGGCTAGTGAAGGGGCTGTTCCCGTCGTCACAGCAGCGGCAGCCCGTCCGCCTCGCGGCGCTCGATGCGGGCCACCAGCTCCGCCGCCGACGACTTGATGGTCTCCAGACCGGGCCGGCCCCAGGGCCGTGGCTCCACGTCGACCACGCACACCGTGCCGAGCACCGTCCCCGTGCTGTCGATCAGCGGGGCGCCCAGGTAGGACCGGATGCCGAACTCGTCGACGACGGGGTTGCCCGCGAACCGCGGGTAGTCGCAGACGTCCTCCAGCACCAGCGCCTTGCGCCGGACCACCACATGGGGGCAGAAACCGTGGTCGCGGGACAGCTCGCGGCCCAGGACCGGGGTGCTGCCGTCGGCCCGTACCACGGGCGGTGCCACGTCCGGCAGGTGCAGGCCCGCGAAGAACTGACGGTTCAGGTCGATGAAGTTGACCATGGCGTACGGCGCCCGGGTGACCTCGGCGAGCCGGTCCGCGTAGGCGTCGAGGGCGGGGTCCGGGTCTGCGCCCAGACGCAGTTGGCCTAGGCGCCGGGTGCGCTCGGGGGCCTCCTTGTCCTCCGGCGTGAGCAGCAGCCGGCCGGCCGGGCGTGACGGGTCGTACCTCATGCGCGGGCTCCGTCGCAGTGGACGTGGGTCATATATGGGCTCCGTGAGGGGTGTATGAGATTCACATGTGGGCGCCGTGGCTCGGCGCGGAGACCGGAGCGTGGGCGATGAGATGGCGGACGAGAGTGAGCAGGGTCTGGACTCCGGAGCTGGAGATACGGGCGTCGCAGCGCACCACCGGGACCTCCGGGTCGAGGTCGATGGCGGCGCGCACCTCCTCGGGGTCGTAGCGGTAGGAACCGTCGAACTCGTTGATGGCGACGATGAAGCCGAGGCCGCGCTCCTCGAAGAAGTCGACGGCCGCGAAGCAGTCCTCCAGGCGTCGGGTGTCGGCGAGGATGACCGCGCCGAGCGCGCCCTCGGACAGCTCGTCCCACATGAACCAGAACCGCTCCTGTCCGGGCGTGCCGAACAGGTAGAGCACGTGTTCCGGGTCCAGGGTGATGCGGCCGAAGTCCATGGCCACGGTCGTCTCGACCTTGTTCTCGATCCCGTCGAGGCTGTCGGTCGCGGCGCTGACCGTGGTGAGGAGTTCCTCCGTGGACAGCGGCGCGATCTCGCTGACCGCGCCCACGAAGGTGGTCTTGCCGACCCCGAACCCACCGGCCACCAGGATCTTCAGCGCGGTGGGGAAGGGATCAGAGCTGTCGTCGTAGTCCATCGAGTACTGCCTCCAGGAGGGACCGGTCAGTGGGGTTGTGGTGGAACACGGGGGGCTTGGCGGTCAGCGCCCCGCAGTCGACCAGGTCGGAGAGCAGCACCTTGGTGACCACGGCGGGCAGTTTGAGGTGCGCGGCGACCTCGGCGACCGAGACGGGGGCGCGGCACAGGTCGAGGGCCTGCGCGTGTTCGGGGCCGAGGTAGCCGAGGGGCGTGGACCCGGTCGCCATCACCTGCGACATGAGGTCGAGGGCGATGCTGGGCTCGGTCCGGCCGTTGCTGACCGTGAACGGGCGCACGAGGCGCCCGGCCGCGTCGTCGAGCCAGGGCCCGTCGCCGGCTGCCGCCACCCTCAAGGCCTCATCGCCGTGGATTCGACGGCGTGCTGCCGGGGCGCGGTGACGAGGTAGGGGCGGACGCTCTTGACCAGCATCGCCATCTCGTAGCCGAGGACGGCGGCGTCGGCCTCGCGGCCCGCCAGCACGGCGAGGCAGGTGCCGGAGCCGGCGGTGGTGACGAACAGCAGCGTCGAGTCGAGTTCGACGACGACCTGGCGGACGTCCCCGCCGTCGCCGAACCGGACGCCCGCGCTGCGGCCGAGCGAGTACAGGCCGGAGGCGAGCGCCGCCATGTGGTCGGCGCTGTCCGGGTCCAGGCCGTGGACGGACTTCACCAGTCCGTCGCAGGACAGGAGCACCGCGCTGGTGGTGTGCGGTACGCGCTGCACTAGGCCGCTCATCAGCCAGTCGAGGTCGGATACCTGGGCGGTCGGCGCATCGCTCGCCATGGTGGATCGACTCCTTGGGGTACGAAGATCTGCGGGAGCGCTGGGGGTGGGGGTGAAAACGGTGCTGGTCATCCGGCCGGTGCGCTCCCGTCGGGCCGGGCGGTGACTTCGGAGGTGTGCACCGGGCGCAGGGCCTGGGAGTACGACTGGGGACGGGACGCGGACTGGGTGTCGGCGGGGTCCCGGTGGGTCCGGCTCATGTGTGTGGGGGCCATGTGGTCCGTGGCCGGCCGGCCTGTGGTCATGTGGCCCGAGGTCAGGTGGCCTGGGGCCAGGGGGTCCAGTGCCATGGGGTCTGGCGTCATGTGGTCCCGGACCGACTGGTCCGGGACTGTGTGGTCTGGGGCCGTGTGGTCCGGAGCTGTGTGGTCCGGGGTCAGGTACCCGGCCTCCACGTGTGCCGCCTGCATGTGCGGGGCGTCCATGTGCGCTGCATCCATGTGCGTGGCATGGGACGTGTTGCTCGGCCGATCGCCGGATACCTCGCGGGTGGCCATGTCGGCGAAGCCCGTACCGGTGAACCCGTCATGGGGGGATGCACCATGTGCCCCGCCCATAGGCTCGGCGGCGGTCGGCTCCGTCTCGGTCGCCTCGAGGTGCTGCTGGGCCTCGGCTAGGCCGATGCCGCGCTGGAAGGCGGCCATCAGACCGGGGTCGTGTCCGGCCGGGTTCTCGTTCTCCTGGCGGGGTGCCGGCCCGCCACGGAGTTGCGGAACGATGTGCTCCTGGGCGCGGCGGCGGGGCAGTTGGGGTTTGCCCATCGTGCCGCGCACGGCGCCGACGCGCGGTACCGGCGCGGTACCCGCGTGCTCGGCGACCGCCGGCCGGTCCTCGGGGCGGATACCGGGCAGTGCCTCGGCCGGGTTCGGGCGGGTCTCCTGGGTGCCGCGCACCGGCAGCGGCGCGGGCGCGCCCCCCTGCTGGGCATGCCGCCGCCGCCCGCCGCCGGCGGCCGTGGCGGGACCCTGCTGCGGCCCGGGCCCTCGGCCGGCCGGCGCTCCGCCCGCGACGGCTCTGATTCCGGCTCCCGTGTCCGGCCCGGTGGCGCCGCCGCGGACGCCCGTCGGCGCCCCGGTGCCGTCGGACCGGCGGGCTGCCCCGGCTCCGGGCGCACCGGTGGGCGCCGCCGGCGCACCGCCCCCGTTCGCCGCGTCGCGCGGCTGCGGTACGGCACCGGGCGCCCCGGTCGCGCCCGGTGCCGTACCCAGCAGGCCCTGCGGGACGACGAGGACGGCCTGGACGCCGCCGTAGATGTTGGTCTGGAGGCGGACGTTGATGCCGTGCCGGCGGGCGAGCTGGGAGACGACGAAGAGGCCGATGCGGCCGTCGGCCAGCAGGCTGGCGACGTTGACCTGGTCGGGGTCGGCGAGCAGGGCGTTCATCCTGGACTGCTCGCCGACCGGCA
Source organism: Streptomyces sp. NPDC001714 (assembly GCF_042892755.1). NCBI lineage: Bacteria > Bacillati > Actinomycetota > Actinomycetes > Kitasatosporales > Streptomycetaceae > Streptomyces > Streptomyces sp. NPDC001714. Next base: position 92,261 of record NZ_JBIAUL010000014.1, read on the forward strand.
TGCCGAGTCCGCGGTCCTCGACCTCGACCGCGAGGCCCGAGGTGACGAGGTTGGCACGGAGCAGCACCTGGGTGTGCGGGGCGGAGAACACCGTGGCGTTCTCGACGAGTTCGGCGAGGAGGTGGATGACGTCCGCGACGGCGTGCCCACGCAGTTCGCCGTCGATCGGCGGGACGAGTTTGACCCGGGAGTACTGCTCGACCTCGGCGATGGCGGAGCGCAGCACCTCCGTCATGGAGACGGGGTTGCTCCACTGTCGCCGGGACACGGCACCGCCGAGGACGGCGAGGTTCTCGGCGTGGCGTCGGATCCGGGTGGCCAGGTGGTCGACGTGGAAGAGACCCTTGAGGAGGTCCGGGTCCTCGATCTCGTTCTCCAGTTCGTCGAGGATCGAGATTTCCCGGTGCACGAGGGACTGAAGCCGCCGTGCCAGGTTGACGAAGACCTCCAGCTTCTGTTCGCTGCCGGCCTGGCTGGAGAGCTGGGCCGCCTGCACGACGGCGGTGACGGCGCCGTCGTGCGCGCGGGACAGGTCGGCGGCGAGCAGCTCGAAGTCGTCCGCGTCCCCGGGCGGTCCGCCGCGCGGCTTGCGCTGGGGCGGGGTCTCGCCGCGGCGCAGTGCGTCGACGAGGGCCAGCAGATCGGCCTCGCCGCGGGCGGCGTTGCGGCGCAGGATGCCGACGCGGTCGCTGACCGAGCGGGCGGCGCGCCCGGCGGCCACGGCGGCGATCACGATGCCCGCAGCCGTCACCGAGACCGCCCCGGCGAGCACGGCCAGCAGGGTGAGGCTGGGCCGGGCGCCGGTGGAGCGGACGGTGAACAGGACGGCCGCGCAGCCGCTGAGCGCCACCGCGACCGGTGGCAGCACCGCCAGTCGCATGAGCTGAGGCCGTATGGTCTCGGGCAGCGCGGGAACGGGTCGGGCGACCGGTCGTCCGTGCCGGCCGCCCTCACGGCGGTCGGCGCGGGCGGCCGGTGCACGGAGGTGAGACATCTGCGTCCTCGTACTGGTCCGTCGGGCCTGGTTTCTCGCGCGGGTCGCGCGAGTCGGGCATGCGCCATCGCGGTGCCGGGCGAGGGGACCGCAAAAGAATTCGGCCCCGTGCCGTCCGGCGGACACTCACAGTAGTCGCCGACGCATCATGTGCGGTGGGCAGTTGACAAAGTCCCCCGGAGATGGTCCCGCTCTGGTATGAGCCGTCGTACGAAAGACCGATAACCCCCTCACCGCCCCGCCCTCGAACTGTCACCCACTGATCCGACCTGCTCAGAAACGGTCACACGCAGAAGGCGCGAGCCGGGGCTTCCGGTCATCCGTCCCGCCTTCCCCGGTCGGCGCGCACGCCCCCGGTCGGCCTCCCGGGACGGCCGCAGGGCCACCCCCACCCCCGCCACCACACCCCAGAACGTCACCCACAGTCACCGACTCGGCCTCGCCGGCGCTTCGTCGGCACGCGGGGCGGACCGTCGTGGGCGTCGACGCCCGTCACGGCGTCGGTCGCGGCCCGGGTCAGGTCCGGGCGGCTCAGGACCTCCGTGCTGTCGATGAACTGGTCCACCGCGCCGACCCTGCGCAGCTCCCGTATCTCGGGGTCCTTGATGCGGGCGACGAGGGCCCGGGTGAAGCGGTCGGCGCGCAGCACCCGGAAGGGCCGGGAGTGGTAGGTGCGCGCGGCCGGGTCGACCCGGTCGGTGAGCTCCAGTTCGTTGTGCAGGTGGGCGACGATCTCGTACGCCTGGACCAGATGACGCTCGCGCAGGTGCCAGTCGGTGGCGGCGAGAACGGCGTTGAGTTCGGCGGTGAGCCGCGGGGCCGCCGGGGTGCGGGCGAAGGCGCTGCCGAGCCATTTGCCGTACGGCGGGTAGCGCCGGTCCATCAGCAGGCAGAGCCGCATGAGGTCGCGGACCAGGCGGGCGGCCTCGACGGCGGAGCCCAGTTCGTCGCCGGCCTCGCCGCAGCGGCCGACGAAGGCCTCCTCCTGGAAGATGCGCTGCCACTGGCAGGCGAGGACGTGGAGCCAGAGGTCGTGGGGGTACCAGCGCAGGGCGGCGCGGGCCGGGGTGAGGGTGTGGAGGCCGTCGTGGAAGACGGCGCCGGCGGTGACCTCGGCGAGGAGCTGGGTGGGCAGGGCGAGCCAGGCCGACACGGTGACTCCGGCGGCGGGGTCGAAGCCGAGAGCGGCCCGGAACCAGGAGGAGACGCCGGTCACCTCGACGCGGTGGTGCACGGGGCCGCCCGTGACCCGCATGACGCGGATGTCGCGGTCCTCGGTGGCGGCGAAACGGGTGGGCCAGCCGTGGAAGGTCTTCGGAAGGTGTTCGGCGAGCACATGTCTGATGCGTCCGGCGTGGCGGTTCACATCGTGGGAGTGCAGGAAGAGCTGGAGCCGTGGACCCCATTCGTGGTCGACGGAGCGCTCGGTGTCGTAACCGAGCACCTCGGAGCCCGTGCCGATGCGGGCCGCGGAGTGGGGTATGCCGGGAGCGGCCTCCTCCAGCAGGGGGCGTACGGCCTCGGTGTAGAAGCGCCGGGACAGCTCAAGTCCCGGTAAAAAAGTGCGACTTGGCATATGTGCATGGCTCATGACGATGCCCCTGCCCAGGTTGTGCAGGGGCATGCACGCCACTTTCACGGCACCGCCACACCGGTGACGGCGTCACAGGCCGTTCGTCACGTCTCCTGCCCACAGGCCCTTCGTCACAGGTCGCCCGCGAGGCCGAGATCCCCCTGCCCGGGCGCGCCCTCCGGCTGCTTCCCGTGGTGCCACGGCCGGGCGATCGGCGCCGAGACCGAACGCCACCAGGGGTCCGCGGGCAGCTTCCCGGACGGCTCGAAGGGCTCGCCGGGGCGCGGCAGCGCGACCGCCTGACCCGCCTCGTCGCCGGCGTCCTTGGTCCACTCCCCCGGCTCGGCCCAGGCGTGCGGGGCGAGGTTGAAGGTCCCCCAGTGGATCGGCAGCAGCACCCCGTGCGGCTGCCCGCCCTGGAGGTCGAGGTGGGCGCGCATGCCCTCCTGAGGCGTCATGTGTATGTCGGGCCAGAACTCGCTGTACGCACCGATCTGGATCATCGTCACGTCGAAGGGCCCGTGGTCGGCGCCGATGTCCTTGAAGCCGTCGAAGTAGCCGGTGTCACCGCTGTGGTAGATCCGGTGCTCCTCGCCGGCGACGGCCCAGGACGCCCACAGGGTGTGCTGGGTGTTGCGCAGTCCCCGGCCGCAGAAGTGGCGGGCGGGGGTGGCCGTCAGGGTGAGCCCGCCGACCTTGGTCTCCTCGTGCCAGTCCAGCTCGCGCAGCCGGTCGGCGGGGACACCCCAGTGTTCGAGGTGGGCGCCGACGCCGAGCGGCACGGCGAACACGGTGTCCGTGCCGGCCAGCGCCTTGATGGTGGGCAGGTCGAGGTGGTCGTAGTGGTCGTGCGAGATGACCACGACGTCGACCGGGCCGAGCGCGGCCAGCGGCAGCGGTACGGGGTGCAGCCGCTTGGGCCCGGCGAACGGGAACGGGGAGCAGCGATCACCCCAGACCGGGTCGAACAGGACGCGGTGCCCGTCGATCTCGGCGAGGACGCTGGAGTGGCCCATCCACGTCACCCGCAGGCCGGTGGCGGCGGGCACGGCGAGGTCGGCGACGGTGGTGGGGTGCACCGGGACGGTGCCCCGGGGGGCTCTGCGGGCGCGCTGTTCCTTCTCGAAGTACGTCTTCGCGAACTCCAGCATCGAGCCCGAGGGCCGCATCCGGGTGGTGCCGCCGGGGTTCTGGAAGACGCCGTCCTTGAAGTGCGGGGAGCCCTGGATGCGGGCCAGCCGCTCGCCGCCGGGGTCCACGCCGAAGGCAGCGGGCCGCAGCACGCGGAGCCCGGAGCTCAGGGAACGCAAGCCGGTCACGGTACCTCCAGTGGTGTCGCCGAGGCCCCCATTATGGTCGGCCCGTCAGACAGTCGGCGTTGACACCGCCCCACCGCCCTCCTGATACTGACCCACTGTTCAGTAACACCGTTTCTTCACACCGCTCCCGAGGAGCCCCCGTGACCGCTCCCCTGATGTCCCTGGTCTGGACCGACCACGTCACCGGCCGCCGGGGATTCCTGGTCGTCGACCGGCTGGTGCGGGGTGTGGCCAGCGGCGGCCTCCGGATGCGGCCGGGCTGCACCCTGGAGGAGGTGACCGGGCTCGCGCGCGGAATGACGATGAAGGAGGCCCTGCACTACAACCCCGAGGGCCGCTACGTTCCCCTTGGCGGCGCCAAGGGCGGCATCGACTGTGATCCGCAGGACCCGGGGGCGTACGCCCTGCTGGTCCGCTACCTGCGCGCCATGCGGCCGTACGTGGAGGGTTTCTGGACCACCGGCGAGGACCTCGGGCTCACCCAGGACCTGGTGGACCGGGCGGCGGCCGAGGCGGGGCTGGTCTCCTCGATCCAGGCCGTGTACCCGCTGCTGGACGACGAGGCGGCGGCCCGGCGGCGGCTGGCGGACGCCTTCGCCGTCGAGGTGGACGGGATCGGCCTCGACGAGCTGGCCGGCGGCTGCGGAGTCGCCGAGTCCGCCCTGACGGCGCTGGACCGGGCCGGGGTGCCCTACGCGGGGACGCGGGTCGCCGTGCAGGGCCTCGGCACGATGGGCGGGGCCACGGCGCGGTTCCTCAGCCACGCGGGGCTCACGGTCGTGGCGGTCGCCGACGTCAAGGGCACGATCGCCAACCCGTCGGGGCTGGACGTCGAGGCGCTGCTGCACGCGAGGGACGCGTACGGCACCGTCGACCGCGCGGTGCTGCGCTACGGAGACGTGGAACTGCCGGGTGACGCCTGGCTGTCCGCCGACGCGGAGGTGCTGGTGCCGGCGGCGGTGTCGTACGTGGTCGACGCCGCCAACGAGCACCTGGTCACCGCCCGCTGGATCGTGGAGGCGGCCAACATGCCGGTGCTCCCCGAGGCGGAGGAACGGCTCACCGCGCGCGGGGTGACCGTGCTGCCGGACGTGGTGGTCAACTCGGGCACCAACGCCTGGTGGTGGTGGACCCTGTTCGGCGACATCGGCCCCGACGCCGACGAGGCGTTCGCCCACATCCGCCGCTCGATGCGGGCCCTGGTGGAGCTGATGCTGGACCGCGCGGAGTGCGACGGCACGACGCCCCGCGCCGCGGCCCACGCCCTGGTGACCGACCGGCTGCCGGTGATCGCGGAGCGCTTCGGCTGGTACCGGTGACGGATCAGCGGCGTCCGAGAGCAGTCGCGAGCAGCAACGCGCTCAGGGCGGTGAGGCTGGTGCCCTGCCGGCCGAACGCGTCGAGCAGGGGCGCGGCGACCGCCGGGACGGCTATGGCGGCCGGCAGGAACGTGCCGCCCCGGGGCAGCGGCCGGCTCACGGCCGGGTGTCACGGGTGAGGACGACGGCGTAACGGCACTCGGCGTCGGTGGTGTTGGCGAAGACCCGCTCGGCCGGTGCGCCGAGTTCGATGGTGTCGCCGGCATCGAGTTCGTGGACCGTGTCGCCGTCGTGGAAGGTGAGCCGGCCGTCGAGGACCCAGACGAGCTGTCGTACGAAGGCGAAGGCCGCGGCCGGGTAGGGCACCCGGGCTCCGGCGGGCAGCCGGATCTCGGCGATCTCCGCCGGGAAGCGCGGGCCGGTGACCTGCCGGCGTCGGTAACCGGTGCCGGGGTCGCGCCACTCGGCGGCGTCGGCGCCGCGCCGCACGCCCGGGGTGTCGGCCACGGGCTCCTGCACGTCCTGCGTGCCTTCCGCGAGGGCCAGCAGCGAGGCGACGCTGAGCTGGAAGGCGGCGGACAGCTTGCCCAGCACGACCGCGGTGGGGCTGCTCTCGCCGCGTTCGATCCGGCTGATCATCGCCGGGGAGACACCGGAGGCGTCCCCGAGCTGCGCCAGCGTCCAGCGGCGGCGCTCCCGCTCGACGCGGACCCGGGCGGCGATCTGCCGCGCCAAGGCGTCCGCCGGTGGTTCTACTATGTTGGACATGAATCCAATATATGAGAGAAGCGTGGTGACGGTACGGCCGGCCCGGCCCGGTGACGAGGAGGCCGTCCGTGCGATCCGCAACCACGCGATCGAGCACTCGACGGCCCTGTGGACCGAGACCCCGCAGTCTCCCGCCGAGGGCGCGGCCTGGTTCGCCGCCCACCTCGAACGCGGCTCGGCCCTCGTGGCCGAGACGGCCGACGCACCGGGCGAGGTGGCCGGGTTCGCGGTCTACGGCCCGTGGCGCGCGCTGGACGGCTACCGGCATACGGTGGAGAACTCCGTCTACGTCCGCGAGGGCAGCCATGGGCTGGGGGTCGGCTCCGCGCTCCTCGGCCCGCTCATCGCCTCGGCGCGCGGGGCCGGTCACCATGTGATGATCGCCGGCATCGAGGCCCGGAACGCCGCGTCGATCCGGCTGCACGACCGGTTCGGCTTCGAGCACGTCGGCACCGTCCGCGAGGTGGGCACCAAGTTCGGCCGCTGGCTGGACCTGACGATCATGCGGCTGCCGCTGGCCTGGGACGGCGACGCGGCCGGGGGGACGACCGATTAGGGTGACCGCGTGGCGAGAGTGCGGTTGAGCGTGGCGGAGCGGCGGGAGGAACTGCTGCGGGCCGCCATCGAGCAGATCGAGGCGCGGGGCGTGGCGGCGGTGCGGATCGCCGATGTGGCCTCGGCCCTCGGCGTGAGCAACGCGCTGGTGCTGTACCACTTCTCGACGAAGGAGAAGCTGGTCGCCGCCGCCTTCACCTATGCCGCCGAGGACGACCTGGCGCATCTGCGCAAGCTGCTGGGCCGCCGCACGTCGGCGCTGCGCCGGCTGCGGGCCGCGGTGCGCTGGTACGCGCCGACCGGCCAGGCCAAGGGCTGGCGGCTGTGGATCGAGGGCTGGGCGGTGGCGTTGCGGGAGCCCGCGCTGCGGGATGTCACCAAGGGCCTGGACCAGCAGTGGAAAGCGGCGATCGCCGAGGTCATCGCCGAAGGGGTGGCCGCGGGCGAGTTCCGGTGCCCCGACCCCACGGCCGCGGCGCTGCGGCTGACCGCGCTGCTCGACGGGCTCGCCGTCCAGCTGACGTCCTACCCCGGCGCCGTACCCCGGGCCCGGGCGCAGGAGTGGGTCGACGAGGCGCTGGCACGCGAACTGGGGCTGCTGCCCGAGCAGCGGTAAGGGGCGACCCGCCATGAGGCCACCCCTTACCCGCCGGTTGCGCCTCAAGCCACCGAAGCGATCCGCATCTTGATGTCGTCCGGGGAGAGCGCCCCCTTGGCCGTCACGTGGTCGCCGGACGACTCGCCGCGCAGCCGGCGCCCGATCCACGGGACGAGGTACTCGCGGGCCCAGTGCACGTCGTCGCGGCGGACCTCCAGGGTGCCGCGGGGCGGCAGCGGGGGCCATGGCTGGTCAGGGTCGGCCGGCACCTCGATGCCGAGCACCTGCCCTGCGCGCAGGGCCACGCGCGTGTGCCCCTCGGGGGACAGGTGCAGGCGGTCGCCGTCCCAGGCCCGCCGGTCCTGCACGGTCTTGAGGGACCACAGGTCCAGGACCGGGCAGCCGTACCGGTCGGCGATGGCCCGGACATGCCCGTTGTACGTGGCGATCTTGCCGCGCAGATGCTTGAGGACGGGCACGCCCCGGGTGTCGAACCCGGTGGTCACCAGCACCGTGCCGACGGCCTCGGTCAGTTGGGCCACGGCCCGCTCGAACCGCTCGGCCACCTCGTCGGGGTCGGTGCCGGGGCGGATGATGTCGTTGCCGCCCGCGCAGAAGGAGACCAGGTCGGGGGCGAGTTCCAGGGCCTGCGGCACCTGGTCCGCCACGATCTGGTCGAGCAGTTTGCCGCGCACGGCGAGGTTGGTGTAACTGAAGTCGCCTTCGGGCCGCCGGTCCGACAGCAGTACCGCGAACCGGTCGGCCCAGCCGACGAACGCCCCGTCGGGGCCGGGGTCGCCCACGCCCTCGGTGAAGCTGTCCCCCACCGCCGCGTACGACCCGATCACTGATGCATTGTCACTCTTCGCGTCGTCTCCCACATCGGACCATGATTCACCTTCGACTGTGACCTACGCGACCGTAATAAGGGGTTGACGCTCGGTGAGATAAGACACTTTTAAATACTTTGCCAAGCCCGGAATAAGGCCCTGATCAGCGACGTTGAGGAGTCGATCGCCAGACGCGGAAGTCGTTGATCCGAAAGTGGCTCCAGGTGGTCCGGAACGCGAAGTGCCCGCCGGTATAAGGCTCCGGGTCGGTGTAGTCGAACACCAGCCGACCGTTGTTCCACCATCGCACGGCCGGGCCGTCGGAGAGGATCCGGACGTGGTTGGGTTCGTTGGCGACGAGCAGCGGCTCGGTGTAGTCGTAGATCAACGGACGCACACCGGGCTCGCCGACGTAACGGCGCAGTCTGGTCGTGGTGTTGTAGTTGGCGCCATAGCCGGCGTAGTACGTCGTGAGGTAGTCGTACTCGGCGAGGGCGCCCCCGCGCGGGGTGGCGAACAGGTCGTCCGGGGAGCGGACGTCGGTGGCGTTCCAGAAGTTGTTGAGGTCCGAGACGCGGTCGTCGGCACCGCCCGCCGAGACCGGGGTGGCGGTGTACTCCAGGACGTACGGTCCTTCGAGCCGGCGCCGGAACCAGAGGGTCGCGCCGGCGGGCACGTCGACCTCCAGGGTCCCACGCGAGGCGGTGACCGTACCTCCCTGCTCCAACTCCACGAACCACTGGCCGAGGCCGTGGCGGAAGTCGTCGTGGGCGAGCAGCCGACGGCGCCGGGGCGCGGCAGTCGCGGGCACGGCGGGGCCGAGGGCCGCGAGGGCGGCTCCGGCGGCCAGGGTTCCGAAGGCTCGGCGGGTGGTCGTCATACGGCGGGTTCCCTCCGCGGTGCGGGAATGATGGAAAGCGCTTGCACCAAACGGGTTCACTGTGCCGCCGCGCTGCCGCCCCTGTCGATGCCCTGAGCACTCCCGCCACGAGAAGGACATACCGAAGGCCGGACCCGGGGATCGGGGGTCCGGCCTTCGGAGTGCGTGTCGGACGAGTGGAGGCGCCGGGTCAGCCGACGGCGACACCCTTGGAGCGGAGGTAGGCGACCGGGTCCACGTCCGAGCCGTAGTCGGGGGTGGTGCGGATCTCGAAGTGGAGGTGCGGGCCGGTCACGTTGCCGGTCGCGCCGGAGAGGCCGACCTGCTGGCCCACGGTCACGGTCTGGCCGACCGAGACGGAGAGGGCGGAGAGGTGGCCGTACTGCGCGTAGTAGCCGTCGGTGAGCCGGATGACGACCTGGTTGCCGTAGGCGCCGCCCCAGCCGGCCGTGACGACCGTGCCGGCGCCGGCGGCCTTGACCGGGGTGCCGGTCGGGACGACGAAGTCGACGCCCGTGTGGTAGCCGCTGGACCACATGCTGCCGGCCACGTGATAGCCGGTGCCGACGGCGCCGCCGGCGACCGGGAGGGTGAAGCCGGAGGCGGTCGTCGCCGAGCCGTCCGAGCCGTCCGAGGACGAGGATGAGGATGAGGCCGAAGACGAAGACGAAGACGAGGTGGACGACTGCGGGTTCGACTGTGGCTGCCAGCGGGAGCCGGAGCCCGTTGCGTCCGTCGTCGCGGCGTGCCGGCCGCCGAGGGCGAGCTTGAGGCCGGGGTGGATCAGCGAGGGGTTGTCGCCGACGGCCTGCCGGTTGTCGGCGTAGAGCCGGTGCCAGCCGCCGCGGACGTTCTGCTCGCGGGCGATCTTCGAGAGATAGTCACCGGGCACCACCGTGTAGATGCGGTGCGCGGAATGCGCGGCCCCGGAATTCCCGGCGAGCGCCTCCTTCACCGCGGTCTTCTGGACCGCCGGAAGCGACTGCGTGGCCTTTTCGGAAACGGACTGCGTAGTGGCCGCGTGGGCGCCGGTGGCCCCCATGAGCGGCAGAGCCAGCGCGGCGCCACCGGTTCCGGCGACGGCCATCGAGCGGGTGAGACGCTGGGACTTGGGGCGGCGGTGCTTACCCTTCGCGGGCATGACGCATTCCTCTCCGGCGCCTGCGAGGTGAGCTGTCGGGTTCGGGCTGGAGCTGCCCGGCCACGCGGGAGAACGTGACTACACCCCAAGCCGTCCCGGGAACCGGAACAGGCGGTCTTACCTGGTGGGTCCCCCGCTCCTGCCGGGCACGGGTGAGTGTGTGTGGGGACTCCGGGCGGCGGCAGGATTCGGCGTTCCGACCGGATGTGTGGCGAACGTAAGCGAGTAGGACGGACGTGGACAAGCGGCCGGTTCCACCCGTCCGTGTTTCACTTGATCCCTTGTCGGAATTCCCGGTCACCCTCCGTGAATTCCGGCCTGTTCGGTGTTCCAATCCTCTTGCGAAGCACTGGAATTACGTGAGCATGACGCGCGACGGACGGTCACGAATATGACGCTCCTCACGCACGTCATGCCACGTCCTCTTATTTCAGAGCTAGCTATAACGAAGGCATCAATTCGGGCAGATGCATCAGATGCGGCGGAGTCGGATGACTGCCGCATCCAGGTCACCCGTGAGTCCGGTGCGCAGCCCGTGGTGCAACAGAACGGCACCCCGGTGCACTTCGCCCGTTTCGCGGCATTCGTACGAGGCTGTGGGATCGAGTCCCTGCAGCCTGAGCGCCGGCGCCGGTTCGCCGTAGCTCTGCGCCTGCAACCAGGCGAGGACGGCGGTCTCGTCGCCGAGGGTGTACTGCACCGCACTGAGCCCACCGGCCGGCGGCCGCAGCCGGAACTGGTCGCCGCGCTGCACCAGGGGCCGGATCTCCTTGTAGAGCTCCACCCAGCGGCCGGCCTCGGCGAGCTCCTCCTCGGTCCACCGCGAGAGGTCGCCGCCGACCCCGAGCGCACCGGCCATGGAGCTGATGAACCGGAAGCGCAGGCTGCTGACCCTGCCGTTGAGCTGGTGGTTCGGGCTGTCGGTGACCCAGGCGGACATCACCCGGGCGGGGTGGATCTGACTGAACCCGTGCTGGATGGCGAGCCGGTCCAGCGGGTCGGTGTTGTCGGAGGTCCACACCTCGTCGGTGCGGCTCATGATGCCGAGGTCGATCCGCCCGCCACCGCCGGAGCACGACTCGATGGCGACGTTCGGGTGGGCCGCGCGAAGCCGGTCGAGCAGGGCGTACAGCCCGCGCACGTGGTCGACCCACAGGCGCTGCGGGTAGGGCTCGCCGGGCCAGCCCGCGTCGGTGAAGCACCGGTTGAAGTCCCACTTGACGTAGTCGATCGGGGCGCTGGACAGAAGGGCGTCGAGCTGCTCCCAGAGATACTCCTGGACGTCCTCGCGCGCGAGGTTGAGGATGAGCTGATTGCGGAATTCCGTCCGCTTTCGTCCCTGCTGGTACTGCACCCAGTCGGGGTGGGCGCGGTACAGGTCGCTGTCCGGGTTGACCATCTCGGGCTCGACCCAGATGCCGAACTGCATGCCGAGGGCGTGCACGTAGTCGGCGAGGGGCTTGAGGCCCTTGGGGAAGCGGTCCGGATTGGGCGTCCAGTCACCGAGGCCGGCGCGGTCGCTGGTGCGGGCGCCGAACCAGCCGTCGTCCACCACGAACAGCTCGACGCCGATCGCGGCGGCCCGGCGGGCGAGGGTCGCCTGCTGCTCCTCGGAGATGTCGAAGGTGGTGGCCTCCCAGGAGTTGAACAGCACCGGCCGGTCCTGGTCGGCGTCCGGGATGATGTACGCCCGCTGGTAGGCGTGCCAGGCACGGCTGGCCCCGCCGAAGCCGCCGTCGCTCCACAGGCCCGCGAAGACGGGGCTGGTGTACGACTCGCCCTCGGCCAGCATCAGCAGGCCCGAGTCGTCGTAGCCGGCGCCGCCGGTGATCTGCACGCGCGCGTCGGGGAGCTGGGCGACCGCGATCCGCCAGGAGCCGGACCAGCCGAGGGCGCAGCCCCAGACCTCGCCGCGCTCCTCGGTGGCGTCGGTGTCGAGGGCGACCCAGGGCAGGTGCTGGTGGCCGGTGTGGCCGCGGCGGCTGCCGATGACCTTCTCGCCGTAGGTGAGCGGGGCGCTGGTGAGCCGGGACTCGGCGGCCCAGCGGCCGTGCAGCTGGGAGAGCCGCCAGCCCTCGCGGTCGGGGAGCGTCCAGGTGGCGGGGTCGGCCCGCAGCAGCTCCACGCGCGTGTGCGCCTCGTTGTCGACGGTCACCCAGCGCTCGACGACGTCGCCGCGCATCCGGTAGTGCAGGGTGATGACGATCCCGTCGTCCGTGAAGCGCAGCCGGAGCCCGTCCTCCTCGACCTCGTACGCGTCGAAGGTCCACTCGGTGCCCCGGCGCTCCTCGGTCCGCACGGACAGCGCGGGACGGACGAAGCGGGGGCCGCCCTCGACGGGGTACTCCTCCCGGCCGTCCAGGGTGGACTCGAAGGGCCAGTAGCCGGGCAGTGCCCGGGTGCTGAGCTCCTCGGCGTCGGCGAGCCGGATCCTGGGCCCCCAGTGCAGGTGGAGCAGTTCGTCGGCCTCCGTCAGATGCAGCGCGTAGCTGCTGCCGGGGCCCGACAGGAGCCAGGTACGACCGTTTTCGGCGATGTCCACCATCGAGAAACCTCACACAGGGGCCAACAGATCCGCTCAAGCCCCAACATCATCAATGGCCACGGGCTCCGGAAGCAAGGGGCATGGGCCGCACGTGCGATGCCTGTGGACAACTCATTGCCCGTGGAAACCGATGTCGTATGGTCGATCCAGTGCCCGTCGACGAGCAGCGCCGACGGGGCCGGCCGGGAGGAGCCCCCCGTGACGCAGCAGGTCCCGTCGACCGAGCCCGAGCTGGCCGGGGTGCGCAACTTCCGTGACGTGGGCGGCCTGCCGACCGGGGACGGGCGCCGGGTGCGGCCGGGTGTGCTGTTCCGCAGCGGGCATCTGGCGCACGCGACGGAGCAGGACGCGGAGTTCCTCGCCTCGCTCGGCCTGCACACGATCTTCGACTTCCGCAACGCGGCCGACCAGAAGCTGGAGGGCCCGGACGTCGAGCTGCCCGGTGTGCGGAACCTGAACCTGCCGCTGACCGACCCGGCGCACGGCGCGGACTTCTGGAAGATGGTCCGTGAGGGGGAGATCGACCAGCTGCGCGGGCTCCTGGGGGAAGGCAAGGCGGCGGCCCGGATGGTCGGCTCGTACCGCACGATCGTCAAGGACCGCACCGACGAGCACTCGCGCGTGCTGCACGCGCTCGCCGAGGACAGCGTCCCGGCGCTGATGCACTGCGCGGCCGGCAAGGACCGGGCGGGCATCTCCATAGCCGTGACGCTGCTGGCGGTGGGTGTGGAGCGGGACGCGATCCTCGCCGACTACCTGGAGTCCAACGCCAAGCACCGCCGCTACAAGGTGCGGCGCAGCGGCGGCGGGGACAGTGCGTACAGCCCCGAGGTGATGGACCTGCTCAGCCCGCTCTTCGACGCCCGCGCGGAGTACCTGTCGGCGGCCTTCGAGAGCATCGAGGAGACGTGGGGCGACGTCGACACCTACCTGGAGCAGGGCCTGAAGCTGACCCCGGAGACCCGGGAGCGGCTGCGCGAGCGCCTGCTCGACTGAGGCCGGGCGGAGGGCGGCGGCTCAGCCCTTGCCGCCGAGGGCGAACAGCAGGTAGAGGAAACCGGCCAGTACGTGCCCGACGGCGAGGTAGATGACCAGTCGGATCCACAGGGACCGGGGGAACTTCTCCTCGATGTTGCTCACGGCATCTCTCCAGTGATCGGTCCCAGGCACAGCGCGGCCGTGGGACTCTGCAGCAGGGTATGGACGAACAGGAGCTCGACCCCGTCCTGATCCTCGGCGGCGAGCCGGTGCGGGGTCAGCGAGTCGAAGTGCGCGCTGTCGCCGGCCGCGACCACATGGGTGGTGTCACCGAGGCGCAGCCGGAGCCGGCCGCGCAGGACGTACAGCCACTCCTCCCCGGGATGCACCCGCACGATGTCGCCCTGGGAGCCGTAGGGCACCCGGACGCGCAGCGCCTGCATCCCCCGGCCGGGCGCCCCGGCCTGCCAGTACGTCCAGCCACCGGCGCGGGTCGGTTCCATGTCGCCGGAACGCACGATCGCGTCCCGGTCGGCGACGGTCTCACCCAGCAGGTCCGATACCGTCGTACTGTAGACACGCGCGAGCGCGAGCAGCATCGGCAGCGAGGGCTGCCGCTGTCCGGTCTCCAGCCGGGACAGATGCGCGGGCGACAGTCCCGCGTCCCGGGCAGCGGCCTCCAGGGTGAGGCCTGCGCGGCGGCGCAGGGAGCGCAGCTGCGGGGCGACTGCGGGCAGGTCGTCGACCGGCCCGCCGGCGCTCTTGTCGTCGGAGGAGGTCATGCCTCCATTCAGCCGCAGCTTTGTCTCCGAGGCAATTTTCTTGCCTCAGAGACAAAAAGCTAGCGGTTGGCCACGGCCTGCTTGATCAGGGTCTTGCCGAAGTCCCACATCAGGCCGCCGCCGCTGTGGGCGTCGTCCATGACGTCAGTGAAGGCGTCCACGAAGCGGTCCACGTCCGTCTCGTCGACGATCAGCGGCGGGATGAGCTTGATCACCTCCAGGTGGTCGCCGGAGACCTGGGTGAGGATCCGGTGCCGTTGCAGCAGCGGCACGACGACCATCTGGGCGAACAGACCCCTGCGGGCAGCCTGGAGCATGGTCCAGCGGCTGCGCAGCTTCAGCGAACTGGGCCGGCCGAACTCGATGCCGATCATCAGGCCCCGGCCGCGTACCTCGGCGAGCAGCTCGTACTTGTCCGTCAGCGCGGCGAGCCGGGACTTGAGCTGCTCCCCCACGGCCCGGGAGTTGGCGACGATCTGCTCGTTCTCCATGACCGAGAGAACGGCGAGCCCGGCCGCCATGGCCTGGGCGTTGGCGCCGAAGCTGGCCGAGTGGACCAGGACCCGGTCCATGGACGAGTAGACCTTCTTGAAGATCCAGTCCTTGCCGAGGGTGGCGCCGACCGGCACGTACCCGCCGGACAGTGCCTTCGCCACGCAGACCAGGTCCGGCTCCACGCCCTCCTCGTGCTGGTAGGCGTAGAAGTCGCCGGTGCGGCCGAGACCGGTCTGCACCTCGTCGGCGATCAGCAGCGCCTTGTGCTTGTGCAGCAGTTCCTGTGCGGCGCGCAGATAGCCGGGCGGGGCCTCGTGCACGCCCTTGCCCTGGATCGGCTCGACGATCAGGGCGGCCACATCGCCCTTCTTCAGCTCCCGGGCGAGCGCGTCCAGGTCACCGAGGGGTACGGCGGTGTCGGGCAGCAGCGGGGCGAAGCCGTCCCGGAAGCCGTCCTCGCCGTTGACCGACAGCGAACCGGTGGTCAGGCCGTGGAAGGCGTGGTCGCAGTAGAGGACGCGGGGTCTGCCGGTGGCGAAGCGGGCGAACTTCAGGGCCGTCTCGACCGACTCGGTGCCGCTGTTGCCGAAGAACACCCGGTCCAGGTGGGGGCTGTGCGCCAGGAGCCGCTCGGCGAGCAGTCCGGGCAGCGGCTGGCAGTCGAAGCGGGTGAGGTCGGCCAGCTGGGCGTCCAGGACGTCGTGCAGTGCCTTGCGGACGACGGGGTGGTGACGGCCCAGCCCCATCACCCCGAACCCGGCGAGCATGTCCAGGTAGTCGTTGCCGTCCGCGTCCCAGAAGTGCGCGCCCTCGGCCCGCTCGTAGACCTTGTCGAAGCCGATGGTGTGCAGCATGCGCGGCAGCTGGTGGTTCAGGTACTTCCCGTGCAGCTCGTACCGCTCACCGCCACGCGCGGCGAGCAGCGCACCGAGGTCGAACTCCGTACTCATTCTTTCTCCTTGACGGCGCCGTCGATGAAAGCGCCCTCGGCTTCGGCGCCCTGAAGGGGCGCGGGGATCTGCACGGCCGTCCCGGACGCCGCCGCACCCGCCGCACGACCCCCCACGGCACCCCCTTGGGCGCCCTCAACGGCCCGCCTGTCGAAACTCGCCCCGATGGCACCGGCGATCTCCACCGGCGTCAGCCCGATGTCGGCGAGCACCTCCCCCCGCTTCGCATGCGCCAGGAACTGTTCCGGAATCCCGAACCGCCGTACCGGCACATCCACTTCGGCGTCGCCCAGCGCCAGCGCCACCGCCGCGCCCACCCCGGCCGCCCGGCTGTTGTCCTCGACCACGGCCACCAGCTCGTGCCGGGCCGCCAGCAGCGGCAGCGCGGGATCCACGGGCTTGACCCAGCGGGGGTCCACCACCGTGCAGGCGATGCCCCGCGCGGCCAGCAGCTCCGCGGCCTGGAGGCACACCGGGGCCATCACGCCGACCGCGACCAGCAACGCCCGCGGGTCCTCCCCGCGGTGCAGGACGTCGATCCCTCCGACCCGGTCGACCGCCGGGATCTCCGGGCCCACCGACTCCTTCGGGAACCGCACCAGGGTGGGCGCGTCGTCCACGGCGACGGCCTCGCGCAGCTGGAGCCGCAGTTGTTCGGCGTCGCGCGGGGCGGCGATCCTGAGGCCCGGCACCACCTGGAGGACGGACATGTCCCACATGCCGTTGTGCGACGCCCCGTCGACGCCCGTCACACCGGCGCGGTCCAGGACGAACGTCACCCCGCACCGGTGCAGCGCCACGTCCATCAGCAACTGGTCGAAGGCACGGTTCAGGAAGGTGGCGTAGACGGCGACGACCGGGTGCAGTCCGCCGGTCGCGAGGCCGGCCGCCGAGACCGCCGCGTGCTGCTCGGCGATGCCGACGTCCCAGACCCGGTCGGGGAAGCGCTCGGCGAACTTGCCGAGGCCGACGGGGTGCAGCATGGCCGCGGTGATGGCCACGACGTCGTCCCGTTCCTCGCCGATCCGGACGATCTCGTCGCCGAACACCGAGGTCCAGGAAGGGCCGTTGGACGGCGTGAGCGGCTCACAGGTGAGCGGGTCCATCACGCCGACGGTGTGGAAGTGGTCCTCCTCGTGGGCGAGGGCGGGCTCGTAGCCGCGGCCCTTCTCCGTGAGGCAGTGCACGAGCACCGGCCCGTGGAAACGTTTCGCGCGCCGGAGCGCCGACTCGACCGCCTTGATGTCGTGACCGTCGATCGGGCCGACGTACTTCAGGCCCAGGTCCTCGAACATGCCCTGCGGGGCGAAGGCGTCCTTGAAGCCCTTCTTGGCGCCGTGCAGGGACTCGTAGATGGTGTTGCCCACGATCGGGGTGCGCAGGAGCACGTCCTTGCCCCACGCCAGCACCTGCTCGTAGCTGTCGGTCGTCCGCAGCGTGGCGAGGTGGTTGGCGAGGCCGCCGATGGTGGGGGCGTACGACCGCTCGTTGTCGTTGACGACGATGATCAGCGGCCGGTCCTTGGCGGCCGCGATGTTGTTGAGCGCCTCCCAGGCCATCCCGCCGGTCAGCGCGCCGTCGCCGATCACCGCGACGACATGGCCCTTCTCCCCCTGCACCTGGCGGGCCTTGGCGAGGCCGTCGGCCCAGCCGAGCGCGGTGGAGGCGTGGCTGTTCTCGATGACGTCGTGCTCGGACTCCTCGCGCGAGGGGTAGCCGGACAGGCCGCCCTTGCCGCGCAGCTTGGAGAAGTCCTGACGGCCGGTCAGCAGCTTGTGGACGTAGCTCTGGTGGCCGGTGTCCCAGAGGATGCGGTCGACCGGGGACTCGAAGACCCGGTGCAGCGCGACGGTCAGCTCCACGACGCCCAGGTTGGGCCCGAGGTGGCCGCCGGTCCTGGCGACCGCGTGCACCAGGAACTCGCGTATTTCTTCGGACAGTTCGCCGAGTTCCGCCTCGGACAGCGCCTTCAGGTCGCGTGGTCCCCGGATGGTCTCCAGAATCGTCACGCTCGGCCCCCTCTCGGTCCGTGCTGTTCAGCTCACCGTGACGGCGGGTGCTCCGGACCCGGCGCCGTCCTGCTCCATCTGCTCGGCGATCTTCATCGCTTCCTCGATGAGGGTCTCCACGATCTTCGACTCGGGCACGGTCTTGACGACCTCGCCCTTGACGAAGATCTGCCCCTTGCCGTTGCCGGAGGCGACCCCCAGATCGGCCTCCCGCGCCTCGCCGGGACCGTTGACCACGCATCCCATGACGGCGACGCGCAGCGGCACCTCCATGCCCTCAAGACCTGCCGTCACCTCGTCCGCCAGCTTGTAGACGTCCACCTGGGCGCGCCCGCAGGACGGGCAGGAGACGATCTCCAGACGCCGTTGCCGCAGGTTAAGCGACTCCAGGATCTGGATGCCGACCTTGACCTCCTCCGCGGGCGGGGCGGACAGCGAGACGCGGATCGTGTCACCGATGCCCTGGGACAGCAATGCTCCGAAGGCGACCGCCGACTTGATCGTGCCCTGGAACGCCGGGCCCGCCTCGGTGACGCCGAGGTGCAGCGGGTAGTCGCACTGGGCGGCAAGCTGCCGGTACGCCTCGATCATCACGACCGGGTCGTTGTGCTTGACGGAGATCTTGATGTCCCGGAAGTCGTGCTCCTCGAAGAGCGAGGCCTCCCAGAGAGCGCTCTCCACGAGCGCCTCCGGAGTCGCCTTGCCGTACTTCTCCAGCAGGCGGCGGTCGAGCGAGCCCGCGTTGACCCCGATCCGGATCGGCGTGCCGTGATCCTTGGCGGCCCGCGCGATCTCCTTGACCTTGTCGTCGAACTGCTTGATGTTGCCGGGGTTCACCCGGACCGCGGCACAGCCGGCCTCGATCGCCGCGAACACGTACTTCGGCTGGAAGTGGATGTCCGCGATCACCGGGATCTGGGACTTCCGCGCGATGGTCGCCAGGGCGTCCGCGTCGTCCTGCGTGGGGCAGGCGACGCGGACGATCTGGCAGCCGGACGCGGTGAGTTCGGCGATCTGCTGGAGGGTGGCGCCGATGTCGGAGGTGCGGGTCGTGGTCATCGACTGCACCGAGACCGGGGCGTCCCCGCCGACCGCCACGGGCCCGACGTGGATCTGCCGGGACACGCGCCGCCCGGCGGCCGGCCGGGCCGGGACCTCGGGGAGGCCCAGGGAAATGGCGGTCATGCGGTCACTCCCGGTTCCCGGAGACCGTCTCGCGCATCGCGCGCAGCGACTCCTTGAGCGACCCCATGGTGGCGAGGACGGCGGTGGGCTCGTAACCGCAGTGCGCCATGCAGTTGGCGCAGCGCGGGTCCTTGCCGCGGCCGTACTTGTCCCAGTCGGTCTCCTCGATGAGTTCGCGGTACGTCGGCACGTACCCGTCGCTCATCAGGTAGCAGGGGCGCTGCCAGCCGAAGAGCGAGTAGTTCGGGATCGCCCAGGCCGTGCACGGGAAATCGACCTTGCCCTCCAGGAAGTCCAGGAAGAGCGGGGAGTGGTTGAGCCGCCACTTCTTGCGGTTGCCGCCCGCGAAGGCCTTCTTGAAGAGCTCGCGGGTCTGCTCCACGCCGAGGAAGTGCTCCTGGTCGGGGGCCTTCTCGTAGGCGTAGGCGGGCGAGATCATCATCTCGTCGACCTTGAGGTCGTCGTTGAGGAAGTTGAGCACCTCGATGATGGTCTGCGGGGTGTCCGTGTTGAAGAAGGTCGAGTTGGTGGTCACCCGGAAGCCGCGCCGCTTGGCCTCCTTGATGGCCTCCACCGCCTCGTCGAAGACGCCTTCCTTCGCAACGGACTCGTCGTGCCGCTCGCGCAGCCCGTCGATGTGCACCGCGAAGGCGAAGTAGGGCGAGGGCGAGAACTTGTCCATCTTCTTGCGCAGCAGCATCGCGTTGGTGCACAGGAAGACGTACTTCCGCTTCGCCACCAACTGCCGCACGATCTCGTCGATCTGAGGGTGCATCAGGGGCTCGCCGCCCGCGATGGACACCATCGGCGCACCGGACTCCAGCACCGCCCCGACCGCCTGCGCGACCGGCATGCGCTGCTTCAGCACCCCGGCCGGGTGCTGGATCTTGCCGCAGCCCTCACATTTCAGGTTGCACGCGAAGAGGGGTTCCAGCTCCACGATCAGCGGGAACTTGTCCCGCTTGCGGAGCTTCTGTTCAGCCAAGTAGGTAGCGACCTTGATCGACTGGCGCAGCGGCATGGCCATCTGGCTCACCTCCGGGGGAGCAGCAAGGAACGGTGCCATTCGAAGAAAGCTGGAAGAACGGATCGAAGAACGCGGAAAGCAGATATTCCACCGCGCACCGTGCCGATCCGGACGAGTTCATGTTCAGGAGCGTCCACGACCACTCGTACGGCCGCAACCGGGCGCTCGCCCGCGTGCACGGCGCTCAGGAGCGTGGCCGCCGATTCCATGTCGACCGCGATAGCGCCGGTCGCGAGCAGATCCGACCTCTCGTGACCGCGGACGACGTGGTCGGAGCCGGTGAGAGGGCCGGTGTGGACGGTACGGCCGGGCAGCGTCCGTACGAGTTCCTTCACGAGGAGTTCGGTGCCCACGCACGGGACGCTGCCGCGGGGGTCCCGGGTCTCCTCGGCGACGACCAGGTCGCCGGGGTGCATCCCGGGGGCGAGTCCCGCGCAGAAGCCCGTCGCCAGGACCGCGGCGGCGGCGAGCGCGGGGTCGGCCAGGACCCGGGTGACGGACCGTTCCGCCGCCCTGGGACCCATGCCGGTGCGCAGCACGGTGACGGGTCCGCCCGCGCCCCCGCGTTCGCCGGCGCGCAGGGCGAGGTGCTCGATGCCGAGTGCGCAGGCGATCAGCAGTGGGGCCGGCGCGGGCGTGGCGCTCATCAGTCCCCCTCTGCCTCGGGGGTGGGCTCTCCGTGCACGTAGCGGCCGAGTGCGGTGAGCGGGAAGACCTGCCGGTAGAGGTGGTAGTTGATGGAGAAGTCCCACGGGAAGCCGGTACCGGTGAAGTACGGCTCGTCCCAGGAGCCGTCCTCGGCCTGCGTCTCGGCGAGCCAGCGGACGCCCCGCTCGACGGCCTTGGCGTCCTTCTCCCCCGCCGCGAGCAGCGCCATCAGCGCCCAGGCCGTCTGGGAGGCGGTGGAGGCGCCGCGGCCGCTCCAGTCGTCGGCGTACTTGTAGGAGCGCAGGTCCTCGCCCCAGCCGCCGTCCTCGTTCTGGACCTGCTCCAGCCAGGTCACCGCCCGCCGGATCGCCGGGTGCGAGGCGGGCAGCCCAGCGGCCGTGAGCGCGGGTACCACGGATCCGGTGCCGTACACGTAGTTCACGCCCCAGCGGCCGAACCACGAACCGTTCGGCTCCTGTTCGGCGAGCAGCCACTCGATGGCGCGCCGGGTGCGCGGGTCGTGGGACATGCCCTCGAAGGCGAGCATCTCCACCACATGCGCGGTGACGTCGGCCGACGGCGGGTCGATGACCTCGCCGAAGTCGCAGAACGGCAGCCGGTTGGGGAACGGGCTGGTGTTGTCCACGTCGAAGGCGCCCCAGGCGCCGTTCTTCGACTGCATGCCGAGGTTCCAGCGCACCCCGCGCCCGATGGCCTTCTCCATCCGCTCCGGGTCGTGGTGCCTGACCCGGCGCAGTGCGAGGACGACCTCGGCGGTGTCGTCGATGTCGGGGTAGTTGTCGTTGTGGAACTCGAACGCCCAGCCGCCCGGCGGGAGCTGGGGCCGCTTGACCGCCCAGTCGCCGGGGCGGACAATCTGCTCGCCGAGCATCCAGTCGGCGGCCTTGACCAGTTGCGGGTGGTCGGCGGGCAGCCCGGCGTCGGCGAGGGCGATGGTCGCCAGACAGGTGTCCCACACTGGTGACTGGCAGGCCTCGATCATCCGGGCGCCGTCCTCGCGCCACACGGCGTAACGATCCAGCGACTCCAGACCGGCGCGCATCACGGGGTGTTCGAGGTCGTACCCGAGCAGGTGGAGGGCGATCACCGAGTACACGGCCGGGGGCTGGATGCCGCCCCAGGCGCCGTCGTTCTCCTGGCGCTCGACGATCCAGCGGGCGGCGGACCTCAGGGCGGAGCCGCGCAGCCGGCCCAGCGCGACCCTGCGGTAGCCTCGGACAACCTTGTCGAGCCGCTGGAAGACGCCCTCCCAGCTCACCACCGGGGCAAGGGGCTGGGGCGGGTTCGGGTTGGCCGGGTCGGTGTGGAGCTCGTCCAGCGGGAAGGGGGCCGGGCGCACCGGGCGCTTGGCCGAGACCACGGTGAGCGGCACGATGGTCTGGCGGGCCCACTGGCCGAAGTTGTAGATGCTGAGCGGGAACCACTTGGGGAAGTACAGGAGTTCTGGCGGGAGTTCGGGCAGGTCCTCCCATTTCCACCAGCCGAACAGGGCCAGCCAGATCCGGGTGAAGACCCGGGCGGCGGCGATCCCGCCACGCTCGCGGATCCAGGCCGAGGCCTTTGCCATGTGGGGGGCGTCCGGGGCGTCCCCGGCCAGCCGCAGGGCGACGTACGCCTCGATGGTGGTGGAGAGTTCGCCGGGTCCGCCGTAGAAGGTGGCCCAGGTGCCGTCCTCGCGCTGCTCGCCGCGGATGAAGAGCGCGGCGGCGGCGGTCGTGGACTCGTCCCGGATGCCCAGGAACTGACGGAGCAGCAGGTCCTCGGCGTCCATGGTGACGTTGGTCTCCAGGTCGCCTTTCCACCAGCCTTGCGCGTCCTGCTGGGCGAGCAGATGCTCGGTGGCGCGCCGTACCGCGCGTTCGGCGGCTTCGTGCACCCCGGCCGCCGCAGGGGTGGTGAGGTCGGTGCTGGCCGAGTCGGCCCGGGGCGGCAGGGTGGCCCCGGTGCTTCCGTCGGTCGTCGCTGTCATGGCTTCCCCTTCGTGCAGTCGTGCGAAATCGTTCTGCTGTGGGTCCGCCGTCGGCCGGTGCTGGCTGCGCGTTCGCACCGGCCGGCGACTACGCGAGGACTATTCGACCGATAATGATCATCTCTTTCGTACGACGACGAAGTCGGCGAGCGCCGTGAACTGTGCCCGTACCCGGTCGGGCATGTCGATGGCGTGCAGGGCCTCGATGGCGATGGTGTGCTGGCGGCGCGCCTCCTCGGCAGTCCACTCGCGGCCGCCGGCCTCCTCGATGAGGGCGGCACGGGCGGCGAACTCCTCCTCGGAGAAGTTCTCGAAGTCGCTGCTCTTGGCGTCGGCGGCGAGGATCTCGCCGAGCCGCTCGGAGGCGGGGCCGCCCGCGGCGAGCGCGGCGACGACCGGCAGGGACTTCTTGCGCTGGCGCAGGTCGCTCCAGGTCTGCTTGCCGGTGGACTCCGGGTCGCCCCAGATGCCGAGCAGGTCGTCGACGGCCTGGAAGGCGAGGCCCAGGTGGTAGCCGTACTTCTCCAGGGTGTCGGCGGTGCGGTCGTCGGCGCCGCCGAGCACCGCGCCGATGGAGCTGGAGGCGGCGAGGAGCGCGCCGGTCTTGTTGCCCTCCATCTCCAGGCACTCCTCGACGCTGACCCGGTCGCGGTGCTCGTAGGAGATGTCCTGGGCCTGGCCGTCGATCAGGGCGCGGGTGGCGGTGGTGATCCGGCGGGTGGCGCGGCCGGCCTCGACGGTGCCGAGTTCGAGCAGGATCTCGTTGGCGAGGGCGAACAGGGCGTCGCCGACCAGGATGGCCTGGGCGGGGCCGTGCACCTTCCAGACGGTGTCGCGGTGCCGGCGCTGTTCGTCGCCGTCCATCAGGTCGTCGTGCAGCAGGGAGAAGTTGTGGACGAGTTCCACGGCGACGGCACCGGGGATGCCGACCTCGGGGGCGGCGCCGGTGACCTCGGCGGAGAGCACGGCGAGCGCGGGGCGTACGGCCTTGCCGCCGTCGCCGTCGGCGGGGTTGCCCTCGGCGTCGATCCAGCCGAAGTGGTAGGCGGCCACGGTGTCCATGGGGGAGGCCAGGCGGTCGACGGCCGCCCGCAGTACCGGTGTGGCAAGGGTCCGGCCGCGCTCCAGGAGCGCGGTCACGTCCACTGCGGTCTCTCGAGCGGCCTTCGAGGCCGGGGGCACAGTGGGCACAGTTTCTCCTCTATTTGCGGTACCGGGGGTGCGGAGGCCTGCCGCCTGCTGATCGAGCGTCACGCCGCCTCCTCGAACTCGAAGAGGTGACGGGGGCGGGGCCGGCCCAGAGTGCTCAACGCGGCATCGGCCGCGCTGACACCGCTGCGGACCGCACTCTCCATGGTCGCGGGCCACCCGGTGGCGGTCCACGCTCCGGCCAGGTAGAGGCCGGGTGCCTTGGTGCGGGCGCCGGGCCGCAGCCGCCCGACGCCGGGGGTGGGGGCGAACGTCGCGGCGCGCTCCCGGGTCACGAAGAAGTCCTGCACCCCGGCGCCGCGCGCACCGGGCAACAGCCGTTCCAGCTCGGGCAGATAGCGCTCGCGCAGGTCGGCCACCGGCATGTCGATCTCGTCCTGGGCGGCCGACTGGGACAGCGCGAGGTACTGTCCCGCCCGCAGGCCGGAGGCGTGGGTGCGGTCGAACACCCACTGGACCGGGGTGCCGAGGGCCGCGAAGAACGGCTTGGTGAGGACCGTACGGTCGTAGACCACATGGACGTTGAGGATCGGCGCGGTGCCGATCTCCAGCAGGTTTTCCGGGGCGTCCAGGGCATCGGAAGGCAGCAGGTCGTACGCCTCGCGCTGGGCGACGGCGAGCACGACGGCGTCGGCGGTGAGCGTCTCGCCGGGAACCTGAACGCTCCAGGTTCCGTTCTCGTTGGTGGAGACGGAGGTGACGCGTGTACGGACCTCGGTACGCACGCCCGCGGAGTCGAGCGCCTTGCGGGCGAGCCGGTCGTGCAGTTCGCCCAGCGGCACATGGGCCCAGCCGATGTCGGCCGCGCCCGGGTCGGACAGCAGACCGGTCTTGAACACCATCGCGGCGAGCCCCAGCGAGGCGTCGCCCGCGACCGCGTTGAGGGTGGCGACCCCGACCAGGTCCCACAGGGCCTCGACGGCACGCGCCGACTGGCCGTGAGCGGCCAGCCAGCTGCCGAAGTCCTGTGCGTCCAGGCTCGGATCGGCGAGGTCGAGCCCCTTGAGCGCGAGCGCGGCACGCCCCACCCTGGCCCGCTCGGCGAGCGAGAGGTGCGGATAGGCGGCCAGGCTGCGCCCCAGGTGAAGGGGGACGGGCAGCGCATCGCGCCGCAGCCTGCCCAGGCGCCGCCCCTCCGGCTTGGCGAGGTCGAGGACGGGTACGTCGAGGCGGTCCTGCAGCGGTGCCAGCGCCGTGCCCTCGATGCGGTCGAGGAACCAGCGGTAGGCGGTGCAGCAACGCAGGTACACGTGCTGGCCGTTGTCCACGGTCAGGTCGCCGCGCTGGAAGGAGAAGGCGAGCCCGCCGAGCCTCGGCCTGCCTTCGAGAAGGGTGACGCGGACGCCCGCGTCGGCGAGCGCGAGCGCGGCCGTGATGCCCGCGAGGCCGCCGCCGATCACGACGGCGGTGCGCCCGGACGGGATGTCGTCCTGCGCCCGCTCGGATCGCGTGCCGTCGGTCATCGTGCTTCCTCCCCTGCCTGCCCGCCGTGCCGGTGGAACGGGGCAGGTCGGGCCGTCGCAGTCAGGGACGCCACGCCGTGCCGGAGGGTTGCCTGCCGTTTTTCTCCGGTGGAGTCACCTTGGCCCACCTTGTCCATCAGGCGCGCCTCCTGACGGTCAGGCGGGAGGTGTGGCGCCGGGTGTCGAGCCCGGACAGGCCGCGCACGGCGACGTACGCCTTCTCGCGTCCGGGCAGCGAGACCCGGCCGCGCAGCACCGCCTCCGGTTCGCGCTCGATGCGGTCGAGCAGCCGGCGGTAGATGCCCGCCATGGCGGCCACACAGGCGCCGCTGCGCCGGTCGAGCATGGGCAGCAGCCGGTAGCCCTCGGTGAACAGGGCACGGGCGCGCCGCACTTCGAAGTGCACGAGCCCCGCGAAGTCGGAGCCCTCCGGCGGGGTCGGCCCGTGGAACCCGGCCGAGCAGCCGAACTTGGCGAGGTCGTCGGAGGGCAGGTAGGTACGGCCGTTGCCGGCGTCCTCGCGGACGTCTCTGAGGATGTTGGTGAGCTGGAGTGCGAGCCCGAGCGTGTCGGCATACTCCGGCGCGCGCTCGGCGCCGCGCGCCCCCGGTTCCGTACCGAACACACCGAGCGAGAGCCGGCCGATGGCACCGGCCACACAGCGGCAGTAGACCTTGAGGTCGTCCCAGGTCTCGTAGGTCTCGCCGCGGACGTCCATCAGGACGCCGTCGATCAGCTCGTCCAGGCCGCCCAGCGGGATCGGGAAGGCCTGGGCGGCGTGGGCGAGGGCGACCGCGACGGGGTCGGTGTCGTCCTCGGCGACCGTGCCGTCCTGGACCCGGGCGAGCAGCGCCCGGGTGTCCTCCAGGCGGGCCGTCTTCACGTCGTCCGCCAGCTCGCCGTCGCCGATGTCGTCGACACGCCGGGAGAAGGCGTAGAGCGCCGACATGGCGCGCCGCTTGGGCGCCGGGAGCAGCCGGATGCCGTAGGCGAAGTTCCGTGCCTGCTGTCCGGTGACCGTCTCGCAGTAGCTGTAGGCGGCGAGTACCGGTGCGGACACGTGTGTGGGAGAGTCCACGGTCCGGATCACCCCTCTCCTCGCAGAGTCACGCCCACCTCACGCAGCAACCGGCCCTTGCCGGGCTTGGGCGGGCCGGGAAGTACGTCGTATTCGGCGGCGGCGATCGCATGGACCGCCGCCCTTCCCCCCGCCACGAACCCCGCAAGCAGCAGCTTCAACCTGCCGTGGACGCTACCCACAAGGGGGGCGCCTTCATTCAGGAGATCGCGGGCGCGTTGCGCTTCGTATGCAACCAGTGCACGCACCGATGCGCCCGTGGTTTTCCTGGCGAGGTCCGCCTCCTGGACGTGAAAGCTCTTCATGTCCTCGGCGGGCAGATAGATCCGGTCGCGGCCGAGGTCCTCGGCCACGTCCTGGAGGTGTTCGACGATCTGGAGTGCGGTGCAGATCGAGTCGGAGAGCCGGATCCGCTCGGGGGTCGAGGTGCCGGTGACGGCGAGGACCAGGCGGCCGACGGGGTTGGCGGACAGCTCGCAGTAGGCGAGGAGGTCGTCGTAGGTCTCGTACCGCTTGACGAGCTGGTCCTGGCGGTTGGCGGCGATCAGCCCGAGGAACGGCTCGGGGGTGAGGGAGTGCCGGCGGACCGTGGGCTGGAGGCGGCGCAGCAGGGGGTGGTGCGGGACGGCGTCGAAGACGCGGCGCAGGTCGGCCTCGAAGGCGTCGAGCAGGACCAGGCGGTCCTCGGCCTGCTCCGGGGAGACCCCGAGAAGGCGGGCGTCGGCGCCGCCGGGGGCCAGGTCGCCGTCGCCGATGTCGTCGACGAGGCGGGCGAAGCCGTACACCGCCATCAGGTCGTCGCGCCAGGCTTTCGGCAGGAAGAAGGGGGCCACGGGGAAGTTCTCGTCCGCGGCCTTGTCCAGGGTGCCGCGCTCCGGGTCTCCGGTGCGCGCCGGGCCGGTTGCCGTCACCGTTCGCTGCCCGGGGCGGGGACGGCGCGGCCTGCGTTGAGCTGGGGAGTTTCCGTAGCCATTGCCGTCACATCTCCCGTTCTACACTGCCGACCCAATACACACTATTTCGGACACGCCGCCCAGAAGTCCGCGGGGCGGCCCGGCAGAGGGTGTCGCGCATTATCGCCCCACTTGCCGCTTTCCGGGACCGGTACAGCTTACGTTGTACAACGCATCGAGGTTCGTCGGGGTGTCCCGCAGATCACAACAACACACCGATTGGCGTCAAGATTCCTAAGGCGAGCCCGAGTTGACGTTTCCTTTGCAGACGCGGGCCCCGCCGGAAAGGTTCCGGCGGGGCCTGGGCCGGCCGGGGCTACTTGCCCGTGAACTTCTCGTACTCCTTGAGCACCTCTTCGGTCGGGCCGTCCATGCGCAGCTCACCGCGCTCCAGCCACAGGACCCGGTCGCAGGTGTCGCGGATCGACTTGTTGTTGTGACTGACCAGAAACACCGTGCCGGCGTGCTCGCGCAGTTCGCGGATCCGGTCCTCGGAGCGCTTGCGGAAGGCCGCGTCACCGGTGGCCAGCGCCTCGTCGATCATGAGGACGTCGTGGTCCTTGGCGGCGGCGATGGAGAAGCGGAGCCGGGCCGCCATGCCCGAGGAGTAGGTGCGCATCGGGAGGGTGATGAAGTCGCCCTTGTCGTTGATGCCGGAGAACTCGACGATCTCCTGGTAGCGGGCCTTGATCTCCTCGCGGGACATGCCCATGGCGAGCCCGCCCAGGATGACGTTGCGCTCACCCGTGAGGTCGTTCATCAGGGCCGCGTTGACGCCGAGCAGCGAGGGCTGGCCGTTGGTGTAGACCCTGCCCTTCTCGGCGGGCAGCAGGCCGGCGATGGCGCGCAGCAGGGTGGACTTGCCGGAGCCGTTGGAGCCGATCAGGCCGATGGCCTCGCCGCGGTAGGCGACGAAGGAGACACCGCGGACGGCGTGCACCTTGCGGACGCCCCGCTCGTCGCCGCGCTTGAAGATCCGGCTGAGGGCGGCCGTCGCGCTGCCCTTGCCGGTCTTGGCGCCGTTGACGCGGTAGACGATGTGCACGTCCTCCGCGATGACGGTGGGGATCCGCTCCCCTATGGTCTGCTCAGCCACGGCCGTACCGCTCCTCAGCCTTCCAGAAGTACACGAAACCGCCGGCGAACACGACCACGGCCCAGGACAGGGCGACGGCCCAGACGTGCGGCGGGAGGTTCGAGGCGCCGTAGCCGTCGATGAGGGCGAAGCGCATCAGGTCCATGAAGACGGTGGCGGGGTTGACCTGGAGGAGCGTGCGCGCCCACTCCGGCCGGCCCTCCATCATCTTGGTGATCGAGAACATCACACCGGACATGTACATCCAGGTGCGCAGCATGAACGGCAGCAGCTGGGCGAGGTCCGGCGTCTTGGCGCCCAGCCGGGCCACGATCAGGGCCAGGCCGGTGTTGAAGAGGAAGAGCAGGAACAGGATCGGGACGACCAGTACCCAGGACAGGCCCGGGCGGCTGCCGAACCCGACCACCACGGCGACCATGACGATCATCGAGAACAGCAGCTGCTGGAGCTGCTGGAGCGCGAAGGAGATCGGCAGCGAGGCGCGCGGGAAGTGCAGCGCGCGCACCAGACCGAGGTTGCCCGAGATCGCCCGCACGCCCGTCATG
Organism: Streptomyces sp. NPDC001714; assembly: GCF_042892755.1. Taxonomy (NCBI): domain Bacteria; kingdom Bacillati; phylum Actinomycetota; class Actinomycetes; order Kitasatosporales; family Streptomycetaceae; genus Streptomyces; species Streptomyces sp. NPDC001714. The sequence goes on from NZ_JBIAUL010000014.1 coordinate 121,191, forward strand.
ATCGAGCTCTGGGTGAACGTGAAGGTGAACACGCCGGTGACCAGGAACGGGATGTAGATGTCCTGCGACATGCCCCGGCTGGCGTGCAGGATGACGCCGAAGATGAAGTAGTACACGGCCGCGTTCAGCAGCGGCGTGGCCACCTGCCAGAGCTGGCCGAGCTTGGCCTGGCTGTACTGGGCCGTGAGCTTCGCCTGCGAGAAGGCCAGGATGAAGTGGCGCCGCCCCCAGAGCCGGCGTACGTACTCGACGAGCGAGGGGCGTGCGCCGCTCACCGTGAGCCCGTACCTGGCGGCGAGCTGCGCCGCCGTGAGGCCCTCGTCGGGGGACGGCACCGCGGTCACCGCGATCCCGCCGTCATGCGTTGTCTCACTCAAGGGTGGAAGCCTTCGTCTTCGGATCCGTCATCGCACCCGTCCTCGGATCCGCCTTCGGATCCGCCTTCGGATGCGTCTTACGTTCGCCTTACGGAATTGTGCTATTAGGCGCGACACGTCTCCGCCATCAGACACATTCCCGGGGGCGTCCGCGCGCCATGCGCGGCCGTTCCCGTGGCGTGTCCGCACGCCGTACACGCGGACACGCACCTTCGAGCTTGTCAGATCACCGGGGGACGGCCCAGTCGCGTGAGTTTCCACACGGTCCGCCAGCGCATCGGCCGGCGGGGTCCGCACGGGGTGGTCCAGCCCTCCCGGAAGCCGGCGAACCAGGCGTGCAGGGCCGGACGGGAGGGGCGGCGCACCAGGGTCAGCAGCATCCACACCCCGAGGTAGACCGGGACCAGGAGGGCGGGCAGGTTCCGGCGGGCCAGCCAGACCCGGTTGCGGGCCACCATCCGGTGGTAGACCGCGTGCCGGGAGGGGGCGGTGGTGGGGTGGTTGAGGACCATGTCGGAGCGGTAGTCGATCATCCAGCCGGCGTCCAGGGCCCGCCAGGCCAGGTCGGTCTCCTCATGGGCGTAGAAGAACTCGTCCGGCAGGCCGCCGACCTCGGCGAGGACCTGGGTGCGGACGGCGTTGGCGCCGCCGAGGAAGGTGGTGACCCGGGAGGAGCGCATCGGGTCGGAGGCCCGGAGCCTCGGCACGTGCCGGCGCTGGGTCTGCCCGGTGTCCGGGTCGGCGATGCGGAAGCTGATGATGCCGAGCCGCGGGTCGGTGGCGAAGGCCTGGCGGCACAGCTCGGCGGTGTCGTGCTCGGCGAGCAGGCCGTCGTCGTCGAGGAAGAGCAGTATGTCGACGTCGCGGCCGCTCGGGCCGAAGGCCTCTATGCCGACGTTGCGGCCGCCGGGAATCCCGAGGTTCTCGGGCAGCTCCAGGGTGCGGACGCCGTCCGGGACGTCCGGGACGGGCGAGCCGTTGCCGACGACGACCACCTCGACCCGGTCGCCGTCCTGCTTGGCGACCGAGTCGAGGAGGGCGCGCAGTTCGTCGGGGCGGTTGCCCATGGTGATGACGACCGCGCCGACCTTCAGCCCGGCGCTCACCGCAGCCTGCTCGACGCGAGGACCGAGACCAGGTGCAGCAGGGTCTGGAGCAGCGCGATGCCGGCCAGCACGGCGGTGCCGAGCCGGGTCCAGAAGAGGTCGCCGTGGAAGTGGTCGGCTACCGCGAGCAGCAGGATCAGCAGGGAGGCCTCGATACCGAGGATCAGCCGGTGGAACCGGAACAGGGCGGCGGCCCGGCGGGCCAGCGCCATCCCGGAGGACCGCATCTCGGCGGCGGCCTCCTTGACCACCGGAAGCCCGGCCTGGTGGCGGGCCACGCCGACCAGGTCGGTCTCGGCCTTGATCAGGATGGCGCCGAGCGCGGCCAGGGTGCCGAGGAAGGCCCACAGCCAGTCGATACGGCCGCTGCCGAACAGGTCCGCGGCGCGCAGTCCGAGGCCCACCAGGACGGCGGCGTCGGTGAGGTAGGCACCGACCCGGTCCAGGTAGACGCCGCCCAGCGAGTACTGCTGCTTCCAGCGGGCGACCTCGCCGTCGACGCAGTCGAGCAGCAGGTACATCTGGACGCAGACGACGCCGAGCACCGCGCCCGTGATGCCCGGCACCAGCAGGGCCGGGCAGGCGAGCACGCCGAAGACGGTCATCAGGTACGTGAGCTGGTTGGGCGTGACCCTGGTGTTCACCAGGTAGCGGTCGACCCGCAGGGACACCTCACGCATGTAGAGGCGCCCCATCCAGTGCTCACCGCTGCGCCGGTCCTTGACCCCCACGGGGTGGACGACCGGACGGAGTTCAGCTACCGATGGCCTTGACATAGTCGACGTAGAAGTCCTTGATCTGGTGGGTCTTGAGGTCGAGGTGTTCGAGGATGGTGTAGCGGCCGGGCCGGGTCTCCGGAGCGAACTCCACGACCCGGACGAACTCGTCCACGGTGAAGCCGATCTCCTCCGGCAGCACCGGCAGTCCGTGCCGGCGCAGCACATCGGCCATGTACATGGACTCCTCGTGGGCTCCGCGCAGGTACATCGCGAAGGCCGCGCCGAGTCCGCACTGCTCGCCGTGGCTGGCGGCACGCCTCGGGAAGAGCAGGTCGAAGGCGTGGTTGATCTCGTGGCAGGCGCCGGAGGACGGGCGGGAGTCGCCCGACACCGACATGGCGATACCGCTGAGCACCAGCGCCTCGGCGAGGACCTGGAGGAAGTCGTTCCCGCCGATGCCGCCGGGGTGGCGCAGCACCGCCTCGCCGGCCTGCCGGGCCATGGCGGCCGCCAGGCCGTCGATCTTCTCTCCGGTGACGCGGTGGGACAGCTCCCAGTCCGCGATCGCGGAGATGTTGGAGACGGCGTCGCCGATGCCCGAGCGCACGAAGCGCGCCGGGGCCTCGCGGATGACGTCGAGGTCGATGACGACCGCGATCGGGTTCGGTACGCCGTAGGAACCGCGGCCCGCGTCGTTGTCGAGGGTGGCGACGGGCGAGCACAGGCCGTCGTGCGCGAGGTTCGTCGGCACGGCGACCAGCGGCAGGCCCACCCGGGCCGCCGCGAACTTGGCGCAGTCGATGATCTTGCCGCCGCCGAGGCCGACGACCGCGTCGTAGTGACCGGCCTTGATGTCGCCGGCCAGCCGGATCGCGTCGTCGAGGGTGCCGCCGCCGACCTCGTACCAGGTGGCGCCCGGCAGGCTCGGCGCGACGCGCTCCCGCAGTTTCGAGCCGGAGCCGCCGCTGACGGCGACGGCGAGCCGGCCGGAGTGCGAGATGCGTTCGTCGGCGAGCACCCCTGCGAGGTCGTCGAGGGCACCCGGGCGGATGTCGACGACGACCGGCGAGGGGATCAGCCGGGTCAGTACTGGCACGCGATCTCCCGTCCCCGGGCGAGGTCGTCGTGGTTGTCGATCTCGACCCACGGGACGTCGCCGATGGGCGCGACGTCGATGCGGAAGCCTCGGTCGACCAGTTCCTGGTAGCCGTGCTCGTAGAACTGCTGCGGGTCGGTCTCCCAGACCGCCTTCAGCGCGTCGGCGAGCTCGGGGGCGGCGTCGCCCTCGATGAGGGTGACGCCGATGTACTCGCCGGTGGCCTCGGCCGGGTCCATCAGCTTGGTGATCTTCGTCATGCCCTCGTCGGCGCCGACGACGACCTTCATCTCCTCGTCCGCGAGGGACTTGACCGTGTCGAGCGCGAGGATGATCTTCTTGCCGTCGCCGCGCGCGGCGAGCAGCGTCTTCTCGACGGAGACCGGGTGCACGGTGTCGCCGTTGGCGAGGATCACGCCGTCCTTGAGGGCGTCACGGCCGCACCACAGGGAGTAGGCGTTGTTCCACTCCTCGGCCTTGTCGTTGTCGATGAGGGTGAGCGTGAGGCCGTACTTGGCCTCCAGGGCCGCCTTGCGCTCGTAGACGGCCTCCTTGCGGTAGCCGACGATGATCGCGACCTCGGTCAGGCCGATCTCGGCGAAGTTGCCGAGGGTCAGGTCGAGCACCGTGATCGAGTCCTCTATCCCGGCAGGCCCCACCGGCACCAGCGCCTTGGGCAGGCTGTCGGTGTAGGGGCGCAGACGCCGGCCGGCGCCGGCCGCCAGCACGAGGCCGATCATGCGGGTTCTCCTTCGTCGTGTACGGCGGGCGCCCCTGCGGACACCCAGAAGCGGATGCTCTCGACGAGCACCAGCCCGGCCACGACCACGGCGAGAACCGTGAGCGCGGCCTTGAACTGTGCGGCGGTGAGCACCGCGGCCAGGACGGTGACGAGCAGCGTCCGCCCCTCCTGCCCCCCGATGGCACGTACCAGCCAGGCCGGCGGCGCCCCGGCGTCGCCGCGGATGCGGTACACCGTGTCGTAGTGATGGTAGGCGACGGCGGCCACCAGTCCGAAAGCCGCAGGGAGGGCTCCGTTCACCCCGGATTTGCTTGCGAGGACGAGTACGGTCCCGTATTCGGCGGCCCGGAAGAGGGGCGGGACCAGCCAGTCGAGGGCGCCCTTGAGGGGCCGGGCCAGGGCCTGGCCGGAGGCGAGGGCGTAGACGACGGCACCCGCGACCGGGGCCCAGGTCACACCGGAGAAGAGGGAGACGGTGAGAACCGCCACGCCGGCGAGGGCCACCGGGAACGGGGAGCCGAGCGGGGTGCGCAGGGTGCGGGACACGAACCCTGCGAGCGGACCGTTGTCCGCCAGGTCCGCCAGCGCCTTCGCCGCCCGGTCGGTTCGCTTCGCCCTGCGGGTCAGCGACCGCAGGACCCGGCCGGCCGTGGTGTAGGTGGCCGCGAAGGCACAGCCGATCAGCAGCACGTAGAAGGTGATCCGCGGAGTGGTGGCGGCCGTGAGGACGGCTATCAGTGCCCATCGTTCGCCGATGGGCAGGACTATCATCCGGCGCACCCAGACCGTCCAGCCGACGCTGTCGAGCCTGCCGGAGAGCGCGGCGGTGGGGCTGGTGTTGGCGGTGGCGTCGTGGTTGGCCTCGTTGAAGGAGAAGTCGACCACGTGCCGGCAGGTCTGCAGGATCATCGCGCCCAGGGCGAGCGCCCACACGTCGTCGCCGCCCCGTGCGGCACCCAGGGCGAGGCCGGCGTAGTAGGCGTACTCCTTGGCCCGGTCGAAGGTGGCGTCCAGCCAGGCGCCGAGCGTGGAGTACTGCAGGGAGTAGCGGGCGAGCTGCCCGTCGGTGCAGTCCAGGACGAACGAGCAGATCAGCAGGGCGCCGGCGGCGACGAACCCGATCCGCGTGCCCGTGGCCGCGCAGGCCGCCGCGATCAGGGCGGTGAGCAGCGAGGCGGTGGTGACCTGGTTGGGGGTCAGTCCGCGCCGGGCGCACCAGCGGGCGATGTACCTGGAGTACGGGCTGATGAAGAAGGTGGTGAAGAAACCGTCCCGGGACTTCACGGCCGACTTGAGGCGTACGGCCTCGTCGTCGACGGCGGCGACGGCCTGCCGTGCCTCGTTGCGGGCCTGCGGGTCGGCGGGGACGACGGCGACCAGGCTGCCCAGCTCGGGATGGCGGACGTCGGCGTCCAGGGCGGTGACCAGGCCGTCGACGGCGAGGGCGGTGCCGCCGCCCGCGGCTGCCTCCCGGGCCAGCGCCCGGGCCAGGGCCGGCCGGGCGGCCGGCTGGGCGGTGACGGCGCCGGGAATCGCGGCGAGCGGGAAGCGGGGGTCGGTGAGGCCGAGACGCAGGGCGTGCACGTGGCCGACGAAGCGTGCGTCGACCAGGGCCACCCGGTCACCGGCGGGTACGGCCGTGAGCAGGGCCTCGGCCTCGGCGGTGTCCGACGCCGCCCGCACCTCGAAGCCGAGCGCCCGCAGATCGCTCTCCAGTGACGATCCGGGGACCGGCGGACCGGTGACGATGGCGGTCGACAACCGAACTCACTCCCTGGGTACGGCGCACGGGCGCCGGTCTCTCCTGCGTGGTGGGGCGGGGTGTGCCTGGTGGCCCCCGGACGGCATTCGGCAGAGGTTATCGGATGGTGAGGACTGCTTGTTCACCGGCCGTTCACGGCACGGTCGGCCCGCTCTGCCCCGGCCTTTGCCGAGATCATCATCCGTGATCCGGGCCCCGCCCCACAAATGGCGCTCGCAGAACGGACATTGAGGACACCGTTGCACGGCGGACCGGTCGGCCACCCGCGCGACCCGGCCCCGCACGCTGGGTAACCGAGGGTGCCCTGACCTGGAGTTCGTCTCCGCAGGTCAGGGCATATGACAACGATGTTCGGCGCCGCGTTGCCGGATCCCTCCCACCCGTAGTTCACTGTTGATCCGCGGCCGAACACAGGAGGCGTATCTCATGGGGCAGGGCACGCACGTGGTGTTCCGCTCGGACGTGCTGAGCGCCATCGGGCACGAGAAGCTGCTGCACGAGCTGCCGGGCGGGCACGCGGAGCACGAGGCCCGGCTCTGCCACTGACCCCGCCGCACCCGGGGTCCCGGAACGCAGCGCTCCGCACTCCCCCGGCGTCCTTGTGTTCGAGACCCCCGGACGGTTCCCTCGCGCACCCGTAGGGCACGATCAAGTACCGGGTCCCTCTTCCGGCGTGCCCGTGCCGGGAAGTGCCGGGAGTGTCGGATTCGTACGGCAGACTTGGTGCGAAGACCGAGGCGAAGGATGGGTATGCCGATCACACCTGCCACCGCGACGCACAGCACGTCGGAAGGGACCGCAGACGCGATTTTCCTTGAACTCGTCGACGAGAAGGGTGTGACCATCGGCACCGCGGAGAAGCTGGCCGCGCATCAGCCGCCCGGGCAGCTGCACCGGGCGTTCTCCGTCTTCCTCTTCGACGAACACGGCAGGCTGCTGCTGCAGCAGCGGGCCCTGGGCAAGTACCACTCCCCCGGCGTGTGGTCCAACACCTGCTGCGGTCACCCCTACCCCGGCGAGGCGCCCTTCGCGGCGGCGGCCCGGCGGACCTTCGAGGAGCTGGGGGTCTCCCCGTCGCTGCTCGCCGAGGCGGGCACGGTCCGCTACAACCACCCGGACCCGGCCTCCGGCCTGGTCGAGCAGGAGTTCAACCACCTGTTCGTCGGCATGGTGCAGGCGCCGCTCGCGCCGGACCCCGAGGAGGTCGAGGCGACCGCCTTCGTGACGGCAGCCGAGCTGACCGAGCGGCACGCCCAGGACACCTTCTCGTCCTGGTTCATGACCGTGCTGGACGCGGCCCGCCCGGCGGTCAGGGAGCTGACGGGCCCGTCCGCCGGCTGGTGAGAATCCTCACGGGATCTTCGCGAGGCCTCACGGCAGCGTCGCGGGTTTGAGCGGCAGGGCGGCCCAGATCACCTTGCCGCCGCTCGACGTGTGCTCCACGTCCACGACCCCGCCCGCCTCCCGCGCCACCTCCCGCACCAGCAGCAGCCCCCGGCCGCCGAGCTGCCCGTGGTCGGCCTCCAGGGCGGTCGGGCGGTAGGGGTGGTTGTCCTCCACCGACACCCGCACCCATTCGGCGCCGACGGCGACCTCGACGGCCAGCACCGGCGACAGCAGCGCCGCGTGCTTGACCGCGTTGGTGACCAGCTCGGAGACGATCAGCAACAGCCCGTACACCAGGTCCTCCGAGACCGGGACGCCCTGGCGCTGGAGCAGGTCCCGTACGGCGCGCCGCGCCTGCGGGACCGAGGCGTCCACGGCTGCGGCGGTGAACCGCCAGACTCCTTCGTACGGCAGCGGATCCGGCGGCGGAGCGCCGCCTCCCTCTGGACGCGGGTCGTGCCCGCGCCCGTGGTTCTCCATCGTCCGGTCGCCACCCTCACGCTCGATTGTCACCACACGTCGAGTGTTGGTAACGACCCGCTCCGCTCCGCATGACTGAACACAAGTCAGCGAATATCGAGCGGATCTGACCGTTGGCGTATGACAAGGTCAGTTGTGGAACGACTCTTGCCCTCCTCAATGCCGACTTCGCGAACTATTCGGGTTGTACGGGTATGAGAACTTTCCGTGGGATACGGCGGCAGCCCCCGCGGGCACGGCCGCCGCGCGCCTATAGCATCCCGCCCATGGAGCCCCGCCTCACCCACCAGGTCAAAGACGCCGTCGCCACCGTGGTCATCGCCAACCCGGCCAAACGCAACGCGATGACCGCGGAGATGTGGCGCGCCCTCCCGCCGCTCCTCGACGGCCTGGCGGCCGACCCCGCCGTGCGGGCCCTGGTCCTCACCGGCGCGGGCGGCACCTTCTGCGCCGGCGCCGACATCTCCACCCTCCGGGGCTCCCCCGCCGAGGCGCAGACCCTCGCCGTCGCCGCCGAGGAGGCGCTCGCCGCGTTCCCGAAGCCGACCCTCGCCGCGGTGCGCGGCCACTGTGTCGGCGGCGGCTCGCAGCTCGCCGCCGCCTGCGACCTGCGGTTCGCCGAGGACGGCGCGCTGTTCGGGGTGACTCCGGCCAAGCTCGGCATCGTCTACCCGGCCGCCTCCACCCGCCGCCTGGTGTCCCTCGTCGGCCCGGCCGCCACCAAGTACCTCCTGTTCTCCGGCGAGTTGATCGACGCGGAGCGGGCGCTGCGCACCGGCCTGGTCGACGAGGTGCTGCCGGAGGGCGAACTGGACAAGCGGGTGGCCGAGTTCACCCGGATCCTGGCCGCCCGCTCGCAGCTGACGCAGGCCGCCGCGAAGGAGTTCGCGAGCGGCCGCACGGACCGGGACGCGCACTGGGCGGAGCAGGCGCGCGGCAGCGGCGACACCGCCGAGGGCGTCGCCGCGTTCCTGGAGCGTCGTCAGCCGCGGTTCACGTGGGCAGTTCCGCCCCGAGGATGAACCGGCTCATCGAGCGGAGCAGGTCGACGACCTCGGCGGGCGCCTTCTGCGGGGAGCCCGCGTCGTAGGGCGGCTGCGGGTCGTACTCGATCCCGAGCTGTACGGCCTGGGCGACGGCGTCCCCGGAGATCCGGCCGATCAGGGTGAGACCCATGTCGATGCCGGCGGAGACGCCGGCCGCGGTGACGTACTTGCCGTCGGTGACCACCCGCTCCCCCGTCGGCTCGGCGCCGAACCCGCGCAGTTCGTCGAGGGCCAGCCAGTGCGAGGTGGCGCTGCGCCCTTCGAGGAGGCCGGCGGCGGCGAGCAGCAGGGAGCCGGTGCACACGGAGGTCGTCCAGGTGCTGGTGGCGTCCGCGGCGCGGATCCAGTCGAGGAGGGCCCGGTTCGTCATCTGCGCCGACTGGCCCGGGCCGCCCGGGACGACCACGACATCGGGGTGCGGCACCTCGGCGAGGGTCTTCCCGGCGGTCAGGGCGAGGTTCCCGTTGTCGGTGCGGACGGGGCCGGCCTCCTCGGCGACGAAGACGATCTCGGAGTCCGGGATCCGGCCCAGGGTCTCGTACGGCCCCACGGCGTCGAGGGCGGTGAAGCGGTCGTAGAGGGCGATCGCGATCTGCATGGCTCTCCTAACGGGGTCGGCGGACGGGGGCCGGGCTGAACCTGCGCCGGTATTCGGCGGGAGTGGTGCCGAGGGCCCTGAGGAAGGCGCGGCGCATCGCCTCGGGGGTGCCGTAGCCGCTGCCGCGGGAGATCTCCTCGACGCCGTCGCCGGTGTCCTCCAGGAGCCGGCGGGCGTGTTCCAGCCGGACCTGGTCGACGTAGCGGCCGGGTGTCGTCCCGGTCTCGGCCTGGAAAGCGCGGGCGAAGTGGCGGGGCGAGAGCGCGGCGCGGGCGGCCAGCGCCGCTACGCTCAGGTCGTCGTCCGGGTGCTCGGTGATCCACTGCTGCACGTCCCGGAGCGGCGCGCGCTGTGCGGTCTGGGCGGCGAGCTGGGCGCTGAACTGGGCCTGGTTGCCGGGCCTGCGCAGGAACACCACCAGGTGCCGGGCGACGGTGAGCGCGACGTCCCGGCCGAGGTCCTCCTCGACGAGCGCCAGCGCCAGGTCGATGCCCGAGGTGACACCCGCCGAGGTGGCGACGTGACCGTCCCGGACGTAGATCGGATCGGGGTCGACGTCGACGTCGGGATGGTCGCGGGCCAGCTTGGCGCAGTACGCCCAGTGGGTGGTCGCCCGGTGGCCGTCCAGGAGCCCGGCCGCGGCGAGCAGGACGGCGCCGGTGCAGACGGAGACCAGCCGCCCGGCGCGTGGCCCGTGCGCCCGCAGCCACGCCACCAGCTCCGGGTCGGGCCGCCGGGTGCCCCGGCCGCCGGGGACGAGGAGGGTGTGCGGGTCGGACGCGTCGGCCAGGGCCTGGTCCGGTACGACGGTCAGCCCGCTGGAGGTGCGCACGGGAGCGCCGTCCAGGGAGGCGGTACGGATCCGGTAGCTGCCCGGGGTGTGGGTGTCGGCGCCCGTGAAGACCTCCACGGGACCGGTGACGTCGAGGCTCTGGACGCCGTCGAAGAGGAGGACGAGAACGGTTCGCTGCGCCATGCCGTCGATTCTTGGCCGGTCCGGTGATGGCCGCAATGACGAGCAGCCCACCTTTCCTGCCATGCGGACGGAGTACGGGGCCGGCATCGCGCCGGACACTGGAAGTCCGTACCAACCAGTAAGTAGCGTGCCGCCCATGACAACCGCCGCCCTGGAGCCGCGCGCCGGCCGCCGCTGCCACACCCTGCTCAACTCCCTGCACGCGACCCACTTCTTCAGCCCCGAGCTGGCCGAGGAACTGGCCGCGCTCGGGGTCACCCATCCGCGGGCCGTCAACTTCGCGGTGCGGGCGGCCGCGTTGGGGCCGGTCGGGGCCGGCACGGTGACGGCGACGTTCTACAACTACAAGTACGAGCTGGTGGCCCGGCATGTGCCGGCGGTCTGGGAGACCGCGTCCCCGAAGGACGTCCTCGCCGCACGCGCGCGTGCCGTCGACGCGTCGATGCGGCGGCTGCTCGGCGCGGACGCGGTGGTCTCGGCGGGGATGGCCGAGGCCGCGCGGCTCGCGCTGCGCGCCACCGAGGCCTGCTCGCGCTCCGGCCGCCCGCTGTACGCCGCCCACGCGGACCTGCCCGTGCCTCAGGAGCCCCACCTCGCCTACTGGTACGCGGGCACGCTGCTGCGTGAGCACCGCGGCGACGGGCACCTCGCGGTGCTGCTGGCGGCCGGTCTCGACGGGCTGGAGGCGGTGGTGACGCACACGGCGACCGGCAAGGGCATGGCCCCGAAGTGGGTGTTCGCCACGCGCGGCTGGAGCCAGGACGACTGGGACGCGGCGGTGGAACGGCTGCGGGAGCGCGGGCTGCTCGACGCGGCGGGCGAGCTGACCGGGGCGGGGACGGCCCTGCGGGCGGAGATCGAGGCGGAGACGGACCGGCTGGACCGGGCACCGTACGAGCACCTGGGGGCCGACGGGGTGGCCCGGCTGACGGAACTGGCGGCGGGCTTCGCGAGGGCGGCGGTGGCCGCGGGGGCGTTTCCCGCGGATCTTCTCGGCAAGGGGTGACGCGGCCGGGGGCCGGGCGGGCCCCGGGGAGTGGCCTTCGGGCGCGGAATCACCCAGGTGTGCGACGAATTCCCCGGGTGTGCGACGGATTCGTCGAGAGTCCGTGTCGCGGAACGGCGCCCTGGGGCCCGGTTGTCGGTGTCACCTGCCACAATTGCGGCGCAACCTCAGTGGAGAAGGCGGTACGGGATCGTGACGACACCCGGGTCCCTGGTTCCAGGGTCCATCGAAGGCAGGATCGCCGAGGAGCTCGGCGTACGGGAGCGGCAGGTCAAGGCTGCCGTGGAGCTGCTCGACGGCGGTTCGACGGTGCCCTTCATCGCCCGCTACCGCAAGGAAGCGACCGAGATGCTCGACGACGCGCAGCTGCGCACGCTCGAGGAGCGGCTGCGCTACCTGCGGGAGCTGGAGGAGCGGCGGACGGCGATCCTGGAGTCGGTGCGGGAGCAGGGCAAGCTCACCGACGAGCTGGAGGCGCAGATCCGGGGCGCCGAGACCAAGGCGCGGCTCGAGGACATCTACCTGCCGTACAAGCCGAAGCGGCGGACCAAGGCGCAGATCGCGCGGGAGGCAGGTCTCGAACCGCTGGCCGAGGGGCTGCTCGGGGACCCAGGGGTGGAGCCGCTGGCGGCGGCCGCCGCCTTCGTCGACGCCGACAAGGGTGTCGCCGATCCGCAGGCCGCCCTGGACGGTGCCCGCGCGATCCTCACCGAGCGGTTCTCGGAGGACGCCGACCTGATCGGCGAGCTGCGCGAGCGCATGTGGGTGCGCGGCCGGCTGGCCGCCAAGGTGCGGGACGGCAAGGAGGAGGCGGGCGCGAAGTTCGCCGACTACTTCGAGTTCGCCGAGCCGTTCACCGAGCTGCCCTCGCACCGCATCCTGGCGATGCTGCGCGGCGAGAAGGAGGAGGTCCTCGACCTCGTCCTGGAGCCGGAGGAGCCGACCGAGGGCCCGTCCTCGTTCGAGGGGATCGTCGCCCACAGGTTCGGGATCGCCGACCGGGGCCGGCCGGCCGACAAGTGGCTGTCGGACACGGTCCGCTGGGCCTGGCGCACCCGCATCCTCGTCCACCTCGGCATCGACCTGCGGCTGCGGCTGCGGACGGCAGCCGAGGACGAGGCGGTCAACGTGTTCGCGGCGAACCTGCGCGACCTGCTCCTCGCCGCGCCCGCCGGCACGCGCGCGACGCTGGGCCTGGACCCCGGTTTCCGGACCGGCGTGAAGGTCGCCGTCGTCGACGCCACGGGCAAGGTGGTCGCCACCGACGTCATCTACCCGCACGTCCCGGCCAACAAGTGGGACGAGGCGATCGCCAAGCTGGCCCGGCTCGCCAAGGAGCACGCGGTCGACCTGATCGCGATCGGCAACGGCACGGCGTCCCGCGAGACCGACAAGCTCGCCGGCGAACTCATCACCAAGCACCCGGAACTGAAACTCACCAAGGTGATGGTGTCCGAGGCCGGCGCGTCCGTGTACTCGGCCTCCGCCTTCGCCTCCCAGGAGCTGCCCGACATGGACGTGTCGCTGCGCGGCGCGGTCTCCATCGCGCGCCGGCTCCAGGACCCGCTGGCCGAGCTGGTGAAGATCGACCCCAAGTCGATCGGCGTCGGCCAGTACCAGCACGACCTGTCCGAGGTGAAGCTGTCGCGCTCGCTGGACGCGGTGGTCGAGGACTGTGTGAACGGCGTCGGTGTCGACGTCAACACCGCCTCCGCGCCCCTGCTCGCCCGGGTCTCCGGCATCACTTCCGGACTCGCCGAGAACATCGTGGCGCACCGCGACGCCAACGGCCCGTTCACCTCCCGCGGCCAGCTGAAGAACGTGGCCCGGCTCGGCCCGAAGGCGTACGAGCAGTGCGCGGGCTTCCTGCGCATCCGCGGCGGCGACGACCCGCTGGACGCGTCGAGTGTCCACCCCGAGGCGTACCCCGTCGTACGGCGGATGGTGAAGACGTCGGGCCAGGAGGTGGCCGCGCTCATCGGCAACACGGGTGCGCTGCGCTCGCTGCGGCCGTCGGACTTCGTGGACGAGACGTTCGGTCTGCCGACCGTCACCGACATCCTCAAGGAGCTGGAGAAGCCGGGGCGCGACCCGCGTCCGGCCTTCAAGACGGCCACCTTCAAGGAGGGCGTCGAGAAGATCTCGGACCTGTCCTCCGGGATGGTCCTGGAGGGGGTCGTGACGAACGTGGCGGCGTTCGGCGCCTTCGTCGACGTCGGTGTCCACCAGGACGGCCTGGTCCATGTCTCCGCGATGTCCAAGACGTTCGTCAAGGACCCGCGGGACGTGGTGAAGCCCGGTGACATCGTCAAGGTGAAGGTCCTCGACGTGGACATCCCGCGCAAGCGGATCTCGCTGACGCTGCGGCTGGACGACGAAGCCGCGCCGGCCGCCGGCGGTGAGCGCCGACAGCAGCAGCGGAGTGGCAACGGGCGTCCGCCGCAGCAGCGACAGCAGCAGCGGCAGGGTGGCGGCGCCCGTCAGGCGTCCGCGCCGGCGCCTGCGAACAGTGCGATGGCCGATGCTCTGCGCCGGGCCGGGTTGCTGGGCGGGAAGGACGGCAAGCGCTGACGGCGCCTTCCGGGGGTAGCGGGGAGCTGCCGGTCCGTCGTGGCGGGTCGCGCAGTTCCTCCCCCAGCCTTCGGCCGGGGGTGCCCCCAGCGCCCCTGGGGGCGCGTTTCGCCTGCCGGTGTGTTCCGGTGAGTGCGCCGAATTCGGTGGACGAAGATCCGTCGGTCCGGAGACTGGTCCCATGACTGGACCAGACTTCAAGGCCGATCTCCAGACCTATCTCCAGGACGCCCGTGACGTGCTGTTGTGGAAGCTGGAGGGGCTGTCCGAGTACGACATCCGGCGGCCTCTGACCCCCACCGGTACGAATCTGCTGGGTCTGGTCAAGCATCTCGCCGGTGCCGAGGCCTGGTATTTCGGGGCGACGTTCGGGCGGCCCTTCGACGGGGCACCGAGGCTGTGGTTCACCGGAGACACGGAACCCAACGGAGATCTGTGGGCGCGGGCCGACGAGACGCGTGCGGCGACAGTCGACGTGTACCGGCGAGTCTGGAGCCACTCGGACGAGACGATCGCCGCCCTGCCCCTCGACGCGGTCGGGCACCTTCCCGTCGACCCGCCGAAGGAGATCACCCTCCACCGCGTCCTCACCCATATGGTCGCCGAGACCCAACGGCACGCCGGTCACGCCGACATCGTCCGCGAGCTCGTCGACGGGGCGACGGGTCAGCGGGCGAACGGTGCCAACATGGCGCCCGGCGACGCGGCGGCCTGGGCCGGGCACCGGGACCGGGTGGAGCGGGCGGCGAAGGAAGCCGGGCGGGGCGGTCGGTGAACGAGAGGCGAAAGGGCCATGCCAACGCGGCGTCGTACCTGTGCGCGCCCCATGACCGTGCACGTCGGTCCGAGCCTCTCCCCTTGCGACGGAAAGCTGGTCGTCACCGCCTTGGGCGCCGCTGCCTGACCCGAACCGCAACCCGGCTCCGGACCTTGCCTGTCAGACGTATCCGCGACGCTGTACGAAACCGAGCGCGAGCGCGCCCAGCGGCACGTTCAGCCAGAACGTGAGCAGCCGGTAGACCAGGACCGCCGAGGTGGCCGGGCCCGCCGGTACGCCGAGGGCGGTCAGGCCCGCGATGAGGCCCGCTTCCAGCGCGCCGAGCCCGCCCGGGACCGGGGCCGCGTTGGCGAGCAGGCGGGCCGCCATGAACGCGGCGCCGAGCTGGACGAAGGGGAGGTCGCCGCCGAGCGCGTGGAGGCTGAGGGCGAGCCCGACGATCTGGACGAGGGGCAGCCCGAGCATGCCGACGACCCCCAGGGACAGCTTGGCGGGGTCGGCGGCGATCCCGGTGAGGGTCGTGCCCGCCGCGCGCAGGAACGGCCACACCTTCGCGCGCAGGAAGCGGCGGCCGGGCGGGGTCAGGCCGAGCAGCCCTCCGGCGGCCAGGACGAGGACGATCGCGGGCAGGGTGTACTTGCCGACGGGCAGGTCCAGGTGGACTCCGCCGTGGTGCTGTCCGGCCGCGGCGAAGAACACGGTGGCGACCACCACGTTGGAGACCGCGCCGGCCAGGCTCTGCAGCCCGACGGAGGCGGTCGCCGCACCGGTCTCGACCCCCGTCTTCTGCAGGTAGCGCAGGTTCAGCGCCATGCCGCCGACGTTGCCCGGGGTGATCCGGTTCAGGAAGGAGCTGGCGAACTGCACCTGGTAGGTGGCCCGGAACGGCAGCCGCCCGGGGATGGTGCCCAGTTGCAGACAGGTCGAGAAGCCCTGCGAGACGAAGGTGACGGGCACGACCGCGAGCAGCCACCACCAGTCGGCGTCGCGCAGCGCACGGAGTGCGGCCGGGGCGTTGGCGAGCTGCGGCAGCACGAGGTGGACCACCAGGAAGGCGCCGGCCAGGCCCAGGACGCTCTTCCAGGTGAACCGGGCGAGTGGGGCGGGTTTGGCGGCCGGCGCGTCACATGCGCGGCGCACCTCTGCGGCCAGGTCGTGCATGAGGTTCGGCCGGCCGCCGGGGCGCAGCGTGCGGCGCCGGGTGCCCGCCGTGGCCTCCCGGGCGCGGGCCTGGTCGTAGCGGGCCACCTCGCGGCGGGCGGGGCCGAGCAGGGCCAGCGGCTGCAGGTACGGCAGGGCGCTCGCCAGCCGTTCGGGGCCGAGGCCGGTCAGGGCGCAGGCGGTGGCGCGGGCCGGTCCGACGCGTACTGCGGTGGTGGCGAGCAGCTCGGCGAGGTCGCTGCCCAGTGCCTCGGGCGGCGCGTTGAGCTGGGCCTGCGCGAACGCGGTGAGCCGGGGGCCGCCGTCCGCTGCGACCAGGATGTGCTCGGGGCGCAGCGCCCGGTGTGCGAGTCGGTGCTCGTGGATGTGGGCCACGGCCGCCCATGCCGCGCCCAGCAGCGTGTCGGTCAGCTCCTCGTCGGGGAGCGCGGACAGCGGGCGGGCGCCGTGCCCGACCGTCACCAGGACCGCGCCGCCCCCGGTCACCGGGTAGGCGATGACGGGGTCGGCGACCCGGGCGCCGGTACGGGCGGCGAAGACCAGCATGAGCAGTTCGTGCTCGGCGGCTCCGAGGGGGGTCCGCTCGCCGGGGTCGGCCGGGTGGCGCAGCAGGACGCGCCGGGCGAGCCGGTGGAACAGGTCACGGCCCCGTTCCTCGGCGGCGAGGGCCCGTACGGTCAGCTGCGCGCCCTCGGCGGTCTCGGCGTCGTAGAGGACGCCCTCGCCGGGGAGTTGGCGGGCCGCCGGCAGCTCGCGGAGGGTTGCGAGGGGGATCCCGCAGGCGACGAGGGCGTCGGCGACGGCCTGGGCCGGCGGGCGGTCGGGCGGGCCGCCGGCCATGAGGAGGACGGCCGATCCCGCGGCGCCGCCGACGACGAGGGCGCCGAACGCGTCCAGCGGGACGAGCGAGGCGCCCAGCGCGCCGAGCGTGGCGCAGCCGGCGGTCAGTGCCCACAACGTCCGCCGCCACGGCCGGGCCAGCCAGGGGCCCGCGGCGACGACCGCGGACGCGCAGGCCGCCAGGTACACCGCCGACGGCCAGCCGGCGTGCACCAGTCCGCCACGGCCGACGAGCACCTCCGGCCACAGCTCGGGTCGGCTCTCGGCCAGCGCGAGACGGGTGAGCGTCCAGCCGACGGCCGCGCCCAGGGCCGCGGCGGGCAGCACCCTCGACACCGCGTCGAACCGGCGCCGCACGAAGAGGACCACCAGGGCGGCCGGCGGTGCGAGCATGGCGACCGCCTGCACCGTGCCGACCAGTGCGTCCCGCAGGGCCGGCGGCAGGGCGGTGGCCGCGGTGAGCAGGCCCTGCTGCGCCCTGCGGGCGAAGTCCCGGGTGGCGACCGCCACCAGCACCGTCAGCGCGAGGGCGGCCAGGGAGACCAGCAGTCGCAGCAGGTCGGCCGCGCGCCGCACGTCCTGGGGCGGCGGGGCCTCGACGGTGGGCGCCGCCCCGCCTGCCCCGGCGTCCCCGACGAGGTCGGAGGAGAGCAGCATGCCGTGCCGGTCGGTCATGTCCCACTCCCGGCGAGGCTGCGAGGACGGCCCATGCGCGCGCTCCTTCGGGCACAGGTCCGGCTCGCCCGGACGTCGGCCCATGGTTCCATGCGGCCGGAGTTCCGCGCCTGAGTCGAATGACTGGGGGCAGCCGCAACCCGCCGACGGATCATGTCTCCTTCGGAGGCTGGGCGGTGCCGTTCATCCGGGCGCGGTTCTCCGCGAGCAGTTCCTGGACGCGCTTCTCGACCTCCACGGGGTCGATGCCGAGGGCCCGGCCCATGTGGATGGACCACACCTCCGAGCGCACGTTGGTCTCGAAGTCCAGGTCGGCGCGGACGTTCTCGCGGGCGGCCTGGCGGTTCTGGCTCACCATCACGAAGGTGGACAGGAAGATCGCCTCCAGGCTGACGATCATGGTGAGCAGGCCGAAGGGGAACGGGTCCCAGATCGCGCCCTCGCCGAACACGCCCTCGTTGCAGACGATCCAGACCGCGAACCACAGGGCGTGCAGGTAGACGAACGTCATGGTGCCGGCGAAGGCCGTGATCGCGTCCGCGATGCGGTCCTGGGTGCCGCGCAGCTGGGCGAGGACGTCCTGTTCGTTCGCGATCCGAAGGGCCGGCCGCTTCGGCGATGTGCTCATGGCCAATCTCCTGCCAGGTGTCCGACGATGATCGCAGCGTACGGTGGGGGGCCGACAGCGCCGAAGAGGGTGCCGGTTCGGGTCGTCGGGCGGCTGCGGGTGCGGTTGCTCGCGCAGTTCATCCCCCGGCCTCCGGCCGGGGGTACCCCCAGCGCCCCCGCAGGGGCGCTTCCCAGCAGAGGGTTGTCAGCGTTCGGTCACCTTGCCCGCCGCAACCTCCAGGCGGCGGGTGACTCGGACCCCGTCCAGCATGCGGCGGTCGTGGGTGACCAGGAGGAGGGTGCCCTCGTAGGTGTCGAGGGCGGACTCCAGCTGCTCGATCGCGGGCAGGTCGAGGTGGTTCGTCGGCTCGTCCAGGACGAGGAGGTTGACGCCCCGGCCCTGGAGGAGGGCCAGGGCGGCGCGGGTGCGTTCGCCCGGGGAGAGCGTGGCCGCCGACCGGAGTACGTGGTCCTGTTTGAGGCCGAACTTGGCCAGCAGGGTGCGGACTTCCACCGGTTCGGTGTCCGGGACGGCCGCGCAGAAGGCGTCCAGCAGGGACTCGGTGCCGTGGAAGAGCTTGCGGGCCTGGTCGACCTCGCCGACCACGACGCCGGGGCCCAGGGCGGCGTGTCCCGAGTCCAGCGGCACCCGGCCCAGCAGCGCGGCGAGCAGCGTCGACTTGCCCGCGCCGTTCGCGCCGGTCACCGCGACCCGGTCCGCCCAGTCGATCTGGAGGGAGACCGGGCCGAAGGTGAAGTCGCCGCGCCGTACCTCGGCGTCCCGCAGGGTGGCGACGACGGCGCCGGAGCGCGGGGCCGCCGCGATCTCCATGCGGAGCTCCCACTCCTTGCGGGGCTCCTCGACGGCCTCCAGGCGTTCGATCATGCGCTGGGTCTGCCGGGCCTTGGCGGCCTGCTTCTCGCTGGCCTCGCTGCGGAACTTGCGGCCGATCTTGTCGTTGTCGTTGGACGCCTTGCGCCGGGCGTTCTTGACGCCCTTGTCCATCCAGGAGCGCTGCATCTGTGCCCGGTCCTGGAGGGCGGCCCTCTTGTCGGCGTACTCCTCGTAGTCCTCGCGGGCGTGCCGGCGGGCCACGTCGCGTTCCTCCAGGTAGGCCTGGTAGCCGCCGCCGTAGAGGTGGATCTGCTGCTGGGCGAGGTCGAGTTCGAGGACCTTGGTGACCGTGCGGGTGAGGAACTCGCGGTCGTGGCTGACGACGACCGTGCCGGCGCGCAGGCCGGTCACGAACCGTTCGAGGCGTTCCAGGCCGTCCAGGTCGAGGTCGTTGGTGGGCTCGTCGAGGAGGAAGACGTCGTAGCGGGAGAGGAGGAGGGAGGCGAGGCCGGCGCGGGCGGCCTGGCCGCCGGAGAGGGCGGTCATCGGCTGGTCGAGGTCGACGGCCAGGCCGAGGGAGTCGGCGACCTCGTCGGCCCGCTCCTCCAGGTCGGCGCCGCCGAGGTCGAGCCAGCGCTCCAGGGCGGTGGCGTAGGCGTCGTCGGCGCCCGGTGCGCCGTCGACCAGGGCCTGGGTCGCCTCGTCCATCACGCGCTGCGCCTCGGCGACCCCGGTGCGCCGGGCCAGGAAGGCGCGGACGGTCTCGCCCGGCCGCCGCTCCGGCTCCTGGGGCAGGTGGCCGACGGTCGCGGTCGGCGGCGAGAGGCGCAGGTCGCCCTGCTCGGGGGCGGTGAGCCCGGCGAGCAGCCGGAGCAGGGTGGACTTGCCCGCGCCGTTGGCACCGACCAGACCGATCACGTCACCGGGTGCCACGACGAGGTCGAGCCCGGAGAAGAGCGAGCGGTCGCCGTGCCCGGCGGCGAGGTTCTTGGCGACGAGGGTGGCAGTCATCAGAACGCCGATCCTAATGCGCCGGGCAGCCCGCCCTCCGCCCTGTTTCCCCCCGGTCAGCGCTCCAGCGCCGCCACCAGCACGCTCCCGGAGGTGCGGGCCACGACGTAGGAGCCGCCCTTGGCCGCCCTGTCGTCCAGGGGGATGCGGTGGCGGCCGGGTTCCAGGACGCCGTCGAAGAGTTCGTGGGTGCGGGGGCGGGAGAGGCGGTCGAGGCGGTACGACGTGAGCCGTACCCGGCAGGGCGAGGCGACCTCGATGCCGGCGGTGCCGTCGGCGGCGGCCAGGCCGGCCAGCCGGCGTTGCGGGAGCGGGCTGCGGTCGAGGGCGTGTTCGATCTGGGCGACGAGGAGCGGGACGATCGGGGCGAGTCCGTCGACGTGGGCCACCTCCACGCCCGCCCGCTCGAACGCCTGGCGTACGGCGGTCCGCTCGGCCTCGCCGACCGCGGGGCCGAAGACGACGGCTGCGTAGCCGCGGAGTTCCTCGGCGGGGACGCCGTCGGCGTCGCGGGTGATGTCGGCGCCGATGCCGATGGTGCGCAGGGCGGCGGCCAGCTTGGCGAGGAGGGCGACGCGGGCGCCGATCAGCAGCACCCGGCGGCCGGGCGGTCGGCCGGAGTCCGCCAGGAGCGCGCCGAGGGCCTCACGGTACTCGGGGCCGTGGAAGCGGAACGGGCCGATGCCGTGGTAGCCGTTGAGCTCCAGGTCGGCGTGTTCGGAGGTCTGCCAGGCGAAGTCCCGCCAGATGTAGTCGTCGCCGTCGTGCTCGATGACCGCGGTGACCGCGCCGCAGGCCAGGTCCTCGCACTCGGGGCAGCCGTAGACGACGTACCGGCCGTCGGGCAGCGGGGCCTCGGACTCCAGTAAGAGGCTGCGGACCTGGGCGGTGAAGATCGCGGGCGGGATGTCGGAGGCGAGCGGGGAGACGGCGTCGAGGTCGGAGAGCTGGAGCAGCAGCGGGTGCCCGTCGACGACGAAGTCCACGAAGTCCCGGTGGAGCTGGTAGCCGCCGTCGGCGCGGACACCGCCGGCGCGCATCGCCGGGGCCAGGCCGAAGGTCGCGTATGCGGCAGACATGCTGTGAGTATCCCCAGAGCGGGACGATCTGAGCGCGGCATGACATATTCCGCTAACGTCACCGTGTGCAGCCTGAGCTGAGTGACGAGGTGATCGTGGTCGGCGGCGGGGTCGTCGGACTGACCACGGCGGTGGTGCTGGCCGAGGGCGGGCGCCGGGTGCGGGTGTGGGCCCGGGAGACCGGCGGGCGTACGACCTCGGCGGTCGCCGGCGCGCTGTGGTGGCCGTACCGCATCGAGCCCGAGGAGCTGGTCGGGGAGTGGGCGCTCGCCTCCCTTGTCGTGTACGAGGCGTTGGCGGCACGGCCGCAGGAGACGGGCGTACGCCTGGTCGAGGGCGTACACGACGGCCTGCGGCTGGACGGGCTGGGTGCGTGGGCGGCGGAGGTGCCGGGACTGGCCGAGACGAGTGCGGGTCTGGCGGCCCGCCTGCCGTTGATCGACATGCCGGTCCATCTGGCGTGGCTGCGCCGCCGGTTGGAGCGGGCGGGCGGGACGATCGAGGAGCGGGTGGTGGGCGCGCTGGGCGAGGTGCCCGCGCCGGTCGTGGTCAACTGCACGGGACTCGGGGCCCGTTCGCTGGTCCCCGATCCGGCCGTGCGGCCGGTGCGCGGGCAGCTGGTCGTGGTGGAGAACCCCGGGATCGACACCTGGTACACCTCCGAGGAGGTGGCGGGGGGCGCCTCCGCCTACTTCTTCCCGCAGCCCGGCGGGCTGCTGCTCGGGGGTACGGCGGAGGAGGACGCCTGGTCGCTGGAGCCGGATCCGGACGTCGCGGCCGGGATCGTGGCGCGCTGCGCGGCGGTCCGGCCGGAGATCGCCGGGGCTCGGGTGCTGGCGCACCGGGTGGGGCTGCGGCCGTACCGGACGGCGGTCCGGCTGAAGCACGAACTCCTGCCGGACGGGCGGGCATTGATCCACAACTACGGGCACGGCGGGGCCGGGGTCACGGTCGCCTGGGGATGTGCGCGAGAGGCGGCCGGGCTGGTGGATGCCGGCCCGGCCGCCTGAGCGGTCAGCCCGCGGGGACGCGCTGGACGGTGCGCGGGGCGCGGACCCCGTGCAGGGCCCTCGCCTCGGGGGCGGTCCACCGGGTGGCGGTCGCGCGGGTGAACGCGGCCGCGCCGCCGACCAGCGGAACCCTGGCCGTCGTACGGGACAGGTCCACGGTGAGCGTCGGGGTGGTGGACGGCGGATCGATGAGGTCCTTGTCCGTGCCCGCGACGATCAGCGCCAGACGGTGGCCCTTGGGTACGACGTGGTCGGTGGCCGCCAGGTCGAGGGTGATCGTGTAGGCCTTTCCGGGGGTGAGCGGGACGCCCTTGCCGGGGTCGGCGTAGGTGCCGAGGTCGGCCCAGCCGCGGCTGAAGACCGTGTAGTCGACGGCCTTGGTCTTCGCCGCCGTCTTCAGGAAGCAGGCACTGTCGCCGGCCGTGCTCTCGCCCCAGCAGGTGCGGTCGGTGAGGGTGGTGATGCCCTCGGCGCCGTCGGCGTAGTCCCGGACGGTGTCGGGGCCGAGGTCGACCAGGACGGCGGTCAGGTGGGCCGTCGAGGTGGTCGGGGTGGCGGTGACGGTCACCTTCGACGAGCCGGACAGCCGCAGGTCGTGGCCGAGCGGCGCGGTGAGGAAACCGGCCTTGTCCGAGGTGGGGGTGGCGAGCTGGGCGGCCCAGTCGGTCTCGCTCTGCTGCGGGTCGTCGGTGAACGTCTCGGTGCCGGATCCCTTGTGCAGGCCGAGGGTGCCGACGCCCGCCTGGGTGCCGGTGGCGGGGCGCAGGGTGGTGGTCCGCGTGCCGCGCGGCGGCCACACGGACGAGGTCACCCACTGGTCGGGGTGGCGCTCGATGTCGGCCATCGGCTCACGGTCGATGCCGTTGTCGTAGCCGAGCAACTCGTGGTCGAACCAGCGGTGCAGGGTGTCCACCCAGGCGCCGCGCCGGTAGTCGAAGGGGTCGACGTGCCCGGTCTGGGAGAGCCAGATCTTGCGCTCGACGCCATTCCTGGCGAGGGCGTCCCACCACTGGCCGAAGTGCTTGGTGCGGACGTTGAGGTCCTGCATGCCGTGCACGAGGAAGACGCTGGCCTTCACCTTGGACGCGTCCTTGACGTAGTCGCGCTCGGTCCACAGGCCGGTCCAGTCGCCGGTGCGCGGGGCGCCGTCGACCAGCTTCTGCTGGACGGCACCGCACTTGGCGTAGGCCGCGTCGCTCTCGACGGCGCCGGCCAGCCAGTCGGGTCCCGAGTCGTAGAGCGGGGCGCCCTGGGCGAAGTAGTAGTCGTACCAGGAGGAGATGGCGCTGATCGGGACGATCGTCTTGAGGCCCTTGACGCCGGTGGCGGCCACACCGTTGGCGATGGTGCCGTCCCAGCTCTTGCCGATCATGCCGGTCTTCCCGTTGGTCCAGCTCGCCTTGACGGTGGTGGTTCCGGTGCGGCTGCGGTACGCCTTGGCGCGGCCGTTCAGCCAGTCGACGACGGCCTTCGCGGACTGGATGTCGGAGCGGCCGCCGACGTCGACGCAGCCGTCGGAACGGTTGGTGCCGGCCAGGTCGACGCCTACGAAGGCGTAGCCGCGGGGGACGAAGTAGTTGTCGTAGAAGAGCGGCATCTGGACGACGTTCCCGCCCGCGTCGTACGTCTTCAGCTGGCTCTCGTTGCCGCGTCCGCAGCAGGAGTAGTAGGGGCTTGCGTCCATGATGACCGGCACCTTGCGGCCCTGCGCGGCGGGTTCGGACGGGCGGACGATGTCGGCGGCGACCCGGTCGGTCTTCCCGTCGCCGTCGGAGTCGAGGCCGGTGTCCACCCAGACGGACTCGCGGATGGCGTTCGCGTACGAGTAGACGGGTCGGCTCTCGCGCGGGGCGCCGGCGGCCTGGGCCGCGGCCGGGGTGAGGAAGGCGGCGATCAGGGCTGCGACGGCCGCGACGGCGAGCGGTCTCCAGATCGTGAAGCGCGTGCGTTTCGGCATGGGGCGGACGCTACCCGGGTCAACTCCCGTGCAGGAGGGGGCATCTGGGGGACCGTCAGGGAGAATTGCGGCCGAATGGCGATCGTGTGACAGCAGGTGCCATGGACAGGCGAGGGGGCACAGGGACTGAATAGGCTCCGAACAGTTTCGTGCTCCATCGACTTGGCGCTGCCCGCCGCGGTGTGGCGGGTGCGCCTCGGCCCCCTACCGACTTGGAGTTCTCTTGCACCGCAGAATCCTCGCGCCGGGCGCCCTCGCGGCGGCCTCCCTGCTGCTGGCGATCCCGGCATCGGCCGCGAGCTACAGCCCCGGCGCACCGGGCATCGGCGACCCCTACTACCCGTACTACGGCAACGGCGGTTACGACGTCTCCCACTACGACCTCCGGTTGCAGTACCAGCCGGCCACCGACGAGCTGGCCGGTACGGCGACGATCCTGGCGCGCACCACGGAGGACCTGTCCAGCTTCGACCTGGACTTCCTGCTGGACGTCAGCGAGGTACGGGTCAACGGGGTGAAGGCGGACTTCGCCACGTCCGGTCAGCACGAACTGGTCGTCACCCCCAAGTCGCCGCTGGCGAAGGGCACGCAGGTCACCGTCGTCGTCCGCTACAGCGGGGTGCCGTCGACGAAGAGCGCGTACGGCTTCAACACGTGGCACCGGACGCCGGACGGGGCGGTCGCGGCGGACGAGCCCGAGGCCGCCTGGTGGTGGTACCCGAGCAACGACCACCCGCTGGACAAGGCGACCTACGACGTGTCGGTGGCCGTCCCCGACGGCACCCAGGTCATCTCCAACGGCCTGCTCCAGTCGACCAGTTCGAAGCTCGGCTGGACCCGGTACAACTGGCGGCAGAACAAGCCGCAGGCGACCTACCTGACCACCCTGGCGGTCGGGAAGTTCGACATCACGACGGGCACCTCCGAGGGCGGGGTGCCGGTCGTCAACGCCTACAGCAAGGACCTCGGCGACAACGACGGGGCGGCCCGGGCGAGCGTGGAGCGCACCGGGGAGCTCGTCGACTGGCTCTCCGGCTACTTCGGGCCGTATCCCTTCAGCTCGGCCGGCGGGTACGTGCCGAACACCACCACCGGGTACGCGCTGGAGACGCAGACCCGCGTGTACTACAGCCCGAAGCAGTTCGCGAACGGCGCCAACACCTCCGTGGTCGTGCACGAGCTGGCCCACCAGTGGTACGGCGACGACGTCTCCCTCAAGGGCTGGAAGGACATCTGGCTCAACGAGGGGTTCGCCCGGTACGCGCAGTGGCTGTGGTCGGAGCACGAGGGCGAGGGCACGACGCAGGAGCTCGCCGACTACGTGTACGCGTCGCATCCGGCCGATGACGCGTTCTGGACGGTGAAGCCGGGGGATCCCGGTCCCGACGACCAGTTCGACATCGCTGTCTACGACCGGGGGGCGCTGGCGGTCCAGGCGCTGCGGAACGCGGTAGGGGACGACGCGTTCTTCGCGATTCTGAAGGGGTGGCCGAAGGAGCACGCGTACGGGAACGCGTCCGTGGCCGACTTCGAGGCGTATGCGGAGAAGGTGTCGGGGAAGTCGCTGGGTTCGTTGTTCGACGCGTGGCTGTTCGAGCCGGCGAAGCCGGCGGTGCCGGCGGCGAAGGCCGTGGGGGCCGTTGCGCAGCCGAAGTCCTGGAAGCGGATCGAGGCTACGAACGACGTGCACTGAGGGGGTGCCGGGTTCGGTGGGTGGGGGGCTGCGGGTCCGTTGTGGCTGGTCGCGCAGTTCCTCCCCCAGCCTTCGGCCGGGGGTACCCCCAGCGCCCCTAAAGGGGCGCTGCCTCGCCGTGGTCATAGACCGTGACCGCTACTCCTCGCCCCACCAGCCGCTCCGTTATCAACGGCTCGATCCGGGACCACTTGCCGCCCGCCAGGCCGCAGCCGATGCGGGGCATGTGCACGGAGGCGCCGAGTTCGGTCACCTCGTCGGCGAGCCTGGCCAGCGCCGTGTCGATCGCCTCGTAGCGGACCGGGACGCCCTTGCTGCCTGTTCTGGTCCCGCGTTGGCCGATCATGTTGGCCACCCAGATGTAGCGGTCGACACGGACCAGCTGGACCGCGCCCAGCGCGAAGTCGTTGTTCGCACGGTCGCGGTGCCAGGCGCGGTACGCCCTTTCCGGCTCCGGCCAGCGGCGGGAGAGGGCCAGCACGAAGCCCTTCCCCCAGCCCCCCAGGTCGTTGCAGACGTGGGCGATCACCTTGACGCCCTTGCCCGTCGGCGTGGTGGCGTCACCCCGGATGTACGTGATCTCCGACATGGCGCCCACCGTAGGCTATGCCCCTGACAACGGCGCCGGCCTGCTACTTCGTGAGCTGTGAGAGCTCCTTGTCGGCCGTCTGGGAGACGCGGCGGCGGACGCCGAACCAGCCGGCCACCAGCAGGGCGGCGATCACCGGGATCAGCAGGAGGGTCTTGCGGCCGACCTCGGGGTCGTTCCCCATCATGCCGAGGCAGACCAGCAGGAAGGCGATCGTGGTGATCTCGGTCGCCGGGCTGAAGCGCAGGCGGAACGCGGGGCGCTCGACCAGGCCGGCCTTCGCGCGGCGGACGAAGACCAGGTGGCAGAGCATGATGATCACCCAGGTGCTGATGATCCCGAGCGAGGCGACGTTCAGGACGATCTCGAAGGCCTGGCTGGGCACCAGGTAGTTCAGGCCGACGCCGAGCACGCAGACCGCGCAGGTCAGCAGGATGCCGCCGTAGGGCACCTGGCTGCGGTTCATGCGGGCGGTGAACTTCGGGGCCGAGCCGGCCACCGCCATGGAGCGCAGGATGCGGCCCGTGGAGTAGAGGCCGGAGTTGAGGGAGGACATCGCCGCCGTGAGGACCACCAGGTTCATCACGTCACCGGCGCCCGAGACGCCGATCTTGGAGAGGACGGTGACGAAGGGGCTCTCGTCGGCCGAGTACACCGAGCCGGGGAGGAGCAGGGCGAGCAGGACGACGGAGCCGACGTAGAAGAGGCCGACGCGCCACATGATCGAGTTCACCGCGCGCGGGACGACCTTCCCGGGCTCGGCGGTCTCGCCCGCCGCGACGCCGACCAGTTCCAGAGCCGCGTACGCGAAGATCACGCCCTGCATGACCAGGACGACCGGCATCAGGCCGTGCGGGAGGACGCCGCCGTGGTCGCTGATGACGCTCACGCCCGGGGTCTGTCCGTCGACCTTGTGCTGGGTGGCGAGCAGGAAGATGCCGATCAGCATGAAGCCGACGAGGGTGGCGACCTTGATGATCGCGAACCAGAACTCCATCTCGCCGAAGATCTTGACCGAGATCAGGTTGACCGCCAGGACCACGGCGAGGGCGATCAGCGCGAGCGTCCACTGGGGGATGCTCGTGAACATGCTCCAGTAGTGGGTGTAGAGCGCGATCGCGGTGATGTCGGCGATGCCGGTGGTCGACCAGTTCAGGAAGTACATCCAGCCGGCGACGTAGGCGCCCTTCTCGCCGAGGAACTCGCGCGCGTACGACACGAAGGAACCGGAAGAGGGGCGGTAGAGGACCAGCTCGCCGAGGGCGCGGACCACGAAGAAGGCGAAGATTCCGCAGACCAGGTAGGCGAGGGCGAGGGCCGGGCCCGCGTTGTGGAGGCGGCCGCCTGCGCCCAGGAAGAGGCCGGTGCCGATCGCGCCGCCGATGGCGATCATGTTGACGTGGCGGGCCTTGAGGTCCTTGCTGTAACCGGCGTCGCCCGCGTCCGCGGGCGCCTGGGCCGCGTCGGTCCGGGTGGCGGCAGCCTGTGCCGTGTCCACGGCGTCCTTGCTCACAGGTGGTTCCACTCTCTGGTGCGCCCGAGCGGGTCGCGCTCGGGTGTCCGGACGTAGTCGGTCGGCGCGCTTGGTGGTGGGCACAGACCAAGGCGCCACCTTCCCCCGGACACCAGGGCGAATGCGATGATGTGGATCACAGAGCGGAACTTCTCACAAGGTCAAGATCTTGACGAGAAGATGAACATCGGCTGAACGCGTCTGCGTCACCGCCCGATGTCACAGTGCCGGTGTGACAGCGATACTGATGCACATGACGACCGACACCGACGGCGACTCCGGGGAGCCGGCGCTCACCATCGACGAGCTGGCCGCGCGGGCCGGCACCACGGTCCGCACGGTCCGCTTCTACGGCACCAAGGGACTGCTGCCGCCGCCGGTGATCGGTCCGCGCCGGGTGGGCCACTACGGGCGGCAGCACCTGGCCAGGCTGGCGCTGATCGAGGAGTTGCAGCACCAGGGCATGACGCTGGCGGCGATCGAGCGCTACGTGCGGCAGCTGCCGCCCGGTCTCAGCCACCACGACCTGGCCATCCACCGGGCCGTGGTGGCCTCCTGGGCTCCGGACACCGAGGAGACCGTGACGGCGGCGGAGCTGCGGCGGCGGGCCGGGCGGCCGCTGGACGAGGAGGACGTCGAACGGCTCGTCGCCATGGACGTCGTACGGCCCGACGGGGACGGCTACCGCATCGATCCCGGTCTGCTCCGGCTCGCCGTGCAGCTCCTCGACGTACCGCTGTCGGAGAAGGCGATCCTGGCCGCGCGCACGGTCCTGACCGAGCACGCACGGGCGGCCGCGCACGAGCTGTCCCTGCTGTTCCGGGCCGAGGTGGCGGAGCGGACCGAGGCGGACGTGAAGTCCCTGTCCGCGCACATGCAGCCGCTGGTGGTCCAGGCACTGCTGACCGCCTTCCAGCGGTCGCTCAGTGCGGAGGTGCACCAGTGGCTCGACGGCTCCTGAGGAGGATCCGCTCCGCGCACCCGGCTCGGCGTCGGCTCAGCGGCCGTCCGTGAAGGTCTCCCCCTTCTCCGCCTTGTCGACCAGCAGCGCGGGCGGGGTGAACCGCTCGCCGTAGGTCTCGGCGAGTTCACGCGCGCGTGCCACGAAGCCGGCCAGGCCGCCCTCGTATCCGTTGATGTACTGCAGGACGCCGCCCGTCCAGCCGGGGAAGCCGATACCGAAGAGCGAGCCGATGTTGGCGTCGGCGACCGAGGTCAGGACGCCCTCCTCCACGAGGCGGACGGTGTCCAGCGCCTCGGAGAAGAGCATGCGCTCCTGCATGTCCCGGAACGGGATCTGGTGGCCGGGCTTGGTGAAGTGCTCGCGCAGGCCGGGCCACAGGGCGGCGCGGCTGCCGTCCTCGGCGTAGTCGTAGAAGCCCGCTCCCCCGCTGCGGCCGGGGCGGCCGAACTCGTCGACCATGCGGTCGATGACCGCCTCGGCGGGGTGCGCGGTCCAGGTGCCGCCGGCCTCCTCGACGGCCAGCCGGGACTCGCGGCGGATCTTCTGCGGCAGGGTGAGGGTCAGCTCGTCCATCAGGGAGAGCACCTTGGCCGGGTAGCCGGCCTGGGCCGCCGCCTGCTCGACCGACGCGGGCTCGATGCCCTCGCCGACCATGGCGACGCCCTCGTTGATGAAGTGGCCGATGACGCGGGAGGTGAAGAAGCCGCGCGAGTCGTTGACGACGATCGGCGTCTTGTTGATCTGCCGGACCAGGTCGAAGGCGCGGGCCAGGGCCTCGTCGCCGGTCCGCTCGCCCTTGATGATCTCGACGAGCGGCATCTTGTCGACGGGCGAGAAGAAGTGCAGGCCGATGAAGTCGGTCTGGCGCTCGACGCCCTCGGCGAGGGCCGTGATGGGGAGCGTGGAGGTGTTGGAGCAGAGCAGGGCGTCGGGGGCGACGACGGACTCGATCTCCTGGAAGACCTTGTGCTTGAGGGCGGTGTCCTCGAAGACGGCCTCGATGACCGCGTCGCAGCCGGCCAGGTCCTGCGGGTCGGCGGTGGGCGTGATCCGCGCGAGCAGCGCGTCCGCCTTCTCCTGGCTGGTGCGGCCCTTGGCGACGGCCTTGGCGCAGAGCTTCTCGGAGTAGCCCTTGCCCTTGTGGGCGGCCTCGGCGGAGACGTCCTTGAGGACGACGTCGATGCCCGCGCGGGCGCACGAGTAGGCGATGCCGGCGCCCATCATGCCCGCGCCGAGGACGGCGACCTTGGTGACCTTGCGCGGCTCGACGCCCTTGGGGCGGTTGGCGCCGGAGTTGACGGCCTGGAGGTCGAAGAAGAACGCCTGGATCATGTTCTTCGAGGTCTGCCCGGCGGCCAGCTCCACGAAGTAGCGGGCCTCGATGACCTGGGCGGTCTCGAAGTCGACCTGGCTGCCCTCGACGGCGGCGGCGAGAATGCGGCGCGGTGCCGGGTAGGGGGCGTTGTTGGTCTGCTTGCGCAGGGTCGCCGGGAAGGCGGGCAGGTTGGCGGCGAACTTGGGGTTGGCGGGCGTGCCGCCGGGGATGCGGTAGCCCGGCTTGTCCCAGGGCTGCTGGGACTCGGGGTTGGCGTCGATGAACGCGCGCGCCTTGGCCAGCAGCTCCTCCGGCGACTGGGCCACTTCGTGGATGAGCCCGTTCTGCAGCGCGCGCGTGGCGTTGTACTGGGCGCCCTGGAGCAGGACCTTGAGCAGGGCGTCGGCGATGCCGAGGAGGCGGACGGTGCGGACGACTCCGCCGCCGCCCGGGAGCAGGCCGAGGGTGACCTCGGGGCAGCCGATCTTGGTGCCGGGGGTGTCGAGGGCGACGCGGTGGTGGCAGGCGAGGGTGAGTTCGAAACCGCCGCCGAGGGCCGCGCCGTTGATGGCGGCCACGACCGGCTTGCCGAGGGTCTCGATGCGGCGCAGGTTGCGCTTGACGGCGAGGCCGCCGTCGAAGAGGTCCTGGGCGGTCTCGGGGGTGACCCGGATGAGGTCGCGCAGGTCGCCGCCGGCGAAGAAGGTCTTCTTGGCGGAGGTGAAGATGACGCCCCGGACGGAGTCCTGCTCGGCCTCCAGGCGGTCGGTGACCGCGGCGAGGGACTCGGCGAAGGCGGCGTTCATGGTGTTGGCGGACTGGTTGGGGTCGTCCAGGACGAGGGTGACGACGCCGGTGTCGTCCTGTTCCCAGCGGATGGTGGTGCTCTCGGTCATGTGAGGGTCTCCGTGAAGTCTCTTGTTCCGCTGGGGTTCAGACGCGCTCGACGATGGTGGCGATGCCCATGCCGCCGCCCACGCACAGGGTGGCGAGGCCGTAGCGCTTGTCCTGGCGCTCCAGTTCGTCGACGAGCGAGCCGAGGATCATCGCGCCGGTGGCGCCGAGGGGGTGGCCGAGCGCGATCGCGCCGCCGTTGACGTTGACCTTGTCCAGGGACAGGCCCATGTCCTTCACGAAGCGCAGCACGACGGCCGCGAACGCCTCGTTGATCTCGACCAGGTCGATGTCGTCGATGGTGAGGCCGGCCTTGGCGAGGGCCTTGCGGGTGGCGGGGGCGGGGCCGGTGAGCATGATGGTCGGCTCGGAGCCGGAGACGGCGGCCGAGACGATCCGCGCGCGGGGGGTGAGGCCGTAGCGCTCGCCGATCTCCTTGGTGCCGATGGCGACCAGGGAGGCGCCGTCGACGATGCCGGAGGAGTTGCCCGCGTGGTGGACGTGGTCGATCTTCTCGACCCAGTGGTACTTCTGCAGGGCGACGGCGTCGAAACCGCCCAGCTCGCCGATGTCGGCGAAGGAGGGCTTGAGCTTGGCGAGGGAGTCGGCGGTGGTGCCGGGGCGCAGGTGCTCGTCGTGGTCGAGGACGACAAGACCGGCGCGGTCCTTCACGGGGATCACGGAACGGTCGAAGCGGCCCTCCTTCACGGCCGTCGCCGCCCGCTCCTGGGAGAGCGCCGCGTACTCGTCGACGTCCCGGCGGGAGAAGCCCTCGATGGTGGCGATCAGGTCGGCGCCGATGCCCTGCGGCACGAAGTTGACGGCCAGGTTGGTCATCGGGTCGTTGAACCAGGCGCCGCCGTCCGAGGCCATCGGCACCCGGGACATCGACTCGACACCGCCCGCGAGGACCAGGTCCTCGAAGCCCGAACGGACCTTGGCGGCCGCCATGTTGACGGCCTCGAGACCGGACGCACAGAAGCGGTTCTCCTGCACGCCGGCCACCGTGTCCGGCAGTCCGGCGGCGATCGCGGCGATCCGCGCGATGTCGGAGCCCTGGTCGCCGACCGGGCCGACGACACCGAGCACGACGTCGTCGATGGCGGCCGGGTCCAGGTCCGGGAAGCGGTCGCGGATCTCGTGGATGAGTCCGACGACGAGGTCGATGGGCTTCGTGCCGTGCAGGGCGCCGTTCGCCTTGCCGCGGCCGCGCGGGGTGCGGATCGCGTCGTACACGTACGCTTCGGTGCTCACTGACAAGCCTTTCAACGAGGGTTTTTGCGCGGTGGGGTCAGCGGGGGCTCAGAGCCAGTTCTTGACGGTCTCGATCAGACGGGCCGGGTCGGGGCCGACCGGGGTGATGTCCAGCATGGTCACGCCCGCCTCGCGGAAGGCGGCGATGCGGTCCCGGACGTACCCCTCCGGGCCGCACAGGGATATGAGCTCGCAGAACTCGTCGGGTACGGCCGCCGCGGCGTCCCGCTGCCGGCCGTCGAGGTACAGCTCCTGGATGAGCCGGGCCTCCTTCTCGTAGCCGTAGGCGACGGCGAGGTCGTTGTAGAAGTTCTTGCCGGGGGCGCCCATCCCGCCGACGTACAGGGCGATGCGGGGGCGGACCAGGTCGCGGGCGGCGGCCGCGTCCTCACCGATGGCGAGCAGGCCGCCGGCGACGATCTGCAGCGGGCCGAGGGCCGGGTCGCGGCGGGCGGCGCCCTCCGCCAGCGGGGTGCCCCAGACCTGGTGGGCCTTCTCGGGGATGAACAGGGTGGGCAGCCAGCCGTCGGCGATCTCGGCGGTCATCCGGACGTTGGCGGGGCCCAGCGAGGCCACGTAGAGCGGGACGTCGGGGCGGACCGGCCTGGTGAGGATCTTCAGGGGCTTGCCGAGGCCGCCGGGGCGGGGCATGTCGGTGATGCCGTGGTGGTCGATGGTCTCGCGGCGCAGGATCCGCCGGGTCAGCTCGATCGTCTCGCGGGTACGGCCGAGGGGCTTGTCGTAGGCCTTCCCGTGCCAGCCCTCGACCACCTGCGGGCCGGAGGCGCCGAGCCCGATGATCGCGCGGCCGCCGGAGACCGCGTCGAGGCCTGCGGCCGTCTGGGCGATCAGGGCGGGGGTGCGGGAGTAGACGTTGAGGATCGCGGAGCCGATCTTCATCCGTTCGGTGCGGGCGGCCAGGTAGCCCATGATCGTGGGCGAGTCGAAGCCGTAGGCCTCCGCGACCCAGACCGCGTCGAGGCCCGCCGACTCCAGCGCGGCCGCCCGGTCCGCCGCCGTGCGCGGGTCGCCCGCGTAGTCGAGGAAGGTCGAGAGCTCCATCAGCTGGCGTCCTTGTCGTGGTGGTCGTCGTGGTCGTCGAGGAGTCCCGGTACGTCCCAGTCGCCGGCCACCGCGGCGGTGTCGGCGCCGGGCCGGGCGGGTGGGGTGCGCACGGTCGTGGGGGTCGCGGAGAAGCGCGGGGCGGGGGCCGGCTGGGTGATGCCGCCGTGGTCGGTGAAGGTGCCGCGGGCGGCCAGATGGGGGTGGTGCGGGGCCTCGCGGAGGGAGAGGACGGGGGCCACGCAGGCGTCGGAGCCCTCGAAGAGGGCCGTCCACTCGTCGCGGGTACGGGCCTTGAAGCGGGCGGCGACGCGCTCGCGCAGCTCGCCCCACCGGGTCCAGTCCTTGCGGGCGTCGGCCAGGTCGTCCAGGCCGCCGAGCAGCCGGAGGAACTCGGCGTAGAACTGGGGCTCCAGGGCGCCGACCGCCATGTGGCCGCCGTCGGCGGTCTCGTAGGTGCCGTAGTACGGGCAGCCGCCGTCCAGCAGGTTGGCAGCGCGCCGGTCCTGCCAGCCGCCCGCGGCCACCATGCCGTGGATCATCGCGGCGAGGTGCGCGGTGCCGTCCACGATGGCGGCGTCCACGACCTGGCCGGTGCCGCCCGCCCGCGCGTGGTGCAGTGCGGCCAGGACGCCGACGACGAGGTAGAGGGAGCCGCCCGCGTAGTCGCCGAGCAGGTTGGCGGGGACGGCCGGGGGTTCGTCGGGGCGGCCGATCATGCCGAGGGTGCCGGTGAGGGCGATGTAGGCGATGTCGTGGCCCGCGCGGTGCGCGAGGGGTCCCTCCTGGCCCCAGCCGGTCATCCGGCCGTAGACCAGGCGGGGGTTGCGGGCGTGGCAGTCCGCCGGGCCGACGCCGAGCCGCTCGGCGACGCCGGGGCGGTAGCCCTCGATGAGGATGTCGGCGCGCTCGGCCAGATCGAGGACGCGGGCGGGGCCGTCCGGGGACTTCAGGTCGACCAGCACCGAGCGCTTGTTGCGGTTGGTGACGTCGTGCGCCGGGTCGATCGCGAGCCCCGGGCCGCCGGGCCGGTCGACGCGGACCACGTCGGCGCCCAGGTCCGCGAGGAGCATGGCGGCGAACGGGCCCGGCCCGATGCCGGCCAGCTCGAGCACGCGCACGCCGGAGAGCGGGCCGTGTCCTGGCGTCCCTGCCGTGGTCATGCCGCCCCCAGTCATGTGACACAACTGATGTAACACCGACGATGCTAAGAACACGTTCCACTGGGCACAAGAGTGGACGAGCAAGCGCTTAGTCAAGATACCCGGTGGGGGTGCGTCCGCACTCCTCACGCTAGCCTCAGCCACCGACAACGGCACGGGTTGCACGACCGAGAGGTGTCATGAGCAGGCTAAAGACGACGGACCGTCCCTACGACCTCGTGCTCTTCGGAGCCACCGGCTTCGTCGGCGAGCTCACCGCCGCGTACCTCGCCGCGCACGCGCGCGAGGGCCTGCGCTGGGCGCTCGCGGCCCGGGACGAGCGCAAGCTGGAGGCCCTGCGCGAGCGGCTGCCGGGCGGCGCGGCGGTCGGGGTGCTGCGCGCCGACGTCACGGAGCCCACCACGATCCGCGCCCTCGCCGAGCACGCGCGCGTGGTGGCCACGACGGTGGGCCCCTACGGCCGTTACGGCGAGGGCCTGGTCGCGGCCTGCGCGGACACCGGCGCGGACTATCTGGACCTGTGCGGCGAGCCGGAGTTCGTGGACCTGATGTACGTCCGGCACGACGCACGCGCGCGTGAGACGGGCGCCCGCCTGGTGCACGCGTGCGGTTTCGACTCGGTCCCGCACGACCTGGGCGCGTACTTCACGGTCCGGCAGCTGCCGGAGGGCGTGCCGCTGACCGTGGACGGGTTCGTGACCGCGGACGCGACCTTCTCCGGCGGCACCTTCGCCTCCGCGCTGGACCAGTTCGCGCGCCCCCGGCAGATGCTCGCCGCCGCGCGGGACCGCGCCCGCCACGAGCCCCGCCTGATGAACCGCCGGACGACCGCGCCGGCGGGTGCCCCGCGGTTCGCTCCCGAGGTCGGCGCCTGGGCGCTGCCGCTGCCCACCATCGACGCCCAGATCGTGCGCCGTTCGGCGAAGGCCCTGGACCGCTACGGCCCCGACTTCCGCTACCGGCACTACGCGGCCGTCAGGCACCTGCCGGTGGCCCTCGGCGGGATCGCGGCCGTCGGCGCAGTCGCCGCGGCCGCCCAGTTGCCGCCCGCCCGCCGCTGGCTGTCGGACCGGCTCAGGCCCGGTGAGGGGCCGGACGCCGAGAAGCGGGCCCGCAGCTGGTTCACGGTCCGGTTCGTCGGCGAGGGCGGCGGACGGCGCGTGTTCACGGAGGTCTCGGGCGGGGATCCCGGCTACGGCGAGACGGCGAAGATGTTCGCCGAGGCCGCCCTCTCCCTCGCCTTCGACGAGCTGCCGCCGACGGCCGGCCAGGTCACCACCGCGCACGCGATGGGCGACGCGCTGACCGAGCGGCTGCGCGCGGCCGGGATCGGCTTCCGGGTGGCGGCCACCCGGTAGGAGCCGGCAGGACCTGACGGGACCCGACGGGACCCGGCTCGGGAATGCCGTCAGGCCTGCCACTCCAGCACGGTGTAGAGCATCCCGGCTATCCAGGCGAACCCCGCCACCACGGCGAGGACCAGCGCCGCGTTCACGGCGCGCTCGGCGGACTGGGCGGGCTGGGTCACGGGCTTGGGGGCACGGTGTGTCGTCATGCGGGCCAGCCTGCCGCCGGACGGTAACAGCGGCATCCGTACTGGTACTCAGAATTGCTACTCAGGCCTGAGCTTCACGCAGCGCGCTGCGGCACAGCGCGTCCGCGCGGCGGGTGGTCTCCGGCAGGCGGTACTCCGGGGTGAGCGCGAGCGTGTGGGCGCAGGCGTTGTCGAGGCTCACCCGGTGACCGACGGAGACGAACACCGGCTTGACGGCGTCCCGGGTGCGCAGGGCGCGGCCGACCTCCTCGGCACCGGCGAGGAGCGGCGCGTGGCTGCCGCGCGGGGCGTCCGGGTCGTCGTACGCGAAGGTGAAGGGGTTCTTGGCGACGCCGATGGTGGGCAGGCCGGTGAGGACGCCCAGGTGGCTGGCGAGGCCGAAGCGGCGCGGGTGGGCGAGGCCGTAACCGTCGCAGACGACCAGGCCGGGCGGGCAGGGCAGGGCGTCGAGGGCGGCCCGTACGGTCGGGATCTCGCGGAAGGCGAGCAGTCCCGGCACGTACGGGAAGGACACCCTGCCGACGGCGGTGGCCTCGGCGACGACCTCCAGGGTGGCCGCGTCCAGCACGACGGCCGCCGCGGCGACCAGGTCGCGCTCGTCGTCGTAGGCCACGTCGACGCCGGTGACCTGCCCGGTGCCGGGCGCCGGGCCCGTTTCGTCGAGGACCACCCGCCCGCGCAGTTCGTCCTGTACGGCCAGGGCCTGTTCCTCGGTCGCGGGCCAGCCCGCGGGTACGCGTGCGGTCGTCGTCATGGTGGGCACGAGCGTACGGCGTGCCACGCGCGCGTGCGGTGGACGGGCATGACGGAACCCGGCCTACGGCCCTCCTGCCGGCCGGTCAGCCCTTCTTGGCGTTCAGAGCGCGTTGCAGCTGCGCCTTGTTCATGTCCGAACGGCCCTCGATGCCGCGCTGCTTGGCCTCCTCGTAGAGCTGGTCGTAGGTCGGGCCGCCGGAGCCGCTGTGGGACCGCTTCCCGCCGCGCCGGCCGGACGACATGTCCTGGGTGGACGTGCGGCTGGCGGTCTTGGACTCGCCGGACCGGGCCCGTTCCTTGTTGACGGTCCGGGCGGCGATCTCCTCGGCGCGCTCCTGGCTCTCGCCCCGGTCGAGCGCGCTCTCCTTGATGTGCTCGTACTGGCGTTCCCGCTTCGGGCTGGATCCACGTGGCATGACCACCGCTCCCTTCGTGGGTGTGCCGTCAACGGGTACCCCGGGGTCAGTTCTCCAGGCGTGCCGCCCGCCCCTGCTCGCCGGCCGCCCAGCAGCTCAGGTCCGGTGTGCAGGCCACGGTGTCGTACGAGCCGGTGTCGACGGTCCGCCAGTTGCGGCCGCCGTCGGTGGTCAGGTCGGTGCCGGTGGGGCCGACGGCGAGGGCCGTGGCGCGGCTGTGCGGAAGCCAGGCGACGCCGGAGCGGTAGGCGGGCGGCGGGGTGGCGGCGGGCCGCCAGCTGCGGCCGCCGTCGGGGGTGACCGCGGCCGCCTGCGGTGAGGCCTGGTCGGCGCGGTAGTCGCCGCCGACCGCGAGGCCGTGGCCGCGGTCGCGGAAGGCGAGGGCGAAGACGCCCTTGGCCGGGTCGCCGGCCGGGATCGTGGTGTCGGCGGCGGTCCAGGTCAGGCCGCGGTCGGCGGAGTGCAGCACGCGCGCGTGGGCGCCGCCGCCGGTGGCCAGCCAGGCGTCCTCAGGCCCGGAGGTGACCAGACACTGGCCGCTCGCGGCGAAGCCCGCCTCGCCGTCCAGGGCGGCCGGCATGCCGTCGGCCGGCAGCACGCGCCACGAACGGCCGCCGTCGCTCGTCGACAAGATGCGGAACTTCCCGTCGACCGGGTCGCTCATGGCGAGTCCGTGGCGGCGGTCGAAGAAGGCCATGCAGTCGTAGAAGGCGGCGGGGTCGGTGTTGCGGAAGGACTCCGTCCAGGTGCGGCCGCCGTCGTCGGTCCGGTAGACCCGGGACGCCTCGCCCTCGCCGATGGCCAGCACCACCGCGCGGCGCGCGTCGAACGCCTCGACGTCCCGGAACTGGAGGTCGCCCGCACCCGGCGGGGAGACGTTCCGCCAGCTCGCCCCGCCGTCCGTGGTGCGCAGCACGGTGCCGCCGGTACCGGCCAGCCAGGCGGTGTCCCGGTCGACGGCGGCCAAGCCCCGGAACCGCACGTCCGGGGTGCCGGTGTCCTTGAGCGCCCAGTGCGGTGCCCGTGCCCCGGCCTGCGCGGAACCGGTGGTCAGCGCGGCCAGCGCTGCCGTGCACGCCACCCCCACCGCGATCACCCGGCCGGTACGTCGGGCTCGTCCTGTGCGTCGCGTGTTCCCCAAGCGCCTCATGGCGCGCGAAGCTAGCCGACCGTCACGGCGCCGTCCAGAGGGCCCGGCAGCCCCTCGCGACCGGTAAGCCGCAGGTGTGAATAAGGCCGGTGACAGAGGTCACTCGCACTTCGCGTGCACGGATCGGCCACTTCCGTCGTCTCTTCCAGTGCCAGGTCTCACACGCCCGGAAATTCGTACAGCCGTCACGAGGGAGCAAGGCGTTGTCCACCGTCATCGAGCAGCCCGTAGAGGCCCGCTTGGTCGCCGCGTCACCGCGCATGCCGAGCATTCCCGCCACCCTGCGCTACGACCGCGAGGACCCCTTCGCCGTACGCATGACCTTCCCGGCCCCGGCCACCCTGGAGGGGGTCGACGTCTGCTGGACGTTCTCCCGCGAGCTGCTGGAGGCCGGGCTGCACGCGCCGGAGGGTGACGGCGACGTCCGGGTGCGGCCGTACGGCTACGACCGGACCGTGCTGGAGTTCCACGCCCCCGAGGGCACCGCCGTCATCCATGTGCGCACGGGCGAGATACGCCGGTTCCTGGAGGCGACCGGCGACCTGGTTCCCACCGGTCTCGAACACCTCCAGCTGGACCTGGACCACGACCTGGCCGAGCTGATGCGGGACGCCTGCTGACCCCAGCGCTCCCGCGCCGGCAGCGTGTTGAGCTCGCCGTGGTCGAGTCCGCTCGCGCGTGCCCTGTACGTTCCCGCGTCCAGCAGCTCCCGTGCGGCGCGACGGACGGCGGCGTGCGCGGCCTCGGCCAGGCCGGAGCCGGCGCTCACCCTGGCCACCGCGAGGGCGGCCAGTTCGGCGACGGGCGGTGCCCCCGGGCCCACCAGCACGGTGAGCGGCCCGTTCCAGAGTGGCGTCCACCCCCCGGCGGCGCGCAGGAACCTGTCGATCCGGGCGTTCGGCAGGACGAGCGGCCGCCCCGGGACGTGCAGGGCGTGGCAGGCGAGGGCGCGCTCTCGAAGGGTGTTCGGTTTCGTCATGCGGACGACCAACCAGCCGGGACGGGACGAGGGCTGGCAGGAATCCGTCGTCAGCGTGGGACGCAGGCTCGTGATTAATTGCTTTGACACCCCATGAGGCCGCTTCTAACGTGGACGACGCTTCTGTTGCCGTCGATTGGAGAAGGACGTTGCTCGTCTGAGGTCCTGAGACACCGCGTCACACCCGTGAGGTGTGTCTGTGGCGTTCGACCTCGGCGTGTGAGCCGTCCTCCCGGCGCAGGATCTCTCCCTGGCCCCCTCGGCTTCTGCCTCGCGGTGTCTCGACACGCGTCTGTCCCCCGACACCGCAAGCAACCGCGAGGCGCCCATGTCTGCATCCGTCACCGTCACGTCCCTGTCCTTCGCCTGGCCCGACGGCTCCCCCGTCTTCGAGGGCCTGGACATCTCCTTCGGCCCCGGCCGCACCGGCCTGGTCGGTGTCAACGGATCGGGGAAATCGACACTGCTGAAGCTCATCGCCGGAGATCTCACCCCGGCCGACGGCTCCGTGAAGGTGGCCGGGGAGGTCGGCCACCTCCCGCAGAACGTCACGCTCGACACCGCGCTGCGCGTCGAGGAGGCGCTCGGGATCGCCGCCCGGCGGGCCGCGCTGCACGCCATCGAGGCGGGTGACGCGTCCGAGCGGCACTTCGAGACGCTCGGCGACGACTGGGACGTCGAGGAGCGCGCCCTGGTCACCCTCGGCGAACTCGGGCTCGGCCACATCGGCCTGGACCGCACCGTCGGCGAGGTGTCCGGCGGCGAGTCGGTGCTGCTGCGGCTCGCCGCGCTGCTCCTTCGGCGGCCGGACGTGCTGCTCCTCGACGAACCCACCAACAACCTCGACCTGTACGCCCGCAAGCGGCTGTACGCGGCCGTCGCGTCCTGGCCCGGCGTGCTGATCGTGGTCAGCCACGACCGCGAACTCCTCGACATGGTCGACCAGATCGCCGACCTGCGCACCGGGGAGGTCACCTGGTACGGCGGCAACTTCTCGGCGTACGAGGAGGCCCTTGCCGTCGAGCAGGAGGCGGCCGAGCGCATGGTGCGGGTCGCCGAGGCCGACGTCCGCAAGCAGAAGCGCGAACTGTCCGACGCCCAGGTCAAACTGGCCCGCCGCAAGCGGTACGGGCAGAAGATGTTCGAGCAGAAGCGCGAGCCGAAGATCGTCATGGGGGCGCGCAGACGTGCGGCCCAGGAGTCCGCGGGCAAGCACCGCATCATGCACGAGGAGCGGCTCAGCGAGGCGAAGGAGCGGCTGGACGAGGCGGTGGAGGCGGTACGGGACGACGACGAGATCCGCGTCGAACTGCCGTACACGGCCGTGCCGCCGGGCCGGAACGTGCTGACGCTGGAGAACCTGGAGCTCGCGCACGGCTCGCGGGTGAGGGGGATCCTCGATCTGCGCGGGCCCGAGCGGATCGCGCTGATCGGGCGCAACGGCGCGGGCAAGACGACGCTGCTGCGGACGATCGCCGGGGAACTGGCGCCGGTCGCGGGCGAGGCGCACGCGCACGTGCCGATCCGTTTCCTGCCGCAGCGCTTGGACGTCCTCGCCGACGAGCTGACCGTCGCCGAGAACGTGGCCCGGTTCGCACCGGACGCCGGCAACAACCGGATCCGGGCGCGGCTGGCCCGCTTCCTGTTCCGGGGCGCCCGGGCCGACCAGAAGGCGGGGACGCTCTCCGGCGGCGAGCGCTTCCGGGCGGCGCTGGCCGCGCTGCTGCTGGCCGAGCCCGCGCCGCAGCTGCTGATGCTGGACGAGCCGACGAACAACCTCGACATGGCGAGCGTCCGGCAGCTCACCACGGCCCTGGAGTCGTACGCGGGCGCCCTGATCGTGGCCAGCCACGACCTGCCGTTCCTGGAGTCGATCGGGATCACGCGGTGGCTGCTGATGGCCGACGGGGAGCTGATCGGCACAACTCCGGACGAGGTGGCGCGTCTCGGTGAGGGCACAGCCTGACGGCAGGGGTTTTGTCGACACCGATCCGCCCTGCATGATGGCGGTCCGGCGCCCCCGCAATGGGCGCCGGACCCGATCACCGACCCCGGAGACCCGTCGTGCCCAGCAAGAAGGCCCTCATCCGCCGCCCCAGCCCGCGCCTCGCCGAAGGCCTGGTGACGCACATCGAGCGGGAGAAGGTCGACGTCGAGCTCGCCCAGGAGCAGTGGGAGGCGTACGCCGAGACACTGCGCGCGCACGGCTGGGAGACCATCGAGGTGGACCCGGAGGACGACTGCCCCGACTCGGTGTTCGTCGAGGACACGGTCGTCATGTACAAGAACGTCGCGCTGATCACCCGGCCCGGCGCCGACTCCCGGCGCGCGGAGACGGCCGGCGTGGAGGAGGCGGTGGCCCGCCTCGGCTGCTCGGTGAACTGGATCTGGGAGCCGGGCACCCTGGACGGCGGTGACGTCCTCAAGGTCGGCGACACCGTCTACGTCGGCCGTGGCGGGCGGACCAACGCGGCCGGGGTGCAGCAGCTGCGGGCCGCGTTCGAGCCGCTGGGCGCGCGGGTGGTCGCCGTCCCCGTCAGCAAGGTGCTGCATCTCAAGTCGGCGGTGACCGCACTGCCCGACGGAACGATTCTGGGGCACATCCCGAACGTGGACCGGCCGTCGCTGTTCCCGGGTTTCCTCGCTGTGCCGGAGGACGCGGGTGCCCATGTGGTGCTGCTCGGCGGCGGCAAGCTGCTGATGTCGGCGAGCGCCCCGAAGACCGCGGAGCTGTTGACCGATCTCGGCCACGAGGTGGTCACGGTGGACATCTCCGAGTTCGAGAAACTCGAGGGCTGTGTGACGTGCCTCTCGGTGCGGCTGCGGGAGCTGTACGCCTGACGAGTGATCGTTTCACCTCTTCAGCCCCGGGACCTGCGCGTCCCGGCGCTGCTTGGCGTGTCCCGAATCGCCTTGTGCACCGGGCCTGATCAGCGGTCTTTACAGCACACTTAACCTACGGCTTCGTAACCTACGGTTTCGTAGCCTACGATCACGTAGGTTCCCGGCCCCGCTCGCCGGTCTCCTCCCGTTCATCCGCTCTTGTTCGGCGTCCCCCTGGAGTTCTCGTGACGATCACTTCTCCCCATCTCGGCAGCTCGTCCGCCTGGACCGACGCGCGGCTGCTGTACGCCCTGGAGGAAGTGGTCGAGAAGGAGCTGAACCGCCATCTGAAGGTCGCCAAGGACTGGATGCCGCACGAGTACGTGCCGTGGACGGACGCCCGTAACTTCCCCGGCTTCTTCGAGGACGGCCAGGCCTGGGGCAAGGAGCAGTCCAAGGTCACCGAGATCGGCCGGACCGCGCTGGTGGTGAACCTGCTCACCGAGGACAACCTGCCCAGCTACCACCACGAGATCGCCTCGCTGTTCGGCCGGGACGGCGCCTGGGGCACCTGGGTGCACCGCTGGACCGCCGAGGAGGGCCGGCACGGCATCGTGATGCGCGACTACCTGCTCGCCTCGCGCGCGGTGGACCCGGACAAGCTGGAGCAGTTCCGGATGTCGCACATGAGCGAGGGCTTCGAGTCGGACAACCGGCACTCGATGCTGCACTCGATCGCCTACGTCGCCTTCCAGGAGCTCGCGACCCGCATCTCGCACCGCAACACCGGCCACCAGTCCGGCGACCCGGTCTGCGACCGCATGCTGGCCCGCATCGCGACCGACGAGAACCTGCACATGGTCTTCTACCGGAACCTGCTCAAGGCGGCCTTCGAGCTGGCCCCCGACCTCACCATGCAGGCGGTACGGGACGTCGTCGTCGACTTCCGCATGCCCGGCCACGGCATCCCCGGCTTCGAGCGGGCCGCCGCCCAGATGGCGATCGGCGAGGTTTACAACCTGCGCATCCACCACGACGACGTGCTCCAGCCGGTGCTGCGCCACCTGAAGGTCCTGGAGATCGACGGCCTCGGCCCGGAGGGCCTCAAGGCGCAGGAGGAACTCGGCCTGTTCATGGGCGGACTGAACGCGGAGGCCACGAAGTTCGACGAGAAGCTGGCCGCGCGCAAGGCCCGGATGGCGGCGCGCGCCGGCGCGTGACGCCCCCGCGGACGGACGCCCGGATTTTCCGGTGCGCCCTGTCGGTGGCCTGCGCCATCATGCGCGCAGGCCTGCTGACACCACCATCTCCGGCCCGGCGGTCGGCTTCCTGCCGGACCTGATCGACCCCGCGGACGCCGACCGGGTACGCGCGCGTGTCGGGGCGAGGCCAGCAGCAGCGGCAGCAGCCGGTCGCACAGCAGGGCCGGGGCCAGGGCGTTGACGAGCTGGGTCTCCAGGATCTCGGCCGGGTCGAGCGCGCCGAGCCGGGCCGACCAGGAGTTCTCGGGCGACGGGTGAGGGCGTACGGCCGTACCGCATTTTCCGGCGGGCTCGGGTCAGCGGGACCCGCGGCGCAGTTCCAGGCGTTCCTTCTCGGACAGGCCGCCCCAGACGCCGAAGCGTTCGTCGTTGTCCAGCGCGTACTCCAGACAGGCCGAACGCATCTCGCACATACCGCAGATGCGCTTGGCCTCGCGCACCGAGCTGCCGGGCTCGGGAAAGAAGAAGTCCGCCCCGGTCTGCGCGCACAACGCCTGCGCCTGCCAGGCCGGGACGGGCGTGCGGGGCGGGGTGATGGTGTCGAAGTGCATGGCCAGGATCGTGCCGGGCGGCGAAAAACGTTCGATCAACGCCCGCTCAACGTCCCGGCGGCAGAGCACTTCAGCCTCGATCATGCTCCGGCGCGCCACGCCCGCGCACGGCGGCGCGCGGAACGGATCCGAAACTCGGCGACTGTGTCGGGTGACCCAGGGTAACCGGGCTGCGGTGGGCGTGGTCGGGCGGCGATTGTCAGTGGGCGGTGGAAGACTCGGCGCAGCAGAGAACAGGACCCTTCCGAGGAGGGCGATGATGCTCACCACCCGTTTCGTCAACGGCGCTCCCAATTGGATCGACCTCGGCACGCCCGAGATCGGCGGCGCCGTCTCCTTCTACAACGGTCTCTTCGGCTGGCAGTTCCAGTCGGCGGGTCCCGACGCCGGCGGTTACGGCTTCTTCCAGTTGGACGGCAGGACCGTCGCCGGCGGTATGCAGACCACCCCGGAGCAGGGCCCGCCGTCCTGGACGGTGTACTTCCAGAGCGAGGACGCGCAGGCCACCGCGAAGGCGGCCGAGCAGGCGCACGGCAGTGTCCTCGCCCAGCCGATGGACGTGATGGGCCAGGGCCACCTGGCGATCCTCGCCGACCAGGCGGGGGTGCCCTTCGGCATCTGGCAGCCGGCGCTGACCAAGGGCGTCGAGGTGGCGGGCGATCCGG
This sequence comes from Streptomyces sp. NPDC001714, assembly GCF_042892755.1. Lineage (NCBI taxonomy): Bacteria > Bacillati > Actinomycetota > Actinomycetes > Kitasatosporales > Streptomycetaceae > Streptomyces > Streptomyces sp. NPDC001714. The sequence continues at coordinate 165,615 of NZ_JBIAUL010000014.1, forward strand.
GTTCGCTGTGCTGGGTGGAGCTGTACACCCCGGACATCGCGGCCGCCGCGGCCTTCTACCACAAGACGCTCGGTCTGGAGACCTCCGGCGTGCCCTTCCCCGGCGGCACCTACACCTGTGTCAACCCGGCGGGCGGCGACGACGCGTCGATGTTCGGCGGGATGGTGCCGCTGGCCGAGGACCCGGCCGAGGCGCAGGCCGGCGCGTACTGGCTGCCGTACTTCGAGGTCGAGGACCCGGACGCGGTGGTCGAGAAGGCCCAGCAGACAGGCGGCCGGGTGCGGATGCCGGCGACCACGCTGGAGGGCGTGGGCCGGATGGCCAAGCTGGCCGACCCGTACGGCGCCCGCTTCGCGGTGATCAAGGGCGAACCGCAGCAGACCTGAGGGCAGACCTGAGGCGAAGGCCGGGCCCGGCTAGGCGGTCGCGCGTCGTATCAGCGTCGTGGGCAGGACGACGCTGGACGGCGCGCCGGTCGCCGACTCGTCGCGGGTCAGCGTGGACAGCAGGAGCCGGGCCATCAACCGGCCCATCTCCTCGATGTCCTGACGGACCGTCGTCAGCGGCGGCGCGGTCTGTTCGGCGACCGGCAGCACGTCGTCGAAGCCGATCACGGCGACGTCCTCGGGCACCCGGCGGCCGCGCTCGCGCAGGACCCGCAGGGCACCGAGGGCGGTGAGGTCGTTGGCGGCGAACACGGCGTCCAGGTCCGGGCAGCGGTCGAGGAGTTCGCCCATGGCGCGCTCTCCGCCGGAGGGGGTGAAGTCGCTGGCGACGACCAGGCGGGGATCGGTCTCCCCCATCACGTCCCGGTATCCCTGCAGCCGGTCGGCCGCCGACGTCTGGTCCAGCGGCCCGGTGATGTGCGCGATCCGGGTCCGGCCGAGGCCGACGAGGTGGCGCACCGCGTCCTCGGCACCGCCCCGGTTGTCGCAGTCGACGTACACGGCGCTGTTCGTGCCGTCGCTCCAGCCGGGCCGGCCGCCGAAGACGGTGGGGACGCCGGCGCCCTCGATCAGCCCGGGCAGCGGGTCGTCGAGGTGGAGCGAGAAGACCAGCGCGCCGTCGACATGGCCGCCGGCGAGATAGCGGGCCACCCGCGCGTGGTCGTCCCGTCCCTCGGTGAGCAGCAGCACGAGCTGGTTGTCGTGGGCGGTCAGTTCCTTGCTGATGCCGCGCAGCTGGAGGGCGAAGAAGGGGTCGGTGAAGATCCGGGTCTCCGGCTCGGCGATGACCACGGCGACGGCGTCGTGCCGTTTGGTGACGAGGCTGCGGGCCGCCTGGTTGGGGACGTAGCCGAGTTCCTCCACCGCCCGCCGCACCCGCTCGACGAGGGGCTCGCGCACGCCGTCCCCGCCGTTGACGACCCGTGACACGGTGGCCCGGGACACCCCGGCCCGCGCGGCCACGGCCTCCAGCGTGGGGCGCGACACTGCCTCGGACACCTGGGCCCTCCTCCTCGGCGGCTGGCGATCAGCATAGTCCCGGGCGCCCGGAGGCGCTGTGAGCGCTCCCGGGACCGGCCCCCGCCCGCCGACCGCCGGCGAAGCGCTCCCAAGTCCCTTGGTCAGGAGGACTGTTCGGGCCGGGCCCGGCTCGGCTGGACGCGCTTGGGCTCGCCCGGCATCTTCGGGTACTCCGGCGGATAGGGCAGGTCGCCGAGGCCGTGCTCGTCCTCGTCGCGGCGGGCGAGTTCCAGGAGGGCGTCGAGGGAGTAGGCGTGGTCGTCCATGTCCGCGTGCACGTCGCCGACTTCGGCGAACCGGGCCGGCATCGTGGCCAGGTCGAAGTCCGCAGGCTGCACGTCGTCCACCTCCTCCCAGCGCAGCGGCGCCGAGACGGGGGCGTTCGGGCGGGGCCGCAGGGAGTAGGCGGAGGCGATGGTGCGGTCACGGGCGGTCTGGTTGTAGTCGACGAAGATGCGCTCGCCGCGCTCCTCCTTCCACCACTTGATGGTCACCCGGTCCGGCATCCGGCGTTCCAGCTCACGGCCCACTGCGATCGCCGCGCGGCGGACCTGCGTGAAGGTCCAGCGGGGTTCGATGGGCACGAAGACGTGCAGCCCGCGGCCGCCGGAGGTCTTGGGCCAGCCCCGCAGTCCGCCGAACTCGTCCAGGACCGCGCGCAGTTCGTGGGCGGCGCGGACCGCGTCGGCGAAGTCGGTGCCGGGCTGCGGGTCGAGGTCGATACGGAGCTCGTCGGGGCGGTCGACGTCCCCGCGGCGCACCGGCCAGGGGTGGAAGGTGAGCGTGCCGTACTGCGCGGCCCACACCACGGCCGCCTCCTCCGTGGGGCACATCTCGTCGGCGGTACGGCCGCTGGGGAAGGTGATGTGGGCGGTGGGGATCCAGTCGGGCATGCCCTTGGGGGCGCGCTTCTGGTAGAACCACTCGCCCTCGACGCCGTCCGGGTAGCGCTGGAGGGTGGTGGGGCGGTCGCGCAGGGCGCGCAGGATGCCGGGGGCGACGGCCGCGTAGTAGCGGGCGACGTCCAGCTTGGTGAAACCGCGCTCCGGAAAGAACACCTTGTCCGGGCTGGACAGCCGTACGGTCCGGCCGGCCACCTCCAGTTGCACCGCATCGCCCATGCGGCCACCGTAGGCGTACCACCCCCACCGCGCATATCGGCTCGACGCGGTTCCCAGGTCCGTACCGAAGCGTGCCGCGTGACGAGCGGACACCGGGGAGCGCTCGTACAGTCGTGGCATGGATCTGCCGGTGATGCCGCCCGTGAAGCCCATGCTCGCCAAGTCGGTGGCGACGATCCCGCCGGACATGCAGTACGAGGCGAAGTGGGACGGCTTCCGCACGATCGTGTTCCGGGACGGCGCCGAGGTGGAGTTGGGCAGCCGGACCGGGAAGCCGTTGACCAGGTACTTCCCCGAGCTGGTGGCGGCCCTGAAGGAGCGGGTGCCCGAGCGGTGCGTGCTGGACGGGGAGATCGTGATCGCGCGGGAGGGCCGGCTGGACTTCGACGCGCTGACCGAGCGGATCCATCCGGCGGACTCCAGGGTGCGCACGCTGGCGGAGCGGACGCCCGCCTCGTTCGTCGCCTTCGACCTGCTGGCGCTGAACGACGAGTCCCTCCTCGACGTCCCGCTCACCGACCGCCGCGCCCTGCTCACCAGAGCCCTGGCCGACGTGACCCCGCCGGTGCACCTGGCGCCGGCCACGACCGATGTCGAGGTGGCCCGGCAGTGGTTCGAGCAGTACGAGGGGGCCGGCCTCGACGGGGTCATCGCCAAACCGCTCACCCTGCGCTACCGCCAGGACGAGCGTGCCATGTTCAAGGTCAAGCACGAGCGGACGGCCGACGTCGTGGTGGCGGGCTACCGCTTCCACAAGAGCGGCCCGGTGGTGGGCTCGCTGCTGCTGGGCCTGTACGACGAACGGGGCGCCCTCCAGCACGTGGGCGTGTCGGCCGCGTTCCCGATGAAGCGGCGGGCCGAGCTGGTCGAGGAGCTGGAGCCGCTGCGCATGGCCGACGTGTCCGGGCACCCGTGGGCGGCCTGGGCGGAGGAGGCCGCGCACGAGTCGGCCCGGCTGCCCGGCGCGCCGAGCCGCTGGTCGGGCAAGAAGGACCTGTCCTGGGTGCCGGTGCGACCGGAGCGGGTGGCCGAGGTGGCGTACGACCACATGGAGAACGGAGCCCGCTTCCGGCACACGGCCCGGTTCCGCCGCTGGCGCCCCGACCGCACGCCGGAGAGCTGCACCTACGCCCAGCTGGAGGAGCCGGTGCGCTACGACCTCACGGAGATCCTGGGGTCCTGACCGTCCCCGATCGGTTTCGACCAGGTATGGCCCCCGATGACCCGTTGAGCACACAATCAAGCAAGAGCGTGCAAGGGGTGGGACGAACGGGGGGGCAGCGGTGGACATGCGGCACGAGGGGCCGACACGCCGGACCGTACTGACGGCAGCGCTGGCGGCGGTAGCGACGACGGCCTCCCTCACGGCGGGCTGCACCCGGCACGGCACGACGGACGACGGCCGGGCACCGCACGGCACCCCGGCACCGAGCGAGCAGCAGGCCACCGGACCCGTCCTGGCCGTGAAGATCGACAACGTGGCCGCGGCCCGCCCGCAGACCGGGCTGGACTCGGCGGACGTGGTGTACGCCGAGCAGGTGGAGGGCGGGCTCAGCCGGCTGATGGCGGTGTACGCCACCAAGCTCCCCGAGGCCATCGGCCCGGTCCGCAGCGCGCGCGAGTCCGACCTGGAGCTGCTGCGCCAGTTCGACCGGCCGACGCTCGCCTTCTCCGGCGCCCAGAAGAAACTGCTCCCCCTGATCGGCCGGGCGCCCCTGCGGCCGGAATCGCCCGCGGAGGCGTCCGGCGCCTACTACCGGAGCAGCAGCAGACCGGCCCCGCACAACCTGTACCTGCGCCCGGCCAGGGTCATGCCGGACGGGGCACCCGGCAGGGGGGCGCTCACCACCGGCTTCCGCTACGGCCCGGCCCCGGCCGGCGGCACGGTCACCGCCGCACGCACCGTGCGGTACCCGGCGGCCCGCTTCACCTTCACCTGGTCCGCCGACCGGAACCGCTGGCTGGTGTCGATGGACGGCACACCGGCCCGGACGACGGCGGGGACCCGGCTGGCGGCCCCGACGGTCGTGGTGCAGTACGTCAAGGTGACCACGTCCCGGTTTCACGATGTGCTCGGCAACTACACGCCGTACACGGAGACGGTCGGGTCGGGAAAGGCCGACGTGCTGCGGGACGGACGATCGTTCAAGGCCACCTGGTCCCGGCCTGCGGCCACGGACGGCACGACGTTCACGGGGGCCGACGGCGCTCCGGTGAACTTCGCCGACGGACCGGTGTGGGTGCTGCTCGTGAAGGCCTGAGCGCTTCGCCGGTCAGGCCGTTCCTCCGCCGCGGGCCGGTGGGGGCCGGTCGCGCAGTTCCTCCCCCAGCCTTCGGCCGGGGCGCTGGCGAACCGTGGCGCTCAAGCCCGGGAGGCGAGCGACTCCGTGGGATTGCGCAGGTCCTCCGCAGCGTCCGAGACCCGGCGGATCAGATCGAAGAACTGGGTCTGCTCCTCCGCCGAGAGCGGGGCCAGGAAGACCTGGTTCATCCGGGCGGTGCGCACGGTGAGCTTGCGGTGGGTACGCAGGCCGTCGTCGGTCAGGCGCAGCAGGAAGCGGCGGCCGTCCTGCGGGTCGCGCACCTTGTCGAGGAGCCCGCGCCGGCCCAGCCGGCTGATGACCTCGGCGATGGTCGACCGGTCCAGGCCCACCCGCTCCCCCACGGTGCGCTGGTCCAGGCCCGGCTCGGCGACGAGGGCGTTCAGTACGGCGAACTGCGGCGAGGTGATCTCCTCCGAGACCATCGTGTTCCACAGCAGGTAGTGGGCCTGCTGAAGCCGCCGGGCCAGGTGCCCGGGGTGGGTGGTGAGGTCCACCGCGGCCATATGCGCTCCCATGGTCCGAATTCGTTGGTGCACTGAACGATACCCGCAGGCATCCTTCCTGTCTGTACACCCGTCTGCCATCATCCGAGGCCTTGACGGGTGGCGGCGTCGGTGGCAGCGTGGCAGACATCTCGCTGAAATACTCAGTGCCCTGATTAATTCGCTGAGAGATGAGGCTTCACGGATGGACAAGGTGGTCGCCACGGCCGCGGAGGCGGTGGCCGATGTGCCCGAGGGTGCCTCTTCGGCGGTGGGCGGGTTCGGTCTGAGCGGCGTGCCGAACGTGTTGATCGGGACGGTGTACGAGCGGGGGGTGCGCGGCCTGTCGGTGGTCTCGAACAACTGCGGGGCGATGGACAACGGGCTGGCCGTGCTGCTCGCCGCGGGGCGGATCGCGCGGGTGACCGAGACCGACGCGAAGCTCGCCGTCCTGGAGGGTCCGCTGTGAACACGGTGTACATCGTCGACGCCGTCCGCACGCCGATCGGCCGCTACAACGGCGGCCTGGCGGGCGTGCGCCCGGACGACCTGGCCGCCCACGCCGTCCGTGAACTGCTCGCCCGCACCCCGGACCTGGATCCGGCCCGGATCGAGGACGTCTACATCGGCAACGCCAACGGCGCCGGCCCGCGACGTCGGCCGGATGGCCGCCCTGCTCGCCGGCCTGCCCACGTCGGTGCCGGGCGTGAAGGGCTCGCGCTTGTTCTTGAGCGGTAGACCTGCCGTGCGCACCTGCGGGTTGCGTTGTGGCTGGTCGCGCAGTTCTACCCCCAGCGCCCCTGAAGGGGCGCTCACCACCTAGGACTCCCTTATGACACTCACCCAGGCCGACATCGACCTCGAAATCGCCGCCGAGCACGCCGCCTACGAGAAGGGCGTCGCGGAAGGCGCCCCCGTAGAGCACCACCCCCGGCGGGACTACGCCCCCTACCGGTCCTCTGTCCTCCGGCATCCGAAACAACCCCTGGTCGCCATCGACACGGCCAAGGACCCGGAGCTGGTGGAGCTGCACTCCCCCGCGTTCGGGGAGCGGGACATCACCGGGATAGACAATGACCTGACCCGGCAGCACAACGGTGAGCCCATCGGGGAGCGGATCACCGTCTCCGGGCGGCTCCTGGACCGGGACGGGCGGCCGGTGCGGGGCCAGCTGATCGAGATCTGGCAGGCCAACTCGGCGGGCCGCTACGCGCACCAGCGTGAGCAGCACGACGCCCCGCTGGACCCGAACTTCACGGGGGTCGGCCGTACGATCACCGACGCCGACGGCGGCTACCGCTTCACCACCATCCAGCCGGGCCCCTACCCCTGGCGCAACCACCTCAACGCGTGGCGCCCGGCCCACATCCACTTCTCGATGTTCGGTACGGCGTTCACGCAGCGGCTCGTGACGCAGATGTACTTCCCCAGCGACCCGCTGTTCCCGTACGACCCGATCATCCAGTCGGTGACGGACGACGCGGCCCGCCAGCGCCTGGTCGCGACCTACGACCACAGCCTGTCCGTGCCGGAGTTCTCGATGGGCTACCACTGGGACATCGTGCTGGACGGACCGCACGCCACCTGGCTCGAAGAAGGACGCTGACCTGCCATGACGAAGATCGACACGAGCAGCCCGGAGAACGTGCTGCCCACCCCGTCGCACACGGTCGGCCCGTTCTACGGCTACGCGCTGCCGTTCCGTGGCGGCGAGGACATCGCGCCCGTCGGGCACCCGGACACGATCACGGTCCACGGGTACGTCTTCGACGGCGCGGGCGCCCCGCTGCCCGACGCGCTCGTGGAGGTGTGGGGCGCCGACCCGGACGGGAACGTGTCCACGACCGACGGTTCGATCCGCCGCGACCCGGCGACCGGTGACTACCTCGGCCGCAACGGCGTGGAGTTCACCGGCTGGGGCCGGATCCAGACGGACACCAACGGCCACTGGTACGCGCGGACGCTGCGCCCCGGCGCCCGCGGCGACAGCGCCCCCTACCTCAGCGTGTGCGTGTTCGCGCGCGGGCTGCTGGTGCACCTCTTCACCCGGATCTACCTGCCGGGCGACGACGCGGCGCTCGCCGCCGACCCGCTGCTCACCCGGGTGGGCGAGCGACGCGGCACACTGATCGCCGCCGACGAGGGCCGGGGGACCTACCGTTTCGACATCCGCCTTCAGGGCGAGGGCGAGACGGTCTTCCTGGAGTTCCAGTGACAACAGTGGATCACAGCGGCGGTGACGCCGGGCTGCTCGGTCCGGGGTGGTCCGGTTCCGCCGCCGCGGCCGCGACGAGCGACGGCGCCTTTCTGCGGGCGCTGCTCGACGCGGAGGCGGCCCTCACCCGCGCCCTGGCCGTCCTGGGGCAGGCCCCGGCCGGGGCCGCGGCGGCCGTGACCGAGGCGGCCGACCCCGGCCGTTACGACGCCGGCGCCCTCGCGGAGCGCGCCCGCGGCGGCGGCAACCCGGTCATCCCGCTGGTCGCCGACCTGACGAAGGCGGTCGGCGCGGAGTACGGGCCGTACGTCCACCGGGGTGCGACCAGCCAGGACATCATGGACACGGCGACCATGCTGGTCGCCGCCCGCGCCCTGGACCTCGTGCTCGCCGACCTCGGCCGCACCGCACGGGCCCTGGCCCGGCTCGCCGCCGAGCACCGCGACACGCCGATGCCGGGCCGCACGCTCACCCAGCACGCCGTACCGACGACGTTCGGGCTGAAGGCGGCCGGCTGGCGTTCGCTGGTCCTAGACGCCCGGGACCGCGCGGCCCTGGTCCGGGAGTCGCTGCCCGCCCAACTGGGCGGCGCGGCAGGCACACTGGCCGCCTTCGGGGCGTACGGCGCGGCGCACCCCGAGGCGCTGCCGGCGGCGTACGCCCGTGAACTCGGTCTGACCGCCCCTCTGCTGCCCTGGCACACGCTGCGGACGCCGATCGCCGACCTGGCGGGATGTCTCGCCTTCACGGCCGGGTCGCTGGGGAAGATCGCCGCCGACGTGCTGACCCTTTCGCGTACCGAGATCGGCGAGATCTCCGAGGGCAGCGGCGGCGGTTCCTCGGCGATGCCGCACAAGGCCAACCCCGTGCGATCGACGCTGATCGCGGCGGCCGCCCGGCGGGCCCCGCAGCTCGCGGCCGTCCTGTTCGGCTCGATGGCCGCGGAGGACGAGCGGCCGGCCGGTGCCTGGCACGCGGAGTGGGAGCCGTTGCGGGATCTGCTCCGGACGGTGGGGGGTGCCGCGCGGGACGCGGCGGAAGTGGCCGAGGGGCTGCGGGTGCACCCGGAGGCGATGCGCCGGAACCTCGGCCTCACCAACGGGCTGATCGTCTCGGAACGGCTCTCCGCCGAGCTGGCCCCCGTGCTCGGCCGGGCCCGCGCCAAGGAACTGCTCACCGAACTGGCCCGCCGCACCCACAGCGAGCACCGGACGCTGCGCGAACTCCTCGCCGGGGAACCCGACCTGAAGGACGTCGATCTCGACAGCCTGACCGATCCCGCCCGCTACACCGGGTCCGCCGGTGTGCTCACCGACCGTGCTCTGGAGCGACGTTGACCGAGAACCTCCTCAACCACCGCGTCGAGGGCCCCGCTTCGGCTCCCCCGCTGCTCCTCGGGCCGTCGCTCGGCACCTCGTACGCCCTGTGGGACGCCGTGGCACCCGAACTGTCGATCGCACACCGGGTGGTGCGCTGGAACCTGCCGGGCCACGGCGGTTCGGCGCCCGACCTGATCAAGGCGGGGGCGACCGTGGGTGACCTCGCCGACCTGGTGCTCGCGCTCGCCGACTCGCTCGGCATCGGGCGGTTCGCGTACGCGGGGGTGTCCCTGGGCGGTGCCGTGGGGCTGCACCTGGCCGTCCACCACCCGGACCGGCTGGAGAACCTGGCGGTGATCTGCTCCTCGGCCCACTTCGGCGGGTCCAAGCCGTGGGAGGAGCGGGCCGAGCGGGTGCGCCGGGAGGGCGTGGAGTGGCTGGCGGAGAACGCCCCCAGCCGCTGGTTCACCCCCGGGTTCACCGTGCCGCGGCTGGTCGAGGACCAGCGGACGGCCGACCCGGAGGCGTACGCCGCCTGCTGCGACGCGCTGGCCGCCTTCGACCTGCGGGACCGGCTCGGCGAGATCGCCGTCCGCACCCTGCTGATCGCCGGCCGGCGGGATCCCGCGACTCCGCCGCCGCATCTGCGGGAGATCGCGGACGCGGTGGCCGCGTCCACGCTGGTCGAGCTGCCGGGCGCCGCGCATCTGGCGCCCGCGCAGTGCCCCGAGGCCGTCCTGACCGCGCTCCGCGCCCATCTGGACGGGGGTGCCAGGCGCGGGATGGCGGTACGCCGCGAGGTGCTCGGCGACGCGCACGTGGACCGTGCCCAGAACCGGCAGACTCCTTTCACGGCCCGCTTCCAGGACTTCATCTCGCGCTACGCGTGGGGCGAGATCTGGACCGACCCCACGCTCTCCCGCCGCGAACGCAGCATGATCACCCTCACCGCGCTGGTCGCCCACGGCCATCACGACGAGCTGGCCATGCATGTGCGGGCGGCCCGGCGCAACGGGCTCACGCCGGAGGAGATCGGCGCGGTGCTGCTGCAGACCGCCGTGTACTGCGGGGTCCCCGCGGCGAACTCGGCGTTCGCGACGGCCCAGCGGGTGCTGGCGGAAGAAGAAGGGTGACCCTGCCGGGGACAGGCACAGAAGGGGGCGCTGTGCCTACGGTGGGGGCATGTCGACCATCCTGATCACGGGTGCCACCTCCGGGCTCGGCCGATACGTCGCCTTCGAACTGGTCCGCTCGGGACATGTCGTCCTCGCGCACGGCCGCGACCCCGGCCGTACCGAGCGGCTGGTGGAGGAGCTGCGCACCGAGGGCGACGCCGAGGCGTTCGTCGCGGACCTGGCCTCGCTGGCGCAGGTCCGCGAGCTGGGCGCGCACGTCGCCGAGGCGCATCCCGACCTGGACGTACTGATCAACAACGCGGGCGTCGGCGCCGGTACGCCCGGCTCGGTCCGCGAGCTGAGCGCGGACGGCCACGAACTGCGCCTGGCCGTCAACTACCTGGCCCCGGTGGCCCTCACCCGAGCCCTTCTCCCCGTGCTGCGCGCGAACACCCCGGCCCGCATCGTCAACGTCGGCTCGGCCGGCCAGGAGCCCCTGGACTTCGACGACCCCGAATTCACCCGCCGCTACCAGGGCTTCGCCGCGTACTGCAGGGCCAAGTTCGCGCTGGCGGCCCACACCTTCACCCTGGCGGAGGAGCTGGCGGGCACAGGCGTCGCGGTGAACGTCCTGCACCCCGCGACCTTCATGGACACGGCGATGGTGCGAGAGGGCGGAGTGGCGCCCTGGAGCACGGTGGCGGACGGGGCGCCGGGCGTACTGGCCCTGGCGACACGGGACATGGGGACGGGCGGCTACTTCGACGGCACCCGCCCGGCAAGGGCACACGAAGCGACGTACGCCCAAGAGGTACAGAAACGCCTCTCAGCGGTGACTGATCAACTCCTGGCGCTTTAGCGGCCCCGTAAGGGGCGCTGGGGGTACCCCCAGCCTTCGGCTGGGGGAGGAACACCCGATCAACCCCGACGCCCCCACACCCGCAACGCACCGGTCAACGCAGCCCCCTCCCGGTATCCAGCACCTCCCGAGCCTGCGCAACCAACCCGTCGGCCCCACAGGACCGGGCCAACGCCAGCCCCCTGTTGAGCTCGGCCACCGACCGCGCGGCGATCCCGTACTCCACCCGAGCCGCCGCATGCTCGTACTGGCAGGGCGACGCTTCCAGGTAGGCAACGGCCTGCGAGGCCAGCCGCACCTGGCGCTGCCCGGTCTCCAGCGCGGCGGCGCACCTCAGCGCCTCGCCGATCGCCGTGTCGGTGCCGAACCGCTCGGCCTGCCGCCGTGCGTCGCCGGCCAGCTGGGCCGCCCGCGCCGGGTCCTCGCTCGCGAGGGCCCGGGCGAGGTCGAGCGCCCAGGGCACGACCACCGGGTTGAAGTGGCCGCGCGCGGCGGCCGCCTTCTCCGCCGCCTCCAGTTCGTTCACGGCCTCGTCCGTGCGGCCGACGGCGAGCAGCAGCCGGCCGCGCACCGACCGCGGGTCCGGCATGACGATGGTGGAGGGGTACGGCGGTGCGAAGCCGTACTGTTCGGCGGTCTCCCAGGCCTGCTGGACATGGCCGCGGGCGAGCAGCGTGTCGACGAGGTTGCAGGTGGCGGTCCAGTACAGCGGCAGCCGGCGGCCGACCCGCTCGGCGATCCGCAGGGACTCCCGCAGGGAGATCTCGGCGTCCCGCAGCCGGCCGCGCCTGCGGTGGCCGAGGCCGACGTAGGCATGGGCGAGGGCGAGGTGGCCGCCGCTCCAGCCGGAGGTCTCGTAGGCGCGCAGGGCCTCGTTGTACAGGCTCTCCGCGCGGTCGAGGCGGTCGGTGTAGACGTAGGAGTTGGCGAGCATCAGCAGGAGTTCGATGCCCCACTCGCTGTCCGTCCAGCCGAGGCCGGGCGCGAGCCGCCCGTTGACGAGGGCGCGGTCGCACAGCTCGACGACCTCCTCGGCACTCTCGCCCTGGATCAGCAGGTCGAAGCCGCGCAGCATCAGCAGGGCACGCTCGGAGTTGTCGCGGCCGGTACAGGTGGCGGCGAGTGCGGCGAGCCGCTCGGAGCGGTGCGGGGAGACGGCCTCGCCGGCGATGCCCTCCCACATGAACTGGACGGCCTGGAGCCGGAGTCGGGCGGGTCCCTCCTCGTGCCGGGCGGCCTCCGCCTCGACCGTGCGGACGGCTTCCTCCAGCTGGTCGTTGTGGAGGAGGGCCTGGGAGAGCCGGAAGACGGCGTCGACGCGTTCGGGACCGGCGAGGCCGGGCATGCCGAGCGCGCTCTGCAGGTGGCCGATGGTGACGGCGGGCTTGGTGAGGAGGGTCGCGCAACCCAGCTCGTAGAGCACGCGCGCGTGGACCTCGGGGAGGGGCGGTTCCCGGAGGGCGCGTTCGAGGCAGCGGCGGGCCGCGTCCGGGGCGCCGACGGCGAGGTGTTCCTTGGCCGCGTCCCGCAGCTGTTCGACGAGTTCCTCGTCGTCGTCCGGGTGCACCTTCAGCAGATGGCGGGAGGCCTCGGCGATGCCGCGGCCGTCGTCCAGGACGATCTGGGCGGCGATGCCGTGCATGGCGGTGCACATCGCGGGCGGGATGGAGTTGTAGACGGCGGTGGCGATCAGCGGGTGGACGAACTCCAGGTCACCGGTGTGGGTCCGGGAGCCGGCCGGGTCGGGCGCGGTGAGGATACGGGCGGTGCGCAGGAGTTCGGCGCAGCGCTCGGCGTCGTCCAGGGCCATGCTGGCGAGCTGGGCGACGAGATCGACGGTGATGCCGGTACCGAGGATGGCGGCGGCCCAGGCGAACCGGGTGGCGTCGACGCCGAGGCCTTCGAGGCGGGTGACGAGTCCGCCGCCCCTGGCCGACCGGTTGAGGGCGCGCAGTTCGCCTGCCCGGGCCTCGACGGGTTCGACCTCGCTGTCCTGGACCTTGGCGAGGAGTTCGACGGTCTCGTAGGGGTTGCCCCCGGTGACGGCCCAGACCTCGCGGCAGAACGGGGCGTCGGCGTGCTCGCCGAGGGTGGCGCGGGTGAGGCCGGCCGTGGCGTCCGGGGTGAGGGCGCTGATGGTGCGGACGGGGCGGCCGGCCGCGGCGGCCACGGCGTCGAGGTAGCGGGCGCTGTCGCCGTTGACCTCGCCGGGGCGGCGCGCCACCAGGACCAGGACGGACAGGTCGTCGAGGCGCTCGACGAAGGCGGCGAGCCAGGCCAGGGTCTCCTGGTCGGCCCAGTGCGCGTCGTCGATCAGCAGGACCAGCGGCCAGTCGCGTTTGGCGAGCCGGCGGACGGCGGCGACCAGGCCGTCGCAGACGCCCTGCGGATCGGCCTGGCGGTCTCCGGGGTCCGTGATGCCGAGGGCGGGGCCGGCGATCTCGTACCAGTCGCCGAAGTACTCCCGGGCCTCCTCGGGCAGCAGGGAGACCAGGGCGGGCTGGAGCAGCTGCCGTACCACGTGGAAGGGCACGCTGCGCAGGGTCTCGACGCCGCGGGTGGACCAGACGGTGCAGCCCCGGCGTTCGGCGAGGCGCCGGGTCTCGGCCAGCAGCGCGGTCTTGCCGAGCCCGGCCTCGCCGCGCAGCACCAGCAGGTTCCCGGAGGTGGAGCGGTCGGCGCACAGGACGTCGAGCGCCTCGGTGACGGCGGCGATCTCCTCCTCGCGTTCCCAGAGGGGAGCCGAGGCGCCTCCTGGGGACTGCTCCTCCGTCATTCCGCTACCTCCCCAAGTCGCCCGAACGACGTACAGACCACGAGCGTAGCCGTCCTGTTGGCTGTCCGGAGGCGGGTCCGGGCAGCTGTTGCCGTGACGGGTGAAGGTGGGTGTGCCCGGGCGACGCGGGGCGGCCCCGACCTGGCGCTGTGCACCGAACGGACCGTCAACGGGCAGGAACATGAGGCTGACTTTCGAAGATCGGGCAGTACGGGAGCGGAACCGGCCCCTTCGGGCGCTGGCGGCGGGCTCGGTCGGGAACTTCATCGAGTGGTACGAGTTCGGTGTCTACGGCTATGTCGCGACCGTCGTCGCGGAGCGGTTCTTCACCCCGGCGGGCGGGAGCGCGGCCGAGGGGCTGGTGCGCACCTACGCCTCGTTCGGGCTGGCGTTCTTCTTCCGTCCGCTGGGCGCGGCCCTGTTCGGCCGGCTGGCGGACCGGCTCGGCCGGCGGCCGGTGCTGATCCTGGTGGTGACGCTGATGACCGGCGCGACGGCGCTGATCGGCGTGCTCCCGACGTATGCGCAGGCCGGTGCGCTCGCGCCCTGGCTGCTGACCTTTCTGAGGGTGGTCCAGGGCCTGTCGGCGGGCGGGGAGTTCGGGGGTGCGGTGGCGATGCTGACCGAGTTCGCGCCGTCGGGGCGGCGGGGGCTGTACGGGGCGTGGCAGTCGTTCACCGTGGCGTTGGGGCTGCTCGGCGGGGCGGGTGCGGCGGTGGGGCTGTCCGGGTTGCTGACGGCCGATCAGTTCGGGTCCTGGGGGTGGCGGTTGCCGTTCCTGCTGGCGTTGCCGCTGGGTGCGCTCGCGCTGTGGCTGCGGATCGGGCTGGACGAGACCCCGGAGTTCCGGGAGCCGGCCGCGGGCGCCGTGCCCGCCGTGCGCGTGCCGGTCCGGGCGATCGCCTGGGCCGCCGCCCGGGTGATGGGCTGGTCGGCGGCCGGGTACACCTTCCTGGTGGTGCTGCCGTCGTACCTCCAGGCCGCGCTGCACACCGGCTTCCGCGAGGCGCTGCTGGCGACCCTGGTGGCGAACCTGGGGTTCGCGGCGGCGATCCTGCCGGCGGGACTGCTCAGCGACCGGGTGGGGCGGCGGCCGGTGATGCTTGCGGGCGCCGGGCTCGTGGTGCTGCTGGCGCTGCCGCTGCTCCATCTCCTCCAGGACCCGGGGACCCCGGCCGCCGTGCAGGGCGCGGCCCTGTGCGGTGCGGGCGCGGTGGTGGGGCTGATGGCCGGGCCGGGACCCGCGCTGCTGGCCGAGATGTTCCCGGCGCGGGCCCGCTGCACGGGCCTCGGACTCGCCTACGCCCTGTCCAATGCCGTGTTCTCGGGCTGTGCGGGCCTCATCATCACGGAGGCGGTGCACCGCACCGGGAACCTCGACGTTCCCGGCTACTACGCGGCGGCGGCCTGCGCGGTCAGCGTGCTCGCGCTGCTCGGGTCGCCGAGGACGAAGGCGGGTTGAGAGGCAGGTGGGGACGGTGCTGGTGATCGGCCTGATGTCCGGGACGTCGTACGACGCGGTGGACGCGGCGGCGGCCGAGCTGCGGCTGCTGGACGGCACGCTGCTGCTGAAGCCGCTGGGAATGGTGAGCACCCCCTACGACGAGGAGCTGCGGGAGGCGCTCGCGGGGGCCCTGCCACCGGCCGCCGTGCCGCTGGCGCGGGTGTGTCTGCTGGACACCCGGATCGGGCAGGCGTTCGCGGCGGCCGCGGTCCGGGCCAACCGTGAACTGTGCGGCGGGCGGGCGGGGTTGGTGGCCTCGCACGGGCAGACGGTCTACCACTGGGTGGACGGCGGCCGGGTGCACGGCACGCTCCAGCTCGGGCAGCCGGCCTGGATCGCGGAGGCGACGGGGCTGCCGGTGGTCGCCGACTTCCGGCCGCGGGACGTGGCCGCCGGGGGCCAGGGCGCGCCGCTGGTCAGCCTGGTCGACCTGCTGTGGCTGCGCGGACGGCCGGGGACACCGGTGGCGCTGAACCTCGGCGGGATCGCCAACCTCACCGCACCCGACGGCACGGCCTTCGACACCGGGCCCGGGTGCGCGCTGCTGGACGCGGCGGTCCGGGAGTTCACCGGCGGCCGGCTGACGTACGACGTGGACGGGGCACTGGCGGCGCGCGGCCGACCGCACGGACCGCTGCTCGAAGAGCTGCTGACGGAGCCTTACTACGCGCTGCCCGCGCCGAAGACGACCGGCAAGGAGCTGTTCCACGCCGGGTACTGGCGGGCGCCCGCCGGAATCCGTGCCGAGGACGCGCTGGCGACCCTCAGCCAGCTGACCGCCCGGACGGTGGCGGACGCGGTGCGGGGCGTGGCGGCGACGGAGGTGGTCGCTTCGGGCGGCGGAACCCGCAACCCGGTGCTGATGCGGATGCTGCGCGGCCTGCTCCCGGAGATCCCGGTGCGCGTCTCCGACGAGCTCGGTCTGCCCGCGGCGGCGAAGGAGGCGTACGCGTTCGCGGTCCTCGGATTCCTCACGGCACACGGCCTCGCGGGCACGGCCCCGACCGCCACCGGGGCCCGCCACCCGAGCATCCTGGGCTCACTGACCCCGGGTCGGAACGGACTGCGCCTGCCGCCTCCGGCGCCGGGGCCGCCGGTGCGGCTGCGGATCGAATGAGCCGTGCGGGCTCACCCGGCTCACCGCGTCCGGCCGTCCGGACGCGCCGGATCACCTCGTCCGAGCCGTGCCGGCTCAGGCATCCCACGCGTGCCGGACCGCCTCCTCCGAACATCGCCGGATCCTCTCATCCGACTTTCACCGATGCCTCATACGGTAGGAGCATGACGCAGGTGACTCCCCCCGGGTGGTATCCCGATCCCGGGCAGACAAGTGACGGTCCGGCCACCGAACGCTGGTGGGACGGCAAGGCCTGGACGGAGCAGACCCGGCCCGCCGGGTCGGCCGCGGACTGGGGTCCCCCGCCGCAGCCGCCGGCCGACGGGTCCGAGCCGGCCGCGGGGGCCTTCCCCGCGTACCCGGCCGAGGGGCCCTACCCCGCCTACCCGGGGTACCCGGCGCAGCCGCCGGCCCCCGCCAAGCGCGGGCTGCGTACCGGCATCGCCGTCGGCGTCGCCGTGGCGGTCCTCGCCGCGATCGGGGTGGCCGCGTGGGCGCTCACCGGCGACGGCAGTGGCGACCAGCAGGCCTCCCAGCAGGGCTCGGGCGGCCAGGGCGGGTTCGGCCAGGGCGGCCCCGAGGGACAGAACGGCGGTCAGGGCGGCGGGCAGAACGGCGGCCAGGGCTTCCCGTTCGGCGGGTCGGGCGGCGGCTCGGGTTCCGGTGGCAGCGACGGGGGCGCGTCGCCGTCGCCGGGCCAGTCCGAGGCGCCGAAGGTCAAGGGCGGCGGCACGGTGTCGGACTCGATCAACGCCATCAGCCTCCCGGTGCCGGACGGCTGGACCGGGCAGGCGATCAACTACGGCGCCAACGTCAGCTCCGACGACTCCTACAAGTGCCCGGGCGACACCTCGCAGACCTGCACCGCCGGCGGTGCCTACTCGGCGCCCGCGGTGGTGCTGGGCACCAAGGGGGACACGGCCGAGGAGGTCGCCAAGGCGGACATCTCGGCCAACGCCACGGAGTCGTACGGCGGCAAGACCTACGGCTCGATCACCTCGCACCAGGTGCTCGCCTCCAAGGCGATCACCGTGGCCGGCCAGAAGGGGTACCTGGTCCGCTGGAAGGCGATCACCAGCAAGGGCGCCGACGGCTACGTCGAGTCGCTGGCCTTCCCGTCGCCCGCGAACGCCCAGCAGATCGTGGTGGTGCGATTCGGCGTCGACGTCGGCCAGAAGGAGTCGATCATCGACACCATCACCAGCGGCATCAAGGTGTCCTCGGGCGGCGGCAGCGGTTCGAACGTCTGACCCTCCGGGTCCCGGAACAGCAGTCGGCCGGGTGGAGCGCCCCTCCGCTCAAAGGGGCACCCCACCCGGCCGGGGGGTGCGCGCCGCCCCCGTCCCCACGGTGCGGCGCGAGCAGGTCGCCGTCCAGTCATCCCGTGGACGGCGGCCTGGGTCTCAGGTCAGTCCGAGTGCGGGCAGCGCGACGGCCTCCACGAAGCGGACGAGATAGTCGGCGTCGGCGTACTCGCCGGTGAGCACGGGCCGCACCCGCAGCACGCCGAACATCATGGCGGGCACGTAGTCCAGCGCGGGATGCCCGTCGGGCACCTCGCCGCGCTCGACACCGCGGCGCAGGATCTCCTGGAGCGCGGCGATCTCGGGTTCGACGAGCGCCTCGCGCAGCGCCGTCGCCAGTTCCGCGTCCGAGTGGACCGCGTGGCCCAGCGCCGAGAGCAGCTTGGTGTCCTTGCGGGACCAGTCGCCCGCGGCCCGTGCGACCTCGCGCAGGTCCTGGGCGAGTGACCCGGTGTCGACGCCGGCGAAGCGCACCTCGCGGTTGGCCCGCAGCGCGGCCGCGACGAACTGCGGCTTCGTCTTCCACTGCCGGTAGAGCGTGGACTTGCTGCACCGGGTGCTGGCGGCGACCCCCTCCATGGAGACGGAGTCGTAGCCGCACTCGCGGATCTGCTCGAGCACGGCGTCGAAGAACTCCCGCTCACGCTCCGGCGTGATCTTGGAGCGGCGCGAGGCGGCGACCATGTCCGGTCCGTCCGCGGCCTGCGACGTCATGTGCCCTGCTCCTCACTCGTTCATCACGTGCGGATCACTTCCGCCCCGCCCGCCGTTCGGCCGACGCGGAAACCTACAACCAGTGTGGCCTACGTCTATCGATACGCCACTGTACCGGTACTCGACCGTATCGGTACAGTGGCGTATCGGTACGCTTTCGTATCGAAGAGTCCGGGCCACCGTCCGGGACTCGCACAGCACCACCGTCCGTCAGTGAGGGGGGCCTGGGATGAGATCCCAGTCCGAGCCTGCTTCAGCGGAGCCGGGCGCAATAGCCCGGCCGCCGCTCGTCCGTGAGTTCCTGCTCGTCGCAGGGCTCTTCCTCGTCTACAAATTCGGGCGGCAGCTGGCCACCGGCCATACCGCCGAGGCCCTGCACAACGCCCACCGGATCTGGGACCTGGAACGGACGCTGCACCTGCCCTCGGAGGTCGACGTGCAGTCCGCACTGCTGCACGGCGACACCCTCGTCCACCTGGCCAACACCTACTACGCCACGGTTCATTTCCCGGCCACGCTGGCCTTTCTGGTCTGGCTCTACCTGAAGCGCCCCGCGCACTACGTCTGGGCCCGCCGGGTCCTCGCCCTGGTGACCGCGGCCGCCCTGGTGCTGCCGTTCACCTTCCCGCTGGCCCCGCCCCGCATGCTGGCCGCGACCGGCCTGATCGACACCGCCCGGATCTACGGTCCCTCCGTCTACGGCCCGCCGAGCAGCGACCACCTCTCCAACCAGTTCGCGGCGATGCCCTCGCTGCACTTCGGCTGGGCCCTGATGGTCGCCATCGGCCTGATCGTCGCCACCCGCTCCCGCTGGCGCTGGCTGTGGCTGCTGCACCCCGCGATCACCCTGCTCGTGATCGTCGGCACCGCCAACCACTACTGGCTGGACGCGGTCGTCGCCACCGCGATGCTCGGCGCCGCCCTCGCCCTCATCCACCCGCCGCACCGCACGGCCACCACGGCCGGGCGTGGCACCCGGCACCTCGTCGCCGAGGAGCCCGCACTGGTGGGGGCGGGCCGATGAGCGCCGCGGCCCTGATCGCCGTCGTCCTCTCCCTGGTCTCGGCCGTCGCCTACGCGGCCGCCGCCGTCGCCCAGGAGCGCCTCGCCTCGAAAACCGCCGGCGCGGGCCTGCTGCGGCTGCTCGGCTCCGGTGCCTGGTGGGCGTCGGTGGGCCTGAACGCCGGCGCCGCACTGCTGCACGTCGTCGCCCTGAAGTACGGCCCGCTCACCCTCGTACAGCCGCTGGGCGCCCTGACCCTCGTCGCCGCCGTGCCGATGGGCGCCCGGGTGGCCGGCCGCCGGGTCACCGCCACCGAGTGGCGGGGCACCGCCCTGACCCTGCTCGGCCTCGGCGCGCTCCTGATCACGGCCTCCGGCCCCGCCCCCCACCAGGTGCTGAGCCTCACCGAGGCCCTCGCGGTGGCCGGTACGACGGCCGCCCTGATCGGTGCCCTGTCCCGCCCCGGCGCCCGCCCGGGCCTCCGCCACGCGACCGCGTCCGGCTTCGCCTCGGGCGTCGCCTCGGCCCTCACCCAGACGGTGACGGTGGCGGCGACCGACCGCTCGGGCCCGGCCCTGAGCGTCGAGGTGATCGTGGTCGCCCTGCTGGTCGCCGCGTTCGCGGTGGGCGGCCTGCTGCTCTCCCAGACGGCCTACCGCGGCGGCCTCGGCGCCCCGCTCGCGGTCGTCACCCTGTCCAACCCGGTGGCCGCGGCGGTCATCGGCCTGACCCTGCTGGGCCAGGGCCTCCAGTACGGAGTCTGGGGCATCCTCCTCGCCCTGACCGGCGCAGGCCTGGCCTCCTGGGGTGTCGTCCTGCTCACCCGGGTGACACCGCCCACGCCGGTCGTCGAGCTGGACGAGGAACACCCCGTGGCAGCAGTCCTGGCCCTGGACCCGACCCTGCTCCCCCACCAGCCGACGGAACCGAAAAAACTGACGGCCCTGTAGCGCACCCCGAAGGGGCGCGGGGCTGTATCGGATGTGCGGCTGCCGCCGCGTGGGCGCGACCAGCCACGAACCACCCGCAGCCGCCCCACAACAGTCCCCCGCGCCCCTTGGGCGCCACTCACACCGTGATGATCGCCGGGTCGCTGACCCCGGGCTCCCCGTTCTCCACGTGCCCGGCGAACCGCCGCACATAGCTCGCGTCCGCCTCCGAGGTGACCGTCAGGTCGTACCACCGCTCGCTGTGGTTGAGGTGCACGATGTGCGTCACGACCGCTCCGGCGCGCACCGTGAACGTGCGGCCCCGGCCGCCGTACCCGTCGGCCACCGCCAGCTTCACCGTGCCGCTGCCCTTGTTGGTGAAGGTCAGCTCGATGTCGTCGCCGTGCGGCCGGGCGGTGACCTCGGGTCCCGCCACCTTTCCGGGGCCCTGGAAGGCGCGCAGGAAGCCGTTCGGGCCGTGCACGGTCAGGTCGTACGAGCCGCCCGAGTACACCGTGTTCCAGGTGTCGGAGACGGACTTGCCGGCCTCGGTGGTGTAGCTCCAGGGACCGTCGGCGCGGTTGTTGGAGGTGACCAGGAAGGCGGCACCGGCCTGCGCGCCCGACGCGAAGGCGAGCGTGAACTTCCCGGCCGCCGCGTCCAGCGCACCGTCCACCAGCGGGGCGTACCTGAGCGGCCGGGTGGGGCGCGAGCCGCGCTCCTGCTTCGGCAGCGCCGGGTTGGCCGGCGGGGTGGGCACGTAGTCGGGGTGGCGGTTGCCGTCCGGCGGCCGGTAACCGTCCGTGGACGGCAGCGCGACCGGCTTGGTGTCCTTGCGGGAGAAGTCGAACGCCGCGGTCAGGTCGCCGGTGACGGCGCGCCGCCAGGGCGAGATGTTGGGCTCGTGGACGCCGAACCGGGCCTCCATGAAGCGGATGATCGAGGTGTGGTCGAGCGTCTCGGAGCAGACGAAACCGCCCTTGCTCCACGGGGAGACGACCAGCATCGGGACCCGCTGGCCGAGGCCGTAGGCGCCGGCGGGGTGGCTCGCGTTGCCCGCGAAGAGGTCCAGCGCCGGATCGACCGTGGACTTGCCCTGCGCCGCGGAGGACGGCGGGAACGGGGGGATCAGGTGGTCGAAGAAGCCGTCGTTCTCGTCGTACGTGATGAACACGGCCGTCTTCGCCCACACCTTCGGGTCGGCGGTGAGCGCGTCGAGGACCTGGGAGACGTACCAGGCGCCGTAGTTGGCGGGCCAGTTGGGGTGCTCGGTGAAGGCCTCGGGGGCGACGACCCAGGAGATCTGCGGCAGCTTGCCCGCCTTGACGTCGGCCTTCAGCTGGTCGAAGAAGCCCTCGCCCTTGGTCGCGTCGGTGCCGGTGCGGGCCTTGTCGTACAGCGGGTCGCCGGGCTGGGCGTTCTGGTACTGCTTGAAGTAGAGCAGCGAGTTGTCGCCGTAGTTGCCGCGGTAGGCGTCCTGGATCCAGCCCCAGCCACCGGCCGCGTCCAGGCCGTCGCCGACGTCCTGGTAGATCTTCCAGGAGACGCCGGCCTTCTCGAGGCGCTCCGGGTACGTCGTCCAGCTGTAGCCGGCCTCGTCGTTGCCGAGGACCGGGCCGCCGCCCTGGCCGTCGTTGCCCGTGTACCCCGTCCACATGTAGTAGCGGTTCGGGTCGGTCGAGCCCATGAACGAGCAGTGGTAGGCGTCGCAGATCGTGAAGGCGTCGGCGAGCGCGTAGTGGAACGGTATGTCGTCGCGGTTCAGGTACGCCATGGTCGTGGTGCCCTTGGCCGGCACCCACTTGTCGTACTTGCCGGCGTCGACGGCGGTGTGCGTGTCGTTCCAGCCGTGCGGGAGGTCCTGGATGAAGGCGAGGCCCAGGTCGTCGGCGTCCGGGTGGAAGGGAAGGATGTCCTTCGTGCCGTTCGACTGCTTCCACACGGACTTGTTGTTCTGGGTGACCGGACGGGGGTCACCGAAGCCGCGGACGCCGCTGAGGGTGCCGAAGTAGTGGTCGAACGACCGGTTCTCCTGCATCAGGACGACGATGTGCTCGACGTCCTCGATCGACCCGGTGCGGTGGTTCGCGGGCAGCGCCGCGGCACGCTGGATGCTGCTGGACAGCGCGGTGAACGCCGTGGTAGCGCCTGCGAGTTGGAGGAATCGGCGCCGGTTGACTTCGGGCATGGGTGAGCGACCTCTCATCCTGACGCACGGGTTGGCCGGAACAGGGCGGATTGTGCGCGGGTGCGAGTGTTCCAAGGGCATCGAACGTCAGGGAAGGGTCTGGTGGCGCGGATGTGAAACTCGGCGGTACGTGAGGTAGGTAATCGGTAAGCGAGCGGTTTGGGCGCTCACGGCCGAGGGGCGACCGTGACCGGCGGGGCCTGGACCGTGGGTTGCGCAGCCGGGCTCGGTCCTCCTTCGCCGTGATCCGGCTGCCGTATCCGTAGGTACGGGCCCAGCGCACGTCGTCCTGGACACGTAGCCGAGCGGCCTGCTCTCGGCCGGGCTCAGCGGGCGGTCCGTCCGGTAGCGGAAGCCGTGGCGGGCCATGCACCCTGCGAGCAGACGGCTGTTCGGCGTCCTAGACCCGCAGGTCCTCCGCGTAGGTGAGGTCGCGGACCCGGTGCGCGGCGGCAGGGGCCGAGCCGTCGCCGGACGCCCGGGAGCAGCCGGTGAGGGCGAGCGCGGCCACGGCGGCGACGGCGCTCGGCCGCGCGGTCCTTCGGCGGAAGGCGGTGCGCTTCATCGGGCGAGTGCCTGGGCGTACGGCGAACGGCTCGGTGCTTACGGGCCGTTGACGCCGCCGGCAGGGCGTTCGTATGACATGCGGCCGCGGAGGATTTCCGGCGCCACGGATTTCGCGGCGGATCCGGGTACGCGGTCATACGGGGGCCGGCCGCGAACCGTCTCCCGCACAGGGGCCGCTATGGCCACCCACAGAAACCAGCCAACTGCGACAGGAGGGAGAACGGCTCCCGCAGCGCCGACGGGCCCCGTCCCCGTTCGGCATACCGGGCGTCGTGGCGGTTCCGTCCGGCCGGTGGGACGGAACGGTTCCGGACACGACGGCCCGGTTGTCGGCCTGCCCCGACGGAGGCCGCCGATATCGTTGTCGGCATTCGCTGGGCGGCGATCGGGGACCGATGTTCGAAGTACGTCTGCTCGGCCCGGTCGAGGTCTGGGAGGGGAGCAGGCGGGCCCCGCTCGGTGGCTCCCGGCCGCTGGCCGTCCTCGCCGCTCTCGTCGTCCACCTGGGCGAGGTGATCTCCACCGAGCGTCTGGTGGACTTCGTCTGGGACGAGGAGGCGCCGGCCACCGCGGCCGCCCTGGTCGCCACCCATGTCTCCGCCGTACGCCGGGCCCTGGCCAGGGTCGGCACGGCCGAGGTGATCCGCACCCGTCCCCCGGGCTATGTCGCCGACCTCGCCCCGGAGCGGGTCGACGCCCGCCGCTTCGAGGAACTCCTCGCGGCCGGGCGGTCCCTGGGGCGCACGGAGGAGGCCGCGGACGTCCTCGCCGAGGCGCTGGGCCTGTGGCGGGGCCGGGAGGCGCTGGAGGGGCTCGGCCAGTCGTTCGCCCGCATCGAGGCGGCCCGGCTCGCGGAGCTGCGGCTGGTGGCCCAGGAGGAGTCCTTCGGGCTGGCCCTGGACCTGGACCGCGCGGACGGCGCCATCGCGCCGCTGCTCGCCCATGTGGCCGCGCATCCGCTGCGGGAGCGGCCGCGCGGCCAGCTGATGACCGCCCTGTTCCGCACCGGCCGGGTCTCCGACGCCCTGCGCGTCTACCAGGAGGGCCGGTCGGTGCTCCGCGACGAACTGGGCATCGACCCGGGACCGGAGCTGCGGGCGGTGCACCAGGCCGTCCTCACGCATGACGCCGGCGTGCTGGGGTCCGGGCGGGCCACCCGGCCGGTGCCCGCTCCCAGAAGCGGGCGGCCCCGCCCCGCGCCCGCCCATCTCCCGCCCGACATCGCGGACTTCGTGGGCCGGGCGGAGCAGGTCAAGTGGGCGACGGAGCTGGTGCGCGGCGTCGGCGACCCCGGCCGGACCGCACCGCCGATCGGGGTGATCTCCGGGCGCTCCGGCATCGGCAAGACCGCCCTCGCCGTGCATGTCGGCCACCGCACCGCCGACCTCTTCCCGGACGGCCGTCTCTTCGTGGACCTGCGGGCCGCCGACACCACCCCGCTGGAACCCGCCGACGCACTGGCCCGGCTGCTGCGGGCGATGGGCGTCGACCCCGAGACGCTGCCCTCCGGCGTCGAGGAGCTGACCGGCCTGTACCGCACCCACATCGGGCATCGGCGGACCCTGATCGTCCTGGACAACGCGGCCGGTGAGGCGCATCTGCGGCCGCTGCTCCCGCCGGGCCCCGGTGCCGCGGTGCTGATCACCAGCCGCCGCCGGCTGGTGGCGCTGGAGGGCGCCGCCCATCTGGACCTCGCCGTCCCGGACGAGGCCGAGGCCCTCGACCTGCTCCGCCGGGTGGCCGGTGCGGGGCGGACCTGGGCGGAGCCGGAGCAGGCCGCCGAGATCGTCGCGCTGTGCGGGCGGCTGCCGCTCGCGGTGCGGATCGCCGGTGCCCGCCTGGCCGCCCGCCCGCACTGGGCACCCGGCCGGCTCGTCGGCCGGCTGCGCGACGAGCGCCGCCGCCTCAACGAACTCAGCGCCGGGGACCTGGAGTTGCGTGCCAGCCTGGAGCTGGGCTACTCGGATCTCGACCCGCAGGAACGCCGGGCCCTGCGCCGCCTCGCCCTGCTGGACCTGCCCGACTTCGCGGCGTGGATCGCCGCTCCCCTGCTCGACATAGCGACGGAGGAGGCCGAGGAGGCCGTCGAGCGGCTGGTGGACTGCCACTTCATCGACGTGGTCGGCGTGGACGGCACCGGCCTCGCCCGCTACCGCATCCACGACCTCGCCCGCGAACACGCCCGCGAGCGCTGTCTCGTCGAGGAGAGCGCCGAGGACCGCACGGCCGCGGTGCTGCGGCTGGCGGCGAGCTGGCTGGACCTCGCCCGGAAGGCCGCCGCCCGGGGCCCCGGCGGCGCGACCCGCCACTTCCCCGAACCGGCCGCCGTCCGCCCGCTCGGCCCGCAGATCGAGGAGGCGGTCCTCGCCCGGCCCGCGGCCTGGTTCGCCGCCGAGCAGGCCGGGCTGCTGGCCGCCGTGACCCACTGCGCCGACCACGGCATGGCCCGCACCGCCCGTGATCTCGCCGGGGCGCTGATCGCGAGCTCCGCCGCGCTGTACAACCAGTTCGACGCCTGGTCCCGTGCGCACACGGCGGCCATGGCGGCGGTGCGGCGCGGCGGGGACGTGGAGGGCGAGGCCTGGCTCCTCGCCGGGCTCGGCCAGCTCCGTTACGAGCAGGACCGGTTCGAGGACTCCTACGCCTATTTCGCGGACGCGTTGCGGCTGTTCGGGGAGCGGCTGCCGGACGGGGCCGCCGTGGCGCTCGCCGGAATGGGCACCGCCCGCCGCGAACAGGCCCGCTACGCCGAGGCGTTGGAGCTGCTGGAGGCCGCACTGGAGCGGTACGGCGACACGGGCGACGCCGGTGCCCGGGCGGGCGTGCTGTACGGCATCGGCTACGTGCATCGCGAACAGGGACGCGGCCCGCAGGCCCGGGCGGCGCTGTCCGGGGCCCTCGCGCTGTACCGGACCGCGGCCGACCTGCACGGCGAGGGGCTCACCCTGCGCTCGCTGGCCCTGTGCGACCGGGCCGAGGGCCGGTACGCGGAAGCCGAACGGCTCTTCCTCGACGCGCTGCGGATCTTCACCGGCCTGCACGACACCTTCGGCGTGATGTACACCGAACAGGCGCTGGCCAAGGTGGAGTTGCGCACCGGCCGGCCGGCGGAGGCGGGGCGGCGGCTGATGCGCTGCCTGACCGTGGCCCGGGAGCGCCAGGACCGGTTCGGCGAGGCGCTGGTGCTGCGCACGCTCGGGGAGCTGCGGCTGGCGGCCGGGGACACCGACGCGGCCCGGGAGCCGCTGGAGCTGGCGGCGGCCCTCTGGGCGGAGTTGGGGCTGCCGCTGTGGCGGGCCCGCACGGTGTGGGACCTGGCCGCGGTGTGGTCCGCCGACGGCGAGGCGGAACGGGCGCGGGCGGCGCGGGCGGAGGCGCTGGAGGTGTTCCGGTCGGTGGGCGCACGGGAGGCGTGGGAGCGGGCGGGGGACGCGACGCCGTAGCCGGGTCCCGGCCGCGCGGGCGCGTGGCCGCGGCCCCCCGCCTCGGCCGCGCGGGGCGGGGGCGCGGGGGCGCCAAATCTGCGCTGCAGAAGGCCTGGTGACGCGCTTGCAGGGAAGCTGCAGAGCAATTGCAGAGGGCCCGGGCACGCTGTTCTGCGTGACGGACATCATCACGCTCTCCGACTCCCGGGTCGCCGAGGTCACCGAGCAGGAGTGCGGTGAACCGCTGGTCGACCTGCGGGAGACACCCGACCTGCGGATCGACCTCCGCCAGGCCGACGCCGACGGCAGCTTCGCGCACCTGCGCCTCGGGGCGCTGCGCCGGCTGCTCCGAGCGCAGTCGCTGCTGCCCGGCGGGATCCGGTTCCTGGTGGTCGAGGGGTACCGGCCGCCCGACCTGCAGCGCCGCTACTTCGAGCAGTACGCGGCAGCCCTGCGCGCGGCCCACCCCGACGCCGCTCCGCACCGGATCCGCGAGCTGGCCAGCGCCTACATCTCCCCGCCGGAGGTGGCCCCGCACGTGAGCGGCGGGGCGGTGGACCTGACCCTGTGCGCCGCCGACGGCACCGAGCTCCCGATGGGCACGGAGGTCAACGCCACCCCGGAGGAGAGCGCGGGCGCCTGCCGCACCGGGGCACCGAACGTCGGCGCCGAGGCGCGCGCCAACCGGGCGCTGATGGACCGGGCGCTGACCGCGGCCGGCTTCGTCAACTACCCCACGGAGTGGTGGCACTGGTCCTACGGCGACCGGTACTGGGCCCTGCTGAGCGGGGCACCGGCCGCCCGCTACGGGCCCGCCGCCGCACCCGTCCGGCCCGCTTGACCGACGGACCGGACACCTCTCTCACCACCGACGACCACCGGGGGACGACCATGGAAGGCCACGGCGGCACGTGTACGCAGGACCCGCGCGACGGTGCGGACGACGTCCTCGAGTTCATGAGCCCTGGAGAGTTCGACGCCACCTTCACCGCCGAGATGCCCAGACTGCGCAGACGGCTGCTCGCCCTGACCGGCAATCCGCACGACGCCGACGACCTCCTTCAGGAGACGTATCTGCGGCTCTCCCGGCGGGCCCGCGCCCGGAACCTGACGCCCCAGCAGCATCCGTACGCCTACGCCTGCACGGTCGCGCTGAACCTGCTGCGCGACTCCTGGCTGCATCCCTCCCGCCGGGAGCGCACCACCGACCGGCTGCCCGAGGCCGGCTGGGACGGCGGACTCGGCACGTACGAGGCCTCGGCCACCGCCCTCGCGCTGCTGAGCGTGCTCTCGCCGAAGGAGGCGGCCGCGGTGATCCTCGTCGACCTGGAGGGGCTCACCCACGACACGGCCGCGGAACGGCTCGGCGCCCATCGCGGCACCGTCCAGCGCAACCGGATGCGGGCGCTGGCGAAGATGCGCGCGGCGCTGGCCGGCTGAACTCCGGGTGCCGTGCCCCCACGGGGGTGGGGCGCGGCAGCCGGTGCGTTGTCCCGACCCCCGCACCCGGCTCCACGTCGACGAAGGATGTACACCTTGAACCTCACCACGCCTGCCAGGACGCTCGCGGCGGTCGCGGCTCTGGCCATGGCTCCGCTGCTGCCCGTCACCGCGCATGCCGCCGCCCAGGACACCTCGTGCGGGGTGCTGGCCTCGGGCGCCTCGGCCACCGCGCAGGCCGCCGTCCAGGCGGCCTGCTCCCAGATCGGTGTCTGGTACAGCTGGGGCGGCGGCCACGGCGCCACGCCGGGTGCCACGTACGGCTACTACGACGGCTCCGACCCGGACAGCCTGCACGACAACGAGCGCAAGGGTTTCGACTGTTCGGGTCTGATGCGGTACGCGTACTACCGGGCGACCGGCAGCGACCTGCTCAACGGCACGGCCGACGACCAGTTCCACAGCCCGCAGGCCTCGGCCCGGTTCCCGGCGGGCCAGGGCACGGCTCCGCTGGTCCCCGGTGACCTGATGTTCTGGGGCAGCGGGTACATCCACCACGTCGCCATGTACCTGGGCGCGGGGCAGATGGTCGAGGCGTACGAGTCGGGCACCCACATCCGGGTGACGCCGGTCCGCACGGGCGGCGACTACGCGGGCGCGATCCGCATCAACCCGTCCGGCACGCCGGTGCCCCCGCCGGCGAACGGCGGTTCGACGTTCGAGACCTGGGGCACGGGGGTGCACACGCACTCCACGCCGAGCGTGCACGCCTCGGTCGTCGACACCTTCGCCGGTCCCACGCAGGTCTCCGTCCAGTGCCAGGAGCACGCGGAGGAGGTGAG
Organism: Streptomyces sp. NPDC001714; assembly: GCF_042892755.1. Taxonomy (NCBI): domain Bacteria; kingdom Bacillati; phylum Actinomycetota; class Actinomycetes; order Kitasatosporales; family Streptomycetaceae; genus Streptomyces; species Streptomyces sp. NPDC001714. Next base: position 194,325 of record NZ_JBIAUL010000014.1, read on the forward strand.
CGCCGAGGGCTACACCAACGACATCTGGGCCAAGCTGGCCGACGGCTCCTGGATGACCAACATCTACATCAAGGGCCCGGCCGAGCTGCCCGGCATCCCGGACTGCGGCGGCGACACCCCGCCGCCGCCGAGCGGGGGCAGCACGGCGTTCCAGACCTGGGGCACGGGCGTGCGCACGCACAGCGAGCCGAACGTGAACGCCGGTGTCGTGGACTACTTCCCGCAGCCGACGACGGTCAACGTGGTCTGCCAGGCGCACGCCCAGACGGTCACCGCCGAGGGCTACACCAACGACGCCTGGTCCAAGCTGACCAACGGCGCGTGGATGACGAACATCTACATCAAGGGCCCGGCCTGGCTGCCGGGGGTCGCCACCTGCTGACCCGAGCCCGGCCACGGGGTGCCCGCCGAGGCGGGCACCCCGTCCGTGCACCTACTCACTTTGTTGGTTATGCGCTGCCGCCCGCTGTTCGAGTCTGCGCAGGGCCAGCTCCCCCCACTGGAGGTTCTCGCGCTCGAAGGACATCCCGCGCAGCAGGGTGAGGTACGGGCCGATGCGCTCGGCCTCGGCGAAGTACGCCTCCTCCGAGCGGCCGGCGAGCAGGCGCTGCCGGAGCCGTTCGTAGCGGGCCAGTTTGGCGGTGGCCCACTCCATGCGCCCGGCGACGGCGGTGCGGACCGCGTCGAGGTCGCCGGCGTCCGCGCACTGCACCTTGACCAGCAGTTCGTCGCGGACCACGGCCGGCCGCGCCGGAGGTTCGGCGGTGTACGCGCGGACCGACTCGCGGCCTGCCGGGGTGAGGGAGAACAGCCGTTTGTTGGGCCGGCGTTCCTGCTCGACGACGCGGGCGGTGACCAGTCCCTCGGCCTCCATGCGCTCGAGTTCGCGGTAGAGCTGCTGGGGCGTCGCCGTCCAGAAGTTGGCGACCGTCGCGTCGAATCCCTTGGCGAGGTCGTACCCGGAGGCCTCGCCCTCCAGCAGGGCGGCCATCACCGCATTCCGCAGAGCCATGGGTGCACGCTAGCATGCACCTACTCAACTTTTTGAATAGGTGAGGTGGACCCGATGCACCCCGTGCACCCCTTCCGCAAGGCCGTCGAGAACGGCGACATGGACGCCGTGGCCGCCCTGCTGGCCGACGATGTCGTCTTCACCAGCCCGGTCGCCTTCAAGCCGTATCCGGGCAAGGCGATCACGGCCGCGATCCTGCGCGCGGTGTCGCAGGTGTTCGAGGACTTCGCCTACGTCCGGGAGATCGCGAACCCGGACGGCCGCGACCACGCCTTCGTGTTCACGGCGACGGTCGCCGGAAAGCGGCTCCAGGGCTGCGACTTCCTGCACTTCGACGAGGACGGGAAGATCGACGAGTTCACCGTGATGGTGCGCCCGCTGTCGGCCGCGCAGGCGCTGTCCGAGGCGATGGGCGCCCGGTTCGAACAGATCGCCCAGGAGGCCGCCGCCGCGCAGTGACCCCGGCGGAGCACGGCGGATCCGGCTCCCGCGCCGCCCGGTCAAGGGGCTGCATCGCCCGATCGAGGGACTGGTGAGGCCGGGGCGCCGGCCCACAAGACTCGGGCCATGACCGCTTCCTCCGACCGGCCGCAGGCGCCCGCCCGGGACACCCCCGCGGCCGCGGCCGCCTACCGCGACCGTGACATGCGGCCGGCCCGGCAGCTGATCTTCCCCGCGGTCCCGGACCGGGTCGGCACTCCCCCGGTCCCGGCGGGACCGTCCTAGACATCGGCTGCGGCACCGGCGCGCTCGCCCTGGAGCTGGCCCAGGCCGGCGGCTGGCCGGTGCAGGGCGTCGACCCCTCGGCGCCCATGCTGGACATCGCCCGCGCCGACCGGCCGCACCCGTGCGTCGACTACCGTCTCTTCGACGGCCGTTCGCCGGCCTGGATCCCGGACGGCACCGTCGACGCGGCCGTCTGCTGCCTGGTCTACTGCACCGACCCCGACGACCTGCGGCCGGCCGCGCTGACCGCCGAGATCCACCGGGTGCTCCGGCCCGGCGCCCCCTATGTCCTCGCCGACCTCGACCCGGGCGCGGTCGGAGAGCAGTTCGCCACGCTGCGGTACGGCGAGCCCGGCGCGACCTATGCCGAGGGGGCGCCCGTGCCCACCGAACTGTGCCGGCTCGACGGCGGCTCGGTCACGACGGTCTGCCACTACCGCTCGCTGTCCGCCTACACCGCCCTGCTCACCGGGGCCGGTTTCGCCGCGCCCGCCACCGACACCCCCGTCGTGCCCGGGCCCGACCCGGCGGCCGGGCCGGTCCGGGCGCCGTACCTGCTGCTCACCACCGCCCGTCCGGGACCCGGCCGGTGAGGGAGTCGCGCAGGCCGGCGCGGGCGGAGACGCCGAGTTCCGGGGCCGGGCAGGGGGAGCCGGCCGGCCGGCGCGGGCGACGCGACGCTACGGCTCCCCCACCGGCACCCGCCACACCAGCGTCGTACCCCCGCCCCCGGGCTCCCCGGGGCAGTCCCAGTCCAGCCGGCCGCCGAGTTCCGCCGCCCGCTCCGCCATGTTGCGCAGCCCGCTGCGACGGCCGTCGGGCGGGATGCCGACGCCGTTGTCCCGGACGGTGAGGACCAGCTCCCGGCCGTCGGTCGCCAGCACGACCTCCGCACGGTCCGCGCGGGCGTGCCGGGCGACGTTGGTCAGGGCCTCGGAGAGGACCGCCACCGCATGGTCGGCGATCTCCTTGGGCACGTCGGTGTCGATCAGCCCCTCCATCCGGACGCTCGGCGCGAACCCGAGCGCCGGGGCCGCCTCGCTCACCACCCCCACGGCACGGGCCCGCAACCCGGTACCGGCACCGCCCTCCCGGGTCCGCAGCCCGAAGATGGTCGACCTGATGATCTTGATGGTCTCGTCCAGGTCGTCCACGGCCCGCAGCACCCGCTCCGACGCCTCCGAGTGCTCGATGAAACGCCCGGCGCTCTGCAGGGTCATCCCGGTGGCGAACAGCCGCTGGATCGCCAGGTCGTGCAGATCCCGGGCGATCCGGTCCCGGTCCTTGAGCACCGCGATCTCCTCGGCGTCCCGCCGCCGCTCCGCCAGCTCCATCGCGATGGCGGCCTGCGCCGCGAAGACCTGCAGAGGCTGGGTCTCCTTCGCGGTGAACGGCGGCTGCCCCGTCTCACGCGCCAGCAGCACCACACCCCGCACTCCCGCCCCGCCCGTCCCGATCGGGATCGCCACCGCCGGGCCGAGCCCGCGAAAGCGCGGCGGCTCGGGCGACACCCGCTCGTCCTGGTTGACGTCCACACTGGTGACCGCCGCGCCCTGGGAGAAGGCGAGGCCCATCAGGGTCCTGTCCAGAGGGAGCACCAGCCCCCGGTGATCGTCCGCGTCCATGCCGACGGCGATCTCCACGGTGAGCGAGTCGGTGTCCGCCATCGGGGTCGCGACGGCGGCCAGCGCCGAGCCGGTGATCTCCCTGGCCTGCTCGGCGATCAGCCCGAGGGCCTCGGCACTCGCGCTGCCGGACATCAGACTGTGGCTGATCTCCGCGCTCGCCCGCAGCCAGCGCTCGCGCAGCCGCGACTCCTCGTACAGCCGGGCGTTGTCGATCGCCACACCGGCCGCCACCGCCAGCGTCGACGTCACCGACACGTCTTCCTCGTCGAACTGGCCACCGCCCCGCTTCTCGGTGAGGTACAGGTTGCCGAAGACCTGGTCGCGCACCCGGATCGGGACGCCGAGGAAGGTGTTCATCGGCGGATGGTTCGGCGGGAAGCCGTACGACGCCGGATGCTCCGAGAGCTTGGTCAGGCGCAGCGGCTCCGGATGACGGATCAGCTCACCGAGGATCCCGTGGCCCTCCGGGAAGGGCCCGATGCGGGCGATCTCCTCCTCCGTGACACCGACCGTGTGGAAGGCCGACAGCCGCCTGCCGTCCGGCCCGATCACGCCCAGGGCCCCGTACTCGGCGTCCACCAGCACCGCCGCGGCCTCCACGATGCTGCGCAGCGCCTGCTCCAGGTCCAGCTCCCGGCCCACCGAGAGCACCGCCTCCAGCAGGCTGTGCACCCGGTCCCGGGTACCGCGCGCCGCGTCCAGCCGGGCCTGCAGCTCCTCCAGCAGCTCGTCCAGCCTGAGCTGCGGCAGCCGCACCCTGGCCGCCTCATGGCTCTCCACCGCACTCCTCCCGATCCCGTCGACTCGTACACCGGCAGGTCCGGTCGAAGCCCACCGTAGTGGGCGCCGACCACGTCGGACATCCGGATCGGGCAAGTCGGGCGGGCGCCGCCGCGGCGCGGCCGACACCGTCCGGAACCGGGCGTCCGCGAAGGGTGCGCCGCCCGGGGCGTAAGGGCCGACCGGCCCCGAAGCGGTGCCCCTCGGCACCTGCGGCGTAGCGCGGGCGGGGAGAGACTGGGCTCAGGAGCGGCACCGGTCCCCCGCGGTGTCGCTCCGCGCCGTCTGCGCCACGGGAGTGCGGCGGGGGTCAGGAGATGGGGTCCAGGCCGTACAGGGTGCGGCCGCCGGTCAGTTCGCGTCCGGTGACCAGTTCCGGCTCGATGCGGACGAAGACCTCCCGCAGGGACGGCACCCAGGACCTGGGGCCGTCCCGGACGAGCCTCGCGTGTTCGCCGGGGTCGCTGACCACGGCCGCACGGCCGGTCACGACGACGCTCCAGCCGGCCTGCGCCACGGCGTCGACCTCGTCGGCCTCGAACGCGACGACCGTCCCGTCGACGGCCCGCACCAGCTCGGAGGCCTCGGACGTGCGCAGGACCACGGCTCCGTCGCGGTCCAGGCAGAAGTTGACGGGCAGCACGGCCGGCAGTGCACCGCGCGTGTGGACGATACGGCCGACCGGCACCCCGGCGAGCAGCCGCAGGCACTCCCGCCGGTCGAGTTCACGGAATCCGTCGTTGGCATACATCGGCCGTCTCGTCTCCCAGCTGTCTCACGACGGCGTCCAAGCGTACGACGGCGTCGGCGGGCTCCTCGATGGTCACCTGCGGGACCAGCGGCCGACCGGCCCCGGGACCTCGCGGGTGTCGCCCCGCAGACCCAGCCTGTCCCGGCTCGGCGGGCTCCGCTTGGGCCGTCCGGCCCCCGTCGGCCGCCGGACGGTCCCTTCCGTGCCGGAACACCGCAAAACGGGCTGTTCGGGCCCTGCCGGCAGGGCATCGAGGGGGCCGAACGGCCCTTCCGCACGACCCGCCGACTGGACTTCGCTTTCCCCATGGCCGACAACCACACGAGGTCCGCGACGTACCGCATGACCGTCACCGCCGGGGGCACCACCGTCGTCACCCTGCACGGCGACGTCGACCTCCTGGCTGTTCCGGTCCTCTCCGCCGCCCTCGACGACCTGACGTCCGGTGCGGAGCCCGATCTGGTGCTCGACCTGAGCCCCGTCTCGTTCATCGACTGCTCCGGCCTCACTCTCCTGTGCCGGGTCCGCAACCGGGTCCGGTACCGCATCGGCAGACTGCGACTGGTCACCCCGGACGACGGTTTCCGCCGGCTGTTGCGCCGCACGGACCTGGGCGACGCCTTCGAGCTGTATCCCGGCCTCCCCGAGGCCCTCGCCGGCAGGGACGCACCGGGAGCGGTCGTCTGACCGCTCCCGTGCCCCGGCCGCCGGGTGCCTCGGCGATCCTCACCGTCCGGGAGGAGGACGTTCAGCCGTTCCAGGTCCAGTCGGCGACCTCGGGCAGGTCGGTGCCGTGCTCGCGGATCCAGGCCTGGTGGCGGGTGCGGGCGTCGGCCATCTGCTGACGCACGCCGGCGGCGCGCACCGCGAGACCGGGGACACGGTCGATCACGTCCATGACCAGCCGGTAGCGGTCCAGGTCGTTGCGGACGACCATGTCGAACGGGGTGGTCGTGGTCCCCGACTCCTTGTAGCCGCGCACGTGCAGGTGCCGGTGCCCGGTACGGCGGTAGGCGAGGCGGTGGATCAGCCAGGGGTAGCCGTGGTAGGCGAAGATCACCGGCTTGTCGGTGGTGAACAGGCCGTCGTACTCGAAGTCGGTCATACCGTGCGGGTGTTCCTCCTTGGGCAGCAGCCTCGTCATGTCGACGACGTTCACCACCCGCACGGCCAGCTGCGGCAGCTGCCGGCGCAGCAGCTGGGCGGCGGCGAGCACCTCCTGGGTGGGCACGTCACCGGCACAGGCCAGCACGACGTCGGGCTCGCGGGTGCCGTTCTCGGTACCCGCCCACTCCCAGATCCCGGCGCCGCGCGCGCAGTGCACGCGGGCCTGGTCCATGGAGAGCCAGTCGAAGCAGGGCTGCTTGCCCGCCACGATGACGTTGACGTAGTCGCGGCTGCGCAGCGCGTGGTCCGCCACCGAGAGCAGGGTGTTGGCGTCCGGCGGGAGGTAGACGCGGACGACCTCGGGACTCTTGTTGAGGACGTGGTCGACGAAACCGGGGTCCTGGTGCGAGAAGCCGTTGTGGTCCTGACGCCACACATGTGAGGTCAGCAGGTAGTTGAGGGAGGCGATCGGGGCGCGCCAGGGCAGTCCCCTGGACGTCTTCAGCCATTTGATGTGCTGGTTGACCATGGAGTCGACGATGTGCACGAACGCCTCGTAGCAGGAGAACAGCCCGTGCCGGCCGGTGAGGAGGTAGCCCTCCAGCCACCCCTGGCAGGTGTGTTCGGAGAGGATCTCCATCACCCGGCCGTGCCGGTCCAGGTGCTCGTCCACCGGCAGCCGCCCGGCCTGCCAGGCCTTGCCGCTGGCGCCGTAGACGGCCTGGAGCCGGTTGGAGGCGGTCTCGTCCGGGCCCACCACACGGAAGTCCCGGCGCGCCCCGGTGTCCTTCATGACCCGGGCCAGGAGGTCGCCGAGGACGCGGGTCGGCTCGTGCAGGGCCGTACCCGGCTTGTCGACGGGGACGGCGAACTCGTCGAGGTCGGCCAGGGGCAGGTCGCGGACGAGGAGCCCGCCGTTGGCGTACGGGCTCGCGCCCAGCCGGCGGGCACCGTCGGGCACGCAGGCGAGTACGTCGGCGACGGGGCGGCCGTCGGGTGCGAAGAGCTCCTCGGGCCGGTACGACCGCAGCCACGCCTCCAGCTGCCGCAGGTGCTCGGGGTTCTCCCGGACGCCGGCCAGCGGCACCTGGTGGGCCCGCCAGGTGCCCTCGACGGGAACGCCGTCCACCTCGGCCGGACCGGTCCACCCCTTCGGCGTACGCAACACGATCACCGGCCAGTGCACGCGCTCGGTGATCCCCTCCTCGCGCGCCGAGCGCTGCATGATCGCGATGCGGTCCAGCGCGTCGTCCATCGCCGCCGCCATGGCCCGGTGGACCTCGTGCGGGTCGTCGCCCGTGACATGGATCGGCTCATGGCCGTAGCCGCGCAGCAGTTCGTCCAGTTCGGACTCGGGCAGGCGGGAGAGGACGGTCGGGTTGGCGATCTTGTAGCCGTTGAGGTGCAGGATCGGCAGGACGGCGCCGTCGTGGACCGGGTCGAGGAACTTGTTGGAGTGCCAGGAGGCCGCCAGCGGCCCGGTCTCCGCCTCGCCGTCGCCGATCACACAGGCGACCAGCAGGTCCGGGTTGTCGAGGGCGGCGCCGTAGGCATGCGAGAGCGAGTAGCCGAGCTCGCCGCCCTCGTGGATCGAGCCGGGGGTCTCGGGGGCCACATGGCTGGGCACCCCGCCTGGGAAGGAGAACTGCCTGAACAGCCGCCCCATCCCCGCCGCGTCCCGGGACACGTCCGGGTAGGTCTCGCTGTAGCTGCCCTCCAGCCAGGAGTTGGCCAGCACCGACGGGCCGCCGTGCCCAGGCCCCCACACGCACAGCGCGTCCAGTCCACGGGCCCTGATCACCCGGTTGAGATGGGTGTACACGAGGTTCAGGCCGGGCGAGGTGCCCCAGTGGCCGAGCAGCCGGGGCTTGATGTGCTCGGGCCGCAGCGGCTCGGTGAGCAGCGGGTTGGACATCAGGTAGATCTGTCCCGCCGCGAGGTAGTTGGCGGCACGCCAGTGCGCGTCCAGGGTGCGCAGTTCCTCGTCGGACAGTACGGTGGCGTCCTGGTGTTCGACCTTGGACATCGGATGGCTCCATGGGTAGGTCATCGGGCGGTGGAGGCGGCATGGCCGGCAAGAAGGCGGCGGAGCTGCCGCGTAAGGTGTACGAGGCGGAACTGCTGCGGTTGCAGACCGAGTTGGTGAAACTGCAGGAGTGGGTGCGGGCCACGGGTGCACGTCTTGTAGTGATCTTCGAGGGACGGGACGCGGCCGGCAAAGGCGGGACGATCAAACGGGTGACCGAGCACCTCAATCCCCGCATCGCCCGGATCGCGGCGCTGCCGAAGCCCACCGAGCGCGAGCGCACCCAGTGGTACTTCCAGCGGTACGCGGAGCATCTCCCGGCGGCCGGGGAGATCGTGCTGTTCGACCGGTCCTGGTACAACCGGGCCGGCGTCGAGCATGTGATGGGCTTCTGTACGAAGGAGGAGTACCAGCTCTTCCTGAGGCACTGCCCGATCTTCGAGCGGATGCTGGTGGAGTCCGGGATCCTGCTGCGCAAGTACTGGTTCTCGGTGAGCGACACCGAGCAGCAGGACCGGTTCCGCAAGCGCCTCGACGATCCGGTGCGGCGCTGGAAGCTCTCGCCCATGGACCTGGAGTCGATCACCCACTGGGAGGCCTACTCCCGGGCGAAGGACGAGATGCTGGTCCACACCGACGTCACCGACGCGCCCTGGTACATCGTGGAGAGCGACGACAAGCGCCGGGCCCGGCTGAACATGATGGCCCACCTGCTGTCGACCGTGCCGTACCACGACGTGCCGCCGCCGGTGCTGGAACTCCCGAAGCGGCCGCCGTCGACCGGCTACGAGCGCCCGCCGAGGGATCTGCAGACCTACGTCCCCGACCACGCGGCGAGCCTCTGAGCGGCAGCCGGTCACCGCGGTGGCGGTGCGCAGCATCGTCTTCACCTCCTGGGCCGGGGACCGCGCGGGACTCCTCCCGCGGATCCGGTTCCAGCGTCGTGTTCGGGAGGTACGGAGGGCAGGGGCCACTGGTCCCGGACCGGGGCCGCCCGGCCCATGCCCGGCCCGCTGCCCTCGGCCTCCGCCTCACGCCCGGCCCCGGATCCCGGGCGCCGGCTTCCCGAGGGCCGGCGCCGTTCGGGCCGAACGGCCCTGTCCGCGAGACCGGTTGGGCACGCGCCCCGCGTGTACCCCGCGGCGCGCCGAGGACCGACGGATTCTGGGAGCACCGGACGGAAGGCGACGCATGACCCACGGCAGCGGCGGACACCCGGGGTGGCACCGGCTCGTGCCCGGACTCGTCTCGCTGCTCGGCTACCGGCGCACCTGGCTCAAGGGCGACCTGCTGGCCGGGGTGACCGTCGCCGCGTACCTGGTGCCGCAGGTGATGGCGTACGCCGGGGTGGCCGGACTGCCCCCGGTCGCCGGCCTGTGGGCGATCCTGCCCGCCCTGGCCCTGTACACGGTGTTCGGCTCCTCGCGGCTGCTGTCGGTCGGCCCGGAGTCGACGACCGCCCTGATGACGGCCACGGTGGTCGCCCCGCTCGCGGCCGGTGCCCCCGGCAGGTACGCCGTCCTGGCGGCCACCCTCGCCGCCGCGGTCGGCCTGCTCTGCCTGATCGCCCGGGCCGTGCGCCTGGGATTCCTGGCGGACCTGCTCTCCCGCCCCGTCCTCATCGGCTACCTGGCCGGCGTCGCCCTGATCATGGTCGTGGACCAGCTGCCCAAACTCACCGGAGTACCGGGGACGGGAACCGAGTTCTTCCCCCAACTCTGGTCGTTCTTCACCCACCTGGACGAGGCTCGGCCGGCGACCGTGATCTTCTCGGCGGCGACGCTGCTCTTCCTCCTCGTCGTCACCCGGTACTTCCGGGTGCTCCCCGGCCCGCTGCTGGCCGTGGTCCTGAGCACGGCGGCCGTGGTGGCGTTCGACCTCGACGACCGTTACGGCATCAGGGTCATCGGTACGGTCCCGGCGGGTCTGCCCGGCCTCGCCGCGCCCGACCCGACCGAGCTGCCCCGCCTGGTCCTCCCCGCGCTCGGTGTCCTCCTGGTGGCGTACACGGACTTCATCCTCACCGCTCGCGCGTTCGCCGGCCGCGGCCCCGACGAGGGTCCCGGGCTCGACGCCGACCAGGAGTTCCTCGCCCTCGGCGCGGCCAACCTCGGCGCGAGCGCCCTGCACGGCTTCCCGGTGAGCAGCAGCGCCAGCCGCACCGCCCTGGCCACCTCGGCGGGCGCCCGCAGCCAGGCGTACTCCCTGGTCGCCGGAGCCCTCGTCCTCGCGGTCCTGCTCTTCCTCAGCCCCCTCCTGACCCGGACGCCCGCCGCGGTGCTCGGTGCCCTGGTCGTCTACGCGGCGACCCGCATGACCGACCTCGCCGGCTTCCGCCGCCTGGCCGCCTTCCGCCGCCGCGAACTGCTCCTCGCGCTCGGCTGCCTGGCCGGGGTCCTCGCCCTGGACATCCTGTACGGCGTGCTGGTCGCCGTCGGCCTGTCGGTGGCCGAACTGCTGACCCGGGTGGCCCGCCCGCACGACGCGGTCGAGGGCCTGGTGCCCGGCGTGGCCGGCATGCACGACGTCGACGACTACCCCACCGCCCGCACGATCCCCGGTCTCCTGGTCTACCGCTACGACTCACCCCTGTTCTTCGCCAACGCCGAGAACTTCCACCGCCGGGCCCTGGCCGCCGTCGACGAACAGACCGAGCCCGTCCGCTGGTTCGTCCTCAACACCGAGGCCAACGTGGAGGTCGACATCACCGCCCTCGACGCGGTCGACGCCCTGCGACGTGAACTGACGGCGCGCGGTGTCGTGTTCGCGCTCGCCCGGGTGAAGCAGGACCTGCTGGACAGCCTGGAGGCGTACGGCCTCGCGGACAGGGTCGGCCACGACCGCATCTTCCCGACCCTGCCGACGGCGGTGACGGCGTACCGCGAGTGGCTGGCGGCACAGCCGGACCGGTAGGCGGCCGGGCAGCACCTCGGCGGCTGCGCCTCGGCAGCGCAAGTCTTCGGCGAGGTCCCCGAGCCGCTCGGCACGACGCGCCACCGGGACGAGGTCGTGGTCAGGCGCGTGACAGCACATGACGAGGATCCCGTCGGGCACGACGCGCTGGACCGGGTGAGCTGGGCGCTGCGCCGTGCGGAGCTTGCGGTGCAGGGGCTCAAGGAGCAGCGCCTGCGCCCCCTGGGTATGGCGGCTGCGCACTGCACACTCCTGATGTCCGTGCCCGCCGAACCAGGACTGGCCGGCGCCGAGCCGACCCGCCGCCTCGACGTGACCCCGCAGGCCGTCGCCTCACTGGTGGCACGCCTGGAAGGCCGTGGACTCCTGGAACGACGCGAGCACCCCCGCCACCGACATGTGCAGGAACTGCACCTGACCGACGCCGGCCGGGAGGCGCTGCGCGCAGCCGACGAAGTGATCGCCGACATCGAGCGGCACATCACCGACGCCCTCGGCGGGGACGAGTCCACGCAGCTACGGACACTGCTCGACCGGGTGACCAAGACGGTTCGCGACGCCTGAGAGGGGCCGCGGCGCCGACCAGCTCGTTGCGTGCACCGCGCCCCCGCCCCACCTGCGGTACCGGTTCGCCTGACGCATGTGCCGTGCAGGGTCAGCGACTGGACACGACTCGTCGGGGCGGGTGGGCGGGGGAGATTGAGCGAGTACGGGCGGAGTTCAGGCGTAGGCGTCCTCGACGGCGAGTCGGCGCACCGTGCGTAGCGTCGATCGGAGGCTGTCCAGGTCGGTCGAGCCCAGGGCGAGGCGGATCGCCTGTGGTGTGTGTGTCGAGGTGGTGAACGGCCCCGCCGTGCTGACCGAGATGTGCCGGCGCGCGAGGGTGGCGGTGAGGCGGTCGGCGCGTGCGTCGTCGGGCAGTGGCAGCCACGTGAAGTAGGACGAGGAGTGGCCGATGAGCGGGAGGCCCGCCAGCTCCTGCCTGACGAGCGCCTGGCGGGTCCTGGCGTCGTCCCGTTTCTGTGCTTCCAGTTGGTTCACGGTGCCGTCGTCGAGCCAGCGGCAGGCGATGGCTGTGGTGAGGGCGGGGGTGTTCCAGGTGGTTGCCCGGATGGCGCGCTCGAGGGACGGAACCATGGTCGGCGGGGCGAGGACGAAGCCGACCCGCAGGCCGGTGGCGATGCTCTTGGACAGTCCCGAGACGTAGACGGTGATGTCCGGTGCGGTGGCGGCCAGAGGCGGTGGCGGGTCTTCGACCAGGTAGGCGTACGAGGCGTCTTCGATGATGAGCGGACCGTGCTGTCGGGCGATCCCGATCAGGCGGGTGCGGTCGGTTGCCGGCATGACCCAGCCCAGAGGGTTGTGCAGGGTGGGCATGGTGTAGATCGCGCGCACCGGACGGGTCGCGCACAGCCTCTCCAGGGCATCGAGGTCCGGCCCGTCGGTGGTGGTGGGGACGGGCTCCAGGTCGAGATGGAAGGCATGCGCGAGCACCTTGAAACCCGGGTAGGTGAGGGCGTCGACCGCGACGACGTCTCCGGCGCTCAGCGCGGCCATGACGGTGATGGCCAGGCCGTGCTGGGCGCCGTTGGTGATGAGGATCTGATCCGCGTCGGCGGTGATCCCCCGGCGCGTGAGGTGTCGTGCGACGGAGGCTCTGTCCTGGGGGCGCCCCCGGTGTGGTTGGTAGCGCAGCAGCGAGTCGAGATCACCGGAGGTGGCCACCTCCCGCAGGGCCTGGCGCAGGAGGTCGGCCTGGCCTGGCAGCGACGGGTAGTTGAAGTTGAGGTCGACCACGTCTGTGGCGACGGCCTGCTGATCGATGCCGTGACCGGCGGAGACCGCGATGTCGCGGACGAACGTGCCCCGGCCCTGTTCCCGGCTCACCAGGCCCATCACTTCCAGTTCGGCGTACACCCGGGTCGCGGTCACCACGGCGATGCCCTCGCGGGCGGCGAGAGCGCGGTGGGTCGGCAGCCGCACCCCTGGGGCGAGCCGCCCGGTCCGGATGTCGGCTGCGAGCGTGTCGACCAGCTTCTTGTAGCGCGAGGCTGCCATGCTCCGGATTGTATCCATGACAATTCTTTGACTGTCCTGCTCTCGGGTTCTTACCGTCGAGTCCGACTCATCCGGAAAGGACAGCCGCCGTGCACATCGCCATCCTCACCTTCGAGGGCTACAACGAACTCGACTCCCTGATCGCACTCGGTGTGCTCAACCGCATCAAGAGCGACGACTGGCGCGTCACCATCGCCACCCCCAGCCCCAAGGTGACGTCGATGAACGGGGTGGTCATCGAGCAGATGTCCACCCTTGAGGAGGCGTGCGCCGCCGACGCCGTCATCGTCGGCAGCGGCATCGCCACCCGCGAGGTCACCGAAGACCCGGCGATCATGAACATCCTGCGCGGCCTGGACCCCTCGCGCCAGCTCATCGCGGCGCAGTGCTCCGGCGCGCTCGTGCTGGCCAGGCTCGGCCTGCTGGGCGGCATCCCCGCCTGCACCGACCTCGTCACCAAGCCGTGGGTCATCGCCGCCGGCGTCGAGGTCCTCAACCAGCCCTTCTACGCCAAGGACAGCATCGCCACCGCCGGCGGCTGCCTGGCCTCGCACTACCTCGCCGCCTGGATCATCACCCGCCTCCACGGCCAGGACGCCGCCGAAGGCGCGTTGCACTACGTCGCCCCGGTCGGCGAGAAGGAGGAATACATCGAGCGCGCCTGGCGCAACATCACCCCGTACCTGCCCGCGCCCGCCCCGGCGCTCGCCTGACCCACCAGCCGCGAGCTGCGGCCGGCCAGGAAGCCGCGCCTCCGGCAGCCCGGCCGGCTGCGGCCCCGTACACCCACCGGACCCTCAGGGAAGGACTACGCATGAACCGCGACGAGGTAACGGCTGCGATCGCTGCCGGCAGGCTGGCCAAGGGCCTCACATGGCAGCAACTGGCTGACGCGATCGGCCGGCCGCTGGTGTGGACCACCGCGGCATTGCTCGGACAGCACCCCCTTCCCGAGGACAGCGCACGTCAGGTCGCCGAACTCCTCGACCTGCCCGCGGAAGCCGTGCCGGTGCTCGCCACCGTCCCCTACCGTGGCGGGCTGCCCACCGCGGTACCGACCGATCCGACGATCTACCGCCTCTACGAGGCGCTGCAGGTCTATGGCCCGGCCCTGAAAGAACTGATCCACGAGCAGTTCGGCGACGGAATCATGAGCGCGATCAACTTCAAGCTGGACATCGGACGTGCCACGCACGACGGGGCCGAGCACGTCGTCATCACGTTCGACGGAAAGTTCCTGCCCTACAACTGGCCCAGTGACTGAGCCGCTTCAGCGGGGTCCATCGGATCATCCATGACTGTCCCCACGTCAGGGGAGTGGGCCGAGTCTCAGGCGCGGCGGGGAAAGCAACAGCGGAGGCAGGGGCACCGCCGACATGGGCACACAACCCCAGGGGATCAGGCGGGTGTACGACGTCGGCCAAGGCGCGCACCTTGGCCGACCTGCCGATACCTGTCTCACGACACGAGGACGATTCTGCCCGTGGTGCGGCCCGTCATGATCTGGCGATGGGCGGCTGCGGCTTCCCGCAACGGGTGACTGCCGGCGACCAGGACACTCAGTCGCCCGGTCCCCGCCGCTTCGGTGAGCTGCAGACGGGCGGCGGCGCGGATGTCCGTGCCGGGGTCCGCGCCTGGTCCGCCCCCGAGGAGCTTGATGCCGGCCCGGGCCCCGCGCCGGAACGCCGCGATGGTGGCGGTACGGTCCCGGTCCGCGACGAGTTCCAACGAGAAGCCGACCGCTTCGTCGGTGCCGACCAGGTCGGCGGCCGCGTCGACGCCGTCGCGAGCGATCTGGACGCCGCGCCGGCTCCCTGGCTGCCGAACACATGACGGACCGACAGGAACACCCCTGCACGTACGGACAGCACCGGCGCGAGGGCACTCAGGCCGCCCCCCGGACGCGGCAGTCGGCGCTGGTGCGGGACACGACACCAGTCGCCGCCGACAGCCGTGAGGCAAGCCCACCCATAGATTTCTGAGACGGTTTGACTCACAAGATTTCTTTGATACATACTGTCTCACAGATGCAGCGCACGAATCCCAAGGAGGCAGCACATGCCCATGAACGAGAACGCCATCGCCCTCCGCTTCGCCGACCGCGCCACCGCCTACCAGGCCCTCAGCGACCTCAAGCACCTCGCGTCCGCCACGCTCGAGGTCCGCGGGGCCGTCCTGATCGAACGCCTGGAGGACGGCACGGTCCGCATCCCCGAAGGCCTGGAGACGGAGGCCGGACGCAACACCGCCGTCGGCGGCCTGGTCGGCTCGCTGGTCGGCATCCTCGGCGGACCCCTCGGCGTACTGACCGGCTGGGGCATCGGCGCCGTGATCGGCAGCGGCTACGACTACAAGCGGGCCGAGGAAGCCAACGGCACCGTCACCCTCTTCACCCAGCACATGCCGGCCGGCGGCACCGCGATCCTCGCCGAGGTCCGGGAATCCGACCCCCAGGCCCTGGACGTGTTGGCCATGAGCTACGACGCCGTCCTCGAACGCCGCCCGTCCGACTCGGTACGCACCGAGCTCAAGGCCATGGAGGAGGCCGCCGACCGGATCAGGAAGGACGAGGCGAAGGAGCGACGCGACCGCAAGCGCACCGAGACCGAGCAGAAGATCAAGGACGGGGTCGCGCAGCTGAAGCAGAAGATCGCCGGCTAGCCGGCGCCACAAGCGCGGGGCAACACCCCCCTGCCCTGCATGGCGGGGGCGGGCCGAGCCAGACCCGCCCTCGCCGCCGTCGACGTCCGCCCCCGAACGGTCAGGTGCGCAGCCCGTCAGCGTCGCTCTCGCCGTGGCCGGCGGAGACCTCTTCCCCGGGAGGACGAAGGCAGGCAGCCGCCGCAGGCGAACGCCGGAGCCGGGTCACGGGACACCAGGATCGGCGCTCACCCCGGAACTCAACGATGAGATCCCCGAGTGACCGTCGATACACGACGACAGCGAATATGGGGCGGGCCTGGCGACACTCGGATCAGGCCGCTCCCAGCGTGTCGACGGCATGTACGTGTCGCGCCAGTAGACGGCCGCGGCAACTCACGTGCTCTCGCGTCCAATCCGGGCTGGGACCGGCGATCGGTCCTCACCAAGCCGTTCTGGGCGCCGGGCAAGCGCGGGCTGGAGTGACGACAGGGCTGCGCGCAGGCCGGTGTCGACCCGTGGCGGCACCACACCGTCCGACAGACGCAGAGGGCCGCCATCGGTCATGTCCCCCGCGAGCGGGGTAGCCGCGAACACGGTGACGACGCAGTTCGCACAGCGCTCCCGTCCGACGGCGGAGGTCGCTTGACGCGCCGCCGGTTCGGACCGGTGATCGTCTGCCCGCGAGATGGCGTCCGCCTGGAAAAGTCACGGTGTTCGCCGCCAGGTGCTGTAGGCGGCCAACTGCCCTGAACACGCGGGTCATTCCGGATCGCCGCGGCTCGGGGCCGTCCAACGCGCTGATGGCAGGCCGGCCGAGCGCCATGCCGGCGCAGCATCCCGCGGCATGAACGGCGCGCGGTTCACCGGGACGCGTCGAGCAAGGGCGCCTGCACCACGAGGCGGTCGCGGGGCGGGCACGACCGTCAGCGGCCGTCCGCGAGGTCACCGCTCACGCTGCACCACTTGGCTTGACGGGGCCTCGTACCGAGGTTCCGCTTCAGGTAGTACCGCGGTACCACGGCGTCCACGTCATTGCTGTCCTGGGTACCAGGATTCGCGGGTCTCGGACTCCTAGCGTTTCTGGTGAGGAAGCCCGGCCAGGGCGAGTAGCCAAAATGCGAGGTAGTGACCATGATCGAGGCACGGCAACTGACGAAGCGGTACGGCGAGAAGACGGCGGTCGACGGTCTGGACTTCGTCGTCAGGCCCGGTACCGTCACCGGGTTCCTCGGCCCGAACGGGGCCGGCAAGTCCACCACCATGCGCATGATCGTCGGACTGGACGCACCGTCCGGCGGCAGCGTCACGGTCAACGGCAAACGCTATGCCCGCCACTCGGCGCCCTTGCAGGAGATCGGCGCGCTGTTGGAGGCCAGGTCGGTCCACCCGGGCCGGTCCGCGTTCGACCACCTGATGGTGCAGGCCCACACCCACGGTATTCCGCGCCGCCGGGTGGAGGAGGTCATCGAGCTGACCGGACTGCAGGCCGTCGCCAGGAAGCGGGCCGGTGCCTTCTCTCTCGGCATGGGCCAGCGGCTGGGCATCGCCGCGGCGCTGCTGGGCGATCCGGCCACCGTGATGCTCGACGAACCGGTCAACGGGCTCGACCCGGACGGCGTGCTGTGGATCCGCAACCTGCTCACCCAGCTTGCCGAAGACGGCCGTACCGTCTTCGTCTCCTCCCACCTCATGAGCGAGATGGCACTGGTCGCCGATCACCTGATCATCGTCGGACGCGGACGTCTGCTGGCCGACACCACCGTGCGGGAGCTGGTGCGCCAGTACGGCGGGGACGCGGTGACCGTGGCCTGCGAGCGGCCCGCCCGTCTGCGGGAGGTCCTCTCCGGGCCCGGTGTCGAGATCACCGGCGAGGTCGGCTCCGAGCAGCTGCACGTGGTCGGCCTGTCCGCGCGTGCCATCGGCCTCAGGGCCGCCGAGCACCACATCGCCCTGTTCGAGCTCAGCTCCCGGACCGTCTCCCTGGAGCAGGCGTTCATGGAACTGACCCACGACGCCGTCGAGTACCACGGTGCCTCCACCAACGACACCCCGGGGAGGGCGGCATGACCACGATGGCCGAGACCCACAGCCCGTCCACGCCGTCGCCCTCGCCCGAGGCCACACAGCAGACACGTCCGCGCTACCGGGTCACCGGGCTTCGGGTGCTGCGCTCGGAGTGGGCCAAACTGTGGACCCTGCGTTCCACCTGGATCACCCTGGCAGTGGGCCTGGCCTCCCTGATCGCGTTCGGTGTCATCGCCGCCTGGCAGTACCAGTCCGGCGGTAACTCCGACGGAGGCGGCCCGGACCTGAAGGACAGCACCGCGCTCAGCCTCTCCCTGTTCGGTGTCTTCCTCGCGCAGATGGCGTTCGGCATTCTGGGTGTGCTGGTCACCGCCGGCGAGTACTCCACCGGCATGATCCGCTCCACGCTCGCCGCCGTCCCGCGCCGGCTGCCGGTGCTGTGGTCGAAGTCGGCGGTGTTCGGCCTGGTCACCTTCGTCCTCGCCACCATCGGCGCCTTCGTCACTTTCCCGATCGCGAACCACATGGTGTCCGGCACCGCGGCGCACCTCTCACTGTCCGACTCCGGCGTGGTCCGCAGCCTGCTTGGCGCCGGCCTCTACCTCGGTCTGATCGCCGTGATCGGCACCGCGCTCGGCGCGCTGCTGCGCTCTGTCGCGGGCGGCATCTCCGCCCTGGTCGGCATACTGATGCTCGTGCCCGGTCTGACCTCGCTGCTGCCCAACTCGTGGGAGGACGACGTCAGCAGGTACCTGCCCAGCAACGCGGGCGAATCGCTGTACACACTGACACACGACGCGGCGAGCCTCTCGCCCGGCGCCGGGCTTCTGGTCCTGCTCGGCTGGACCGCGCTCGCACTGGCGGGCGCCGCGTACCGTCTGGTGCGCACCGATGCGTGACGCGGCCCTTCCGCCCGGGCGGTGCGGCACCGACCTGACCGGTCACCGCGCCGCCCGGCCTTTGTGAGCCACGATCGACAAGGGGACACCCATGAGCAGCGACGGCACGACCCTGCCGGGAACGGCCTTCCAGCCGTCACCGGCGGGAATCGAGGGCATGTGGGACCACCCACTGGTCAGACGGGCGTCCTGTGTCGGGCAGCGCTTGAGGCAGCTCGACCGGAGCCGTCCGTGGCTGCTGGACGCCGGTCTGGTCGTCGTCCTGGCTGCCGTGCTGTGCGTGCCCGACCTGATATCCCCGCAGCGCCCGGAGGAGTTCGACGTCGACTTCACCGACCTGCCCTGGCCCGGGACGATCGCGCTGCAGGCGGGCCTGCTGCTGCCCCTGCTGTGGCGGCGCAGAAAGCCGACCCCGACCTTCGCCGTGACCGCAGCCGTGTTCCTCGTCCAGTGCGCTCTGGGGGTCTGGCTACGCGCGGGCATGGCCGTGCTGATCGCCCTCTACCATCTTGCGCTGCGCGGGCGGCCGCGCCATCTGCCCGTGGCCTGCGTCGCGTTGGCGGTCGACCTGGGGCTGGTCGCCCTGCGGCTGCCGAGCGACGTATCGGTCGTGGACGGGCTGTTCTTCCTGGGCACCACCGTCGTCGCCGCGGTCGCGCTGGGTCTCGCCGTACGCGTGCGACGGGCCCAGCTCGCGGCGCTGCACGACCGCGCGGCCCGCCTGGAGATCGAACGCGACCAGCGCAGCCAACTGGCCGCCGCCGCCGAACGCACCCGCGTCGCCCGCGAGATGCACGACATCGTCGGCCACAACCTCTCCGTCATCATCACCCTCGCCGACGGCGGCTCACGGGCGGCCGACATCACCCCCGAACGCGGCAAACAGGCCCTGCTCATGATCGGGGACACCGGACGCCAGGCGCTGGGCGAACTGCGCCGCGTGCTCGGCGTCCTGCGCGACCACCACGCCGCCTCCGACCCCGCCCAGCTCAGCCCGCAGCCCCGCCTCGCGGACATCAACACGCTGTGCGCCCGTATCCGCGCCGCCGGTCCGCAGGTCGTCTACCGCACCGGCGGCGAGCTGGACGGTCTCGACCGTGGTGTCCAGCTGACCGTCTACCGCATCGTCCAGGAAGCACTCACCAACGCCCTCAAACACGCTGGTCGTGACACGCGGATCGACCTGACGGTGACCGCCCGGGACAGGGAACTGCGCATCGAGGTCCACAACACCGGGCCGCGTCCGGAAGCCGCGCGTGCGGAACCACCCCGCGACCAAGGACAAGGTCTCACCGGTATGAGAGAACGCGCCGCCCTGTACCACGGGGCCGTCACCGCCGGACCCGCTCCCGGCGGAGGCTGGGCGGTCCGGGCCGTCCTCGACCTCACCCCGATCACCGGTCTCCCCCGCCCTGCCCACGCGGGGGGTGCGCAGTGACCACCGTCCTCATCGTCGACGACCAGCCGCTGCAGCGCTTCGGCTTCCGCATGCTCCTGGAGAGCTCCCCCGGCACCGAGGTCGTCGGCGAGGCGGAACACGGCGGCGAGGCCGTCCGCATGGCCGCCGAACTCCGTCCCGACGTGATCCTCATGGACGTCCGGATGCCCGGCGTCGACGGCATCGAGGCCACCAGCCGCATCATCGCGTCCGGCGGCCGCTCCCGGATCCTTGTCCTGACCACCTTCGACCTGGACGAGTACGCCCACGCGGCCCTGCGTGCGGGCGCCAGCGGCTTCCTTCTCAAGGACGCCCAACCCGATGAACTCCTGGCCGGGATCCGCGCGGTGGCCGGGGGCGACGCCATCATCGCCCCGGCTCTCACCCGCCGACTGCTGGACACCTACGCCCACCACCTGCCCCAGACGTCCCCCAGTCGCCCGCCGGACGACGACCCCAGGGTCCGCTCGCTGACCGAACGCGAGCGCGAGATCTTCGTCGCCATCGCTCAGGGCTGGACCAACGGAGAGATCGCCGAACGTCTGGTGCTGTCGGAGTCCACCGTGAAGACGTACGTCGGCCGTGTCCTGGCCAAACTGAGAGCCCGCGACCGCGTCCAGGCCGTCATCCTCGCCTACGACCTGGGGCTCGCCCGTCCCCGCCCGCCCGAGCGGGGCACGGGGACCCTGTAACGCCCGCCACGCGCCCCGCCCGGTCGCCGGCCCAGCCCTCCCCGTCGAGCACGGCAGTGTCCGGATCGCACGGGGACCCGGACACGCGCACACTGCGCCGCTCCCCGGCCGCGGCACGCGGCGATCGGACGGCAGCCGAGCCCGGTGCGGACGTTCCACTCCCCGTAGTACCGCGGTACCACCGCGTCCGCGTCATTGCTCCCCTGGGTACCAAGTTTCGCGGTTCCCGAGCTCCTAGCGTTTCTGTTCACGAAGCCCCGCAGGGGCCCCGGACACGGTGGGTGACCATGATCGAAGCACAGCGACCACGGAGCGGTACCACGAGAAAACGGCGAACGACCGCCTGACACCCGTCGGCCAGATGCCGCCGACGTTCCGAATCACCTGGTACGGCGACACCGTCGTCGCCGAGATCACCCGCTGCCCCCGCCGCCTCCCGCATTGCGCAGGGAAGGCACCCCACCGGACAACGAGCCGGTCCCTTCCGAGTATCGGCACCTGCCGAACCGAACCACTCCTGAACGTGGAGCCCCATTGTCTACTCTCGCACGCTGGTGCTATCAACACCGGCTCGTCGTCGTGCTGCTCTGGCTCGGCCTGCTGGGCGGACTGGTCGTCGCGTCGCAGAGCGCCGGAAGCGCCTACAGCAACAGTTTCTCGCTGCCGAACACCGAGTCCACCCGTGCCCTCAACCTGCTGAAGTCGTCCTTCCCGGCACAGGCCGGTGACACCGACACGGTGGTGTGGCAGGTCGACTCCGGTTCCGTGCGCGACAGCGCCACGAAGGAGCGGATGACCGGCACCCTGGACAAGATCTCCAAGCTGCCCGAGGTGAGCGGCGTCACCAGCCCCTACAGCCCGCAGGGCGCGGCCCAGATCAGCAAGGACGGCCGCACCGCCTACGCCCAGGTGAACTTCGCCAAGGTCCAGCAGGAACTCGACAAGGCGGACATCCAGAAGGTGATCGACACCGCCGAGGCGGCCAGGACCGACGGCCTGAAGGTCGAACTGGGCGGTCAGGCGATCAAGAGCACGGAGCAGACGCCACCCGCCACCAGTGAACTCGTCGGCGTGGTGGCCGCCGCCGTGGTGCTTTTCCTCGCCTTCGGCTCGCTGTTCGCCATGCTCCTGCCGATCCTGACCGCGGTCGCCGGCGTCGGCACGGCCATCCTCACCACCGGCCTGCTCAGCCATGCGGTGACCATCGGTGAGATCGCCCCGACCCTGTCCGCCCTCATCGGTCTCGGCGTGGGGATCGACTACGCCCTGTTCATCGTCACCCGGCACCGCAAGGGTCTGCAGGCCGGGCTCGACGTCGAGGAGTCCCTGGCCAGGGCCGTGAACACCTCGGGCCGTGCCGTGCTGTTCGCCGGCGGAACCGTCTGCATCGCCCTGCTCGGCATGTTCGTGCTGCAGACCAAGTTCCTCAACGGCGTCGCCATCGCCGCGGCGCTGACGGTGGCGGTGACCGTGGTGGCCGCGGTGACCCTGCTTCCGGCACTGCTGGCGTTGTTCGGCAAGCGGGTCCTCGGCCGGCGGGCACGGCGCCGACTGGCGGCGGGCGAGCCCCTGCCCGAGAACGCCGTGTCCGGCCCGTGGGCCCGCTGGGCCGCCGTGCTGGAACGACGCCCCCGCGCGCTGTCCGCGATCGCGCTGGCCGTGATGCTCGTCCTGACCATTCCCGTGCTCTCCCTGCGCCTGGGCTCCTCCGACTCGGGCAACGATCCGGCGTCCAACACCACCCGCAAGGCCTACGACCTGCTGGCCGACGGTTTCGGCCCCGGCTTCAACGGACCGCTGCAACTGGTCGCCCAGGCCCCCACGGCTGCGGACAAGACCGCCCTGACGCAACTGTCCACCCAGCTGAAGGACGTCCACGGGGTCGCGAGCGTCGTCGCGGCGCCCATCAAGCCCGGCTCCACGGTGGGCATCGTCCAGGTCTTCCCCACCACCTCGCCCCAGGCCAAGGAGACCTCCGACCTGATCCATCACCTGCGTGACGACGTGGTCCCCGCAGCCGAGAAGGGCACCACACTCAAGGTCTACGTCGGTGGGTCGACCGCGATTTTCGACGACTTCGCGAGTGTGCTCTCCGGCAAACTGCCGCTGTTCATCGCGGTGATCGTGGTCCTCGGCGGGCTGCTGCTCCTGCTCGCCTTCCGCAGCCTGCTGATACCCCTCACCGCGGCGGTGATGAACCTGCTGGCTGCCGGAGCCTCCTTCGGCGTCCTGGTCGCGGTGTTCCAGTGGGGCTGGGGCTCCGACTCCCTGGGGCTGGGCAGGGCCGGCCCGGTGGAGGCCTTCCTTCCCGTGATGATGATCGCCATCCTGTTCGGTCTGTCCATGGACTACCAGGTGTTCCTGGTCAGCCGGATGCACGAGGAGTGGGTGCACACCAAGGACAACGCCCGTGCGGTGCGGGTCGGCCAGGTCGAGACCGCGCGGGTCATCACGGCCGCCGCTGCCATCATGGTCTGTGTCTTCATCGCCTTCGTCTTCGGCGGGCAGCGTACGATCGCCGAGTTCGGCATCGGCCTGGCCTCCGCGGTCGCCCTGGACGCGTTCATCCTGCGCACCATCCTGGTCCCCGCCGCGATGCACCTGTTCGGCAACGCCAACTGGTGGCTGCCCGCCTGGCTGGACCGCAGGCTGCCGCACCTCTCCGTCGACCCGCCGGACGAGCCCGTCCCGGCTCCCGCGCCGGACAGCCCGGCCCCCGAACCCGAGCCGTCCGCCAGTTCCTGAACACCTTCCTGCGGGGCGAGAAGGAACGCGCACCCGTAGTGGGGCGGCCCGGAGAGCAAGAGCCGGGACGCCCCACCAGGACTCACCCGCGCAACACCTGAGCACACGCCGACGGCGGTGTTCATCCGGAGGAAAGCAGACTCGCCGGGGCGCACGGGACCCGGATCAACGTGAGGCGGCTGCGGTCTCGGCGGCACGGGCGCGGTGCGCCCGGATCTCCTCGTGGTGGTCGGCGGCCCAGACGAACAGCTGCTTGACGATCTCGTGCAGGCTGCGGCTGAGGGGGGTGAGCGCGTACTCCACGCGCGGTGGCACCTCTGCGTAGGCGGTACGTGTCACCAGCCCGTCCTCCTGGAGCTGGCGCAGGGTGAG
This sequence comes from Streptomyces sp. NPDC001714, assembly GCF_042892755.1. Taxonomy (NCBI): domain Bacteria; kingdom Bacillati; phylum Actinomycetota; class Actinomycetes; order Kitasatosporales; family Streptomycetaceae; genus Streptomyces; species Streptomyces sp. NPDC001714. The sequence goes on from NZ_JBIAUL010000014.1 coordinate 218,140, forward strand.
GCTGAGCATGCGCTGTGAGATGCCCGGAACATTTCGCTGCAGGTCGGTGTAGCGCAGGGGGCCGTCCTCCAGGCCGACGATGATCAGCAGGCTCCACTTGTCGCCGACGCGATCGAGTACCTGACGGATGAACTCCATGTGCTCGGCGGGGACGATGCAGGCCTCACGGCCTGCGACGGCGCCTGATCCGGCTCTGTCCGACCTGCAGCTATGCAGATTCTGCTGCTGTACCAGCCGTATGCCGCCAAAGAAGTGCCGGAGAAGCGAGAAAACGGACATATATCTCAACCAGGTAGTCGCCGATGAACACGCCCGTCACCGCGGGCAGACGGCACGGCTGCTGTCACCCATGCCGGCACGCAGCGGCACAGTGCCTGGCCTCGGCACCCTCACCAGGGAGTTTCCAAGCACCCTTCCGTGACACGGAAGCCGTATTGCGCCCCCGCGCGGCCCGTCCCGACGATGTCGCCACCACCCAACGACGGGAGCCGCAGCCATGCCGCACATCACCGCCTTCGCCAGGAACCAGTGGTACAGCTAGCGCATCTTTCTGACCTGCGCTTGTGTGGGGGCGATGAGGCTGTGACCTGCTAGGACGGGTTGCAGAGGCGAGCGGAGGCAGTCAGAGGAAACCGCTCTGATTCGACCCCGGTTCGACCCGGGTCGCTCGGAGGCAGTCAGAGGCATCAGCCTCCCAAACTGCCTTTTGTGCGACCGGCGTTGACCGGTACGGATCCAGGGTGGCGACTCTGACAGGCCTCTCGGTCGTCTCCGGTCGAGCCGCGATGGGGACGCCTGCCTCCGACCGGTGCCAGAGCGCACGAAAGCCCCCAGGACGGCAATCCTGGAGGCTTCGCTGGCACCGATTGGAGGTCGGTTCCGGACGCCACCACTGATTTAGAGGTCCGCGGTGGCATCCATGTCCTTGGGACGACCCCAGAATGCCACACCCCACAGCCCACCCGCACTACTCCCCGTCGGCTCCACGTCCGGATTTCTCCCCACCAGAGGCAGTCACAGGCAGCCACACCGCGCTGCAGGGACTCGCATCCCTCCCTAAGCCCGCCGCCGACCTGGTCCTGCTTGGCGACCTCACCGGCCGCTACGCCACCGGCAGTTACAGCCGACTCGCCCCCGACGGGCGGACCGTGACCCTCCGCGCATACCGCCAGGGCGCGGCGGAGCACGGTCACCGGATCACCGCGGCCCTCGCCTGCCATGTCGCCCGCGCCGGCGGCAGCCTCGACCAGTTGATACGGCTGCTGCTGCACCCCGAGCACGAGGGCGGACGGCACGCTCGCACCATTGCACTGCGCTCCGGGCAGTCACGCGCCCTGGACTACATCCGCCGGGTGTGGGCCAGCGCCTCGGCCACCGTCAGCATGACCTTGGCACTGGGCTCGCGGCACGACGCGTTCGAGGTTCTCGCCGCGCTGCGGGACCGGATCGAGACCACGCCCTGGCGCGGGGAGCGGGGCCGGACCGCGCTACGCGTACTGGGAGCACACCTGAACTTCGCAGAGACCGCGGGCGGCCCTCTGCACCATGCCAGCGAGCGCCAGACCGCCGAAGAGGCGGGGATCTCCCGGACGACCCTGCGGGTGGTCTACGAGACCGTCCTGAAGCCGTGCGGCTGGCTGCGCCGCTTGCGGGTGGGCCATGGCCGGGAAGGCTCGACCTGGTACCTCGACCAAGGCAGCGTCCCCAGCCACCGCGTCCCTGCTCTGCCGTCTCGTTTGTGGACCACTCAGTTCCCCCCCGACCCGGCGCTTGAGGAGTGGACCACCCCTGAGACGGCTACGGCGGCCGACATCGACTCCACCGTCCTCAGCCGTCTGATGGGCCACGACGCCTTCGCCCACCATGGCCTCGGCAGCGCCGCCCTCGTGATCCTCAGCGCCCTCCACGCACGGCCCGCGCAGACCATCGCTGATCTGATCGCCAGCTCCTCCGTCTCCCGCGCCACCACCTACCGCACCCTGCAACGCCTCGCCGACCACGGCCTCGTCCAGCACACCGGGGAGACCTGGGCCCTGACGCCTCGTGCCCTGCAGGGCTTCGGCATCCGAATCCCAGACGGCGACACCGGCCACACCGCCGCTCCGGCACAGGGCTGGGACAAGGTCGCCGAACGGCACGGCACCAGAGGCGTCGCCGCTCGACGCAAGGCGCTGCACGCAGGCGAACGGGACCTCTACCAGAAGGCGTTGGAGCGCCTCTCCGAGCACCGCAACCGGGCCGTGGTGATCGTCCGTAACGGCCGCCTGGTCCTGGTTCCCACGGTGCGGCCGGACGAGGTCCCGGCTGCCTGGCAAACCGCCGGCGGACGCGTCCTCGATCCGGCGACCGGCCGGGCGGCTGACGGCTGGCGGGTGGCCACGGACGGCCGGCTGATCCTCATCACCCCCGCCGGCCAGCGCACCTACGACGAACTGGCCGCAGCCCACACCCAAGCCCTCAACGAATGGGAGTCCACCACATGAACCCTCCTCCCCCACCGACCGAGCCCGCGGGCGAACCGCCCAGCGTCCAGGCACTGCGTGAGCAATACGAGGCCGGGGCCACGGTCCAGGAACTCGTGGACGCCAGTGGCCTGCCCTACGGCACGCTGCTGAACCGGCTGCACGATGCCGGAACGGTGATGCGAACGTCGTGGCAGACCCGCAGGCTCCGCGAGGACCCCCAAGCCCGCGCGCGCCTGGCGGCCCGCGTGCGGCAAGCCCCTGGACGGCGTGCGCCAGTACGTGGTCGAGTACCTCGGCGGTCAGGACGATGTCCTGACCGCGGATGTCACCGGCTTTCGAACGCAGGGCGTACGTCTGCCGAGGTGCCGCTCACGCCTCGTCGCTATTGGGGTTTACTCGCCGCCAGATCGTTGAGAACAGCGTTTGACCGTCGACCAGCACAGATCGGCCGTGTCGAAGTCTTGCGCTGTGGGGCTCGCTTCTCCGCGAGAGAGTGGACCAGGTTGCGGTAATTCCGCAGCAACTCCGGGGCCATCTTCGCGTCCTGGTCGAGTGTCAGCGCCATGGAGGCGATGAGCCAGGCGCTGCCCATCACACCCATCACCTCGGCGGCGCCCACACCGAAGACCGGTACGGCGATCCCGACCACCGAGTAGACCCGGCAGATCCGGTGCAGCAGCTGGACCGAGCTCTTGGCCGACTGCTGCTCGGGCCCGTCGGCCAGTGCCTGGCGCGCGTAACGCGGGAACAGGCTCGCCACCTGCGCTCTGAGGCGCCCGGCCGCTCCTGACGGACCATGGCGTCCACACGAACCGCGTATCACGAGGAGCTCGCCGCGCCTGAGTGATCAGGTTCTTGGCTGAGGACCGGCTTCAAGGTTGCGTGGCCCCCGTGACGGCATCGAGCTCCCGCAGTTGCTTCTGGAGGGACTCGCGGATGGTCGTCAACGCCTCTACCCCCACAGCGAGTCGTAGGGGCGGATTTGCCGCATCCGCAGCAAACAGGATGGCCTCCACGACATCCTGCGGGTCCCCAACGGCATCCGGTCCGAGCTGGCCAATCTTCGCCAACTGAGTGCCGACGGAGGGAGCGTAGACCTCGCTGGGCGTCTCTACTACGGCGTTGGCGATGAACCCCGTACCGTAGGTGCCGGGCTGGATGGCTGTAGACGTGACGCCTGTCGGAGCGAGCTCCAGGGACAGAGCCTCGGAAATAAGTTCAAGGGCACCCTTGCTCGCGGAGTAGAGTCCCGATCCGGGCCAGGCGTACGCACCCAGCTCCGAGGAAAGGTTGATGATGCGACCTCGGCGGGATCGCAAGGAGGGCAGGACAGCGCGGATGATGGCCAGCGGGCCGAAGACGTGCGTCTCGAATACCGCGCGAGCGGTGTCCTCAGAAATCTGCTCGACGGCGCCGAAGACACCGTAGCCGGCATTGTTGACCAGCACGTCGACGCCTCCAGCGGTCTCGACCGCGGTAACAATTGCTGCGATGCCTTCGGGGGTCGTCACGTCGGCGGTCACGGTGCTGATCCGGGAGTTTTGTTCAGCCAGCTCGTTGAGAGCGTCGCTCCGACGACCGGTGGCAATGACATGGTCGCCGCGATGAGCCACGGTCTCGGCGAGCTGACGACCGAATCCGGATGACGCACCGGTAATCAGCCAGGTCTTTGCGCTCATGGGTTCAACTCCTGCAGCGTGTATTTGATCGGGCAGTTCGGAGGGCGACGTCTTGGTCGATTTGCTGGTTCGCTGTTTAAACGGCGGTCACGCAAGCGGACAACGAGGTCAGGACGGGCACCGGCTGCCTGCTTGTCCGGCTTCGTCAAACACCTGCAGCGGGTGCAGAGCATGATCCGGGCCGCCGAAATGCGGACGGGTTGCAGTGGCTGCGCGGCGACCGCGGGGTCCGCGCACCGCCGCCGGGCAAGCGCACTGCCATCGCGACGACTTGGCCAGTGCGGATGCTGGTCCGATCAAAGATGGCTGCTTGCACCATGCGGGCACGGACTGGAGGCCACGACGCTTCGGGTGCCGCGGTCCCAGCCTGTACCGGACCTACGCCTCGGTCGTGGTCTCCGACGCCCCCCGCGGCTTGGTGCCGTGCTGATGGTGGACGCCACTGTGACTTTCGGTCTCGGGAGGACCACCCATCATACGGAGCATGGTCCGTCCACCGGTGTGCCAGAAGCGCGCGAGGAGCACGGCGGCGAGGAGGAGGAAGGCGATGTTGAGCCAGGTGGTGTAGTTCCAGCTGATGCCTTCCGAGGGTAGCTTCGCGTCGTCCTGACGGGGGATCAGACCGAGGCCCCCGAAGACGAGTTCCACGACATAACCGGCGATGACCATCGCGAAGTAGAAGGTGGCGAAGATAAATGCGGCCGTCCTGGCGCCGTAGTACTTACGGTAGATGTTGATGATCGGCAGGATCAGCAGGTCGGCGAAGATGAACGCCACGACGCCGCCGAAGCTGATGCCTCCCTTCCACAGCACCACTGCCAATGGCACATTGCCGATGGAGCACACGAACGAGGCGACTGCCACGAGGGGCCCGATCACGGGCCCCCACAGTTTGGCCTCCAGGGGGTGCCCGTCGAAGAAGAATGTGCGCCAGAAGGAGTCCGGCACCCAGGCGGCGATGGCCCCGGCGATGAGCAGGCCGACGACCACGTCACGCAGGATCGCCGCCCACTCCATGGCGAAGACGTGGCTGGTGGAGGTGAATCCCTCACGGGAGAACAACCGGCCGGCGAAGGAGCCTTCGCGCTGGATGGACATGTCCATCGCAGCATGTCCCTCCATGGATCCGGCGAGTCCTCTTTCGGCCTGTTCGCGCGCCTGACGCAGGAGACGGTCGCGGAGGAACAGCCGGAAGAGGACGGCCAGAACGATGATCATGACGGGTCCGCCGATGAACTCCGCGGCGGTGAACTGCCAGCCCATCAGCAGCGCGAGGATCACGCCGAGTTCGACGACGAGGTTGGTGGATGCGATCTCGAAGGCCATGGCGGCGGTGAAGTTCGCGCCCTTGCGGAACAGCGAGCGGGCCAGTGCCACTGCGGCGTACGAACAGGACGAGGACGCCGCGCCCAGGGCCGCGGCGAGGGCGAGAGTCCGGGGCTGGTCGTCGCCGAGCAGGGAGACGACGGTGCCCTTGCGTACCACGGCCTGGACGACAGCGGACAGCGCGAACCCCAGGATCAGGGCCCAGGCGATGTCCCAGGTCATTGAGCCTGCGATCGACAGCGCATGCAGTAGCGCGTGCATCCGTGAACCGTCCCTCCCGTTACTGCGGGCACGTCATTGCGGAGGTCAGGAGCGGATGAACTCCAGCAGATCCGCGTTGATCGTTGGTGCCTCGGTGGTCGGCATGCCGTGCGGGAAGCCCGGATAAACCTTGAGAATCCCGTTGGGCAGCAACTTGGACGACAGGTGCGCCGAGTCATCGATGGGCACGATCTGGTCGTCGTCGCCGTGCATGACGAGGACGGGCACCGTGATCTTCGTGAGGTCGTCGGTGAAGTCCGTCTGGGAGAAGGCCACGATGCCGTCGTAGTGGGCCTTGGCGCTGCCCATCATGCCCTGGCGCCACCAGTTGTCGACGATCGCCTCGTCGGGCTCGCGGCCCGGACGGTTGAACCCGTAGAACGGGCCGGCCGCCAGCGCGCGGTAGAAGACTGAGCGGTTCGCCGCGAGCTGCGCTTGCAGGTCGTCGAAGACCGACTTGGGCAACCCGCCGGGGTTGGCGTCGGTCTGGACCATCAGCGGAGGAACTGCTCCGACCAGCGCGGCCTTGGCAGCCCGGTCCTGGCCGTGTCGGGCGAGGTAGTGAGCCACCTCACCACCGCCGGTGGAGTGGCCGACGAACACGGCGTCGCGCAGGTCGAGATGGTCGACCACCGCGGCCAGATCGTCTGCGTAGTGGTCCATGTCGTGACCGCTGTCGGTCTGGGTGGAGCGGCCGTGGCCGCGGCGGTCGGCGGCGACCACCCGAAAGCCCTCGTTGAGGAAGAACAGCAGTTGGGGGTCCCAGTCGTCCGACGAGAGCGGCCAGCCGTGGCAGAACACGATGGGCCGGCCGGAGCCCCAGTCCTTGTAGTGGATGTCGAGGCCGTCGGAGGTGGTGATGGAGGGCATGCTCGCTTCTCCCTGTCCGTTCGCAGCGATGACAACATGACAGACGCCGTCGATCTGATCGGTCTTTGAGTGCGCTCGCGCGGTTCGCCACGTTGCCGTTCACCGTGACAAGCACTTTCGAACACCTTGTCAGTCCCGTACGGCGCGGCGGGAGCTGGCGCCCTCTGCTGTGCACGGCACGCACAGCAGGGTTCACTTCTCGCACAGTGCGCTGCGCGGGCCGACACCTAGCATGTGATCTGCATGAGACACCACAGCGACCGTCGGCCTCGAATACCCGGCCGGGCACACGGTGTTGTGCCGTCACCCGGATGTGCCGACCTCGCAGCCGCCCACGCAAGGCGCGCGGAGTAGGCGAGACGGCAGCCCATAGGTCGATGAACCGCCGCAGATCGACATTCCCTGCTGGTGCGCGCTGCGCTCTGGCCTCACCAAGGAGTGATGACCCTCATGACTGTTGCGGGTATGAAGGGCTTTCGCCTGGCGACGCAAGATCTGCTTCTCGTGGCCGGCACTCTCGACGACGTCGGCTGGAACCAGCCCAGCGGTGCCGCGGGCTGGCGAGTCAAGGACGTGTTCTCGCACGCTGGACAGCTCATCTCGCTGCTGGTGTCTGCCGTGCAGGGGACGTTGCGGTATCCGGATCCGCCGCTCGGGATCGAGCGGCTCAACGAGGTGCTGGTCGGAGCCGCCAGGGAGCAGACGCCCGCTGCGACCGTCGACTTCCTTCGAGTCCAGTCGGAGCTTGCCTTCCCCGTGTTCGACAGTCTCCAGGACGAGCCGCTGGCATCGTCCACCGCGCAGTTGCTCGACCTCGGCGTATATGAGCTGCACGCCATTGCGGACATGTTCTGTTTCGATTTCGCGACCCATCTGCGCTTCGACCTGCTCGGTCCCCGCGGGCCGCTGGACGCCGATGTGCCGCCCATGGATGAGGACCGGATGGAGCCCTCCGTCCACTGGCTGCTGGGCGGCATTCCGAAGATGCAGCCCGACCTGCACCGCTCGCTCCTCGCGCCGTTGGCACTGGTTCTGACAGGCCCGGCGTCGACCCATGTCGTCCTTCACCGCGTCGGGGACACGATCCTCGTCGAGGACCCCGCCACCGCACCGGCCCCGGCGGCTCAGGTGACGTCGTCCACGCTCGATTTCCTCGCCTGGTCGACCACCCGTATCCCCTGGCGTGAGGGGACCGAGGTGATCGGCGATACCTCCGCCGCCGCCGCTTTCCTCGACAAGCTGAACCTGATCTGACGCCCTGGCTCTGCCTTTGAGGTGTCGCCCACGACGGCCCGTTGGTCCACTGACGGTCCGTTCAGCGCTTTTGCCATTCGCTGGGGGACATGCCGTATGCGGCTCGGAAAGCCCGGCTGAAACTGGACAGATCGGAGAAACCGTGACGTCGTGCAACAGCACCGATGGCTATGGCGTCGTCGTCAGCGAGGGCCTGCCTGCACGCTTCGAGGCGGCGGGTGCGGATCCAGCCGGCGAGACTGATGCCGCTTCCGGCAAGCACCTTGTACAGGTAGCGCACCGAGATGTGGTGCGCGGCTGCGATCTGCTCAGCAGACAGGCTGGGGTCGTGGAGGTGCCGGCGGGCGTATTCAAGGATGCGCATCTGCAAGGTGGCGGCCATCGGGTCGGCGGCCAACTCGTCGGCCCGCAGATGGATCGCGATCACGGCGCGGATGAGTTCGATGCTCGGCTGACCGACGAGGTCGGCGTTCACCGCAGTAGTCAGGGCGGGATCGGCGGCCAGTCGGCGCAAATAGTCGTGGGTCAGTGAGACCACCGGGTGCCCCGGACCCAGCTTGACCGCGCACGCCGCGCGGATCATGTCGTGCGGCATCGCCAGCGCCGAATGCGGCACACGGAAGAAGTTGCCGGTCATGCCGCTGTCGTTCAGCAGTGTGTAGGGGGATGTGGAGTCGTACATGACCAGTTCGCCGGGCCCGAGCACCGCTTCCCGGTCGTGTTGGACAACCATGCTCGACCCGGAGAGCTGCACGTTGATGAAAATGCTCGGTTCCATCGAGTCACGGGCCAGGGCGGCGGTGCGTTCCACCCGCAGGGCGGTGGTCCGTCCCGAGCAGATGGTCAGGTCGCCCAGGTCCGTGACGACGCCATGCGCGGCCACCGACCGGCGATGCCCGGGCCAGTGCAGTTCGATCGGCACCATCGTCGCGCCGAGCGCCTCGTGGACGAACTCGGCACGATCACGCTCTTCGACGTCATCGGTGTTCAGAATGAAAGGCATTGCGTCGACCTTTCGACCGCCACGCTGGAAACGTACCCGTACTGACCAGGCGCGGCACCGAACTCGCGCCTCTTCGCCGGTCGTTGTGACTGACTGCGGCACCCAGGCCCCGCCATCTCGACACACGATTCTCGGGGGCAGGTCTGGCCGCTCAGGATCCTGGGACGAGCAGGCATCGCGGATGTGCACCGCCCGAGACGGCGTCATCGCGGACCGGCCCGGACCTGCCAGGAGTCATCGGCCAGTGGCCAAGACCGTGTCCGGTCCGCGCTGCACGGCGAACGATTCGATGTAGGCCAGGGCCCCGTACAGCGCGTCACGCAGGGGGGTCGACTCGCCGGCCGCCTGGTCCAGCAGTGCTCCGCCTTGGAAGGCGGCGGTGAGCAGGTGGGCGAGCGCGGCCGGGTCGGCCTCCGGCCGCAGTTCGCCGCGCTCGCGCATCTTCCCCAGGCCGCGCTCGAACAGCTCCTGCCATCGCTCGAAGCCGTCGGCGACGGCGGCGCGGTGGGCGGGCTCGCTCTTGACGACCTCGGCAGCCAGGGAGCCGAAGATGCAGCCGCCGTGCACCATGTCCTGCGAGGCGACGTACCTGTCGGCCCACCGGCGCAGGGCGGCGAAACTGTCCAGCTCGCCCAGCTCGGGTGCCTGGTGGCGGGCGACGATGCTGTCGGCCTGCCAGGCGAGCACCGCGCCCACCAGCGACTCCTTGGTGGGGAAGTGGCGCGTCAGCTGCGAGCCGCTGACCCCTGCGGCCGCGCGGATCTGCTCGTTGTTGGTGTTCTGCGCGCCGTGTTCGTAGATCAGCTCGGCGGCCGCCTTGACGATGCGTTCGCGTGTGGCCAGGCCCTTGGCGGTCAGCTTCCGGGCCGGCGCTTGGCTGGTGGTGGTCATGCTCACCATCATACCGCAAAAAAGGGCTTGACAACCCATTTTGAGAGGTGTTCTCTGGAGGCAAGCCAAAAAGGGCCTGCAAGCCCACTTTTTCTGGGAGGTGGACGGGATGTCCACACAGGCGGCACCGCAGACCGTCGCGACGACACGGCGCCTCGACCCGGCGTCGGCCGCTGTGGCCGTAACCGAGTCGGGTCACCCGCGCCGCTGGAGCATCATGGCGGTGCTGGGTGCCGTCGCCTTCATGGCGCAGCTCGACTTCTTCGTCGTCAACGTCGCCCTCGACGGGATCGGCCGGTCGTTCCCGGGCACCGGCGTCGCGAGCGTGTCGTGGGTGCTGTCGGCCTACGCGATCGTCTTCGCCGCCGTGCTCGTGCCCGCAGGCCGCATCGCGGACCAGTGGGGGCGCAAGAAGACGCTGCTGTCCGGAGTGGCGCTGTTCACCCTCACCTCCGCCGTCGCGGCCGCCGCACCGAGTCTTGGCGTACTGGTCGCCGCCCGGGCTCTGCAGGCCGTCGGCGCGGCGATGATCGTGCCGACCTCGCTCGGCCTGCTCTACCCGAGCTTCCCCAAGCGGCAGCACACTCTGGTGGTCGGCCTGTGGGCGGGCGTGGGCGCGATCGCGGCCTCGGCGGGCCCGCCCGTCGGTGGTCTGCTCGTCACCCTCGACTGGCGGTGGATCTTCCTGATCAACGTGCCCGTCGGCATAGCCACCCTCCTCGCCGGCGCACTGCTGCTGCCCGAGGTGCGTCAGCCCAAGGGCGCAGCCCTGCCGGACGCGGTCTCCGCCCTCGCGCTGCTGCTGGCGGTGAGCCTGCTGGTGCTGGCCACCGTCCAGGGACCCGGGTGGGGCTGGACGGACATCCGCACCGTGTCCCTGTTCGCCGCCGCCGTCCTCGCCGGGGCCGCGACCGTCGAACGGACCCTGCGCGCCGAGGCGCCGGTGATCGAGAAGCAGCTGTTCGCCGGTCGGCTGTTCACCGCCGCCACCGTGGCCCTGTTCCTGTTCTCCGCCGGCTTCGCCATCGTCCTGCTCAGCACCGCCCTGTTCATGCAGGAGGTCTGGCACTTCAGCCCGCTGCGCGCGGGCGTCTCCATCGCCCCGGCCCCCCTCGCCTCGATCGCCTTCGCCATGAACGCCGGTCCCTTGCAGAGCCGCTTCGGACGCACCGCCCCCGCCGTGACCGGCACGCTGGCCATGGCGCTCGCCGCCGGGTACTGGCTGGCGGCCGTGCACACCGCCCCGGACTACTGGGGCGGCATGTTCCCGGGCCTGATCCTGGTCGGCCTGGCCGGCGGTCTGGCCCAGGCACCGCTGTTCGCCGCGGCCGGCACCCTCGCCCCCGAACGCGCCACCACCGGCAGCGCCGTACTCAACATGAGCCGGCAGATCGGCAGCGCCGTGGGCGTGGCCCTGCTCGTCGCCCTCACTCCCCAGGCCACGACCACCGGCTTCGACCACGCCTGGTGGGTCCAGGCCGGCGCCGGAACCGCCGCGGCCACCGCGCTGCTCGCCCTCCGGCCCCGCCACACCCCCTGACCACAGGTGCGCAACCAGCGCCCTCTGCCGGGCGGGCATCGCACCACCTCATCCATCTTCTGCGGCACCCGTGCGCAGGACTGACGCTGGAGCTCCCACCAGCGCACTCTCAAGAAACGGAGATCACCCTCATGGAACGCAACCTCCTCGTGATCGGGGCCACCGGCAAGACCGGCCGCCACACCACCGAACTCCTCCTCCAGCGCGGACACCGCGTCCGCGCCCTCGTCCGGGGCCTGGATGGGCGTGCCGAGCGGCTCGCCGCCCTCGGGGCGGATGTCGTGGAGGGCGACGTCCTCGACCTGGACTCCCTGGCCACGGCGATGAAGGGGGTCGACGCCCTGTACTTCACCTATCCGATCCGTCCCGGCCTGATGGACGCCACCGCGAACGTGGCCCAGGCCGCGGAGGAGAACGGGGTCCAGGCGATCGTGAACATGTCGCAGGTCTCCGCCCGCCGCCACACCGCCAGCAACGCGGCCCGCCAGCACTGGGTCGCCGAACGCGTCCTGGACCACGCCCCGGTCCCGGTCACCCACCTCCACCCGACCTTCTTCGCCCAGTGGCTGATCGACACCTGGGCCGACGGAACCGGCGAACTGCGCCTGCCGTTCGCCGACGGACGCCACGCCCCCATCGCCGAAAGCGACCAGGCGAAAGTGATCGCGGCCATCCTGGAGGACCCCGCCCCGCACGCCGGCCAGATCTACCCGCTCTACGGAGCCGAGGAGCTCGACCACCACGAGATCGCCGAGAGGATGTCACGGGCGCTGGGCCGGAAGGTCACCTACGTGCCGATCGAACTCGACGAGTTCGCCGCCATCCTGCGCGGGCGCGGCGCGCCCGACCACCTCGTCCAGCACCTGCTCGCCGTGGCCGTCGACTACCGCAACGGCGTCTTCGCCGGCACCAACGACCTCGTCAAGACCATCGGCGGCAGCGACCCCCTCGACGTCGAGGGCTTCATCGCGCAGAACCGCGCGGCCTTCACCCTGCCCACCACCATCTGAACACCGGAGAAGACAATGAGTGTTTGGTTCGTCACCGGCTCGTCCCGGGGCTTCGGCCTGGAGATCACCCGTGCCGCCCTCGCGGCCGGCCACCAGGTGGTCGCCACCGCCAGGAAGCCCGACACCGTCCGCGAGCAGTTCCCCGACGCCGGCGACACGCTGCTTGCCGTGGCGCTGGACGTGACCGACCCGCAGAGCATCCAGACGGCCGTCGACACGGCGGTCGAGCGGTTCGGCCGGATCGACGTCCTGGTCAACAACGCCGGCACCGGACTGCTCGCCGCCGTCGAGGAGTCCGACGACGCCGCGGTCCGCGCGGTGTTCGAGACCAACGTGTTCGGCCCGCTCGCCGTCCAACGCGCCGTACTGCCGGTACTGCGGCGTCAGCGTTCCGGCCACGTCATCAACATCAGCTCCATCGTCGGCTTCGCCACCGCGCCGGGCTGGGGCATCTACGCCTCCACGAAGTTCGCCGTCGAAGGCTTCACCGAGACCCTCCACACCGAAGTGGCCCCCCTTGGCATCCACGTCACCCTCGTGGAACCGGGCTTCTTCCGCACCGACTTCCTCGATCCCGCCAACCTGCACGCCGGCCCCGCCACCATCGACGACTACGCACCCACCGTCGGCGCCATGCGCACAGCCGCCGCGAACCTGCACCACACCCAGCCCGGCGACCCGGCCAAGGCCGCCCGCGCGATCGTCGAGATGGCCGCCGCCCCCGAACCGCCCCTGCGCCTCCCCCTCGGAGCCGACACCCTGCAAGCCTTCGACGCCAAACTGGACGCCTTCCGCAAGGACATGGACGCCTGGCGGCATGTCGCCCTCTCCACCGATCACGACTAGGACGACACCGCCGGATCCGCCTTCTCCAGCACCACGGTGCGATGCCCTGCAGAAGCTTCGATCGCGCCTGGACCACCCATGACCTGAAGGACGTCACCGTGACCGCACCACAGCCGTCCGCTGTAGCACGCCATTACCGGCAAGGCGACCTGCGTCGGAAGATCGACGAAGCGCTCGACCGCCTCTACCCGGGCCACGCCACGCTCACCACCGACGACCTTCATGGCGTGGACGAGTTCCACACCGGCGGTCATGCGGCGACGCGAGAGCTTACTGAACACCTGGAGCTGAAAGCGGGCCTGCGTGTCCTTGACGTCGGAAGCGGCCTGGGCGGTCCGGCCCGCCACCTGGCCCAGCACGCGGGCGCCGACGTCACCGGCGTAGACCTCACCGAGGAGTACGTCGACGTCGCGCGCTGGCTCACCGACCGTGTGGGCCTCACGAGCCGGGCACGCTTTGAGCAGGGTGACGTGACCGCGCTGCCCTTTGCCCGGGCGAGCTTCGACCGGGCCTGGATGCTGCACGTGGGCATGAACATCGAGGACAAAGCCCGCCTGTTCACCGAGATCAGCCGCGTCCTGACTGATGAGGGCCTCTTCATCGTGTACGACGTCATGCTCCTCGGCGATCCCGCCCTCGTCCGCTACCCACTGCCATGGGCCTCGGAGCCCGAACACGGCTTCCTGGCCCGCCCCGAGGAATACCGGTCACTGCTGCGCAGGGCCGGCTTCGACATCGTCGCCGAGCACGATCACCGCTCACAAGCCGTCCAGTCGCTTCGCGACGCGGTCGATGCCCTCCACCGGACCAGCACGCCGCACAACCCGGCGGGCGGAGACACCCCTCCGGCCCCGATCAGCGTGGCCATGGGCACCGACGCACCGACCAAGATCGCAAAAGTGCTTCAGAACATCCAGGAAGGTTTCCTTGCTCCAACCGAGATGATTTGCCGTCTCCGCTGATCTCACGAAGACCACGCCCGGATCGGTGCCTACCGCACCATCGTCGGTTCGTCCTTGAGCCGTCGCCAGCTCAAAGCAGGAGGGGCTGTGCGCGGCCGGTCACTCGCCGACACGGTGGGCATGAAACAGTCCGTCTGCTCCCACCCGGCTGCGACTGCTGTGCAACCTCGGCCTGGCCACCGGCGAGCGTCGGGAGCTCCATCATCTACAGCCTGTACGACAACCACCTCGCCGAGCTCCTCGAACATGCCCTTGACCACGTGGAGCACCTGCGACTCAGCTTGCACAACAACCCCGCCGACACTGACATGGTGGCTGCCGCGACCGCGAAAGAACTGGGCCGGCTCTTCCGTCTCTTCTCCGCCAACGCCGGCCCCGACCTCTCGTCAACAAGTGGATGCAACACCGGCTCATTTCATCGATAGTAAATGGTCGTTGAGGGCTTCGGCGGGCGTCTTCCAACCGAGGCTCTTCCGGGGTCGGCTGTTGAGGGTGGCAGCGACCGCTCGATATCCTCTGCCGCCCATCGAGAAAGATCAGTTCACAGCAGAGCAGTCCAGGAAGCCCGAGGCCGCATCCGATGATGGATACGCCGTTACGGCTCGATGAGCGCCGCCGTACGGATTCGGAGGCCGGCGCGGATGCACCGGCGTCTCGCGGCAGTCAGTACTCCACGGCCAGCGATCGGGCGACGCCAGGGGGCTGAGGCTACCGGGCTGTAAGGCTTTCCAAGTGCTCGATGGCTGCCGGGTGGTCGGCATGAGCAGCCCGGTCGAGGAGTTGCCGTGACTCCCGCAATTCGTCTCCGTCGTCCCCGCCGACGCGGGGTTGCTCCCGCGGACGGCTTTACGGGAATTGCGGGCCCTTCTTTTCCTGAGCCAGGATGCCCTCCACGAGGGCCTTCAGGTTCGCCACGGGAGCGGTCTCCGTGTCTGCGGTCACCACCCCGCTCGGTGCCTCGTCCGTGCTGTTGACGACTCGGCGAAAGAGGGTGCCCTCGGGGACCTCCTCGAAGGTGTACGAGATGGAGCCGGGCAGATCCACGAGCCGATCGTGACTCGCTTGCCATGCTCGTGCTCCGCCACCCTCCAGGCGAGTTCCACCGTGCCGTCCGCGGTCCGGATGAACTCGGTGAACTCGTCGCCAGGGAGGAAGGGACGGTCGATGGTCCCGGTGACGGACCTGGTCAGCACATGCCACTTGGGCCAGAATCGGACCTGGGGGACGATATCGACCACCTGCTGGACGGGGCCGTTGATGGTCGTTTCCAACGGGATGGAGGAGGTCATGTCGCTCCCTGTCCCCGCGGACCTGTCGCTGGCGAGCTTCGACAGCTGCTTCCTCGCCAAGATCCGCAACCTCTTGCTCACCAGCGTCGACATCGGCGCCCACGAGGTGGGACGACGCGTCACCCGCGCCCCGCTCGACTGGACTCCCGCCGAGAACGGCAGTTTGACCGACCCACGCTCTTGAGACGGCACCCAAGTCCGCGATGAGCGGGCTTGTCGCCTGCGTCGCAACCCACCTGACACTCCATCAAAAACGGCCACGGCCCGAGCCCAAGCCGGGCTGCTCCTGGCCCGGCAGGTTCAAACAGTCGCTAGACATAGGTCCGCCACCCCCTTGGCCTGCACTTATTCGCTCCAGGGCCCAAAGAGCGGCGAATTCGACCCGGATTCGACCCCACGGCCTCATTTCACGGCGACGCGCACGCCTGATCAGCGATGACGCAACTTCTGCCGCTGTACCAACGAATTATGGAAGCTTAATCACCACAAGAGCCCCAATTAGGATTAGCTTCGTAAGTCGACAACCCTGAAGCGGACACGCAGCCCAGCGATGCAGACACAGTGCCGCGTGTTGGCCCGAGCCCATCCCGACTCAACCCCCCGAGGGACTACGTACCCCGAACAGGCGTTTTACCGATCTGCTTCCGTGGGGCGGAAGAGTTATTGCGGCGCGGTGACGCCTTTCCGGACGATGTCGCCATCACCCAACGACGGGAGCCGCAGCCATGCCGCACATGACGAGTTTCGCCAGGAACCAGTGGTACGTCGCCGCCTACAGTCAGGAGGTGGGGCGTGAGCTGCTCGGGCGGACGATCCTCGGGGAACCCCTCGTGTTCTACCGGGCGGAGGAGGACGGCACGCCCGTCGCCCTCAGCGACCGCTGTGTGCACCGCCGTTACCCGCTGTCGGAGAGCGGGCTCGACGGCGACCGGATCGTGTGCGGGTACCACGGCTTCACCTACGACCGGACCGGCGCGTGCGTGTACGTGCCGGGGCAGAAACGCATTCCGCGCACCGCCCGGGTCACCTCCTACCCGGTGGTCGAGCAGGACTCGCTGGTGTGGGTGTGGATCGGCGACCCGGCGCTCGCCGACGCGGACACCATCCCGCGGGCCCGGCACCTCGACTCCCCCGGCTGGCTGACCGTGCGGGGCATGGAACCCATCGACGCCGACTACGGCCTCCTCGTCGACAACCTCCTCGACCTGTCCCACGAGACCTATCTGCACGGCGGCTACATAGGCACCCCCGAGGTCGCCGAGACGCCGATCACCACCGAGGTCGACGAGGGCGCCGGGATCGTGCGGGTCAGCCGGCACATGGACGACGCCGAGTGCCCGCCGTTCTACGCCCGTTCGACCGGGATCGAGGGGCGGATCACCCGCTGGCAGGACATCGAGTACCACGCGCCCTGCCTGTATCTGCTGCACAGCCGGATCGCGCCGGTCGGCGTGGGGCCGGAGGCCGACGGCAGCGACCCGAACGGCTTCCACACCGAGATCACCTATGCGATCACCCCGTCCTCGGACGGCAAGGTGTACGACTTCTGGATGGTCTCCCGGGACTGGGCGACCGACGACGCCGAGGTCACCGAGTTCCTGCGGGGCAACAACCACACGGTGGTCATGCAGGACGTGAACGCCCTCAACCTCCTGCAGCGGACGCTGGGTTCGGAGCGGGCCGGCTACCAGGAGCTGAGCATCAACATCGACACCGGCGGCCTCGCCGCCCGCCGCATCCTCGCCCGGCTGGTCGAGGAGGGCGACAAGCCCGTGGAGAAGGTCCTGTGACCGCACCGACCAGTGAGACCGGTGCGTCGGGTGCGACTGGTGCCACCGGTGAGATCTACCGCATCGACTGGCTGCCGGGCACCGACGTCCTGCACGGCACCTGTCACTGCGGCGCCGAGCACTCCGCCCAGGACCCGGTCGAGATGTGGGAGTGGATGCTCGGCCACCCCGAAGGCCACCAGCCCCCGGAGCGCACCGCATGAGCCTCTACGAAGCCGAACTGGTCGTCAGCGAGAGGGAGTCGGCGGCCGACGGTGTCGTCGCCCTCACCCTTCGGCACCCCTTCGGCGAGGATCTTCCGGGCTGGGAGCCGGGGGCGCACGTCGACGTCGTGCTGGGGCCGGGCCTCGAGCGCCAGTTCTCGCTCTGCGGGGATCCCGGGGACCGGTCCGGCTGGCGGATCGCGGTGCTCAGGGAACCGGACGGGCGGGGTGGATCCGCCCACGTCCACGAGCAGGTGGGCGTCGGCGACAAGGTGCGGGTGCGCGGTCCGCGGAACCACTTCCGGCTCGAGCCCGCACCCCGCTACCGGTTCGTCGCGGGCGGCATCGGCATCACCCCGATCCTGCCGATGCTCGCCGCCGCCGAGGCCGCGGGCGCCGAGTGGACGCTGCTGTACGGCGGCCGGAGCCGTCGGTCCATGGCGTTCACCGGTGAGTTGGCGCGGTACGGGGACGAGCGGGTCACCGTCGCCCCGCAGGACGAGACGGGACTGCTGGACCTGGCCGCCGTACTCGACGACATCCCGGACGGCACCCTCGTGTACTGCTGCGGTCCTGGGCCGTTGCTGGACGCGGTGGAGGGGCGCTGTCCGGCCGGTGTGCTGCGGATCGAGCGGTTCCAGCCGAAGGCCCAAGAGGCGGGCGAAGACCAGGAGTTCGAGGTCGTCCTCGCGCAGAGCGGCCGTACCCTCACCGTCGCGCCCGGCGTCTCCGTGCTCGACACCGTCCGGGCCGCCGGGGTCGAGGTGCTCTACTCCTGCACCGAGGGCACCTGCGGGACGTGCGAGACGGATGTCCTCGAAGGCGACCCGGACCACCGGGACTCGGTGCTCACCGAGGAGGAGCGGGCGGCCGGGGAGACCATGCTCATCTGTGTGTCGCGGTGCCGGGGGACGCGCCTGGTGCTGGATCTGTGATCCGCAGGTCCGCCTCGATCGCCGCCACGGCCGCCCGGAGCCGCGGCAGCAGATCGCGGCGGACCGTCGTGGCGGACATCCGGCCGGAGTGCACCGCGAGGCTCACCCCGGCCACCACCTGGCCGCTCCGGTCCCGGACCGGGGCGGCCAGCGTCGTCACGCCGTCCTCGGGGTCGCCGTCGAGCAGCACGTACTCCTCGGCGCGTTCGGCTTCCGATACGCAGGCCAGCATCGCGCTTCCCACCGCCGTACCGCGCGCCGGGAAGCGCGCCCCCACCGCGACGGCCGCCGCCATGACCCGCCGGGCCGGCACCTGGGCGACGCACACCACCACGTCCCCGTCCAGGACGAGCAGCGCGGCCGACTCCCCCACCAGGGCCGCGAGTCGCTCCAGGTGCGGGGCGGCGAGGCGCGGCAGGTCGAGACCGGAGAGGTAGGCGTAGCCGAGTTCCAGGATGCGCGGGGTGAGGCGGAACAGGCGGCCGTCCGAGTGGACGTAGCCCAGGTCCGCAAGCGTGAGCAGCAGGCGGCGGGCGGCGGCGCGGGTCAGACCGCAGGCGCGGGCCACCTCGCTGAGCGTGCGCGCCGGATGCTCGGCGTCGAAGGCGCGGATGACGGCCAGGCCGCGCTCGAAGGACCTCACGAAGTGCGGTGCGCGGGCGTTCACAGGCGTCATCGCCTCCCCGGTCCGACATGGCCGACACCCGAACACGGTGAGAGCGCGGTTCGATAACTGTCAACAATTTTGTCAGCCAAACCCATTGACCCGCTCCTCCGGCCGGTTCTACCGTCCCGCTCAGCACCCCCGCTCGAGCACCACTGTGCGCAGTGCGCACAGCCTGTCGGAACACCGTTGTCTGCACAGGAGGAGCCATGCGTCGTCTGCTCGCCGGTCTCGCGACCGGCACCTTCCTGCTCGCCACGGCGGCCTGCGGCTCCTCCGGGGGCTCGTCGTCCACCACCGGCTCGTCGGGCGGCACCACCACCGTCAAGGTGGGGATCATCCCCATCGTCGACGTGGCACCCCTCTATCTCGGCCAGAAGGAGGGCTTCTTCGGCAAGCGCGGCCTGAAGCTGTCGACGACCCTCGCGCAGGGCGGCGCGGCCATCGTGCCGGGGGTGACGAGTGGTCAGTTCCAGTTCGGGTTCTCCAACGTGACCTCGCTGATGATCGCGCAGTCCAACGGCGTCCCGGTGCAGGCGATCGCCAACGGCGTGGCCTCGACCGGCGTGGCCGGCCAGGACTTCGGCGGGCTGGTCGTGAAGAAGGGCAGCGGCATCACGTCGCCGAAGCAGCTGGAGGGCAAGAAGGTCGCCGTCAACACGCTGAAGAACATCAACGAGACCGCCGTGCGCGAGTCCGTGCGCAAGGCGGGCGGTGACCCGGACAAGGTGAACTTCGTCGAGCTCGCCTTCGACCAGATGCCGGCCGCGCTCGACAAGGGCCAGATCGACGCGGCGATGGCCGTCGAACCGGCCCTTGCGACGATGAAGCTCCAGGGCGCGACCGAGATCGCCTCACCGCTGGTCGACGTGGCGCAGAACCTCACCGTCGCCATGTACTTCACGTCGACGTCGTACGCGCAGAAGAACCCGGCCGTCGTGAAGAAGTTCCAGGAGGCCGTCGCGGAGTCGCTGTCCTACGCGGACGCGCACCCGGACGAGGCCCGGCAGATCGTCACCACCTACACCAAGACCCCGGCGGACGTGCTGGCCAAGGTGACCCTGCCCAAGTGGCCCGCCGAGGCGAACCGTTCCTCGATCGAGACGCTGGAGAAGCTCAGCGAGCAGGACGGCCTCTTCAAGACGGCCCCCGACCTGGACAAGCTGCTGCCGTGACCAAACCCGTGAAGGGTCTGAACACCGCGCTGGGTGCGGCCGGGCTCGTGGCCTTCCTCGCCCTCGGCGAGGCGGTGCCGCGGCTCGGCCTGGTCAAGGCGGACTACTTCCCGCCGACCAGCCGGATCGCCCGCGCCCTCGGCACCGAACTCGCCGACAGGGCCTTCTGGTCGGCGCTCGGCGACACCCTCACCGGCTGGGCGGTGGGCCTGGCCGTCGCGGTCGGCGCCGGCATCGTGGCCGGGGTCGTCCTCTCGGTCGTCCCGCACCTGCGCGCGGCCACCGCCTCCACGATCGAGTTCCTCCGCCCGATCCCCTCGGTAGCTCTGATCCCCCTCGCGATCCTCCTCTACGGCACCGAACTCCGCTCGGTCCTCCTGCTCGTCGTCTACGCCTCCTTCTGGCAGGTGCTGATCCAGGTGATGTACGGCGTCCAGGACGTCGACCCGGTCGCCGAGGAGACGGCACGGTCGTACGGGCTCGGCACCTGGGCCCGGGTCCGCCACGTGCTGTGGCCGACCGCCCTGCCGTATGTGATGACCGGCGTCCGGCTGGCCGCCGCGGTCGCGCTGATCCTCACCATCACCGCCGAACTGGTCATCGGCGCACCGGGGTTGGGGCAGCAGATCGCGGTGGCCCAGGCCTCGCAGGCGGTGCCGGACATGTACGCGCTGATCGTGGTGACCGGCCTGCTGGGGCTGGTCGTCAACGTGGGCGCGCGGTCGGTTGAGCGGCGGGCGCTGGCCTGGCACCAGTCGGTGCGCGGGGAGGTGGCGGTGTGAGGAACGTACTGCTGAAGGCCGGGTACGTCCTCGTCCTGCCCGCGGTCCTGGTCGCGCTGTGGTGGCTGGCCTCCGCCGGCAGCACGAACGTCTACTGGCCGCCCCTGCGCACGATCCTGAAGACCTTCCCGGAGGTGTGGACCGGTGAGCGGCTCCGCGACGACCTGCTGCGCAGCGTGCTGCGGCTGCTCGCCGGATACGCGACGGCGGCCGTCGTGGGCGTGGCCCTGGGCACGGTCATCGGCTCGTACCGGCGGGTGCGGGCGGTGTGCGAACCGGTCCTGGAGTTCCTGCGGGCGGTGCCGCCGCCGGTGCTCGTCCCGGTCATCATGCTGTTCGCGGGCATCGGCGACGGCATGAAGATCATCGTGATCGCCGGCGGCTGCGTCTGGCCGATCCTGCTGAACACGGTCGAGGGCGTGCGGGCGGTCGACCCGGTGATGGCGGAGACGGCCCGTTCCTACGGCATCACGGGCGCGGCCCGGCTGCGTACGCTGGTACTGCGTTCGGCGAGTCCGCAGATCTTCGCGGGCCTGCGGCAGGCGCTGTCGATCGGGATCATCCTGATGGTCATCAGCGAGATGTTCGCGGCCAGCAACGGGCTCGGTTTCTCCATCGTGCAGTTCCAGCGCGAGTTCGCGATCCCCGACATGTGGACCGGGATCCTGCTGCTGGGCCTGCTCGGCTTCGGGCTGTCGGTGGTCTTCCAGGTGGTCGAGCGGCGGGTGCTCGGCTGGTACCACGGGCTGCGCGCGACAACCCGGCGGTCCTGAATGATCCTCGCGAAGGGGCGGTCCATGCTCGACGTACGCGGCCTGAGGAAGGTCTACGACGGATCCGGCCGCCGCGTCGAGGCGGTGCGGGATCTCACCTTCACCGTGGAGGCGGGCGAACTCGTCTGTCTGGTCGGCCCGTCGGGCTGCGGCAAGACCACCCTGCTGAAGTGCATGGGCGGCCTGCTCACCCCGACCGGCGGTGAAGTCCTCCTGGAGGGGCGCAAGGTGACCGGGCCGCCGCCCGGGATGGCTTTCGTGTTCCAGGAGTACGGGCGCAGCCTGTTCCCCTGGATGCGGGTCGCCGAGAACGTCGAACTCCCGCTGAAACAGAAGCACTTGCCGCGCGAGCGGCGCAAGGAGCTGGTCGTCGACGCGCTCGGCTCGGTCGGTCTCGCGGACGCCGCCGGCGCCTACCCGTGGCAGCTCTCGGGCGGCATGCAGCAGCGGGTGGCGATCGCGCGCGCCCTCGCCTACGAGCCCCGGGTACTGCTCATGGACGAGCCGTTCGCCGCCGTCGACGCCCAGACCCGGGCCGATCTGGAGGACCTGGTCCGGAGGCTGTGGCGGGAGCGCGGGATCACGATCCTGTTCGTCACCCACGACATCGACGAGGCGGTCTACCTGGGCCGGCAGGTGATCGTCCTGTCCGCCTCCCCGACCGTCGTCCAGGAGCAGCTGAAGGTCGATCTGCCGGACGAGCGCGACCAGTTGCACACCCGGGTCGCCCCGCGCTTCGCCGAACTGCGGACCCACGTCTACGAGCAGATCCAGGCGGCGAAGCGCGGGGTTCCCCGGGGGGAGGGCCCGGTCACGAAGTCAGATACGCCTCCACTTCACTGAACTGGCCCGCCGGCCAGCCGTTGTTCGCGGTGACGGTCAGCCGCAGGTAGCGCAGGTTGGTGGAACCGGGCAGCGGCACGGTGACGGTGTTGCCCGTCGCCGGGTCGAAGCGGTAGCCCGTGGAGCCCACCACGGTCGAGTAGTTCGACCCGTCGGTGCTGCCGAGCACGGTGATGGTCTGGGTGCGTGCGGCCCAGGCCGAGGACGGAGGCAGCTTCAGCACCAGACGCCGGGCCGCGTAGGAGGAGCCGAGGTCGACGGTCAGCGACTGCGGGAAGGCGTTGTTGGCGGACTCCCAGTAGCTGTTCGCGTCGCCGTCGACCGCCTTGCCGGGCGTGTAGACGTCCTGCGAGCCGGTGGCGGTCGCCGGGCGGCCCTTGGCGAGGTTGCGGTTCGGGTCGGGGTCGGGGTTGCCCTGTCCGGGCGTCGGCCAGGTGGAGCAGTCCGACCAGGTGCCGGCCCAGCCGGAGTTGCCGCCGCCGTCGGTGAGCGCGAAGGAGCCGGAGTTCGCCGGGTAGGGGCAGTTGTAGATGCCGGCCGCGCCGACTCCGGTGGCGGTGACGTTGCGGAAGGTGGCGGCGCCCTGCGCCTCGGCCTGGACCACGACCGTGCCGGTGTTCTGCACGGTCGCGCCGGTCACGTTGACGTTCCGGACCGGGTAGCCCTGTCCGCCGCCGGAGACGAACTCGAAGGCGCCGTAGGGGCTGTTGGTGATCGTGGTGTTGGTGATGTCGACGGTGGCGTTGATGGCGCTGTCGTAGGAGTCGACGCGCAGCGCGCCCGTCGGGTGGTTCCAGTTGGGGTTCATCGCGCCGGTGCGCACGAGGGTGTTGCCGTCGACCGTGATGGTGCCGGACAGCGGGGCGAACGGGTCGAGGAACTTCTGGTTGGAGATGGCGATACCGCTGCCGAGGGCGTTGGTGTCGGAGATCAGGTTGTTCCTCACCGAGAGGTCGGTGCCGCCGTAGATGGCGATGCCGTTGGCCAGGTTCGGCTGGGAGATGGTGTTGTTCGTGAAGCCGGAGTTGGTGTCGGGCGAGTTCAGGGACCACATGGCGAGGGAGTCGTCGCCCTGGTTGCGCAGGAAGTTGTTGCGGACCTGGACGCCGTGGGCGTTGCCGTTGAGGTTGAGGCCGTCGGCGGTGGTGTCGAGGATGCGGTTGTTCTCGACGACGAGGTTGTCGTTGTTGCCCGTCAGCCAGAACCCGCACTTCACGTGCTGGATCCACATGCCGGAGACCGAACTGTTCGGGCCGAGCGAGCCGTTGACGAAGTTGTCCGGGTTGGAGTCGACGCGTTCGGTGACCTCGCCGATGACCGCGAAGTTGCTGATGTGGACGTTCCCGGAGGAGCTGGACTGGTCGATGAACCGGGAGGTGTGCACGACCGAGTACCAGCTGCCGGCGCCGAGCAGGGTCACGTTCTGTACGCCGCTCAGGGAGGACGTCAGCCTGTAGTCGCCCGGCGGGATCCACACCGTCCCGCCCTGGGCGGCGGAGATGGCGTCCCGGAAGGCCTGGGTGGAGTCGCCGTTGCCGCTGGGGTCGGCGCCCTTGGAGACCACGGAGACCGACCCGGCGGGCTGCGTGGCGGCCCCGGCCACCTGCTCGAAGTCGGCGACGTCCACGGTGACTTGGGTACCGGTGGACTCGAAGGCGACCTTGTCACCGGCCTGGATGTTCCGGCCGAGCAGCAGCCGGGCGTTGTCGAAGAAGTGGTGCTGCTTGGCGCCCGCGATCCAGCCGGTGTCGACGTAGGAGTACTTGGAGGTGACTGCGAGGGTCTTCGCGAGCTTGACCCCGTTGACGTACACGTTCAGGGTGCCGGTCTGGCCGTCGGGAACGCTGTAGGAGAGGTTCACGGCGTTGGACGCCTGGGGTGCGGTGAACTCGACCCGCTGCCCGGAGGTGAGGCGCACGGCCTGGCGGCCGGAGGCCTCGGAGGCGAGGGTGCCCTGGGTGTAGTCGGGGCCGATCCTGGTGCCGGTGGTGGTCGCCGCCTCCGCCTCGGCCGAGGTGAAGGGGAGGCTCGCGCCCGCGGCCGCGTGGGCGGCGGGCGCGAGGGCGACGAGCATGCCCGCGGCGAGCGCCACGGCAGCGGCCGCGGCTGGCATGCTCCTGACAGCTCTGCCTGTGGTGTGCTGCATGTGCTGATCCCTTCGGGTGTGGGGGGACGGGGATAGCGCGAGCGGTACCGGCGGCTCAGGTCGTCAGCCAGGCCGCCGTGTCCTGCGGCAGCCGGCCCGCGTCGTCCAGCGGGCCACTGCTGAGCAGGAGCCGGGCGTGTGCGGGGAGTTCGGCGGGTGTGGCGGCGAGGTTGACCACGCAGGTCACGCCGTCGGCGCGGGTGAAGGCGAGGACGCCCTCGGGGGCGGGCAGCCAGGTCAGCGGCCCGTCGCCGAAGCGCGGGCGCAGGGCGACGGCGCGCCGGTAGAGGGCGAGCATCGAGTCGGCGTCGTCCTGCTGCCGGTCGACCGCGTACGACGCCCAGCCGGCCGGCTGCGGCAGCCACGGCTCCTCGCGTGAGCCGAAGCCCGCGTACGGCGCCCCGGCCGCCCAGGGCAGCGGCACCCGGCAGCCGTCCCGGCCGGGGTCGGTGCCGCCGGACCGGAAGTACATCGGGTCCTGGATGCGGTCGGCCGGGATCTCGGCCTCGGGCAGCCCCAGCTCCTCGCCCTGGTAGATGTACACCGCGCCGGGCAGGGCCAGGGAGAGCAGGGCGGCCGCGCGGGCCCGGCGGGTGCCGAGGGCGAGGTCCGTCGGGACGCCGAAGGCCTTGGCCGCGAAGTCGAAGGCGGTGTCCTCACGGCCGTACCGGGTGGCCGTGCGGGTCACGTCGTGGTTGCACAGCACCCAGGTGGCGGGGGCGCCGACCGGGGCGTGCTCGGCGAGGGTGGTGTCGATCGAGTTCCGCAGCCGGGCCGCGTCCCAGGGGCAGGACAGGAAGGAGAAGTTGAAGGCGGTGTGGAGTTCGTCGGGGCGCAGGTAGCGGGCGAAGCGTTCGGCGTCGGGGAGCCAGACCTCGCCGACGAAGACGCCGTCGTAGGCGTTGGCGACCGCGCGCCAGGAGCGGTAGATGTCGTGGAGTTCGTCGCGGTCGACGAAGGGGTGGGGGTGCGGGTGCGAGGCCAGGTCGGGCAGGTCCGGGTCCTTGGCGAGCAGGGCGGCCGAGTCGATGCGGACGCCCGCGACGCCCCGCTCGAACCAGAAGCGCAGGATGTCCTCGTGCTCCTGGTGGACGGCCGGGTGGGCCCAGTTGAGGTCGGGCTGTTCCGGCGTGAAGAGATGCAGGTACCACTCGCCGTCGGGCAGCCGGGTCCAGACCGGTTCGGTGGAGCCGACGAACTGCGAGGGCCAGTCGTTGGGCGGGAGGTCGCCGTTCGGGCCGCGGCCGGGGCGGAAGTGGAACAGTTCGCGCTCCGGGCTGCCCGGCCCGGCGGCCAGCGCGGCCTGGAACCAGGGGTGCTGGTCGGAGACGTGGTTGGGGACGATGTCGACGATCGTCCGGATGCCCAGCTCGCGCGCCTCCGCGATGAGTTTCTCGGCCTCGGCGAGGGTGCCGAAGGCCGGGTCGATGGCCCGGTAGTCGGCGACGTCGTAGCCGCCGTCCTTCATGGGTGACGGGTACCAGGGGCTGAACCACAGTGCGTCCACGCCGAGTTCGGCGAGGTACGGCAGCCTGGCGCGGACGCCCGCGAGGTCGCCGGTGCCGTCGCCGTCGTTGTCGGCGAAGCTGCGGACGTACACCTGGTAGATGACGGCCGAACGCCACCAGTCCTGGTCCTTCGGGGCATGGCTGGGCTGTCCCACTGGGCGAACCTTTCTGTCGGAAGGAAGGGCCGTCAGCCCTTGGTGCTGCCCGCGCTGATCCCGGCGATGATGTGCCGCTGGAAGACGAGGAACAGCGCGACCATCGGGATGCTGGCGATCACCATCGCGGCGATGAGCACGGTGAGCTGGATGTTCTGCGACAGCTGGACCAGGGCCACGCTGATGGGCTGCTTGTCGGTGTCGGAGAAGACCATCAGCGGCCACAGGAAGTCCTGCCAGACCGCGACCAGGGCGAAGATCGACACGACCCCGAGGACCGGACGGGACATGGGCAGGACCACGGACCAGAGGATGCGCAGCTTTCCGGCGCCGTCGATCTCGGCGGCCTCCAGCACGTCGCGGGGCAACTGGTCGAAGAACCGCTTGAGGAGGTAGAGGTTGAAGGCGTTGGCGACGGCCGGCAGCCAGATGCCGAGCGGGTCGTTGAGCAGGCTGGTGTGGATGAACGGCAGGTCGGCGGCGGTCAGGTACTTGGGTACGACCAGGGCCTGGGCCGGCACCATCAGGGTGGCCAGGATGCCGCCGAGGATCACCTTGCCGAAGGCCGGCTTCAGCTTCGACAGGGCGTAGGCGGCGGCCGTGCAGAACACCAGCTGGAAGGCCCAGGCGCCGGCCGCCTGCACCACCGTGTTCCACAGGTGCTCCGGGAGCTGCATCAGGTCCCAGGCGTCGGTGTAGCCGGACAGGTGCCAGTGCTCGGGAATGATGGTGGGCGGGGTCTGGGCGACCTCGTCCGGCGACTTCATCGCCCCGGTCACCATCCAGTACACGGGGAACAGGAAGGCGAGCGCGAAGAGGACGACGACACCGGTGAAGACGCTCCAGTAGATCGCCCTCCCCCGCGGACGGGCCAGGGTCGCCGGGGAGATCAGGGTGCGGGTGGCGCTGCTCATCCGTCCTCCCCGGACCGGGTCAGCCGCAGGTACACGGCCGAGAAGATGCCGAGCAGCACCAGGAGCATCACGCTGAGCGCGCAGGCGCCGCCGAAGTCGTTGTAGAGGAAGGCGTACTTGTAGATCAGGTAGAGCACGGTGACCGTGGCGTTCTCCGGGCCGCCACCCGTGATCACGAACGGTTCGGTGAACACCTGCATGGTCGCGATGATCTGAAGCAGCATCAGCATGAGGATGACGAACCGGGTCTGAGGGATCGTCACGTGCCGGATGCGCTGGAGGAGATGCGCACCGTCGAGTTCGGCAGCCTCGTAGAGCTCGCCGGGGATGGACTGGAGGGCGGCCAGGTAGATCAGGACGGTGCCGCCCATGTTGGCCCAGGTGGCCACGATCACCAGGGAGACGAGCGCGGTGCCGGTGCCGTTGGTCCAGTTCGAGGTGGGCAGGTGCAGGAAGCGCAGGGTCTCGTTGGCGAGGCCGGCGCCCGGGTCGTAGAACCACTTCCACAGCAGGGCGCTGACCACCGGCGGGATCATCACCGGAAGGTAGACCACGACCCGGAAGAACGCCTTCGCGTGCCGCAGTTCGTTGAGGACCAGGGCGAGGACGAACGGGATCGCGAAGCCGATCAGGAGGGCCAGCACCGTGAAGGTGAGGGTGTTCCGCCAGGCCGCCGAGAACTCCGGGTCGTGCAGGACCCGGGTGAAGTTGGCGGTGCCGACCCACTCGGCGGACGAGCCCGGCGTGTACTTCTGGAAGGAGATCACGACCGCGCGGATCGCCGGGTACCAGGAGAACAGGGCGAAGCAGATCAGTCCGCCGAGCAGGAAGGCATAGGCACGGGCCTGGTCGATGGTCCGGCGCCGCCTCCGGTCCCCTGCCGGGGGCGGCGCCGGGGTCTGTCGGGCGCCGACCGCCGCCGGGGCAGGTCGGTGCTCGGCCGTCTTGGTCATCGCGGTCAGCCCCGGGCCAGGATGCCGTCGATCTTGTCGTTGGCGTCCTTGAGGAGCTGGTCGATGTCGGCGTCCTTCTTGGTGAGGACGGCGGAGACGGTGCCGTCGAGGACGGAGTAGATCTGCTGGGCGTCCGGCGGCTCGATCTTCATCTGCAGGGACTGGTTGCCGTCCAGGAACGCCTGGTAGTTCTCGACCGGCACGTTGGCGTTGGCCTTCTTGACCGCCTGGTCCTTGGCGTCGGCGGCGCCGGTGAACAGGCGCGGCTCGGGCAGGCCGACGGGCGCGTTGTTCTTCTTGGCGCGGGCGTAGTCGCCGAGGAAGCCGTCACCGGGGGTGAGGAACATGGAGTCGAGCCACTTGAGGCCGGCGCGGATCTGGGCCGGGGTGTCCTTCTTGTTGAACATGTAGCCGTCGCCGCCGATGAGGGTGCCCTTGCCGCCGGGCATCGGGCCGAGGGCGAGGTCCTTGTAGTTGCCGCCCTTCTCCTTGACCAGGATCGGGATGTTGTCCGGCGCCGAGAGGTACATGCCGAGCTTGCCCGAACCCATCATCTGCTGCACGTCGTTGATGATCAGCAGCTGCTTGCTGCCCATCGAGTTGTCCGTCCAGCGCATGTCGTGCAGGTTCTGCAGGACGGCGTGGCCCTCGGGGGTGTCGACGGTCGCCGACTTGCCGTCGGCCGACACCACGTCGCCGCCCTGCGAGTACATCTCCGCGGTGAAGTGCCAGCCGCCCTGGTTCTGCGCGCTGTAGTCGGCGTACCCGACGGTGCCGTTGCCGAGCGCGGCGATCTTCTTGGCGTCGGCGCGGACCTCGTCCCAGGTGGTCGGCGGCTTGTCGGGGTCCAGTCCGGCCTGCTGGAAGAGCTTGCGGTTGTAGATCAGGCCCATCGAGTAGCCGGTGCGCGGGATGCCGTAGACCTTGCCGTCGACGGTGTAGATGTCCCGCAGCTGCTTCTGGATGGTGTCGTAGCTCTTGAGCTCCTTGAGGTACGGCGTGAGGTCGGCCGCCTGGTTGATGTCCACGACGTGCTTGGCGTCGGTGAAGTACGTGTAGAACACGTCCTCCATCTGGCCGCCGGCGAGCTTGGCGTCGAAGGTCTTCGGATCCTGGCAGGGGAACGCGTCGTGCGCGACGACGTCGATGTCCGGGTTCTTCTTCTCGAAGTCGGCGATGTCCTGCTCGAAGAACGACCGGTCGACCTTGGCGCTCTTCGGCGGCTCGCAGTTGACGGTGATACGCGTCTTGCCGCTGCCCGCGTCGTCGTCGCCCGACCCGCAGGCCGTGGCGGAGAGCGCGAGCGAGGAACAGACGCCGAACGCGACGAGAGCACGGCGGAACCCGGTGCTGGACATCGGTGGACCCCCCAGAACAGGAGCAGTTGGGCGCCGCACCGGGACCGGTGGGCGCCGCACACTCAAGCACCGGCAGCACCGCCGCGCAAGATGTCACGCAGAATCTGTAATTATTCGACAGCAGACTGGCTCTGCTGGATCTCAGGCTTTCGGCGCTTGCGCGGTCGACCCCCTCACGACCAGCTCCGGCTCGAACAGCAGCTCCTCCGCCGGTACGACCGTGCCGCCGATCTGGGCGTTCAGCAGCTCGACGGCGGCCCGGCCCATGGCCTCGATGGGCTGGCGGACGGTGGTGAGCGGGGGCTCGGTGCAGTTCATGAACGCCGAGTCGTCATAGCCGACGACCGAGACCCGGGAGGGCACCTCGTACCCCTTGCGGCGGGCCGCGCGGACGGCACCGAGAGCGAGCGGGTCGCTCGCGCAGATGATGCCGGTGACGCCCCGGTCGATCAGCCGGGACGCAGCCGCGTGGCCGCCCTCGATGGAGAAGATCGCACGGGCCACGAACTCGTCGGGCACGTCCCCGATCGCCCGCGCGGCCGCCAGTTTCCGGGCCGAGGGCACGTGGTCGCCGGGGCCGAGGACCAGGCCGATGCGCTCGTGCCCCAGGGAGGCGAGGTGGCGCCAGGCCTGCTCCACCGCCACCGCGTCGTCGCAGGACACGCCCGGGAAGCCGAGGTGCTCGATGGCCGCGTTGACCAGCACCACCGGGATGTTGCGGTCGGCGAGCAGCCGGTAGTGGTCGTGCGGCGCCTCGGCCTGGGCGTAGAGCCCGCCGGCGAACACCACGCCGGAGACCTGCTGTTGCAGCAGCAGCTCCACGTAGTCCGCCTCGGAGACCCCGCCCTTGGTCTGCGTGCACAGCACGGGCGTGAGGCCGAGCTGGGCCAGGGCGCCGCCGATGACTTCGGCGAACGCCGGGAAGATGGGGTTCTGCAGCTCGGGCAGGACCAGACCGACAAGCCGGGCGCGCTCGCCGCGCAGTTGGGTGGGGCGCTCGTAGCCGAGCACGTCGAGGGCCGAGAGCACCGCCTGCCGGGTCGCCTCGGAGACCCCTGGCTTGCCGTTGAGCACCCGGCTGACCGTGGCCTCGCTGACCCCGACCTTCTTGGCAACTTCCGCAAGTCGTCGCGTCATGCACGCAAGAGTAGCGTAATTTACGCAAGCCGTTTGCGTAACGGTCCAGGAAGCGGGATCAGACGCGGCTCGCGGTCGCGGTGTCCGCCGAAAGCCGTTGCGCGACGTAGATCGGGACGACGGACAGCAGGACGAGCACCGCCGCCACCACGTTCACCACCGGAGCCTGCTGCGGGCGGGTCATGTTGTCGAAGATCCACAGCGGCAGCGTCTGGACGCCCGGTCCGGCGGTGAAGGTGGTGACCACGATCTCGTCGAAGGAGAGCGCGAAGGCGAGCAGTCCGCCCGCCAGCAGCGCCGAACGCACCAGCGGGAAGGTGACGTCGACGAAGGCGCGGAAGGTGTCGGCGCCCAGGTCGGCCGCCGCCTCCTCGTAGCTGCCGGAGGTGCGGCGCAGCCGGGCGACGACGTTGTTGAAGACGATCACCACGCAGAAGGTGGCGTGTCCGACGACCACGGTGAACAGACCGAGCCCGACCCCGAGTGGCTCCAGGACCGTGCTGAACGCCGAGTTGAGGGCGATGCCGGTGACGATGCCGGGCAGCGCGATCGGCAGCACGACCACGAAGGAGAGCGCGTCCCGCCCGAAGAAGCGGTACCGGGCGACGGCGAAGGCGACCAGGGTGCCGAGCACCAGGGCGATGGCGGTGGCGCCGAGTCCTGCCTTGACCGAGGTCCACAACGCCTCACGGGCCCCGGAGCTGCGCCAGGCTGCCGACCACCAGCGGGTGGTCAGGCCGGGTGGGGGCCAGCTCGCGCTGCGGTCGGGGTTGAGGGAGTTGACGAGGACCAGCAGCAACGGCACGTAGATCACGGCGAAGCCGAGGCCGGCGGCGAGGCGCAGGGCGACTCGGGCGGGCCGGGAGAGTGTCATGTGTGACATGTGACATAGCACCCTGTTGTCAGAGGCTGCTCAACGCCCCCGTCCGCCGCATCGCCAGCAGGTACAGCACGATGACGACGACCGGGACGGTGGCGAGGGCGGCGGCCATGGGCAGGTTGAGTTCGATGTTGGCGTAGACGAGGTTGCCGATGAGCTGGGTCTTGCCGCCGACGATCTGCACGGTGATGTAGTCGCCGAGGCTGAGCGAGAACGTGAACACCGATCCGGCGGCGACCGACGGCAGCACCATCGGCAGCACCACGGACCGGAAGGTCCGCCCGGCACGGGCGCCCAGGTCGGCCGACGCGTCGAGGAGGTTGTCGGGCAGCTGCTCCAGCGCGGTGTGGATCGGCAGGATCATGTAGGGCAGCCACAGGTACGTCAGCGTCAGCACGGTGGCCGGCAGCCCGAAGCCCGGCCCGCTCAGTCCGAACGGCTTCAGCAGCCAGTCGGCGAGCCCGCCCTCGGACAGGATCAGCCGCCACGCGTACACCTTGACCAGGTAACTCGCCCACAGCGGCGTGAGGATGGCGACCACGAGCAGCGGGCGCCGGCTCGGCTTGGCGACCCGGGCGGTGTAGAAGGCGACCGGGAAGGCGAGCACCGCGCACAGGGCGGTCACCGCGAGGGCGACGCCGACGCTGCGCAGGATCACCTGCCGGAACACGGGCGTGGTGAACAGCTCGTGGAAGTTGTCGGTCGACCAGACCTTGACGACCTCGGAGGTGAAGGAGTCCGTCGTCCAGAACGCGGAGACGAACAGCACGGCCAGCGAGCCGAGGTAGAGCACGGCCAGCCACAGCAGCGGGGCGGTCAGCAGCAGCGCGAGGCGGAGCCGGGGGCGCCGGTGCAGCGCCCCCGCGGTCCGGGTGAGCAGGGCCATGGGTCAGCCCTTGATCTCGGTCCAGGCCTGCACCCACTTGGCGTACGGCACGCACTTGACGTCGGTGCGGCCGTCCAGGCACTGCTCGATGGGCGTGTTCCAGAAGGCGATGTTCTTCCAGTAGCTCTCGTCGGCCGCGTGGTAGGTGGTGCAGAAGTTCTTGTCGCTGGTCAGCTCGCAGGCCTTGGCGTTGGCCGGGGCCTCGCCGAAGTACTCGGCGACCTCGGCGTTGACCTTCGGGGAGACGATCCAGTTCAGCCATTTGTAGGCGCAGTTGGGGTGTTTGGCCTTGGCGGAGACCATCCAGGTGTCGGACCAGCCGGTGGAACCCTCCTTGGGCACGAAGGCCCTGACCTTGGCGCCCTCGTCGGCGGCCAGGTTGGCGATGACCTGCCAGCTGGTGCCGATGACGGAGTCGCCGCTCTTGAAGGCGGAGATCTCCTTGAGGTAGTCGCTCCAGTACTCGCCGATGTCCGCGTTCTGCTGCTTCAGCAGGGCGACGGCCGCGTCGAACTGCTTCTGGTCGAGCGCGTAGGGGTCCTTGATCTTCAACTCGGGCTTGGTGGCCTTGAGGTACAGGGCCGCGTCGGCGATGTAGATCGGCGAGTCGTACGCGGTCACATGGCCCTTGTACCTCCCGGCGTCGTCGAAGACGGCCGACCAGGAGGTGGGCGCGGGGCTGACCTTCTGGGTGTTGTACATCAGCAGGTTGGCGCCGCGGCCGTGCGGGATGCCGTACATCTGGCCCTTGACCGAGTTCCAGGCGCCGTTCTTGAGGCCGCTGAAGACGTCCTTGTAGTTCGGTACGAGCTTCGTGTTGACCGGGGCCGCGTCGCCGGAGGCGATCAGCCGCAGGGAGGCGTCACCGGAGGCGGAGACGGCGTCGTACTGGCCGGTCTTCATCAGCTTGACCATCTCGTCGGAGCTGGCGGCGACCTTGGAGTTGACCTGGCAGCCGGTCTGCTTCTCGAAGTCGGTGACCCAGTCCACCTTGGGGTCGTCTGAGCCGTCCTCGACATAGCCGGCCCAGGCGATCAGGTTGACCTCGCCCTCGGACCTGCCCAGCTTGGCCAGGGGTTTGAGGTCGGGCGGGTTGAGGCCGGTCGAGGAGCCGGAGCCGGAGGAGCCGCAGGCGGTGGCGGCCAGCAGCAGCGCGGCGACGGCGGCGGCCGCGGTGAGGGGACGGGTGAGGCGCACGGCGTTCTCCATACGTGAGGGACGGCGGATCCGGACGTGGGGGACGACGGGTCAGTCGGGGACGTGGACGGTGTGCCGGCGCTGCCAGCGCAGCCGGACGCGGGTGCCGCGGTAGGCGGCGACCTCCGCGGCGGAGGTGTCGAGGTTCTGCTGGAGCGCGGTGAGCCGGCCGCCGCCGTCCAGGTCGACCAGGAAGCGGGTGGCGTCGCCGAGGTAGACCACCTCGGCGACGGTGCCGAGGGCGGTGGCGTGCCCTTCCGCGTCCGGGGCGGCGGTCTCGTCGAGGACCCGGATCTTCTCCGGACGGATGCTGTGGGTGCCGCTCTCGCCGAGCACGCGCAGGGCCGCCTCGCCGGTGAGCAGGTTCGAGGTGCCGACGAAGGAGGCGACGAAGGCGGTGGCGGGGCGTTCGTAGATCTCGGCGGGGGTGCCGACCTGTTCGATGCGGCCCTGGTGGAAGACGGCGACGCGGTCGCTCATCGTCAGGGCCTCCTCCTGGTCGTGGGTGACGAAGACGAAGGTGATGCCCACCTCCCGTTGCAGGGCCTTGAGTTCGATCTGCATCTGCTCGCGCAGCTTGAGGTCGAGGGCGCCGAGGGGTTCGTCGAGGAGCAGCACGCGGGGGCGCCCGACGAGGGCGCGGGCCAGGGCGACGCGCTGGCGCTGGCCGCCGGAGAGCTGGGACGGACGGCGGGCGCCGTAGCCGTCGAGGCGGACCTCGGCGAGGGCCTTGCGGGCCCGGACCAGGCGTTCGGCCTTGGGGACGCCCCGGACCTTGAGGGAGTAGGCGACGTTCTGCTCGACGCTCATGTGCGGGAACAGGGCGTAGTCCTGGAAGACGGTGTGCACGTCCCGTTCGAAGGGGGCGCGGCGGGTGACGTCCTGACCGGCGAGTTCGATCGTGCCCGAGGTGGGGGTCTCGAACCCGGCGATCAGGCGCAGCACGGTGGTCTTGCCGGAGCCGGAGGGGCCGAGCATCGAGAAGAACTCGCCGTCCCGGATCTCCAGGTCGACCCCGGCCACGGCGTTCGTGTCGCCGAACGACTTCCGCAGATCCCGCAACCGGATCGCGCTGGCCTCCATGGGCGGGAACCTCTCTGCCGTTCTCTTGCGTTGCACCTGGTGACCGGAAAGATATGAAGCCATAGTTCATATCTCAAGACCCTTCCGAGGTAAAGGTTGGGTCAACGCATAGGGTGGTGGGCCGTGAGACAGCACCAGACGGTCGGCGGTGCCCGAAAGGCCGTCTTCGCCCCGGTGGACAGCGGGGCCCGGGTCGACGCCGTCGTACGCCGGATCGGCGACGCCATCGAGCTCGGCCTGCTCGCCGACGGCGAGCAGCTGCCCGGCGAGACCGAGCTGGCCGGACAGCTCGGGGTGTCCACGGTGACCCTGCGCGAGGCGCTGATGGCACTGCGCCAGCAGGGTCTGGTCGTCACCCGCCGGGGCCGGGGCGGTGGCAGCTTCGTGTCCTCACCCGCGGTGCCCGACCGGGAGCGGCTCACGGAGCGCCTGCGCGGCTGGAGCCCCGAGGAGCTGCGGGACCTCGGCGACCACTGGGCGGCCCTGTCCGGCACCGCCGCCGACCTCGCCGCGCAGCGCACCGAGGACCACGACCTCGACCAGCTCCGCCGGACCACCGAGGAGCTGCGCGCGGCGCCGGACGCGGCGGCGCGCAGCCGGGTGTACGGCCGCTTCCACGTGGAGCTGGCCGCCGCCGCCCAGTCGGCCCGGCTCACCCGGGAACAGGTCGCGCTCCAGACGGAGATCGGGGCGCTGCTGTGCCTTGTGCTCGGCGACGACGAATATCGTGAAGAGGTGGCGGACCGTCACCGGTCCGTAATCTCCGGCGTGCAGGATGGGGCGCACGCATCGGCCAGGGAGCTGGCCGAACGGTGCGTACGGGACTCGACGGCTCGGCTCATCGCCCTGCGGCTGGCCCTGTAGCCGCGCCGCGCCCGCTCCCCCGTCCGCTGGAGGGCACCATGAGCCGCAGCACCGTCCCCTCCGGTCCGGCGGCGGCCACGCTCGACGCCGCCGAGGAGTACGTGGCCGCCCGGGTCGGCCACGCCCTGGAGGCGGTGTTCGACGCCGTCGCGGCCACCCGCGCCGACACGACCGCACTGCTGGCCCGGGTGGCCGCCGAGGGCCGCCGCCCGGTGACCGCGGACCTGGCCGCGCTCCGCCCCGGGCTCCACCTGCGCCTGGCCCGCCAGGAGTTGGTCTCCGGCGTCGGATTCGTGGCCGCGCCGGGGGTGCTGGCCGACGTCCCGGCGTGGCTGGAGTGGTGGCAGAGCGACGCCTCCGGGGACGTACGGCCGCTCCTCCTCGACCTTGACCCGCGCACCTCGGCCTACTCCGACTACACGCACTGGGACTGGTTCGCGCTGCCCCGGGAGACCGGGCGGCGGGCGGTGGCCGGGCCGTACGTCGACTACCTCTGCTCGGACGAGTACAGCCTCACGCTGTCCGCGCCGGTGGAGGTCGGCGGCCGGTTCCTGGGCGTGGCCGCGGCCGACGTGTACCTGCGGCACTTCGAGGCGGCCGCGCTGCCGCTGCTGCGCGAACTGCCCGGACCCGCGCGGCTCGTCAACGCCAGGGGCCGGGTGGCGGCGTCGGCGGACCCGGCGCAGCTGGCCGGTTCGCTGGCCAAGGGGCCGGACTTCGCGGCGGTTCTGGAGAGCGGGCGGCCGGGAACGTTCGGCGGGCTTCGGCTGGTGCCGTGCCGGGGTGTGCCGCTGGTCCTGGCCGTGGCGGGCGGATGAGACCGGGATGAGGCGGGGGCGAGGCAGGGCCGGGACCTCGCCGGCGTCCGGCCCGGCGCCGTCGGCGACCT
Source organism: Streptomyces sp. NPDC001714 (assembly GCF_042892755.1). Lineage (NCBI taxonomy): Bacteria > Bacillati > Actinomycetota > Actinomycetes > Kitasatosporales > Streptomycetaceae > Streptomyces > Streptomyces sp. NPDC001714. The sequence continues at coordinate 254,671 of NZ_JBIAUL010000014.1, forward strand.
GAACGCCGACGGTGCCGGGTCAGCCTTCGGGGGCCGGGACGACGGTCAGATGGGCGCCCAGGCCGCCGGGCCGCCGGGAGCGGCGCGGGGCGGCGGGGCGGGGGACGGCGCGCAGCACCAGGGTGTAACGCGCGTAGCCCATGTCCTTGAGGGTCTTGGGGGTTTCGCCGACGACCCGGCACTCGGTGGCGCCGAGCAGCGGGTCCGGGTGCAGCAGCGACCGGACGGCTCCGTCGAGCTGTGCGCCGTCCTCGCCGACCGCGCGCAGCCAGTGCGGCAGGCCCTGCCGGAAGGCGGCCTCCATGATCGGGTCCTGGGCGATCTCCCGGCGGATCGACTGGAGTTCGTGATCGTGGCCGTACTGCTCCAGGGTGGTCTTGAACTGCGCCAGCAGCGGCAGGCACCAGCCCGCCTCGTGGGCGCCGAGAATCGTCCCGGCATCCGGGTGGAACAGGACGAAGCGCAGGAAGTTGTCCCCGGGCATCGCGGTGGGATGCGGGGCGACCGCCCGGAAAAGTGTCTCGAACGCGCCGTTGGCGAGCACCACGTCCCAGCGGTGGTCCACCACCAGGGACGGGAAGGGGACGGCGTCCAGCAGTAGCGCGTAGTCCTGGAGGTACGCCTGGGCCTCAAGGCTTTCGGGGACGGGCCGCGGCGCCGGTCGCCGCCCACCTGCCTGATATGCCATCGGGAGGTCACCCCTCTTGCCTATGCGGCCTTCTCGCGGCGATGTGATCCTGCTGCCCCACCCTGAGTCATGTCAACTATCGTGGCATTTCATGCCTGTTGACGTCCGAAATTGGCCACAGTTGTGGCTAGACCTGGATGTGAGTTCGAATCACCCGCTAATCTCCGGGGGGTTCGTGCCGGCGCCGGACACTTCACGGCGCAGCTTGTGAGAAGCCCCTGATTCCCCTGAGAGACGTAGGAGTTCTGTCGGTGACGGATGGCTACGAGGATCCGGGCGCCACGGCGACCGCCCAGCTGCCGGCCGCCGTCGACCGCGTCACCGCGCTCGCCGACCGGCTCGGCGTCCCGCACGCCCAGGTCTTCCACGTCGGACGCCTCTCCCACGCCTGCGGTGTCCCCGAGCCCGTCGTCCGGGCCCTGCTGACCGGCCGTCCGGCGGGTGAACCCGACGTCCAGGCCCGCTTCCTGCAACGCCTCGACCTGCTGCGCCGCACCCGGCTCAAGCCGAACGGCCGCAAGCACACCCAGCAGGAGATCGCCGACGGCGCGGGCATGTCCCGGCAGCAGGCCGGCGCCCTCATCAACGGTGACCGGCGGCCGACCATGGAGCACTGCGACGCCCTCCAGCGCTTCTTCCGCGTGCACGCGGGGTTCCTCACCGCCGAGGACCCCGAGGCCCTCGCCGGCGCCCTGCAGCGCGTCGAGCAGGAGCTGTTGCAGAAGCTGGCCGACCGGGAGCGGGCCGCGGCCGAGGCCGCCGAGGACCCGCTGGAGCGGCTGCTGCAGGACCACGGGGTGCGCGGCATCGCCTGGCGGGCCGCCCAGCTGCCCACCGACCAGCACCGGGACAAGGTCGCGGAATGGCTGGACATGCTCCTGGAGAGCGTCAAGCGACCCGAGTCGTGAGCCGAGAGTCGTGAGCCGAGGGAGAAGAGTGGGCATCGGCAGGGACATGCGTCGGCTGAGCGGTGAGCTGGTCGGGGAGCTGACCCTGCCCACGCCCGCCCCGCCGCAGGAGCTGTACCGCGCGCTGTGCGACGCGCTGGGCCGCCGCCGCGGCCGCCCCGTCCAGTTCCGTACGGCCGTCTTCCCGCCCGGCACGGCCAGCGGGCTCTGGCTCGACCTGGCCGACCGCGACCTGGTCGTCGTCGAGGAACGCACCGTGCCCGACCACCAGTTGGTGATCCTCGGCCACGAGTTGTGGCACATGCACGCCGAGCACTGCGGCCATGACGTGGAGGGGGTCGGAGTGGCCGCGCGGCTCCTCGGCGCGGCCACCGGTACCGGCTCCGACGCGGGCACCGAGGCCGACCAGGCCGCGCTCCAGGCCGCCGTCCAGCGGGTGGCCGCCCGCACCCGCTTCGACCGGGCCGAGGAACGGGACGCGGAGACCTTCGGGCTGCTGCTGGCCAGCAAGTGCCGCACCTGGCTCGCGGGTTCGGCGCTGCGCGGGCCGGTGCGGCGGCACGACGTGGCGGGCCGCATCGAGGCGTCGCTGGGCTACCTGGGGAAGTGACCCGCGGCGCGGGCTCAGGTGGCGCTGCGTTCGCTCGCCTCGCGCAGGTCCCGCTGCGCGGCCGGGCCGTGGCCGGTGCCGGGGCGGCCGTCGAGGAGCAGGGCGCGCCAGTGCTCACGGCTCCAGTCCGCCGGGGCGGTGGCGGCCGTGAACTCCTGGACCAGGGCCACGAACCGGGCCGGGTCGGCGTGGAACGGGAAGTGCCCGGCGCCCTCGAAGATCTCCAGCCGGGCGCCGGGCATCGCCTCGCGGGCGCGGTGGGCGTGCCGTACCGGGACCACGCTGTCGCGGTCGCCCCACAGCAGCATGGTCGGCATGCCCTCGGTGAGATAGCAGCGGTCCAGCATGGTGACGACCTGGCCGCGCCAGTCGACGACCGCGCGCAGGGTGCGGATGAAGGCGTTGCGGGAGGTCTCGTCGGGGAGCGCGTCGACCAGGGTGAGCAGTTCCGGGGCGTCCTGGCCGAGGCCGGTGTCCAGGAGCTTCAGCAGGCGCACGGCCAGGCCCACTTGGAGGCGCATACCGGGCAGCCGCAGCGCGGACAGGGCCAGATGGGCACCGGGCAGCGAGACGAGCCGGAGCACCGGGTTGACCTCGCGGCCCACCCCGCCCGCGCTGACCAGGATGAGCCGCTCGGTGCGCTCGGGGAACTGGTAGGCGAACTGCATCGCGACTCCCCCGCCGAGCGAGTGCCCGACGAGGGTCGCGGACTCGATGCCCAGGGTGGTCAGCAGGTCCCGCACCCCGTTGGCGTAGGCGGCGACCGAGTAGTCGGCCCGGGGCTTGTCCGACTCGCCGTGGCCGAGCAGGTCGGGGGCGATCACGGTGTGGGTGCGGGCGAGGTCGGGGATGAGCCGTGCCCAGGTCGCCGAGGAGTCCCCGATGCCGTGGATGAGGACCAGGGCGGGACCGTCGCCGGCGATGCGGTAGGCACGCCGGTATCCGTGCACGACCCGGTGGTGCGCCACGAGTTCCGCGTCGCCCACCGGGCGCAGGTGCGCGGTGCGCTGCGGACGGCTGGGCATCGCTTCCGACACGGCTCGGCCTCCCCCGTTGTCCCGGGCGCTGCGGCCCGGCCGGATTCTTCTCCTTCCAGGGTAGAAAGGCATTTCCCCATGGGGTTTCGGTGAGGTTTCGCCTCCGCTAAGCGGGCGAACCGGGGCCGGGTGCGGGGGCGTTGTCAGTGGTGGACGGCAAGCTGGGGGGTGCGCACCGCACACCCGGTGTGCCCGCGCCGTCCGGGCGCGTGACCACGACGACCGACGGGGAGAGCCGACCGATGCACACCGCCGTACTGACCGACCGTGAACGCGCCGCCGTCCAGGCCTATCTGCGGCTGCTGCACACCGTGCGCGCGGCCTTCGACGGACCGCCCGACGCCCCGCGCCCCTTCGTGGTGCCGCCGGCCGTGCTCGCCGAGGCCGAACAGGCACTGGCCGGAGCCGGCCTGGCGGGCAACGAGGAGGCGTTCTTCCGGCTGCTGCACGACTGGTGCCCGCCCACCTGAGCCCGCGCGGTGCGTCAGGAGTGCGGCACGACCACGGTCGAGGTCAGCATGCCGTGCCCCACGCTCCAGCGGCCCTCGAAGAGCTGCAGCCGCCGCCCGCCGACCTCCGGCCCGGGGACCAGGAGGCGGGCGCGCAGGATGCCGTGCGGCCGCTCACCGGGCTCCGGGACGAGCTCGATGTCGGCCTCCATGAAGTCCAGCCACTTCCCGGTGAGGGGGAACCACGCCTTGTAGACGGATTCCTTGGCGCTGAACAGCAGACGGTCCCAGTGCACGCCGGGCCGCTCGGCCGCGAGCACGGCGAGCCGCTGCCGCTCGGCGGGCAGCAGCACGGTCTCGGCGACGCCCTCGGGGAGCGCGGCGTGCGGTTCGGCGTCTATACCGAGGGAGGCCAGGTCGGTGGCGCGGACCAGGGCGGCGGCGCAGTAGCCCTCGCAGTGGGTCATGCTGCCGACCAGCCCGGCCGGCCAGCGCGGGGCGCCGCGCTCGCCGCTCACGACGGGCTGCGGCGGGACTCCGAGCTTCTCCATGGCGCTCCGGGCGCAGGCGCGCACGGCGGCGAACTCACGGCGGCGCTTGGGCACGGCCCGGGCGACCAGCGCCGCCTCCTCGGGGTAGAGGGGCGCCTCGCGGATCGCCTCGTCACCGAGCATCTCCACGGCCACCACCGACTCCGGGAGCAGCTCCTCGATCACCGGTTCCTACCTCCATCGGCAGAATGCGGCGCAGCCGGCCCGGTTCCCCGGAACGCTTGCGCCACTCGCGGGGATATCCCACGGAGACCTCTTCGAAGCGGACGCCGTCGAGCCAGGTGGTCCGGGGGATGTGCAGATGACCGTAGACCATGGTCGCGACGCGGAACCGGCGGTGCCAGTCCGCGGTGCGGGTGGTGCCGCACCACATGGCGAACTCCGGGTACCAGAGCACGTCGGTGGGGTGCCGGTCCAGCGGATAGTGCCCCGCCAGCACGGTCGGCAGCTCCGCCGGCAGCTCCGCCAGCCGCCGCTCGGTCTCCTCGACCCGGGCCCGGCACCAGTCCTCGCGGGTCGGGTACGGGTCGGGGTGCAGCAGGTACTCGTCGTTGCAGACGATGCCGGTGCCGTGCGCGTAGGCGAGGCCCTCCTCCTTGGTGGCGCAGCCGGCCGGCAGGAAGGAGTAGTCGTAGAGCAGGAACAGCGGCGCCACGACGACCGGACCGCCCTCGCCCTCCCAGACCGGATACGGGTCCTCGGGGGTGAGCACGCCGAGTTCCCGGCAGAGGCCGACGAGGTGCTCGTAGCGGGCGACTCCGCGCAGGGCGACCGGGTCCTTGGGGTGGGTCCACAGGTCGTGGTTGCCGGGCGCCCACAGCACCTTGCGGAAGCGGCCGGCGAGGGTCTCCAGCACCCAGCGGATGTCCGCGACGGTCTCCGCGATGTCACCGGCGACGATCAGCCAGTCCTCGTCCGTCTCCGGGCGCATCTTCTCGACGAGCTCGCGGTTCTCCGGGTACGAGATGTGCAGGTCGCTGATGGCCAGCAACCGCCCGGCACCGGCCGTGGACTCCACCCCGTACCCCTTCCGATCATGTCGTCGGCACCCACCACAACACACTTCGGGGGCCGGGAACAAGAGCACCCGGCCGGGCGCGGGGGCCGGGCTTCGGGCCGTGCGTCCGGCCGGGTGTCGGGCCGGGCGTCCGGCCGTCAAGGAAACCGGCGAGGACGGTGCAGGAAAACGCGCGTGGACAGTACGGGGAAATCCGTAACACTCGCGTTGCACGCGGGGCCCCTTGAAAGCCGTATGATCCCCCCAACACCACCGCCACGAACTTCCCTTCGCCCAGGGCGGTTTGGTGTCCCTCCAACCACCCTGCCCGGGCACGGGCCCGCTGACCCCTGCCCGAAAACCCCGAAAGGCGGCTTTAATGCGCTCTCGCGTACGCGTCTGGCTCAACCGCACGTACGCGGAGAACGTGTTCTTCATGGATCAGCTGCGGAGAAATCCCAGCGACCGGGCGGTCGAGATCCATGCGACGCACGGTGACGCCGACTCCCCCGTGCTGGCCGCCGCCGACACCGCCGACCTGGAGCCGGAGGGCCTGTCCCCGGCCGCCTACGTCGAGTACGCCCTCGACCAGTGCCAGCGCCGTGGCATCGATGTCTTCGTGCCCCGGCTGCACCAGTCGGCGATCGTGGCCCACCGGGCCGACTTCGAGGCGGTCGGCACGGCCCTGCTGGCGCCGACGCCGGAGGGCACCGCGGTCTTCGAGGACAAGGCGACCGCGTACGAGGCGGTGAGCTCGGTGGGCGTCCCGGTACCGCCCTGGTCGCGGGTCCGTACGGCGGACGAGCTCGTCGCCGCCGTCGAGGAGTTGGAGGCCGGCGGGCACAAGGCCTGCTTCAAGCCGGCCGCCGGTGCGGGTGGTGTCGGTTTCCGCGTGATCACGCGCGCCCCCTTCTCGCTCTTTCACCTCAACGGGTTCCCCGGCCCGTACGTCCAGCTCGACCTGGTCGTGGACGCGCTGCGCCGCGCCGACCAGCCGGTGGACTGGCTGGTGATGCCGCGGCTCGAGGAGCCGGAGGTGTCCGTCGACTGCCTCACCGGGCCGGACAACCGGGTCCGGCTGGCCGTGGGCCGCACCAAGAAGGGGCGCCGACGCGGGTTCACCCTCGACGAGCAGTGGCTGAAGCCGGCGCGGATCATCGCCGAGGGCTTCGGGCTGCACTACCTGTCCAACATCCAGTTCCGGATGTACGGCGACCAGCCGGTGCTGCTCGACGTCAACACGCGGCCGGCCGGAGGGTTGCACCAGCTGTCGCTCTGCGGGGTCAACGCGCCCTGGGCGGCGGTGCAGTTGGCGCTGGGCGAGGACCCCGGGGTGATCGAGCCGCCGTTCCTGGGGCAGGACTACGCGGTAGTGTCCGGGCCGAAGCCTGTTCTGCCGTCGGTTCCCGTGCAGCGTGAGGAGGCCGACGTGGTGTTGGCGCCGGCGTTGCCTGTGGAAGTGGAGTCGGTTGACGCTGCGGCTGCGGTGCTGCCGCTCTAGGTTGTCGGCCGGGTGCGGCGCCGCCGTGGCTGGTCGCGCCCACGCGGCGGAGCCGCATATTGAACACAGCCCCGCGCCCCTGTCGGGGCGCCTTGACTCACCGGTATGGACCAATTCACGTCTGCCTTCTTGACAGGCGGATTGGTCCATACCAACTTGGTTGCGCACCCCCCTTGCACCTGTGTGCACTCCCGAACACCCCCATTCCTTCAGGGAGATCGTGTGCGCAACTCGCTCAGACGTTCCAGACGTCGGATATTCGCTCTGCTCGGGTCCGCCGCTCTCGCGCTCGCCGGGGCCATCGCGCTGCCCGGTACCGCGCAGGCGGCCAACATCCTGTCCAACCCCGGCTTCGAGTCGGGGAGTCTCTCGCCGTGGTCCTGCTCCGGGAACCTCGGTTCGGTCGTGTCCTCGCCCGTGCACGGCGGCTCCAAGGCGCTCGCGGGGGCCGCGAGCTCCAGTGACAACGCCCAGTGCACGCAGACCGTCGCCGTGCAGCCCAACACGACGTACTCGCTCAGCGGCTGGGTCCGCGGCTCGTACGTCTACCTCGGGGTGACCGGCGGGGCGTCCACCTGGACGACCTCGGCGTCCCAGTACAGCCAGCTGACGGTCTCCTTCACCACCGGGGCCTCGCAGACCAGCGCCCAGATCTACGTCCACGGGTGGTACGCCCAGGGGACGTACTACGCCGACGACATCAGCCTCGACGGGCCCGGCGGCAGCTCCGACACCCAGGCGCCCACCGCGCCCACGAACCTCACCTCCACCGGGAAGACCTCGTCGAGCGTGTCCCTGTCGTGGTCGGCCGCGACGGACAACGTCGGGGTGGCGGCGTACGACGTCTACCGCGGGTCGACCCTGGCGACGAGCGTCTCCGGAACCTCCGCCACAGTGAGCGGGCTGTCGGCCAGTACGGCGTACACGTTCACGGTGAAGGCGCGGGACGCGGCCGGGAACGTGTCGGCGGCGTCCAACTCCGTGTCCGTGACGACGAGCGCGGGCACCGGCGGCGGGACCGGGTTCAAGCAGGCCGCGCCCTACCTGTACGAGGGCTGGGGCGACCCGCCGAACCCGACGACCGTGATGAACGCGACCGGCATCAAGAACTTCACCATGGCCTTCGTCCTTGACTCGGGCGGCTGCACCCCGGCCTGGGACGGCAGCCGGGCGCTGACCGGCGGCGCGGACCAGACCGCGATCAACCAGATCCGGGCGGCCGGTGGTGACGTCACCCCGTCGTTCGGTGGCTGGCAGGGCAGCAAGCTCGGCGCCAACTGCTCGTCCGCGAGTGCGCTGGCGGGGGCGATCCAGAAGGTGATCGACGCCTACGGTCTCAAGTCCGTCGACATGGACATCGAGAACACGGACGAGTTCGAGAACGAGGCCGTGCAGGCGAAGATCCTGACCGCCCTCAAGACGGTCAAGGCCAACAACGCCGGCCTGAAGACGATCGTCACCTTCGGGACGTCCACCACCGGCCCCACGTACTACGGCAACCGGCTGATCGAGCAGGCTCAGTCGATCGGCGCCGACATCGACGTCTTCACGATCATGCCGTTCGACTTCGGCGGCGGCTCCGACATGTACGGCAACACCGTGGCCGCGGCCGAGGGGCTGAAGACCAAGCTGAAGTCCACGTTCGGCTGGGACGACGCGACGGCTTACGCGCACATCGGGATCTCCGGCATGAACGGGCTCTCCGACCAGCAGGAGAACACCACCCCGGCGATCTGGACGCAGATCCGTGACTGGGGGAACTCGCACCACATCGCCCGGCTCGCCTTCTGGGCGGCGAACCGGGACCGCGGCTGCGCGGGCGGTGGCGTGGTGAGCAACTGCTCCGGCATCAGCCAGAGCGACTGGCAGTTCACCTCGATCACGGCGGGCTTCACCGGCTGAGCGAAGGCCGAGCGAACGGGAACCGTCGGCGTGGGGGTGCCTAGACCGGGTACCCCCACGCCTTCGCTATCCCGGCGAGCCGGGGCGGGAGTTCGGCGGCCGGGTCGGCCTGGCGGGCGGCCTGGATCCTGCCGGACCTGATCTCCTTGCTCCAGTCGCCGAGCTTCGGCCTGAACGTGCCGTGGTCCTGCCTGCCGTAGTCGAGCATGCGGCTCTCCCACGGGACACCGAGGTACTCGCACAGACCGCGGGTGACCCGCTCCGGGTCGGCGGTGAGCTCCTCGTACGTCATCACATGGGCGCCGGTGAGGCTCTGGCGGGCCTCTTCGAGCTTCTCCGCGTAGCCCAGCACCTCGGCGCGGATCGCCTCGTGGTCGGGGTCGGCGCGGCGGCTGGTCAGGGACTGGATGACGGCGCCGGGGTGGCGCAGCAGCAGGATGAACCGGGCCTCGGGCCAACATCGGTGCAGCCGCGGCCAGATGAGGGTGTTCGGCGGGGTCTTGTCGACGATGACGTCCTTGCCGCTGCGGCTGAGCTCCAGGTGCAGCACCCGGTCCCACAGCACGTGCTCCAGTTCCTCGCGGTCGAGGGCGAGCTCCTGCATGGCGTCCGCCGTGAACTCCCGGGACATGCGGACGTGCACCGTGCGCAGGTGCATCTCGTGCGGGGCGCGGATGCGGCTGTGGCTGTTCAGCAGGACCCGCAGCAGTGTGGAGCCGGAGCGCACCGAGGAGAGCACGAAGGCCGGGGACTGCACCAGGCGCGGGGCGAGCGGGGCCGTGTAGCCGTCGCCGGAGGCCTGATTCGGCCGCTCGGCGGCGCGCTGCGTCGGGATGGCGTCCAGGGTCTTGCGCGGCGGGCTCACCGCCTGTGCCATGAGCCGGCCCCGGCGCTTCAGCCCCTTGGCGATCGCTGACATTCGCGGGTCTCGCACGGTGATGCCTCTCTGTCGTCCCTGCCGTCCCGCATCCCAGGGGTGTCAGGCGAACTCAAGGTGTCCGAGAGGGAAACCGACAGGGTCACGGCGGCCCGAAAAGCCGCCGTGACCAGCCTACTTACCGTTCTCTTAATTCTTCATATGAGAAATCCAGACCTATGGCTCGAACCGTTTCAGAACCGGCCGGAACCGCGGTACAGCTCCAGCTCCCCGTCCAGTTCGACGGCGAGCACGGTGGCGTACGGGTCGAGGTCGGCCGCGGCCGGCGGGTCGATCCACAGCACGCCGACGGCGTCGTGCAGCCCGCCGATCACCCGGTGGCCGAGTTCGGTGCCGGTGCCGAGGACGGTGACCCTGTTCACCCTGGTCGCCAGGCCCCGGACGCCGATCTCGGCGCGCGGGACGTCGAACAGGGTGAGGTAGAGGGTGCGCCGGTCGGCGGAGAGGGTGCTCGGGCCGTAGTGGTGCCCGGCCGGCAGGCCGCGCCCGGTCCCGTACACCGCCTCCGCGTGCCTGCGGATCCACTCCCCCAGCCCTTCGAGCCGCTCCACCTGCGGCTGCGGGATGGTGCCGTCCTCCATGGGGCCGACGTCGAGCAGCAGGTTGCCGCCGCCCCCGATGGTCTCGGTGAAGTAGCGGATCAGCTGGGCGAGGGACTTGTGGTTGTGGTCGTGGTGCTGGTACCCCCACGAGTCGTTGATCGTCAGGCACAGCTCCCAGGGGCCGTCCGGCGGCACGATGGGGGCGCCCTGCTCGGGGGTCGCGTAGTCCCCCTCGCTGAGCATCCGCGCGTTGAAGACGACGTGCGGGACGTACGACCGGATCAGCGCGGCGAGTTCGGGGATCCGCCACTGCTCCTCGCTGCGGTCCCACTCCCCGTCGAACCACATCAGGTCCGGCCGGAACCGGGAGGCCAGCTCCGTGATCTGGCCGTCCCGGTAGGCGATGAAGCGTTCCCAGGCGGCCAGGTCCTCGTCCTCGGCCGCCACCTCCGAGTAGCGGTTGTCCTCCAGCTCCGGTGGGCGGCCCGGCTTGCGCGTGGAGGCGTAGTCCGGGTGGTTCCAGTCGGAGTGCGAGTAGTAGAGGCCGACCTTGAGGCCGTGCGCGCGCAGGGCCTCGGCGTAGGGGCCGAGGTAGTCCCGGCCGAGGTTGAGGTCGCCGTACGCGGTGTCCCAGAGGGCCACTCCGTCGTGGTGACGGCTGGTCAGCACGGCGTACTTGGCACCGGCGCGGGCGAACAGGTCCGCCCACGCCTTCGGGTCGTACTTGGCGCCGGTGAAGCGGCCCAGCTGGGACATGTACTGCTCGTGCGGCACGATGTCGTCGTAGAAGGACCAGGATTCCTGGACCCCGTCCACGGCGTAGATGCCCCAGTGCACGAAGATCCCCAGCTTGGCGTCGGTGAACCAGGGTTGCATGGCCATCCGGTCAGCTCCTCTGCAGCCGGAGGGTGAGGATCTGGAAGGGGCGCAGCGCGACGGAGACGGTGTCGCCGTCCACGTCGGCGTCCTCCAGGGGGCGCTCGAGGAGGTCGGTCACCTGGGCGCCGGCCAGCGGGAAGCCGGTGCGCAGGACGCCCTGGGCGCGGCCGCCCCGGGACTCGTAGAGGCGGACCACGACATCGCCGGAGGCGTCGTCGGCGAGCTTGACGGCCTCGACGGTGACGCCCTCGCCGTCCACCGAGACGACCGGCCGCGGCTCGCCCGCGGCGTCGGCCACCCGCAGCGGGAGGTTGAGCGCGTAGCCCTCGGCGACGGCGTCCCCGATGGTGGCGCCGGGCAGCAGGGAGTAGGTGATGCGGTGGCGGCCCTGGTCGGCGCCCGGGTCCGGGACGCGCGGGGCGCGCACCAGGGAGAGCCGGACCGTGGTGGTCGTGCCGCCGTCCTCGCGGACCGTGCGGGAGACGTCGTGGCCGTACGTCGAGTCGTTGATGACGGCGACGCCGTAGCCGGGCTCCGCGACATGCATCCAGCGGTGGCCGGAGACCTCGAAGCGGGCCGCCTCCCAGCTGGTGTTGGTGTGCGTGGGCCGCTGGACGTGGCCGAACTGGATCTCGGCGGAGGAGTGCGCGGCGCGGATGTCCACCGGGAAGCCGGCCTTGAGGAACTTCTCGGCCTCGTGCCAGTCGATGTCCGTCTCGAAGTCGATCCGGGGGCTGCCCGCGCGGACGGTGACCGTCTGGGTGATCGTCGAGCCGTTGCCGAAGGGGCGCGTGATCCGGATCGAGCCGAGCAGCGGGTCCGCGTCGACGACGGTGATCTCGGAGGGGTCGAGCAGGTCCGTGTAGCGGTTCTTGTAGTGCTTGTCGACGTCCCAGGCGTCCCAGTAGTTCGGGAGGTCGGTGTGGAGACGCAGGAGGTTGCCCTGCCCGGCGAGGACCTCGCGGTTCGCGCGGTGGTCGTACACGGACGACAGGGTGCCGTCCTCGGCGATCTCCACCCGGACGAGACCGTTGTCGATGACACGGCCGTCGACCGTCACCGGCCGTGGGGCCTCGGCGGCGGCCGTCAGCGGGGCGCTGCCGCCCGCGGGGACCTCGACGTACAGGGGCGTGCCCGCGGCGTCCCGGACGACCTCTGTACGGGCGTAGGGGCTGGTGTTGAAGACGCGGGCCGTGCCGCCGCCCAGGGCGGTGACCGCCTCGGTGGTGAGCGCCTCCAGCTCCTCGGCGACCCGGGCGTACTCGGCCTCGGCCTCGCGGTGCACCCAGGCGATCGAGGAGCCGGGCAGGATGTCATGGAACTGGTGGAGCAGGACCGTCTTCCAGAGCCGGTCGAGCTTCTCGTGCGGGTACTGGTAGCCGGGCGCGTGCAGCGCGGCCGTGGTCGCCCACAGCTCGGCCTCGCGGAGCTTGTGCTCGCTGCGCCGGTTGCCCTGCTTGGTGCGGGCCTGCGAGGTGTAGGTGGCGCGGTGCAGCTCCAGGTAGAGCTCGCCGACCCAGACCGGCGCGTCCTCGTACTCGGCGCGGGCCTTGGCGAAGAAGGCGTCCGGGTGCTCGACCTCGACGCGCGGGGAGCCCTCCAGGTCCTTCAGGCGGCGGGCCCGCTCCATGATCTCGCGGGTGGGGCCGCCACCGCCGTCGCCCCAGCCGAAGGGGGCCAGCGAGCGGGTGGCGCCGCCCTTCTCGGCGTAGTTGCGGACCGCGCGAGACATCTCCTCGCCGCTGAAGCGGGCGTTGTAGGTGTCGACGGGCGGGAAGTGGGTGAAGATGCGGGTGCCGTCGATGCCCTCCCACCAGAACGTGTGGTGGGGGAACTTGTTGGTCTGGTTCCAGGAGATCTTCTGGGTGAGGAACCAATCGTTGCCGGCGAGCTTGGCGATCTGCGGGTAGGCCGCGTTGTAGCCGAAGGAGTCCGGCAGCCACACCCCCTTGGTCTCGACCCCGAAGTGCTCCATGAAGAACCGCTTGCCGTGGACGAACTGGCGGGCGACCGCCTCGCCGCCCGGCAGGTTGCCGTCGGACTCCACCCACATGCCACCGACCGGCGCCCACTGGCCCTTCTTGACCGACTCCTGGATCCGGGCCCAGACCTGCGGGTAGTTGTCGCGCACCCACTCGTACTGCTGGGCCTGCGAGCAGGCGAAGACGAACTCCTCGTACTCCTCTGCGAGGGAGGTGACGTTGGAGAAGGTCCGGGAGGTCTTGCGCTTGGTCTCGCGGATCGGCCAGAGCCAGGCCGAGTCGATGTGGGCGTGGCCGACGCCGGAGATGCGGTGGGCGCTGGCGTGCGCGGGCTTGGACAGCGCGGGCTTCAGGGCCTCGCGGACGGCGGCGGCCGAGCCGGAGACGTCGTCCAGGTCGAGCAGGTCCATCGCGTGGTCGAGGGCGTGCGCGATCTCGTGCCGGCGCGGGTCGTGCTCACCCAGCTCCAGCATCAGCTCGCGCAGCACCTGGATGTCCAGGTCGAGGTGCCAGACGTCCTCGTCGAGGACGGCGATGTCGGCGCGCTTGAAGGTGTAGAGCGGCTTGTCGCCGGCCGTCAGCACGTCGCCGAGCGGGGTCGGGGCCGCGAAGTCGTTGGCGAGGATGTCGGGGTTGGAGGCGGCCTCGACCAGGTAGTCGATCACCTCGCCGCCGGTCGCCGGGTTCGCGATCCGGACGTACTGGTTGAGCGGGTTGACCGCCTTCAGCGGGGTCCCGTCGGCGAGGTGGACCAGGGCCTCGGCCTGGTTGCCCGGCCAGTCGCCCACGAAACCGAGGTCGATGACGGCCTCGACCCTGCGGCCCGCGAACTCCTCGGGGACCGTGCCGTGCATCCGGAACCAGGTGGTGCCCCAGGGCGGGCCCCACGGGGTGTCCATGGCGAACGGTTCGTAGGCGGCGGCCGCGGCCTCCTCGAAGGGCACCGGCTCCCCGGGGGCCTGCCAGGCGGACACCTCGAAGGGGACGGTGGCCGCGTAGATCGCGGGCTTGATGCGCTGGTTGTGGAGGCGCTCTACGCGCTCCTCGATCCGGCGGCGTTCGTCGTGCATGGGAAGTCTCCAGAAGAGGTTTGGAAAGCGCTTTCCGAGCGGCTGGTCACTTAAGATACGCGAGGCCCGGGTGGACCCCGGTGTACCCCTCCACCAGCCGCCGGGCGACGTTCACCGAGTCGACCAGCGGGTGCAGCGCGAACGCCTTCACGGCCGTCGTACGGGATCCGGACTCGGCCGCGGCGAGCACCTCGCGCTCGACGGCCTTGACCGCGCAGACGAGGCCGGTGGCGTGGTCGGGCAGCGGGGCGACGGCGACCGGGTGGGCGCCGTTGGCGTCGACCAGGCAGGGCACCTCGATGACGGCCTCGCCGTCGAGGACCGAGAGGGTGCCGCGGTTGCGGACGTTGAGGATCAGGGTGGTGCGCTCGTCGCGGGCGATGGCCCGCATCAGGGCGAGGGCGACCTTCTCGTAGCCGCCGGAGAGGTCGTCGGCGTCGCGCTCGCCGGCGCCGGCCGTCTCCCGGTTCTCCGCCATGTAGGTGGCCTCGCGCTCGGCGCGGGTGCGGTCCCAGACGTCCAGGGCCCTGGCACCCGGGTCGGTGACCGCCTCGTAGAAGTGCGCCTGCTGGTCGCGCAGGAAGGCGCCGCGGGTCTTCTCGGCCTGCTGGTAGGACCGGACGGCCTCGCGGTTGAAGTAGTAGTAGTGCAGGTATTCGTTGGGGATGGCGCCGAGGGACTGGAGCCAGTCGACGCCGAAGAGCTTGCCCTCCTCGAAGGAGCCGAGCAGGTCGGGGTCGGCGAGCAGGCGCGGGAGCTCGTCGCGTCCTGCGATGTGCAGGCCGCGCACCCAGCCGAGGTGGTTGAGGCCGACGTAGTCGATCCAGGCCTCGCCCGGGTTCGCCGCGCCGAGCACCCGGGCGATCCGGCGGCCGAGACCCACCGGGGAGTCGCAGATGCCGATGACGCGGTCGCCGAGGTGGCGGGACATGGCCTCGGTGACCAGGCCCGCGGGGTTGGTGAAGTTGATGACCCAGGCGTCGGGGGCGAGCCGGGCGACCCGCCGGGCGATGTCGACGGCGACGGGCACGGTCCGCAGGCCGTAGGCGATCCCGCCCGCGCCGACCGTCTCCTGGCCGAGGACGCCTTCGGCCAGGGCCACCCGCTCGTCGTTCGCCCTGCCCTCCAGGCCGCCCACCCGGATCGCCGAGAAGACGAAGTCCGCGCCGGTGAGGGCCTCGTCCAGGTCGGTCGTGGCGGTCACGGCGGGGGCGCCCGGGACGCCGGCCGCCTGTTCGGCCAGGACCCGCGCGACCGCGGACAGCCGGCCGGCGTCGAGATCGTGCAGCACGACCTCGGTGACCCGCCCCTCGGCCCGGTCCGTCAGCAGTGCGCCGTACACGAGCGGCACGCGGAACCCGCCGCCGCCCAGAATCGTCAGTTTCACGATTGAACCTTTCCTGCCAGGACCACCTCGACACCGGCCTCCTCCAGGGCGGCTCGGGTCGCCGGATCCACCGGCGCGTTGGTCACCACCATGTCCAGGTCCCCGGGACCGCAGACCTTCGCCATGCCCGTGCCCGGGAACTTGGCGGCATCGGCGAGCAGCACGACCTTGTCGCTCGCCCCGATCATGGCGCGCTTGACCGGCACCTCCACGACCGTCGTGTCCATCACCTGCCCGCCCGGGCGCACCCCGCTGGTCCCGAGGAACAGCCAGTCGGCGTGCAGCTGACGCAGGTTGTCCTCGGTGAGGAACCCGACCAGGGAGCGGTACTCGCGGCGGAGCATGCCGCCGAGCAGCACCAGCTCGATGCCCTCGTCGTCGGCGAGTTCCTCGTAGACCACCAGGTTGCTGGTGATGACGGTGAGGCGGCGGCCGTGCAGCTGGCGGGCGAGCCGGAAGGCGGTGGTGCCGATGTCGAGCAGCACCGACTGGCCGTCCTTGACCAGCGCCGCCGCGCACGCGGCTATCGCGTCCTTCTCGGCCACCCGCACCTCGGCGACCTCGGCGAAGGGCTGGTCGCCCTCCTCGACGACAGCGCCGCCGTGGACACGTGTGAGCAGCCCGTCCTCCTCCAGCTTGACCAGGTCGCGCCGGATGGTGGCCGGACTCACGCTCAGCTGCTCGGAGAGGTCGGTCACAGAAGCGGGGCCGCCGGCGCGCAGGGCCCGCAGGATGAGTTGGTGTCGTCGTTCTGCCAGCACGCGGCGAACACTACTCGTCATCTTCAATCAAATCCATGCTCAGTTCTGCTCGGGTATTGACCAATCTCTTCGATCGGCGCACGATTCCGGTCATCGAAAATGACGAGTTTTGACGAGAGGCTGCGCGCGTGGACGACGACAGGCCCGATGTGCTGCTGACCGGGCTGCTCTTCTACGACCTCGTCCTCACGGGGCTCGGCAAGCCGCCGACGCCGGGCGAGGAGATCTGGACGGCCGGCATGGGCTGCGGCCCCGGCGGCATCGCGAACCTCGCGGTGGCCGCGTCCCGCTTCGGCCTGCGCACCTCGCTGGCCACGGTCTTCGGGGACGACTTCTACGGCGAGTACTGCCGGGACGTCCTGTGCGACCAGGAGGACATCGACCTCTCGCTCTCCCGCACCGCGGACGGCTGGCCCACCCCCGTCACCGTCTCGCTCGCCGCCGGTCACGACCGGGCCCTCGTCACGCACGGCCAGGAACCCCCGTACTCGCAGGACACGCTGATGGGCGACCCGCCCGAGGCGCGCACGGCGCTCGTGCACATCGAGGCCGAGCCGCGCGAGTGGATCGCCAAGGCGGCGGCGAACGGCACCCACGTCTACGCCGACGTCGGCTGGGACCCGACCCAGGAGTGGTCCCGCGACCTCCTCGACCAGCTCGCCCTGTGCCACGCCTTCCTCCCGAACGAGACCGAGGCGATGGCCTACACCCGCACCGACACCGCGGTCGCGGCCCTCGGCACGCTCGCGGAGCTGGTGCCGGTGGCGGTCGTCACCCGGGGCGGGGACGGCGCGGTCGCCGTCGACCAGACCACCGGCGAGTACGCCGAGGTCCCGGCCCTCGACGTCGAGGTCCTGGACGCCACGGGCGCCGGTGACGTGTTCGGGGCGAGCTTCGTCACGGCCTCCCTCGGCGGCTGGCCGCTGGCCGAGCGGCTGCGGTTCGCGGTCCTCGCGGCCGGGCTGTCCGTCCAGCACCACGGCGGCGCCCTCGCGGCGCCCGGCTGGTACGGCGTCGACCGCTGGTGGCGCTCACTGACCGATCCCGAGCTGAAGAAGACCTACGGCTTCCTCGCCGACCGCCTGCCGGCGGACGTGGGCCCCCCGGTGCACCACGCCCCCGTCACTCCGCCCGCCTGGCGGCACTGACCCGGCCCGCACCCGGCCCGCATCCGAAAACCCGATCCACAGCCCAGAGCCCCACGCGCCGAGCCCCCACACCCCCCGAGCCCCACAGCACCACGCCCCTCAGTACCACGAACAGGAACAACAGGAGTGACCCGTGGACCTTTCACGTAGAGGCTTCCTCCAGGCCGCCGCGCTCACCGCGGCCGCGTCCGGACTGACCGTCGCATGCGGCGGCAGCTCGGGCTCGGGCGGCACCAAGAACGGCAAGGACCTCACCTTGTGGTACTGGGGTGGCGCGCTCAGCGACAAGGTGGTCGCGGAGGCGAAGACCCACTTCAGCAGCTCGGTCAAGCTGACCTCCGCCTCCATCGGCGGCGACTTCAAGCAGAAGCTCACCACCACCATCGCGGCGGGCACCTCCGTGCCGGACATCACCGGCATCAAGGGCGAGGACATCGCGTCCTTCCTGCCCAACGCCGACCGCTTCCTCGACCTGAACGACCTCGGCTTCAAGAAGATCTCGTCCCAGTACCTGGGCTGGAAGACCAAGCTCGCCCAGAGCAAGGACGGCAAGCAGATCGGCTTCCCGATCGACATCGGCCCCACCGCGCTGTTCTACCGCGAGGACTTCTTCGCCAAGGCCGGGGTGCCCACCGACCCCGACAAGGTCGCCGCCCTGGTCAAGACCTGGGAGGACTACTTCACGCTCGGCACTGAGCTGCAGAAGAAGAACCCCGGCACCTACTTGGTCAACAACCTCGGCTCCATGTTCGACATGACCGTCGGTCAGGGCACCCAGCGGTTCATCGACAAGAACAACCACTTCATCGGCGACCAGGACCACATCCGCGCCGCGTGGACCACGTCGGTGCGCCCCTACACCCTCGGCCTCGACGCCAAGATCAACGACAACACCTGGAACGCCGCCATCGGCAAGACCCTCCTCACCGAGCTCGGCGCGGCCTGGCACGCGCTGGACATCGAGCAGGCCGCGCCGCAGACCAAGGGCAAGTGGCGGGTCTGCGCGATGCCCGTCGGACCGGCCAACCAGGGCGGCTCCTACCTGGCCCTGCCCAAGCAGTGCCGCAACCCCGAAGAGGCGTTCAAGATCATCAGCTGGATCCTCAGCCCCGCCAACGACGCCCGCGGCTTCACCGACGCCGCCATCTTCCCCGCCGCCCCGGCCGCCTACACCATGCCGGCCATGACGGGCCCCGACGCCTTCTTCGGCGGACAGAAGATCATCGACGTCTTCGGGCCGGCCGCCAAGGCCGTGCCGCTCGCGTACGAGGCTCCGGCCGACGCCGCTGTGATGGCCCCCTACAAGACGGAGCTGACCAACATCGAGGCCAAGGGCAAGAAGCCCGACGACGCCTGGAAGGACGCGGTCAGCCAGGCCAAGCAGATCGCCCGCCGGCAGGGGGTGAGCTGAGGTGTCGTCCCCTCCGGTCACCGGCTCCGCCGAGGTGCCGCAGCGCCTCGGCGGGCCGGTCCCGGCCCGGTTCCGCCCACGGCGCACACCGCCCGCGGGCTCCGCTCGGCCCAGGCGGCGCGGGCCGCTGTCGTACTGGCGGCAGTACCTGGCGATCTCGCCGTTCTACCTGATCTTCGCCGCGTTCTCCTTCTTCCCCGTCTTCTACTCGCTGTACCTGGCCTTCCAGCGCTGGGACGGCATGGGCACCATGCAGTTCGTGGGCCTGCAGCAGTTCAGGTTCCTGTGGGACGACCCGGTGTTCTGGCTGTCGATCCGCAACACCCTGGTGATCTGGGTGCTGTCCACCGTGCCCACCCTCTTCGGCGCCCTGATGCTGGCGACGCTGCTGCACTCGGTGCGCCGCTTCAAGGGCTTCTACCGCATCGCGCTGTACGTCCCGAACGTCACCTCGATCGTCGCCGTGGCGATCTTCTTCGGCGCTGTGTTCAGCAACAACTTCGGTCTGGTCAACGCGATCCTGGGCATGGTCGGCATCTCGCCGGTTCCCTGGCTGAGCAACCCGTGGCTGATCAAGCTGGTCATCGCGCTGCTGATGACCTGGCAGTGGACCGGCTACAACATGATCATCTATCTGGCGGGTCTGCAGGCGATCCCGAACTCGATCTACGAGGCGGCGAAGGTGGACGGTGCGGGACCCATCCGCACGTTCTTCCAGATCACGATCCCGATCATGCGGCCGATCATCCTGTTCACCGTCATCATCTCGACCATCAACGGTCTGCAGAGTTTCAGCGAACCCCAGGTCCTGTTCGGCAGCAACGCCGCCAACGCGAACCTCGGCGGCCCCGGCCAGGCGGGTCTGACCACGTTGCTGTACTTCTATCAGTCGGCCTTCCTCAACAACGACTACGGCTACGGCGCGGCCATCGTGTGGGCCTTCTTCGTACTGATCATCGTCCTCGTCGCCGTCAACTGGCGCATCACCACACGAGGGAGGAAGGTATGACGGCAGTGGACACCGCGCGGCCGGCCACGGGCGGCAGACGGCTGCGCCGCCCCAGGGGCCTGACGGCGCACATCATTCTCGTCGTGGCCGTCCTGATCTCGGTCTTCCCCTTCGCGTGGACGATCGTCATGGCGACCAACACCACCCAGGACATCTACAAGAGCCCGCCGAAGTTCACCTTCGGCTCCCATCTGCTGGAGAACATCCGGCATGTGCTGAACACCATCGATTTCTTCGGGTCGATGCTCAACACGGTGATGGTCGCGACCGTCACCACCGTCCTGGTGCTGTTCGTCGACTCCCTGGCGGCCTTCACCTTCGCCAAGTTCGACTTCCCCGGGCGCAAGCTGCTCTTCGGCACGCTGCTGCTGTTCATGATGCTGCCCCTGCAGCTGGCGATCCTGCCGCAGTTCATCCTCATGTCGAAGATCGGCTGGGTGGGCATGCTCAAGGCGCTGGCCCTGCCGTCCCTCGCCAACGCCTTCGGCATCTTCTGGCTGCACCAGTACATCCAGAACGGCGTGCCCGACGAACTCCTCGACGCCGCGCGCATCGACGGCGCCGGGTTCTTCCGGCAGTACTGGAACATCGCACTGCCGATGATCAGGCCCGCGCTGTCGTTCCTCGCCATCTACGCCTTCGTCAACTGCTGGAACGACTACATCTGGCCGCTGGTCGTGCTCACCAACCCCGGCCATGTGACGCTCCAGGTGGAGCTCGCCCAGCTCAACGTCGGCCACACCACCGACTACAGCATGGTCATGGCCGGTGTACTGATGGCGGCGCTCCCGCTGGTCATCGTGTTCAGCATCTTCGCCCGCGGTTTCATCGCGGGCGCCACCGAGGGCGCGGTGCAGGGCACCTGACCCGTGCGGGCCGGGCCGGCCCGCACGGTACGCGCGAGACAGAGGGAGGGATCCGGTGACGAACGCCGACGCCTGGCGGACGCCAGGAGCGGAGGGTAAGGGGCCCTCGGCCCGCCTGCCCTTCGCCCGGCGCCGTGCCGTGTCCGCCGGGACGGACGGCGCCGGGCGCGACCGGGTGCTCGTGGTGGGCATGGACGGGCTGCGCCACGACCGGCTGACCCGGCCCGGTGCCCACGCGCCCGTCCTGCACGGCCTCATGACCGCGGGTGCCCACGGCACCAGCCTGCTGCCGTACGGCGAGGCGGACGGCCGGGCCGCGGACGGGCCGTCCACCAGCATGGCCTACACCGACTCCGGCCCCGGCTGGTCGAGCGTGCTGACCGGGGTGTGGCCGGACCGGCACGGGGTCACCGGCAACGACTTCGCCGGCGCCGACTACACCCGTCACCCCGACTTCCTCACCCGCGCCGCCACCGCCCGTCCCGGCCTGCGCACCGCGGCCGCGGTGTCCTGGCCGGAGCTGGTCCACCGCGGCACCCTCGGCCCCGCCATCGGCCGGCGGGTGCACCACGACGGCGAGACCGACGGCTACGCGACCGCGGACGAGCTCGTCGCCCGCACCGCCGTCCGCTGGCTCACCGAGCACGACCCGGACCTGGTGTTCGTGTACTTCGGCGCCACCGACGAGGCCGGCCACGCCACCGGCCCGCTCTCCCCCGCCTACGACGCCGCCCTGCTCGCCCAGGACGCCCACCTCGGGCGGCTGCTCGCGGCGGTCGAGGCCCGCGGCTCCGGCGAGCGGTGGACCGTCCTGGTCACCACCGACCACGGGCACCTCGACAGCGGCGGCCACGGCGGCGACACCCGTGCCGAACGCGAGGTGTTCGTCATCCTCGCCGAGCCCGGCACGTCCGCCGGCACGCGGCTCGACTCGCCCCGCCTCGTCGACATCGCCCCCACCGTCCTGGACCGGCTCGGCATCCCCGTCGACCCGGACTGGGGCTGGGAAGGACGCGTCCTGCCCAGGCCCGCCACGCCACCCCCATCACCGTAAAAGGGAGCCATCCGCCGATGAACGATCCGTCGATCCCCGGGCCCCGGCCCGCCGATCCCCTGATCGCCCTCCGCCCCTGGGAGGCACCCGAGGTGACCTCCTGGGGACGGCTCCCCATGAACGCCGTCGACCGGCGCGCCGGAGCACTCCCCCTGGACGGCGACTGGTCCTTCCAGTTGCTGCCAGCTCCGGACGCGCCGGTCGGCGGCTCCTGGTCCACGGCACACGTCCCCGGCGCCTGGACCGTGCAGGACACCGACGACCTGCCGCAGTACACGAACGTCACCATGCCGTTCCGCGAGTTCCCGCCGCACTCCCCCGCCGCCAACCCCACGGGGGTCTACGAGCGTGCGCTGGACGTGCCCGCCGAGTGGGCCGGGCGCCGGATCGTGCTCCAGGTCGGTGCCGCCGAGAGCGTGCTCCTCGTGCACGTCGACGGGCGCCCGGTGGGCGTCTCCAAGGACTCGCACCTGGCCGCCGAGTTCGACCTGACCGACGCCGTCCGCCCCGGCGCGCGGTCGGTGCTCAGGCTCACCGTCGTCAAGTGGTCGGACGCCTCGCACATCGAGGACCAGGACCACTGGTGGCACGGCGGGATCACCCGCCCGGTACTGCTGTACGCGACCGACCCGTTGCGGCTCGCGGACGTGACCGTGCGGGCCCGCCGGGACGGCGAGCTGCGTGTGGACTGCCAGGTGCGCAACGCCGCCGGCGACCGGGCGCTGCCCGGCGGCTGGTACGTCACCGGCGACCTCGACGGCGAACCCCTCGCGCAGGACGCCGAGTTCGACCGGATCAACACCGAGGACGACCGGGTCTCCGACTTCCTCGGCGAGGCCCGTATCCACGCCGTCGTGCCGGACGTGCGCACCTGGAACGCGGAGCAGCCCGAGCTGTACGGGCTGACCGTCCGGCTGCACCGCGCCGACGGCACGGTCGCCGACACGTCGTACCACCGCGTCGGCTTCCGGGACGTCGAGATCGTCGGCCGGGACCTGCTCGTCAACGGCGAGCGGGTGTTCATCCGGGGCGTCAACCGCCACGACTTCCACCCGCTCACCGGGCGGACGGTGTCGTACGACGACATGCGCGCCGACCTGGTGGTGCTGAAGCGGTTCGGGTTCAACGCGATCCGCACCTCGCACTACCCGAACGACCCGGCCCTGTACGACATCGCCGACGAGCTCGGCTTCTACGTCGTCGACGAGGCGGACATCGAGTCCCACGACCACGCCCACGAGACCGCCGACGACCCGCGCTACCTGAACGCCTTCGTGGACCGGGTCTCACGCATGGTCCTGCGCGACAAGAACCACCCGTCGGTCATCATCTGGTCGCTGGGCAACGAGTCCGACTACGGCGCGAACCACGACGCGGCGGCGGGCTGGGTGCGGCGGCACGACCCCACCCGGCCGATCCAGTACGAGGGGGCGGCCAAGCGCGGCTGGGCCGACCCGGACGTGGCCTCCGACATCGCCTGTCCGATGTACGCACCGCTGGAGGACTGCGTCGCCCACGCCCTGTCCGGGGAGCAGACCAAGCCCCTGATCCAGTGCGAGTACTCCCACGCGATGGGCAACAGCAACGGCACGCTGGCCGACCACTGGGCCGCCATCGAGTCCACTCCGGGACTTCAGGGCGGGTTCATCTGGGAGTTCTGGGACCACGGAATTCTCCAGCGGGTGAGCGACGGAAGACCGGTCGGGCGCACGGGCGCCGGACTGTACGACAACGGTGTCACCGCGCCCGGCCACCGCTGGGCGTACGGCGGCGACTTCGGCGAGGCCCTGCACGACGGGGCGTTCGTCGCGGACGGCATCGTCTTCCCCGACCGCACCCCCAAGCCCGCGATGTACGAGCACCGGGAGATCGCGGCGCCGGTCCGCATCCGGTGCTTCCGGCACGAGGGCATCGTGCTCGCCAACCACCAGCACTTCCGGGGCTTCGACTGGCTGGCCGGCACCTGGGAACTGGCGCTGGCCGACGGCCGTACCCTGACCGGCCCGGCCGAGCTGCCCGAGCTGTGTCCCGGCGAGACGGCGGCCGTACCGCTGCCGTTCGAGGTACCGGCGGACGGCGGTGAGGCGTGGCTGACGCTGCGGGTGACGGTCGCCGAGGACCAGGCGTGGGCGCCGGCGGGTACGGAGATCTGCGCGCCGCAGATCCGGCTCCGGGCGGCGGACCGGCTCGGGCCGCCGGTGCCGGCGGGGCCCGCCGTCGAGGTGGACGGCGAGGGACTGCTGCTGCATCCGCTGCTGACCGCCGCGCCGGCGCTGTCGCTGTGGCGGGCGCCCACCGACAACGACGAGCTGGGCGGGATGGCGCTGCGCTGGCGCGCCTGGGGCCTGGACCGGCTGGTGCGCAAGGTGGTCTCGGTGCGCCGCGACGGCGAGCGAAGCGAGATGGGGGTGCCCCCGGCCGAAGGCTGGGGGAGGGTGACCGTGCTCGCCGAGTACGCCGGCACGGTCGGCGTCGTGCGGCACCGGCAGGAGTTCACGCCGGTCGAGGGCGGTGTCCGGGTCGACGAGTCGGCCGAACTCCCCGAGGAGTTCGACGACGTGGCCCGGGTCGGCTCGGTCTTCGAGACGGTGGCCGGGCTCGACCTGCTGGAGTGGTTCGGTCAGGGTCCCTGGGAGTCGTACCCGGACCGTGCCGCCGGAGCCCCGGTCGGCCACCACTCGCTGCCCGTGGACGAGTTGTTCACCCCGTATCTGCGGCCCCAGGAGAGCGGCGGCCGGCACGGCGTACGGCGGTTCACGCTGTCGGCGCCGGACGCCACCGGGCTCGCGGTCGAGCTGGACGAGCCCCGCCAGGTCTCCGTCAGCCGCTACCGCGCCGAGGACCTCACCGCCGTCACGCACCACGACGAACTCGTGCCGCGGGCCGGCTGTGTGGTCCACATCGACGCCGCGCACCGGGGCCTCGGTACGGCATCGTGCGGTCCCGACACCTTCCCCTCCTACCTGGTCGCACCGGGCATCCACCGCTGGAGCTGGACCCTGCGCGTCCTCTGAGATCCGTACTGCCGAGATCCGCCTTCCGAGATCCCCCCACGCTCTTCGCCGTCACTTCTGCTTACTCACGGAGCACACGTGTGTACTTCGCATGACCACCCTCAGGGCGAGGCCGCGCAGGCCGGAGCCGGACGCCGCAGTTTCCTCCGGGCGACCGCGCTCCTCGGCGCCGCCACCACCGCCGGGGTCGCGCTGCCCACCGTCGCCGAGGCGTCCTCCGGCTCCGGCCGGCGGCCCGACCCGGAGAGCCGGCGCTTCACCCTCGCGGTGATGCCCGACACCCAGTACCTCTTCGACGGGCCGAGCATCAACCCGGCGCCCATCGAGGCCTCGCTGCGCTACCTCCTCGAGCACGGCGGCGAATCCGACGACAACATCGTCTTCCTGTCCCACCTCGGCGACCTCACCCAGAACGGTGCGGCGGAGGAGTTCGCCGCGATCAGCAAGGCGTTCGGGATCCTCGACCGGCGCGGGGTCGGCTACAGCGTGCTGGCCGGCAACCACGACATCAGGTCGTCCACGGACGACCAGCGCGGTGCCACGCCGTACCTGGACGCCTTCGGGCCGCAGCGCTTCGCGGACAAGCCGACGTTCGGCGGGGCCTCCGCGGACGGCTACAACACCTACCACCTGTTCAAGGCGGCCGGGCGCGAGTGGCTCGTCCTGGCCCTGGACTGGCGGCTGTCGGCCAAGGGGTACGCCTGGGCGAAGGACGTCATCGCCGCGCACCCGAAGGCGCCGGTCATCCTCACCACGCACGAACTGGTCGTGGACGACGACGAGTTGTCGTCGTACGGGCAGCAGCTGTGGGACCAGCTGGTCGACGAGCACGACCAGATCTTCCTCACCCTCAACGGCCACTACTGGCCGGCCCGCCGCGCGACCCGCAAGAACGCGGCCGGCAACGACGTGCACCTGCACCTGACGAACTACCAGAACCGGTACTTCGGCGGCGCGGCGATGATCCGCCTCTACCACTTCGACCTGGACCGCGACGTCATCGACGTGGAGACGGTCTCGCCGTGGATCCTCGGCCGGGCCAAGAAGGGCCTGAACGAGCTGGAGCGGCAGGAGATGGAGCTCAGCGGTGACGGGGACCGCTTCTCCGTCGACATCGACTTCGCGGACCGCTTCGCCGGCTTCGACCCGGTGCCGGTCCGCCCGGCGCGGCCCGCCTCGCAGTTGCTGGTCCGGGGCACCGCCGCCTACTGGCGGTTCGACTCGGCGGTCTCCGGCACGGTCCGTGACCTGTCCGGCAACGGCAACGACCTCACCGTGGTGTCGGTGGGCGGCGGCACCCTCGGCTGGTCGGCGGACCACCACCCGGACCAGCCGGGCCACGGCAGCCTGGAGTTCACCGGCTTCAAGTCACCGCTGAAGGGCGCCTACCTGCGCACCGTCGACGGCGCACCGCTCAACTCGGCGACCTTCGAGGACGGTTACACCATCGAGGCGTTCTACCGGCTGCCCGCGGACTGGAACTCCTCGCACAACGCCTGGTCCGGGCTGGTCAGCCGCACCGGCCGCAACGGCTCGGTCGGCACCGTCACCGACGACCCGGACGAGCCGCTCGCCACGCTCTCCCTCTCCGACGGCCCCGGCCCGCAGTGGG
Source organism: Streptomyces sp. NPDC001714 (assembly GCF_042892755.1). NCBI lineage: Bacteria > Bacillati > Actinomycetota > Actinomycetes > Kitasatosporales > Streptomycetaceae > Streptomyces > Streptomyces sp. NPDC001714. The sequence continues at coordinate 280,986 of NZ_JBIAUL010000014.1, forward strand.
CCGTCCACCCGCTCAACCAGCAGCAGCTGGCCACCAACTGGGGCGACGAGACCGACCCGGAGATCTGGTGGCACGTCGCCGTCGTCAACGACGGCAAGCACACCACGATGTACGTGCAGGGCTGCCCGGTGGCCCGCAACCCGCACGCCGCCGCGGTCGGCATCGCCTCGTCCGGGAAGCCCTGGCTGCTCGGCGGCTACGAGTACGCGGACAAGATCGACCAGATCCTGTACGGCCGCCTCGGCGACGTCCGGATCGTCTCCCGGGCCCTGCCCGTCTCCTCCTTCATGACCGCCTGACCCCCGTTACGAGGATCATCTTCATGACCGAGCAGCAGCTGCCCACCTGGGCCGACCCTGCCGTCTCCCCCGCCGACCTGGACGCCCAGGGCATGTCCCGGCGCGGACTCCTGCGCCGCGCGGGCCTGTTCGGCGCCGCGTTCGCGCTCGGGTCGGCGGCGACCCCCGCGTCCGCCGCGTCCGGCCGGGGCCTGGGCGGCGAGGACCCCCGTCTCGCCTACCTGGTCGGCGACCACCACGTCCACTCCGTGTACAGCCACGACGCCAAGTACACGTTCTCCCAGCAGGCCCAGGCAGCCGCCGAGTACGGCCTGGACTGGATGGTGTTCAACGAGCACTCCAACTTCGGGCACGCCTACTACGGCGCGAAGTCGGAGCACTCGGAGATCCTCAAGGCGCGTGCCGAGAACCCCCGCCAGCTGATCTTCCAGGGCCTGGAGTGGTACATCCCGGCCGCCGAGCACTGCACGGTGTTCGCCGCGCCAGGACCGCACGAGACCGATCTGCTCACGCAGTTCGAGCTGGCCTACGACGGCAAGCTCCTGGGCTACACCGAGGGATCGGCGGGTGCGGCCGACACCGCCCGCAACGAGGCGCACGCCGTCAAGGCCATCCAGTGGCTGGCCGAGCAGCGCCGCGCCGGCTACGTCGACGACGTCCTCGTCCTCGCCAACCACCCGCTGCGGCTCGGCATCGACTCCCCGCACGAGATGCGCAACTGGCGGGACGCGGCTTCCGAGATCATGATCGGCATGGAGGGCGCGCCCGGCGCCCAGGGTGCCGCCATCCCGGGCTGGCGCGGTGCCACCTCGATCCGCGGCGAGTACGAGAACAAGCCCTCCGCCCAGTCCTGGGCGGGCTACCCGGCCGACGCGTACCTCACCTACGGCGGCTTCGACTGGGCGACGGCCACGGTCGGCGGCCTCTGGGACGCGATGCTGTCGGAGGGGCGCCTCTTCACGATCACCACGAACTCCGACAACCACCGCACGGTCTTCGACACCTGGAGGAACGGCGACTGGCCGGCCGGGCAGAACTTCGACAACACCGGCAAGCTGCCCGACCCGGTGAACACCGACACCCCGCAGCCCGGCAGCGACTTCTGGCCGGGCGAGTTCAGCCGTACGCACGTCGGCGTCACCCGGTACGGCTACCGTGCGGTGATGGCTGGCCTGCGCGCGGGCCGGGTCTGGCTGGACCACGGGCACCTGCTGGACGGCCTCGACGTCCGGCTGAAGCGGGACTGCGACCACGGCGCCGGTGTCACGCTGGGTGGACGGCTGCGCGTCCGCAAGGGCGAGCGGATCACCCTGAACGTGACGGTGACGAGCGCGTCACGGGTCAACGCACAGGGCATCCTGCCCCAGTTGGCGCACGTCGACCTCATCCGGGGCGCGGTGCGCGGCCCGGTGACCGACCGCGACACCTGGCAGGCGCCCGACACCAAGGTCGTCCGGACGAAGGACGTCTCCGGCCGCAAGGGCACCTACACCCTGCGCATCCCCATCACCGCGGGCGACGAGTCGTTCTACGTCCGGCTGCGCGGCAGCGACGGCAAACGCAACGGAACGGGCTACCTGGGCGCGGCGATCGACCCGCACGGCCCGATCCCGCACGAGCCGGGCAACGGCGACCCGTGGGCGGACACGTGGTTCTACTCGAACCCGATCTTCGTGGACGTGGTGAGCTGAGCACCCGGTTCGGCTGCGGGCCGGTGGGGGCTGGTCGCGCAGTTCCCCGCGCCCCTTACGGGGCACGTTCTGGCTGCGGTCAGTCGTGCCCCACCGGCCCGCGGCACTACGCGTAGAACCGCGACAGGCTCTGCAGTACGGCGGCGGGCTTGGCCCCGCCCTCGATCTCGATCGTCCCGTCGACGGCGATCTGCACACCGCCCGGCACGTCCTCGACCTCCGCCAGCCTCGCGGTCAGCCGGATCCGCGAGCCCACCTTCACCGGCGCGGGGAAACGCACCTTGTTGAGGCCGTAGTTGACCTTCGTGGTGACGCCCTGGACGTCGAGCAGCTCGGTGAACAGGGGGATGAACAACGACAGGGTGAGGTAGCCGTGGGCGATCGGGGCACCGAAGGGGCCCGCGGCCGCCCGCTCGGGGTCGACGTGGATCCACTGGTGGTCGCCGGTGGCGTCGGCGAAGGTGTCGATGCGGTCCTGGGTGACCTCGATCCAGGCGCTGGTGCCCAGGTCGCTGCCCGCGAGCTTCTTCAGTTCGTCGAGGCCGTTGACCGTGACGCTCATGTCGTTTTCCTTACTGGGAGTCGGAGCCGTAGCGCTTGCGCACCCGGGCCTTGAGGAGCTTGCCGGAGGCGGTGCGCGGGAGTTCGTCGGCGAGCACCACCGACTTGGGGAGCTTGTACTTGGCGAGCCGCCCGGAGAGTGAGGCGAGCACCTCGTCGGGGTCGAGGACGGCACCCTCGCGGGGCACGACCACGGCGCGCGGCACCTCGCCCCACTTGTCGTCCGGAACGCCGATGACCGCGCACTCGACGATGTCGGGGTGGGTGAGGAGCAGGTCCTCGATCTCGGCGGGGTAGACGTTCTCACCACCGGAGATGATCATGTCCTTGAGGCGGTCGACGATGAAGACGTAGCCGTCCTCGTCGACCGTGGCCGCGTCCCCGCTGCGGAACCAGCCGTCCGCGAAGGAGGCCGCGGTCTCCTCGGGCAGACCCCAGTAGCCGGGCATGACATGGGGTCCGCGGACCATGACCTCGCCGGGCTCGCCGACGTCCACCGGGGTCAGGTCGGGCCGCACCACCCGTACGTCGCTGAAGAAGTGCGGCACGCCCGCCGAGCCCGCCTTGCTGGTCGCGTGCTCGGCGTCCAGGAAGAGGGTGCCGGGCGAGGCCTCCGTCATGCCGTAGCCCTGGAGGAACGTCAGGCCTCTCTCCTGGTACCTGGCGATCAGCGGGGTCGGGACCGGGGAGCCGCCGCAGGTGAGGATGCGCAGGGACGAGAGGTCGGCGTCCGGCCAGCGGGGGTGGCGGGCCACCTGGTCGAACATGGTGGGGACCCCGAACATGAAGGTGATCCGGTGCTGTTCGATCAGGACGAGGGTCGCGGCCGGGTCGAAGGACTCCACCAGGACGCAGGTCCCGCCCTTGAGGAGGACCGGGAGGGCGAGCATGTTGAGGCCCGCCGTGTGGAACAGCGGGGCCGAGACCAGGGCGCGTTCGTCGGCGATCAGGTCGGTGTCGACCAGGACGTTGAACGCGTTCCAGGTCAGGTTGGCGTGCGTGAGCATCGCGCCCTTGGGGCGGCCGGTCGTTCCCGAGGTGTACATGATGATGCAGGTGTCGTCGGGGGCGACCGGTTCGTCGATCGGGTCGTCGGCCGCGGCTGCCAGCAACTCCTCGTACTCCGGGCCGACTTCGACGTACGTCCGGACGTCGGTGGTGCCGGGCAGGCCCGCGACCAGACCGGCGTGGGAGGGGCCGTAGAGGAGGGCCTTGGCGCCGGAGTCGCCGAGCTGGTAGGCGATCTCGGGGCCGGCCAGGCGGGTGTTGAGCGGGACGAAGACGGCGCCGAGGGTGCCCGCCGCGAACAGGGTCTCCAGGTAGGCGGGGTGGTTGGGGCCCAGGTACGCGATGCGGTCGCCGCGGCGGATGCCCAGGGCGCGCAGGGCGTGGGCCAGGCGGGTGGTGCGTGCGTGCAGGGCGCGGTAGTCGGTCGACTGCCCACCGGACACCAGTGCCGTGCGGTGCGGGGTCTTGCGGGCCCGGCGTGCGGGCCACGATCCCAGTCCCTCGTTGCGCATCTGCGGCCCCTTATGGCTTGGTCAGCCCGAGCAGGCGGGCGGCGTTCTCCTTGAGGATCTTCGGCCGGACCTCGTCCTTGATCGGCAGCTTCGCGAAGTCGGCGAGCCACCGGTCGGGGGTGAGGACGGGGAAGTCGGAGCCGAACAGCACCTTGTCCCTGAGCAGCGTGTTGGCGTACTGCACCAGCTGCGGCGGGAAGTACTTGGGCGACCAGCCGGACAGGTCGATGTGGACGCCCGGCTTGTGGGTGGCGACGGCGAGGGCCTCGTCCTGCCAGGGGAAGGACGGGTGCGCCAGGATGATCTTCAGGTGCGGGAAGTCCGCCGCCACGTCGTCCACGTGCAGCGGGTTGCTGTACTTCAGCCGGATCCCGCCGCCGCCCGGGACACCGGCGCCGATACCGGTCTGCCCGGTGTGGAAGAGGGCGATGGTGCCGGTCTCCTCGATCACCTCGTAGAGCCCGTAGGCCACCGCGCGGTCGTTCGGGAAGAAGCCCTGGATGCTGGGGTGGAACTTGAAGCCCTTCACCCCGTACTCCTCGACCAGGCGGCGGGCCTGCCTGATGCCCGCCCGGCCGCGGAAGGGGTCGACGGAGGCGAAGGGGATCAGGACGTCGGAGTTGGCGGCCGCGGCCTCGGCGACCTCCTCGTTGGGGACGGGCGCGGTGCCGGTGGCGGACTCGGCGTCCACCGTGAAGATCACGGCGGCCATGTTCCGTTCCCGGTAGTAGGCCGCGGTCTCCTCGATCGTCGGCTTCCGCTTGCCCTCGACCTTGAAGTAGGCGGCGGAGGCGTCGTGCAGGTCGTCGTCGAGGGAGGAGTGTCCCCGGGAGGAGACCTCGGCGTGCGTGTGGACGTCGATCGCGGTGAGGGATGCCAGGTCCATCACGCCTCCGGAAGCTTGGGCGCCGGGATGCCGACCGTCTGGAGTTCGGCGCCGACCGAGGTGGGGAAGGCGTCGGCCAGGGTGTCCGGGGTCCAGCCGCCGTCGGCGTAGGCCGCCCTGATCTCCTGCGGATGCGACCAGAGTGCCACCTTGTCCCCGCCGATGCCGATGGCCTGGCCGGTGATCGAGCGGGCGGCCTCGGAGGCCAGGAAGGGGACGAGGGCCGCGCAGTCCTCGGGGGTGCCGAAGCCCTCGCCCTTGCGCAGGAAGCCCGGGAGCGGCTCGCCGTTCCTCATGGCCTCGATGTACGGGGCGAAGGCGGGGATGGTCTCGGTCATCGCGGTGGCGGCCACCGGGACGATCGCGTTGACGGTGATGCCCGCCCGGCCCAGCTCCATGGACCAGGTGCGGGCCATGGCGGCGATGCCGGCCTTGGCGGCGGCGTAGTTGGTCTGGCCGAAGTTGCCGCGCTGGCCGGCCGGGGAGCCGACCAGGATCAGGGTGCCGCCCTCGCCCTGCTCGCGCATCCGGACGGCGGCGGCGCGGGCGCAGGTGAAGGTGCCCTTGAGGTGGGTGGTGACGACCGCGTCGAAGTCGTCGTCGGTCATCTTCCACAGCACCTTGTCGCGCAGGATGCCCGCGTTGGTGACCAGGATGTCGAGCCGGCCGAACTCCTGGACCGCCCTGTTCACGAGGCGTTCCGCGGCCTCGGCGGTGCCGACCGGGACCACCTCGGCGACGGCGGTGCCGCCGGCCGCGGTGATGGACTTCACGGCCTGCTCGGCGACGGTCTCGTCGACGTCGTTGACGACCACCGAGGCGCCGTGGGCGGCCAGGGCGTGGGCATAGGCGAGGCCGAGGCCCCGGCCGCTTCCGGTGACGACGGCGGCCTTGCCGGTGAGATCGATGGTGGGCACGGTCGGTCCCTTCACAGACGACGGCGGCGGCCCGGAGGCCACCTGCGGCTTTCGAGATCGAAGCTAAGAGCAATAATTGTTGTCGTCAATAGTTGTTGTCATCTCATGGGTGCCTCATGCTGGAATCCGTGCGAAAGACCGCCCCGCCGCCGGGGCCCGGACCTGGGAGACGCCATCACCCGCCAGCACACCGAGAACCCGACCTCGATCGACGCGGACGAGCCGTGGATGCGCGGGCTGCACGCGGACACGGGCTACCTGCTGTACCGCCTGGGGCTGCGCTCGGGGCAGGTCTTCAACACGTTCCTGCAGGAGTCGGGGCTGCGGCTGCGCCACTACGCGGTGCTGCGGTTCCTCGCCGGCTCGGAGGGCTCGCTCCAGCGGGAGCTGAGCACCCGGCTCGGCTACGACCCGAGCGCGATCGTCGGCCTGGTCGACGACCTGGAGAAGCTGGGCTTCGCCGAGCGGCGCCCCTCCCCCGACGACCGCCGCAGCCGGATCGTGGTGCTCACCGAGACCGGCCGGGCGTTCCTGCGGGACACCGACGAGGCCGGCCAGCGGGTGACGAACGAGCTGCTGGACCCGCTGGACCCCGCCGAGCGGGCGACGCTCCACACCCTGCTGCTGCGCGTCGCCGACCGGCCATGACCGCCACCGTCCGCTCCGCGCCCGACCGGCTGCTCGCGGTGCTGGCCGCCTTCGACCACGGACATCCGGCGCTGAGCCTGACGGACATCAGCCGCCGGGCCGGGCTCACCCTCACCACCGCGCACCGCCTGGTCGGCGCGCTCACCGCGTGGGGCGCGCTGGAACGGGACGCGGACGGCCTCTACCACGTGGGGCTGCGGCTCTGGGAACTGGCCGCGCTGGCGCCGCGCGGCCTGGCGCTGCGCCAGATCGCGCTGCCGTACCTGGAGGACCTGTACGAAGCGACGCACGAGAACGTGCAGTTGGCGGTGCGGGACGGGTCGGACGTCGTGTACATCGAGTGGCTGTCGGGGCGGTCGGCGGTGGGCGTGCACATCCGGGTCGGGGCCCGCTGGCCGTTGCACGCGACCGGGGTGGGGCTCGCCCTGCTCGCGCACGAGCCGCCCGGCTTCCAACAGGACTACTGTGCAGGCCCGTTGACGTCCTTCACGCCGTACACCGTCACGGATCCAGCCCGGTTGCGGCGCTCCCTGGCCGAAGTCCGGCGCACGGGTGCCGCGGTGAGCAGCCGTCAGGTCACCGACGACGCGCTGTCGGTGGCGGCTCCGGTGCGCGGGGCGACGGGGCAGGTGGTGGCGGCCGTCTCGGTGGTGGTGCCCGAGGCCGACGCCCAGGTGCCGGTGCTGGTCCCGGCGGTGCGGCTGGCGGCCCGCGGGATCTCCCGGGCGCTGGGCTGGCAACCGGACCGGACGACGGGCCAGGCCGTGTAGCGTGTCCGGGTGACGGCGAGCGAGATGTACCGGGAGCTGGGCGAGGCCGCCTGGACGTGGGTGCTGGGGCAGGTACGGCAGGACGAGGGTCCGTGGCTGCCGGAAGAGGTGCCGGAGGACGGCCCTGACCCGGTCCCCGGGGAGGACCGCGACTCGCTGTACGCGGGGATCGCCGGACTCGCCCCGGTGCTGGCGGAGATCGCCCGGTACCGGCCGCTGAGCGGGCCGGAACGAGCCCTGGCCGCCGGGATCGTGCACCGCCTGTCGGCGCAGGCACCCGTCGTGACCGAGCCCTCGCTCTACCTCGGCCTGGCGGGCCACGCCACGGCGCTGCGGTTGCTCGAACCGGGCAGTGAGGCGGTCGTGCTGCGGCGGCTCGCCGAACTCGCGACCCCCGACGGCTGGCGGACCACGACCTCGTTCGTGCCGGATTCCGACGCGCCCCTGACCGACATCATCATGGGCGTCGCGGGCGTGGTCATGACGGCGGTCTGGGCGGGCGGCGAGTACGCGGAGCCGATCGCGACGACCGGCGGCGAGGCGCTGCTGCGGATGGCGGACCGCACAGCGGCGGGCCTGGACTGGGGGATCTCGCCGAGCAGCGAGTCGCGGTCCCCGAACTACTCGCACGGCGCCGCCGGGGTGGGCGCCGCCCTGGCCGTGGCGGGCGTGGCGGCGCACCGCGAGGACTTCGTCGCGGCCGCCGCGGACGCGGCCCGCCATGTCCTGTCCATGGGCTCGCTCGCGGACGGCGGCTTCGTCGTCCCGCACACGATCCCGCCGTCGAGGCGGGAGGTGGAACCGGTGACGTACACCTGGTGCCACGGCCCGGCGGGCACCTCGCACCTGTTCACGGCGCTCGCCCACGCGGGCGTCACCGAGGTGGCGGGGCATGACGTCGGAGAGCTGCGGCAGCGCTGCCTGACCTCGATCCTCACCTCGGGGCTGCCGGAGCGGCTGCGCCCCGGATTCTGGGACAACGACGGCCGCTGCTGCGGGACGGCGGGCGTCGGGGACGTCCTCCTCGACGCGGCGCAGGACTGCGCGGGGACACCACGGGCGGACACTCTGGTGAGCGCCGCGCTGCGGATGGGCGACGCGCTGGTGGAGCGGGCGGTCAGGGACGGGGACGGGGCCCGCTGGCGCTTCGTGGAGTACCGCATCGCCACCCCGCTGCTGCCGCCGGGCACGTCGTGGATGCAGGGTGCGGCCGGCATCGCCGCGTACCTGCTGCGCCTCGCCCGGTACCTCGACACCGGTCCGGACGCTCCGGTCGTGGACCGTCCGGACCAGTGGTGGGCGGTGCCCGCACGGGTGCGCGCCGGACAGTCGTCGTGACAGGCCTTGCGCGGCGGCCCGTTGAGGCGTGGGATCAGCCGGCCGTCGCCGTCGCCGTCGCCGTGTAGGTCACCTCGTCGTCCCCGTGGTGGGCGGTGCCCCGGCAGGTGAACGTCGTCGCGGTGGAGACCTGGGGGGCGGGTGACGCGCCAGCGGACCGTGAAGCGTTCGCCGGCGTCCAGGCGGGGCGCGGTGCCCGCGTCCTCGGCGTGGGCGGTCCAGCCGGTCGGGGTGTCGAGGGTGAGCCGGGCGACGTCCCAGGAGCGCGCCGAGCCGCTGGCGAACGTGGCGGTGACCGTGAACTCCGCTCCCCAGCCGCGGACTTCGAGGGTCACGCCGAAGGGCTTGCGCGGGTACACCGGCGCCCACGAGGCGTGCATCGGCTTCACCAGCGCGCCCGCCCGGGCCGGCCGGGCAGCGGCGAGGTCGTGCTCCTCGCCGGGGTCCCGGGCGAGGTCGTACAGCTCCAGGTCCCACTGGTCGTCCGGGGCACGGCGGCTCCGGCCGGGCGCGAACCGGCTCGCCTTGAGGTCGCCGTGCCGCAGCGCCTCGGCGAGCCGGTCGCCACGGCCCCGGTCGGCGGCGTTCCGGCGGGCGGTGACGCCGTCGTGGTTGCGGTAGAAGTACAGGCTGTCGTGGCGGGCGGCGTCGGCGGAGCCGCGCAGGAGCGGCGTGACGGACAGGCCGTCGACGTCTGCGGGGGCGGGCGCGCCCGCGAGGCCGGCGAGGGTGGGCAGCAGGTCGGTGAGCGGGGTGGGCCAATCCGGGGAGCTCCCGCCGTAACAGCTCACCGCCCTGGTCCGCCGGATCCCCCGGCCGCTCAGGAGGTCAGCCCCGCACGCAGCCGCAGGTCGCGCGGGGCACGGGTGCGGTCGAGGCGGGCGTCGAGCAGTTGCCGGGCCGCCTCGCAACGGCCGTCCGACACCAGGGCGTACAGCAGGGTCTCCTCCACGACCTCCCGTTGGGCGGCGCTGCCGCCGACCCGGCGCAGCACCGGCAGCAGCGCGTCGAGTCCCCGGGCCGCCTCCTGGAAGCGCTCCTCGACGAGTGCCGCGAACGCCTCGCACAGCGGGGCGACCACCTCGCGCTGCACCTCGTCGGCGCCGGCTGCGTGATCGCGCAGCCGGCGCAGCGCGGCCAGGTCGCCGGCGGCGGTGAGGGCGACGGCCGCGTGCAGGGCGGTGAACGCGGTCTGCGGCCGCTCCAGTACGTCGCGTTCCACCGCCTCCAGCACCCCCGCGACCGGGAGGTCGCCCTGCCAGCTGTCGCTCACCCGGGCCCGCCACAGCAGCGACCCGGAGTCGACCAGGGCCCGTACCCCGTTCACCACCCGGCCCGGCGCGAGCTGCGCGAACCACCGCCTGCGGACGGCGGCCGGGTCGTCGAGGGCGAGTTCGTGCAGGGCGATGTGCCAGGAGAAGTGCGCCCGGTGCACCGCCCCCCGGCCCCGCCCGGACACCCAGCCGTCGAGCCAGTCCCGGCCCGCCTCGTGCGCGCCGGACTCGTAGTGGACGTGGGCCAGGGCGTGCACCGCGTGCCCGGAGGCGGGCTCGGCGGCCAGTGCGCGGTGGGCCAGTTCGCCCGCCTCGTGCAGCCGCCCCTGCTCCTGGCGCAGGAAGGCCAGCAGCGAGGTGTGGAACCAGTGGCCGTCGTAGGCCGGCGAGGTCAGGTCGAGCAGCCGCAGGGCGTCGTCGTCCTGCAGGTCGCTGACCCCGGAGAACGCGATGGTCGGCACGGCTGCCGCGAGCGCCAGCGCGTCCGACCGGTGCTCCCGCAGATGCCGTACGAGCGCCTCGTCGCCGTCGTCACCGGTGATCCGGCGGGTGATCACGTCCACGAAGGACCGCTCGCGCGCGTCCGCGCGTTCGCGGGCGCTGCGCTGGGCGTCGGCGAGGGCGCGCGGCACGTCGACGGCGGCGGCGCACTCGTGGCCCAGCAGGGCGAGAGTCGCGTGGCCGAGCGCGAAACCGGGGTCGAGGGCGACCGCCCGGGCGAAGGCGTCCTCGGCGCCGGAGCGCACCTTGAGGACCCGGTCCAGGCCGCTGCGGTAGGCGGCGGCCGCCTCGGCGTGGGTGGACAGGGGCAGCCCCTGGCTGTCGGCCGGCCGCCGCGAGCCCCGCCGGCGCTCCGGGAGCGGCACCAGCCGCTGGGCCAGCTCGGCCGCCTGGACGCGGATCTCGGGGATCGCCGTGGTTTCCCACAACTCGCCCCGGCGCGGGGCACCGAGGGTGAACAGGGGGCCGGCGACGCGGCCTCGGGCATCGGCGAGCTGTCCGTCGCGGGTGGCCACGCCCATGCCCAGTGGGCCGGGGACGGCCAGACCGGCGGTGAACAGGGCCTGCCACAGCGGCGTGTCGGGACGGCGGCCCGGACCGGTGCAGTCGACCACCCAGCCGACGCGCAGCACCTGCCCGTTGGACAGCTCGACGACGACGGAACCGGCTGCGGCGTCCGTGGCGCGCACCACCGTTCCGGTGTGCACGTGCAGGCGCCGCGCGGTGCGGGCGCGGGAGACGTGTTCGGCGGTGGCCGGGGCCATGCGGTGGCGGTGGGTGTTCCACAGGGCGCCTTCGCGGGCCAGGAACTCCTCGCGCTCCTCGGGGGTGAGGCTGCGCCACAGCCGGGCGGTGTGCGGGCGGAGGCTGTCCAGGCCGGGGCGCCAGTCGCCGTGGGTGCGCACGGAGCGGCTCACATGGCGGTAGACCGCGCGCCGGAGCCGGCCGAGCGAGGTGTCGTCGAGGCCGTCGGGGGCGGGCATGGCGCCGGCCGGGCCGAGGGCGTGCGGCTGGGGCAGCAGTCCGCTGCGGGAGAGCGCGTGCACGGTGCGGCCGGGACGGTCGAGGGTGAGGGCGAGGTCGACGGCGGTCAGGCCGGTGCCCACCAGGAGGACGTCGTCGGGGCTGTCCCGTACGGGGTCCAGGGCTTCCGGTGCCCACGGGGTGGCGACGAACCGGGGCGAGGCGCGCAGGGCGGCCGGGGCCCAGCCGGCGGTGGCTCCGGCGGGGCCGGTGGCCAGGACCGCGCTGTCCACCGCCAGGGGTCCCCCGTCGGCGAGGTGGAGTGCCACCCGGCCGTCGGGGGTGCCGGTACAGCTCTCCGCGAGGGTGCGCAGCCGGCGTACCGCGACCGTGCCGTGGGCGCGGACGACGGCCTGGCCGAGGATGTCGGCGAGGTAGGCGCCGTAGCGGTAGCGGGTGGCGAAGTCGGCGCCGGTGACGGCGGGTTCGCCGTGCCGGCAGAGCCAGCGGACGAAGTGGCCGGGGTCGTCCGGGTAGGCGCTCATGTTGCCGGCGGGCACGTTGAGCCGGTGCCGGGGGTCGCGGGTGGCGTAGGCGGTGCCCCTGCCCGCCTCCGGGGCCGGGTCGATCAGGACGAGGTCGAGCGGAGTCCGGCGGCGGTGCGCCGTCTCGCAGAGCTGGACGGCGGTGAGGGTGCCCGCCGCGCCTGCTCCCACGATGGCCACGGTGTGCCGCTTGCGGACGTCGGTCACGGAATACCTCCGGCGGGGTCGGCTTTACTGCTTCTTCACTATTCCGATCGGGTAGGTGGGGAAGCCAGGCCGGGATGGTGATCTCACCGGAAACTCAGGCCGCCGGTCGGGCGTTCATACTCTGTTCACGAACGGAGGGCAGGACAACCCGGGTTCCGGCCGACTCGCCCCGGTCCGCCGGGGACCGACCGTGACTGCGCAGGGTGATCTTCCCGCTCCTCATCGGAATCTCAGCGAGCACCCCCGCGATTCAAAGGAACCACCCATACAACCGGCGCAGGATGCCCTGACACAAGTGGGCAAGTCAGGAAGGCGTGTCGTGGGCGTCCAGCACATATCGAACGAGTCCGGACGGCAGTCGGGGAGGTGGTCCCGGCGTGGGATCCTCGCCGCTCTCGGCGCGGTGCCCGCGGGGGCCGCGCTGGCCGGATGCGGTTCCTCCGCGGACGCCTCGGCGGGCTCCGCCGGCAAGGGTGCCACGGCCTCCGCGAAGTCCGCGACCAAGAAGGCGACGATCACGGTCACGCCCGTCTCCGGCACCAAGAAGGCCGACTTCACCACCCCGGTCGAGGTCACGGTGACCGACGGCACGCTGGTCTCCGTGACCGTCGCGGGCAACGACGGGTCGACGCTGTCGGGCACCTTCAACGACGCGAGGACGAAGTGGACGTCGGCGAAGAACCCGTACTCCGGCACGAAGTACACGGTGACGGCGAAGGCGCAGGGCGCGACCGACGAGACGGTGGCCACCTTCACCACCAAGGCCCCCGGCGAGACGTTCGTCGGCTACTTCACGCCCGAGGCGGACTCCACCTCCGGGGTCGGCATGCCGGTGTCGATCAACTTCACGCACGCGGTCGCGGACCGGGCGGCGGTGCAGAGGGCGATCACCGTGACCGCCGAGCCGGAGGTCGAGATCGTCGGGCACTGGTTCAGCGACACCCGGCTCGACTTCCGTCCGGAGACCTACTGGGCGTCCGGCACCAAGATCACCCTCAGTCTGCGGCTGAAGGACGTCGAAGGCTCTGACGGCGTCTACGGCGTGCAGTCGAAGGACGTCACCTTCCACATCGGCCGCGAACAGATCTCCACCGTCGACCTGTCGACCAAGCAGATGGTGGTGAAGCGGGACGGTGCCACGTACGCCACGTACCCGGTCTCCGGCGGGAACGCCCAGCACACCACCTGGTCCGGGATCATGGTGATCAGCGAGCGGTTCAAGCAGACCCGGATGGAGTCCTCCACGGTCGGCCTCGGCGACGAGTACGACATCTCCGACGTCCCGCACGCCCAGCGCCTGACCACCTCCGGCACCTTCGTGCACGGCAACTACTGGGCGTCCACCTCGGTCTTCGGCCACGAGAACACCAGCCACGGCTGTGTCGGCCTGCACGACGCCAAGGGCGCGAGCGACTCCTCGGTGGACGGCTACAAGTTCTACGAGAGCTCGATCCTCGGCGACGTGGTGATCGTCAAGAACTCCGGCGAGAAGACCGTCGAGGCCTCCAACGGCCTGAACGGCTGGAACCTGTCCTGGGCGGACTGGAAGGCCGGCAGCGCGGTCTAGCGAGCGCCCGGCTTCACAGCGTGAACTCCCTTGAGAAACAAGGAGATTCTTTGTTTTAACTCTTGACGGCCGCAGGCACGGAGAGCACATTGGGCCCACTTTGAGAGCGCTCTCAACCACGTCTCAGCCACTCCCGGCGCTCTCGAAGACACACCCGCGCACCCCTCCGTACCCGAGAGGCACCCCCATGAGTGAAACCTCCGGTATACCCCCCGCGGACCACAGACGGCGGCGTTCCTTCCGCCGCGCCCTCCTCGCCGCGCTCGCCACCATGGGCCTGGCGGTCGCGGGCGCCACGACCGCCACCCTGCCCGCCAACGCCTCGGCTCCCTCCGTCCCGTCCGGCTGGAGCCAGGTCTTCCTCGACGACTTCAACGGCACCGCCGGCACCGGCGTCAACACCTCCAACTGGCAGTACGACACCGGGACTTCCTATCCCGGAGGTGCCGCCAACTGGGGCACCGGCGAGGTCGAGACGATGACGTCGTCCACCACCAACGTCGCCCTGGACGGCAGCGGCAACCTGAAGATCACGCCGGTCCGCGACTCGTCCGGCAACTGGACGTCGGGCCGGATCGAGACCACGCGCACCGACTTCCAGCCCCCGGCCGGCGGCAAGCTGCGCGTCGAGGCCCGCATCCAGATGCCGAACGTCACCGGCACGGCCGCCTACGGCTACTGGCCCGCGTTCTGGATGCTGGGCGCGCCCTACCGGGGCAACTACCAGAACTGGCCGAGCGTCGGCGAGCTGGACATCATGGAGAACGTGCAGGGCCTGAACAAGGTCTGGGCGACCATGCACTGCGGCACCAACCCGGGCGGCCCCTGCAACGAGACGACGGGCCTGGGCAATTCGACCGCCTGCCCCAACACCACCTGCCAGTCCGGCTTCCACACCTACACGATGGAGTGGGACCGCTCGGTGAGCCCCGAGGCGATCCGCTTCTACGTCGACGGCGTCAACTACCAGACGGTGACGTCCAGTCAGGTCGACGCCACCACCTGGGCGAACGCCACTCAGCACGGTTTCTTCGTCATCCTGAACGTGGCGATGGGCGGCGGCTTCCCGGACGCGTTCGGCGGCGGTCCGACCAGCGCCACCGAGTCCGGCCACCCGATGGTCGTCGACTACGTCCAGGTCCTGCAGGCCGGTGGGAGCGGTACCACCACCCCGCCGACCGGCAACCGGGACGCGTACAGCGCCATCCAGGCCGAGTCCTACGACAGCCAGTCCGGAGTCACCGCCGAGACCACCACCGACACCGGCGGCGGCCAGGACATCGGCTACGTCGCCAACGGCGACTGGGCGCTCTACAAGGGCGTCAACTTCGGCTCCACGGCGGCCACCCAGTTCTACGCGCGGGTGGCGAGCGGCGCGGCCTCCGGGGTGAGCGGCCTGGTCCAGGTCCGGCTCGACAGCCCCTCCAACTCCCCCATCGGCAGCTTCTCGGTCGCCAACACCGGCGGCTGGCAGACCTGGACGACGGTCCCGGCCAACATCAGCTCGGTGACGGGCACCCACGACGTCTACCTGACCTTCAGCAGCGGCCAGTCGGCGGACTTCGTGAACCTGAACTGGTTCGACTTCGGCCACTGACACGGGAGTCGGGCACACGGCGCCGGAGGGACGCCGAGCCGAAGCACGACAGTCGTCACTGAGGCGGGCTTGCTGTCACCGGGTTTTGTTCCGGTGACGGCAGGCCCGTGAGCCGCGTGTCCCGTCGCGCCCTGGCCGGCAGATTCGCAGTGCTTCGCATCCGCGGTAGCCGATTCACATTGGATCTTGCTTCGATCGTGGGGTTGGGGTCCTTGCGCGATCCACAGTGCGTGGTCGTGGAGTTGGTGTCAGCCGGCCGGGTCGTCGGAGATGGCCTGCTTGAAATCGGGGCACTCGACCAGGGGGGAACGGGTGCAGACGGCGGCGTGGCGGAGACTGTCGCGCATACGGGTGAGCCGGTCGATCTCGGCGTCCAACTGCTCGGCCTTGGCCGCCAAGTGGACGCGCAGTTCGGTGTCGTCGGGGGTTGCGGTCACGAACCGGGCGATCTCGGCGAGGGTGAAACCCGCGGCACGGGCACACGCGACCAGGGACAGGCGGGCCAGCACCTCGGAGCGGAAGGTGCGGCGCAGTCCGTTGCGGCCCTCGGAGGCGATGAGGCCCCGCCGTTCGTAGTAACGCAGCGCCGACGGCGCCAGTCCGGACCGTTCGGCCACCTCGGCGATATCGAGCAGGGTCACGAAACCGCTCCTTGACTTGAACTTCGCTTCAAGTCGGAGCATAAGCCCATGACCGACACGACAGCACCACTCGGCTCCCCGCACCCGCAGGTCCAGGCCTACCTGGACCGCCTGGCCGCCGCGAACGTCGGCGAGTTGCACACCTTCACCCCTGAGCAGGCCCGACAGGGCTGGCGTCGGCAGATCGCCCTCCTGGGCGAGCCGGAACCCATTGCGGCGGTCGAGGACCGACGGATCGCCACCCAAGCCGGTCCGATCCCGGTGCGCGTCTACACTCCCAGCGGCACCGGCCCCTTCCCTGTGCTGGTGTACTTCCACGGCGGCGGTTTCCTCATGGGCGACCTGGACACCCATGACGGCCTGTGCCGCAGCCTGGCCAACGGCGCGACCTGTGTCGTGGTCTCGGTGGAATACCCGCTGGCTCCCGAGCACAAGTTCCCCGCCGCACCCGAGGCCTGCCTCGCCGCCACGGTCTGGGTTGCCGAGCACGCGGGCGATGTCGGTGGAGACCCTGCGCGGATCGCGGTTGGCGGCGACAGCGCGGGCGGGAACCTGGCGGCCGTCGTCGCACGGCTCGCACGCGACCTCGGCGGACCGGCACTGGTCTTCCAGCTGCTGATCTATCCGGACGTCGACTTCCGCAGGACCAACCACAGCATCCAGGCCTTCGCAGGGAGATTCGGCAACGTCAGCCGCGCCGCCCAGCACTGGTTCATGGACAACTACCTCACCGACAAACAGGACAAGCTCGACCCCCGCGTCTCCCCGCTGCTGGCGTCCGACCTGACCGGTCTACCGCCGGCGCTGATCGTCACCGCCGAGTTCGACGCGCTGCGCGACGAGGGCGAGGAGTACGGGCGGCGTCTGGAGAAGGCGGGCGTCCCGGTGACGGTGTCCCGGTATCCGGGGATGATCCACGAGTTCGTCCGCCACCCGTTCGACGACAGCGGAAAAGCCCGGCGTGAGGCGGCCCTCGCGCTGGCGACGGTGTTCACCCGGTGACGGTGGGCGGTGCCGAAACCCTCTGATCTGCTGCTCAAAGGCACCCGGTCTGCACGGGAACCGCGGCGATGAGCTCCTGCCGGGTCGATGCTCTGGGCATTCACCCGGACAGCCCAACGAGGCGTCCCGGCACCGGGAAACGGCGGAGTACTCCCAGCTGCCGGGACCACAACAGGTGCAGCAACTGGGCCCGGCGAGTGGCTCGCAGCCCGTCGCCGCCGCAAGCTCCCCGAACGACCGCCCGCCGTGCCGCTGGTCCCGGCGCCAGGTGAAGTGACGCATCGGATCACTCGACAGCACCGGCTGCTGCACGAGTTCCTGCACCGAGGAGAAACTGCCGTCCCCGTCGGCCCGCCACGAGACCGTCTTGTCAGCGCAGCTCCGCCCGGAACGCCACCGGAGTCTGGCCCGTGTGCAGGTGGAAGAACTTGGAGAAGTTCGCCGCGTCCGGGAAGCCGACCGCCGCGCCGACCCGGCCGATCGGGAGGTCCGTGTGGGCCAGGAGACGCTTGGCCTCCAGGACGACCCGTTTGTCGATGAAGCCCTTGGGGGTCTCGCCGGTCGCCGCGCGGACCGCGCGGACCAGGGTGCGGCGGGAGTAACCGAGGGAGTCGGCGTAGGCGCTGACGCTGTGGTTGGTGGCGAAGTCCTTCTCGACCGCGTCCCTGAACAGGGTGAAGGTCGTATCGGCCTGGCGGCGGGCCGCCTCCGCCGAGCTGGCCGCGAGGTGGGCGAGGCGGAGGAGAAACGCCGTCAGGGAGTGCCGTAGCACCGAGGTGTGCAGGCTCAGGGGGAGGGTCTCGGTGTCCTCGTACTCGCGTTGCAGGTGGGCGAGCGACGCCTGGAGCGCGGCCAGTTGCAGGGCGTCGGGGCGGAGCAGGGGCGGCAGGTCGTAGCGGTAGAGGCCGGTCGCCTCGACGGTGGCCCTGGGCAGGAAGCCGGGCTGCATGGTCAGCACGGTTCCGCGGTACTCGCAGGTCCGCGAGAAGCGGTGCACCTGGCCCGGGCGGATCCAGAGCAGGTCGCCGGCCCGGGCCTCGTACCCGGCGAAGTCGATCATGTGGCGGACCGGGCCCTCGGTGAAGAGCATGACCACGTGGAAGTCGATGCGGTGGACGCGCTCCAGCGGGGCGTCGGCGTGCCACCGGCGTTCGGTCCCCATCGGGCCGACCTGGATGCCGACGCCGCCGACGCTCAGATCCACCGGAAAGGGGAAGGTTCTGATCCCGTCACCGTCACCTGCCCCGTTGGGCGTTCTGTCCGTCATGTCCTTCTCGTGCCGTCCCTGTCGAAGATCCGTGTCCCACTTTCACCACAGGCTGACACACCCCGACCTTCCCTCCCAAAAGTCAGACTTTTACTTTTGAACGCGTCAGGCCAGCCAGAACGCTTCGAACGAGGACTTCTTGAAGATGAGCACGCAGACATCAGCAGGCTTCGACGACGGCTTCGAGTGGACCGACCTCGACCGGCGTGCCGTGGACACCGCGCGCATCCTCGCGGCCGACGCCGTGCAGCAGGTCGGCAACGGGCACCCCGGCACCGCGATGAGCCTGGCCCCGGCCGCGTACACGATCTTTCAGAAGGTGATGCGGCACGACCCGGCCGATCCCGAGTGGACCGGCCGGGACCGTTTCGTCCTCTCCCCCGGGCACACCTCGCTCACCCTCTACACCCAGCTGTTCCTCGCCGGGTACGAACTGGAGCTGGAGGACCTCAAGGCCTTCCGGACGCACGGCTCGAAGACGCCGGGCCACCCGGAGTACGGCCACACCGCCGGCGTCGAGACCACCACCGGCCCCCTCGGCCAGGGCGTCGCCAACGCCGTCGGCATGGCCATGGCCGCCCGCTACGAGCGCGGCCTCTTCGACCCGGAGGCCCCCGAGGGCACCTCCCCCTTCGACCACACCATCTGGGCGATCGTCTCCGACGGCGACCTGGAGGAGGGCGTCTCCGCCGAGGCCTCCTCGCTGGCCGGCCACCAGAAGCTCGGCAACCTGGTCTTCGTCTACGACGACAACCACATCTCCATCGAGGGCGACACCGCGACCGCGTTCTCCGAGGACGTCCTCAAGCGGTACGAGGCCTACGGCTGGCACACCCAGCGCATCGAGCCCACCGCCGAGGGCGACGTCGACGTGCACGCCCTGTACGCGGCCCTGAAGGCGGCCCAGGCCGAGACCGGGCGGCCTTCGATCATCGCGATGCGGACGATCATCGCCTGGCCCGCCCCGAACGCGCGGAACACCGAGGCCTCGCACGGCTCCGCGCTCGGCGCCGACGAGGTCGCCGCCACCAAGCGCCTCCTCGGCTTCGACCCGGAGCAGAGCTTCCAGGTCGACGCCGACGTCCTGGCCCACACCCACCGGGCCCTGGACCGGGGCGCCGAGGCCCACGCGGCCTGGGACAAGCGCATCGCCGAGTGGCGCACCGGAAACGCGGAGCACGCGCAGCTCTTCGACCGGGTCGTCGCCGGCCAGCTCCCCGAGGGCTGGGAGGCCGAGATCCCCGTCTTCGAGGAGGGCAAGGCGGTCGCCACCCGTGCCGCCTCCGGCAAGGTGCTCCAGGCGCTCGGCGCGGTGCTGCCCGAACTGTGGGGCGGCTCCGCCGACCTCGCGGGCTCGAACAACACCACCATCGACAAGAAGTCCTCCTTCCTGCCCGAGGGCAACCCGCTGCCCGAGGCGAACCCGTACGGCCGTACCGTCCACTTCGGCATCCGCGAGTTCTCGATGGCCGCCGAGATGAACGGCATCGCCCTGCACGGCAACACCCGCATCTACGGCGGCACCTTCCTGGTGTTCTCCGACTACATGCGCAACGCCGTCCGCATGTCGGCGCTCATGCAGCTCCCGGTGACCTACGTCTGGACGCACGACTCCATCGGCCTCGGCGAGGACGGCCCGACCCACCAGCCGGTCGAGCACCTGGCCGCGCTGCGCGCCATCCCGGGCCTGAACGTCGTCCGCCCGGCCGACGCCAACGAGACCGCGGCGGCCTGGGCCGAGATCCTGAAGAGGCACGCCACGCACCCCGCCCCGCACGGGCTCGCGCTGACCCGCCAGGGCGTGCCGACGTACGCGCCGAACCCGGACGCGGCCAAGGGCGGCTACGTGCTGCGCGAGTCGTCGACCGAGACCCCGGAGGTGGTCCTGATCGCCACCGGTTCCGAGGTGCACCTCGCCGTCGAGGCGCGTGACCTCCTGGAGGCCGAGGGGATCGGCACCCGGGTGGTGTCGATGCCGTCCGTGGAGTGGTTCGAGGAGCAGCCCCGCGAGTACCGCGAGAGCGTGCTGCCGCCGGCCGTGAAGGCGCGGGTCGCCGTGGAGGCCGGGATCGGCCTGACCTGGTACCGCTTCGTGGGCGACGCCGGACGGATCGTCTCCCTGGAGCACTTCGGCGCCTCCGCCGACGCCAAGACCCTGTTCGCCGAGTTCGGCTTCACCGCCGAACACGTGGCCGCGGCGGCCCGCGAGTCGCTCACGGCCGCCCGTACCGCCTGATCCGCCAGCCAGAAACAGTTCAGTAGAGGAAGATGATCACTGTGACCGAAGCAACCGCCACCGCGGGAGCACTGAAGCGCCTCTCCGACGAGGGCGTCTCGATCTGGCTGGACGACCTGTCGCGCAAGCGGATCAGCACCGGCAACCTCGCGGAGCTCGTCGCGAACCGCAACGTCGTGGGCGTGACCACGAACCCGTCGATCTTCCAGGCCGCCATCGGCTCCGGCGAGGGGTACGAGGAGCAGCTCGCCGACCTGGCCGTGCGGGGGGTGACGGTCGAGGAGGCCGTGCGGATGATGACGACGCAGGACGTGCGGGCCGCCGCGGACATTCTGCATTCTGTATACGATGTATCTCATGGCGCGGACGGCCGGGTGTCCATCGAGGTCGACCCCCGCCTCGCCCACGACACCGCCGCCACCGTCGCCGAGGCCAAGCAGCTCTTCTGGCTGGTCGACCGCCCCAACGTGATGATCAAGATCCCGGCCACCGAGGCCGGTCTCCCGGCGATCACCGCGGTCGTCGCCGAGGGCATCAGCGTCAACGTCACGCTGATCTTCTCCCTGGAGCGCTACCGCGCGGTCATGGCCGCCTACCTGGCCGGCCTGGAGCAGGCCGCCGCCAAGGGCCTGGATCTGTCCACGATCCACTCCGTGGCCTCCTTCTTCGTCTCCCGCGTGGACAGCGAGATCGACAAGCGGCTGACGGTCATCGGCACGGACGAGGCGCTCGCGCTGAAGGGCAAGGCGGCGCTGGCGAACGCGCGGCTCGCCTACGAGGCGTACGAGGAGGTCTTCGCCGGCGACCGCTGGACGGCCCTGGCGACGGCCGGCGCCAACAAGCAGCGCCCGCTGTGGGCCTCCACCGGCGTCAAGGACCCGGCCTACAAGGACACCCTCTACGTCGACGAGCTGGTGGCCCCCGGCACCGTCAACACCATGCCGGAGGCGACGCTGAACGCGACCGCCGACCACGGTGACATCCACGGCGACACGGTGACCGGCGGCTACGCGCAGGCCCGTGCGGACCTGGAAGCGGTGGAGCGGCTCGGCATCTCCTACGACGAGGTCGTGGGCAAGCTGGAGGACGAGGGCGTCGCCAAGTTCGAGGTGGCCTGGCAGGAGCTGCTGGACGCCGTCACGAAGTCCCTGGACAGCAAGGGAGTTGAGGCGTAATGAGCGAGACCGCCAAGGAGGTGCGGGTGCCGGTGGTGCCCGCCGCCGACTGGGACAACCCGTTGCGCGACGCGCGCGACCGGCGGCTGCCGCGGGTCGCGGGGCCGTCGGGTCTGGTCATCTTCGGGGTGACCGGCGACCTGTCCCGCAAGAAGCTGATGCCTGCCGTCTACGACCTGGCCAACCGCGGTCTCCTGCCGCCGGGCTTCTCGCTCGTGGGCTTCGCCCGCCGGGACTGGGAGGACCAGGACTTCGCCCAGGTCGTCCACGACGCGGTGCGCGAGCACGCCCGGACCCCGTTCCAGGAGGAGGTCTGGCAGCAGCTGGCCGAGGGCATGCGGTTCATCCCCGGCGACTTCGACGACGACACCGCCTTCAAGCAGCTCAGGTCGGCCGTCGACGAGCTGGACTCGTCCCGGGGCACCGGCGGCAACTTCGCGTTCTACCTCTCGGTGCCGCCGAAGTTCTTCCCGAAGGTCGTGCAGCAGCTGAAGAAGGTCGGCCTGGCGACCCCGCCGGCCGGGTCCTGGCGGCGGGCGGTCATCGAGAAGCCGTTCGGCCACGACCTGGCGTCGGCGCAGGACCTGAACGCGGTCGTGCACGACGTGTTCGATCCGGACCAGGTGTTCCGCATCGACCACTACCTGGGCAAGGAGACCGTCCAGAACATCCTGGCGCTGCGCTTCGCCAACCAGATGTACGAGCCGATCTGGAACCGGTCGTACGTCGACCACGTGCAGATCACGATGGCCGAGGACATCGGCATCGGCGGCCGTGCGGGGTACTACGACGGCATCGGCTCGGCCCGTGACGTCATCCAGAACCACCTGCTCCAGCTGATGGCCCTCACCGCCATGGAGGAGCCGATCGCGTTCGACGCGGACGCGCTGCTCACCGAGAAGCTGAAGGTCCTGAAGTCGGTGCGGCTGCCGGAGGACCTGGGCCGGCACACCGTGCGCGGGCAGTACGCCGAGGGCTGGCAGGGCGGCGAGAAGGTGATCGGCTACCTCCAGGAGGACGGTATCGACCCCAAGTCGAAGACCGACACCTACGCGGCCGTCAAGCTCGGCATCGACAACCGCCGCTGGGCGGGCGTCCCCTTCTACCTGCGCACCGGCAAACGGCTCGGCCGCCGGGTCACCGAGATCGCGGTGGTCTTCAAGCGGGCCCCGCACTCCCCCTTCGACTCCACGGCCACCGAGGAACTCGGCGCGAACGCGATCGTCATCCGCGTCCAGCCCGACGAGGGCATGACCGTCCGGTTCGGCTCCAAGGTGCCGGGCACCTCGATGGAGATCCGGGACGTGACGATGGACTTCGCGTACGGCGAGTCGTTCACGGAGTCCAGCCCGGAGGCGTACGAGCGGCTCATCCTGGACGTGCTGCTCGGCGACGCGAATTTGTTCCCTCGTCACCAGGAAGTGGAAGAGTCCTGGAAGATCCTCGACCCGATCGAGACGTACTGGGCAAAGCATGGTAAGCCCGCACAGTACGAGTCGGGCAGCTGGGGACCGCAGGAAGCCGACGAGATGCTCGCACGAGACGGACGGAGCTGGCGCAGGCCATGAAGATCGACCTGACCGACACCACGGCAAGCAAGATCAACAAGGCGCTGGTGCAGGGCCGCCGCGCCATCGGCACGCCCGCCGTGGGCATGGTCCTGACGATGGTGATCGTCACGGACGAGGAGAACGCCTACGACTCGATCAAGGCGGCCGAGGAGGCCTCGCACGAGCACCCCTCGCGCACCCTGGTCGTCATCAAGCGGCACGCCCGCACGCTGCGCGACCGCACCACCTCCCGCCTCGACGCGGAGGTCCGGGTCGGCTCCGAGGCCGGCACCGGCGAGACGGTCGTGCTGCGCACGTACGGCGAGGTCTCCGACCACGCCGACTCGGTGGTGCTGCCGCTGCTGCTGCCGGACGCCCCGGTGGTCGTGTGGTGGCCGGTGGAGGCCCCGGACACGCCGTCCAAGGACCCGCTCGGCGCGCTCGCCCAGCGCCGGATCACCGACCTGTACGCGGTCGAGCGGCCGATGCAGGTCCTGGAGACCCGCGCCCGCAACTACGCGCCCGGTGACACCGACCTGGCCTGGACCCGGCTCACCCTGTGGCGGTCGATGCTGGCCGCCGCCCTCGACCAGGCACGCGCCGACGTGACCTCGGCGGCCGTCGAGGCCGAGGCGGACAACCCCAGCGCCGAACTCCTCGCCCGCTGGCTCGAGGCGCGGCTGAAGGTCAAGGTGGACCGCGTGGTCTCCCCCGGCCCGGTCGTGACCAAGGTGCGGCTCGGCACCGCGAGCGGCGAGATCGTCATCGACCGCCCCGAGGGTCCGCTGGCCACCCTGACCCTGCCGGGCCAGCCGCCGCGCACCCTCGCCCTGAAGGTCCGCCCCACCTCCGAACTCATCGCCGAGGAACTGCGCCGCCTCGACGCCGACGAGATGTACGCCGTCGCCCTTCAGGGCGAGGGCACCAAGGAGACCGCTTCCCATGCCTGACACCCCCGAGCTCACCCGGCGGCCCGAGTGGGCCGCCCTGGAGGACCACCGGGCCGAGGGACAGCCCGTCCTGCGTGAGCTGTTCGCGGCCGACCCGGCGCGCGCCGAGCGGTACGTCGTGCGGGTCGGCGACCTGCACATCGACTACAGCAAGCACCTGATCACGGACGAGACCCTGGCCCTGCTCCAGGAACTGGCCACCGCCACCGACGTGTTCGGGCTGCGGGACGCGATGTTCCGCGGCGAGAAGATCAACATCACCGAGCGGCGGGCGGTCCTGCACACCGCGCTGCGCGCCCCGCGCGACGCGGTGGTCGAGGTCGACGGGGTGAACGTCGTCCCGGCGGTGCACGCCGTGCTCGACAAGATGGGCGGCTTCGCCGAGCGGGTCCGCTCCGGCGAGTGGACCGGCCACACCGGCAAGCGGATCCGGAACGTCGTCAACATCGGCATCGGCGGCTCGGACCTGGGCCCGGCGATGGCCTACGAGGCCCTCCGTGCCTTCACGGCACGGGACTTGACGTTCCGTTTCGTGTCCAACGTGGACGGCGCCGACCTGCACGAGGCGACCCGCGACCTGGACCCGGCGGAGACGCTGTTCATCGTCGCGTCGAAGACGTTCACCACGATCGAGACCATCACCAACGCGACCTCGGCGCGCACCTGGCTGCTCGACGGGCTGGGGGGCGACGAGAAGGCCGTCGCGAAGCACTTCGTGGCCCTGTCCACGAACGCCGGCAAGGTGACGGAGTTCGGCATCGACCCGGACAACATGTTCGAGTTCTGGGACTGGGTCGGCGGCCGTTACTCGTACGACTCGGCGATCGGCCTCTCGCTGATGATCGCGATCGGCCCGGACCGCTTCCGTGAGATGCTGGACGGCTTCCACCTGGTCGACGAGCACTTCCGCACCGCTCCCGCCGAGGCCAACGCACCGCTGCTGCTGGGGCTGTTGGGCGTCTGGTACGGCAACTTCCACGACGCCCAGTCGCACGCGGTGCTGCCGTACAGCCACTACCTGTCCAAGTTCACCGCCTACCTGCAGCAGCTGGACATGGAGTCCAACGGCAAGTCGGTCGACCGGGACGGCCGGCCGGTGCGGTGGCAGACCGGTCCGGTGGTGTGGGGCACGCCGGGCACCAACGGGCAGCACGCGTACTACCAGTTGATCCACCAGGGCACCAAGCTGATCCCGGCGGACTTCATCGGCTTCGCCGAGCCGGTCGCCGAGCTGAGCGGTGAACTCAAGGCACAGCACGACCTGCTGATGGCGAACTTCTTCGCCCAGACCCAGGCGCTGGCCTTCGGCAAGACCGCTGACGAGGTCCGCGCGGAAGGCGTGGCCGAGGAGCAGGTGGCGCACCGCACCTTCCGGGGCAACCACCCCACCACGACGATCCTGGCCCGCGAGCTGACCCCGTCGGTCCTCGGCCAGCTCGTGTCCCTCTACGAGCACAAGGTCTTCGTGCAGGGCGCGATCTGGAACATCGACTCCTTCGACCAGTGGGGCGTGGAGCTGGGCAAGGTGCTCGCCAAGCGCATCGAGCCCGCCCTGACGGAGGGCGCCGACGTGCCCGGCCTGGATTCCTCCACCGCCGGGCTCGTGGCCGCGTACCGAACGCTTAGGAATTGAATCCTCACTCTCGCGAACGAGGGTGATTCCTGGCTCTCGCAGCCCGGTGGAAACAGCATTCCCGCCAGGTCTTACGCGATCAGCGCCAGCCGGGTCGAAACCTGCCCGGCAGCGTGCTCGGTTCTCACACGCCGAGCTCCGTAACTTACACCACACGAATGGATCACGCAAAGTGACTGTCATGCAGCTCGGACTGATCGGCCTCGGCAAGATGGGCGGCAACATGCGCGAGCGGATCCGCCGCGCAGGCCACACCGTCATCGGCTACGACCGCAACCCCGACGTCTCCGACGTCAAGTCCCTCGAGGAACTGGTCGAGAAGCTCGACGCCCCGCGCACCGTATGGGTGATGGTCCCGGCCGGCCACGCCACCCAGTCCGTCGTCGACGAGCTCAAGGACCTGCTGTCCGAGGGCGACACCGTGGTCGACGGCGGCAACTCCCGCTGGACGGACGACGAGAAGCACGCCGCCGAACTCGGCATCAAGGGCATCGGCTTCGTCGACGCCGGTGTCTCCGGCGGTGTGTGGGGCCTGCAGAACGGCTACGCCCTGATGGTCGGCGGCGACAAGCAGCACGTCGAGCGGCTGCAGCCGATCTTCGAAGCGCTCAAGCCGGAGGGCCCGTACGGCTACGTCCACGCCGGCAGGGTCGGCGCCGGGCACTTCTCCAAGATGGTCCACAACGGCATCGAGTACGCCATGATGCAGGCGTATGCGGAGGGCTGGGAGCTTCTCGAGAAGGTCAAGTCCGTGGACAACGTCCGCGAGGTCTTCCGCTCCTGGCAGGAGGGCACCGTCATCCGTTCCTGGCTGCTCGACCTCGCGGTCAACGCGCTGGACGACGACGAGCACCTGGACAAGCTGAAGGGCTTCGCGCAGGACTCCGGCGAGGGCCGCTGGACCGTCGAGGCGGCCATCGACAACGCGGTGCCGCTGCCCGCGATCACGGCCTCCCTCTTCGCCCGGTTCGCGTCCCGCCAGGACGACTCCCCGCAGATGAAGATGATCGCGGCGCTGCGCAACCAGTTCGGCGGCCACGCCGTCGAGTCGAAGTAGGTGCGCCGTGGGGGACCTCCTCCTGGTCCGCCACGGTGAGACGGAGTGGAGCGTGTCGGGCCAGCACACCAGCTGGACCGACCTGCCCCTCACGCAGCACGGCGAGGAACAGGCCAAGTCCCTCGCCCCGCTCCTCACCGACCGGACCTTTGCACTGGCTCTGTCCAGCCCGCTGGACCGCGCGATACGCACCGCCGAACTGGCCGGTCTGACCGGCGTCGTGCCCGACCCCGACCTGCACGAATGGGACTACGGCGGCTACGAGGGCGTCACCACGGTGGAGATCCACCGCACCCGCCCCGACTGGTACCTGTGGACCGACGGCGTCCCGCCGGGCCCCGAGGGCCACCCCGGCGAGTCACCCGAGCAGATCGGCGAGCGGGCCGACCGGGTGCTCCGAAAGGTCGAGACGGCACTCAACACCGGCACGGGTGACGTGATCCTGGTGGCTCACGCCCACTTCCTGCGGGTGCTGACGGCCCGCCGCCTGGGGCTGCCGCCCGCCGAGGGCAGGCTGTTCCAGCTGGCGACCGGGACCGTCAGCCGGCTGTCCACCGAGCACGGGTGGCCCGTGATCGCGGAGTGGAACAAGCAGCCGTAACGCATCATGGACGGCCCGCCAGTGGCAACTGGCGGGCCGTTTCCACGTGTTGGCCCCGGGCAGTCACCGGCAGCTCTCCCGGCGCCACAGCGGGGAATGTTTCTACGGCCCCTTTCCTAACCCCTTGTCGAAAGTCCCGTGAAGCCCATAGCCTGACGCGGCGCCGGTGCCGTCGTAGGCCCCGGCCCGGCCGTGACGGGATGGGAGGGGCACCGCGTGAAGCGCACATCGCGTGACATCCGCACCGCGAACCGCTACGAGGTGCTGCGCCAGATCATCGCCCGGTCCCCCACCTCCCGGCAGGAGCTGGCGGCCGCCGCCGAGCTGAGCGTGGCCACGGTCGCCACCCTCGTCGGCGAACTGCTCGACCTCCGGATGATCACCGAGGTCGGCTTCGAGGACTCCGCGGGCGGCCGCCCCCGGGGACTCGTCGCCGTCAACTCCTCGGGCGGCGCCCTGATCGGCGTCGACATGGCGGAGACGTACGTCCGGGTCGAGTTGTTCGACCTGGGGCTGAACGTGCTGGCCCGCGCGGTGGAGGACATGCGCCCGGGTGAGAGCCGGCCCCAGCAGGCCGTCGCCCACGTCGCCACGGCCGTCGGCTCGGTGGTCGCCCAGGCCGGGATCGAGGGCGCGCGGGTGCTGGGCGTCGGGGTGAGCGTGCCGGGGCAGGTGGACCGGGCCACCGGCATCGCCGAGTACGCGCCCAACTGGGACTGGCACGACGTGCCGTTGCTGGACCTGCTCGCCGAGCACATCGCCTATCCGTTGTACCTCGACAACCCGCTGCGGGCGAGTGCCGTGGCCGAGCTGTGGTTCGGGGCGGCGCGCGGGCGCGAGGACGCCGTGGTGGTGAACCTCGGCACCGGGGTCGGCGCCGGGCTGGTGCTGGGCGGCGGGCTGTACCGCGGAGTGAGCAACAGCGCCGGCGAGTGGGGCCATACGACGCTCGTGCTGGACGGCCGGCTGTGCCACTGCGGCAACCACGGCTGCGTCGAGACGTACGTCGGCGCCCCCGGCATCATGCTCAACCTGCGCGAGCTCAGCCCCCGCTCCACGCTGTTGCACCCCGAGGACCAGACCGCCACGATCGACGCCCTGACCGACGGGGTGGCCGCGGGCGATCCGGTGGCCGTCAAGGTGGTCCGGGACACGGCCCGTTACCTGGGCGCGGGCATCGCGGACCTGGTGAACCTGTACAACCCCGAGGTGGTCGTGCTCAGCAGCTGGGTCGCCAAGAAGCTGGGCACACCGCTGCTCGACGAAGTGCGCGAGGCCGTCCGGCGGCACGCGCTGAGGCGGCCGTTCGCCGCCACCGAGATCGTCCTCTCCCCCGTCCCCACCGACCCGGTCTGCCTGGGCGCCGCCACCTTCGCGCTGGAGGGCGCCCTGCAGGCCGTGGGACAGAGGGCACCGAAACGCACCACCCCCGCAAGGAGCCGTACCGCACGACCTTCATGACGACGGAAGGGATGCTCGTGTCTCACCCCCACCGCAGGAGATCGGTCCTCCTGACGGCCGCGGCCGCGCTGGCCGTCGCCGGACCCCTGATATCCGCCCCGCCCACCTCGGCCGCGACCGGCACCGCCGCCGAGGTCGCTCCGCACGCCGCCCAGACCATCGACGACATCGGCGCCTCGGGCGCCTGGTGGGTCAACGACCTCCAGCACTTCTCCCCCAAGGTGCAGGCCCGGGTGGCGAAGCTGCTCTTCTCCAAGCAGGGCCTGGACCTCAGCTCGTACCGCTACAACATCGGCGGTGGCGGGGTCGCGGTCACCACTCCGGCCCGGGCCGCCGAGGACTTCCTGAACGCCGACGGCTCCTACGACTGGAGCAAGGACAAGGGCGGTCGGACCTTCCTCGAGTACGCCGCGAAGTACGGCGTCGAGGACCTGATCGGCTTCGTCAACAGCGCGCCCGCCCAGTGGACCACCAACGGGCAGAGCTGCGGCGGGCAGTTGAAGCCGGAGAACGAGGGCGACTACGCCAAGTACATCGCCGACGTCACCCAGCACTTCGCCGGGCAGGGCGTGAAGCTGGACTACATCAGCCCCTTCAACGAGCCGGACAACGACTTCGGTTCGTGCGGCCAGGAGGGCATGAAGGTCACCGTCGACCAACGCGACGACATCGTGCGGGCGCTCGGCGCCGAGCAGCAGGCCCGGCACCAGAAGACCTCGATCATCGCCGACGAGTCCAGCCAGACCACCCAGTTCGTCTCCGAGCTCCCGCAGTGGATCTCGCAGCCGGGCACCGCCCAGTACGTGTCCGCGCTCGCCCACCACACGTACAACAACCCGAACGACGGCCAACTCGCCAACGTCTACGAGACGTCGAGGAGCGTCGGACAGAAGTCCTGGGCCACCGAGATCTGCTGCTTCGGCAAGGGCTCGACGGGCTGGAACCAGGAGTACGACCCGTCCATCGACAGCGCCCTGCTGACGTCCCGGATCATCTACAAGGACTTCGCGAGCGCCCACGACTCGGCCTTCCAGTGGTGGGTGGCGCTGGCCAGCGGCTACGGCACCGACCCGTACACGAAGAACGACGTCGGCTGGAACGACGGCCTGATCTACTACGACCCCGACTACGCGACGAACGGCAACCAGACCCTGTACTTCACCAAGCGGTACTACGCGCTCGGCCAGTACAGCAAGTTCGTCAGACCCGGCTCGGTCGCGCACAACGTGACCGGGGCGCCGGACGGGGTCGAGGTGTCGGCGTACGACAGCGGCGGGAGGTGGGTGGTCGTGGTCAACAACCACAACACGACCGACACCCCGCTGAGTCTGCACTTCAACAACGCGGCGCCGAAACGGGCCAGGGAGGCGGTGCGGACGTCGGCCACCGAGGACTGGGCCGACGTGGCGAAACCGTCGGTGAGTGCGGGGACGGTCTCGGCCACCCTCGCCGCCCGCTCGATCACGACGTACGTCTTCGACCAGAAGGGCCACGACAGTTCGGCCGTCACCGGCGCGCTGGCGGGCAGGCAGTCCGGCAAGTGCCTGACGGCGGGCGCCTCCGGGGCCGCGATCGCCACCTGCACGGGCGCGGCGGACCAGTCCTGGTCGTACGACGCGGACGGCACCCTGAAGGGCGCGAACGGCTATCTGACGGCCTCGGGTTCCGGTCTGACGGCCACCGCCGGCCCCACCGGTGACGCAAGCCAGCGCTGGCTCCTGAACGCCAACGGGCAGATCCTCAGCGAGGCGTCCGGCAAGTGCCTGGACGTCAGCGGGCAGGCCACCGCCGACGGCAGCAAGGTGATCCTCTACAGCTGCAACAGCGGCAGCAACGAGGCCTGGACCAGGCGGTAACCGCACCGCGCCACCCCGACCGAGGGCCGCCGGCCGCTCCCTGGCCCGGCGGCCCTCAACTCACCCTGCTCTCCTCCCTGTTCGCCATCCCGAACCGGGTACAACGTTTCGCGCAGACTTCGTCCAACCTCTTGCCGAAGTGTTAGCCGAAGGTTAACGTCCCGCTCCGCGACGCATTTTCAGCCATCTGGTTCCGAGGTCCCACGGGCCGTAGAGGCACAGCCGCACTCGACAGACAAGGACGTCAGCATGTCGGCACTCAGCAACAACAACTGGTCCCGCCGGTCTCTCTTCCGGGCAGCCGCGGGCATGGCCGCCGCCGGCACGCTGGCCGCGTGCGGCAGCAACAACGGCAGAGGCGGGGGCAGCGGATCGGGCACCCAGCTCACCCAGTACTTCCACGCCTACGGCGAGGCGGGCACCGAGCAGGCCCTCAAGCGGTACGCGGCGGCCTACAAGAAGGCCGATGTGAGCACCAGCTGGATCACGGGCAACAACTTCGAGTCCGCGCTCTTCGCGGCCCTGCTCACCAAGAAGGCCCCCGACGTCTTCGAGTTCCACCCGCAGCTGCAGCTCGTCAAGAGCGGCCAGGTGGCGGACCTGAGCGACCTCATCGACCCGGTCAAGGACGACTTCAACCCGAACGACATCAACTCCCACACGGTCGACGGCAAGATCTACGGGATCCGGATGATCGACGACCCGCAGTTCTTCTACTACCGCAAGTCGATGCTGGAGAAGGCCAAGGTCGACGTGCCGACCACGCTCGACGAGCTGATCGAGGCCGCTGCCAAACTCACCACGAGCAAGGTCAAGGGCGTCTTCCTCGGCAACGACTTCACCGCGATCCAGAACACCCTGATCTGGTCGGCCGGCGCCGACACCCTCGACGCGAAGAACCAGATCGCCTACCACACCCCGGGCGTCATCGAGGGCCTGAAGAAGCTCCGGACCCTGTTCACCAGCGGCCACGTGCTGCTGGACGCCCCGACCGACTTCTGGGACCCCTCCTCGCTCAACCAGGGCCTGTGCGCCATCCAGTGGGGCGGCATGTGGTCCATGCCGGCCATGCAGAAGGCGCTCGGCGACGACCTCGGCATCTTCCCGTTCCCGAAGATCGGCAGCGCCGGCAAGCCCTCGGTCTACAACGGCGGCTGGTCGATCTTCGTCAACGCCAAGGGGAAGAACGTCGACGCGGCCAAGGAGTACGTCAAGTGGCTGTGGATCGACCAGAAGCAGTACCAGGAGGACTGGGCCACGTCGTACGGCTTCCACATCCCGCCGCGCACCTCGATAGCCCAGTCGGCCA
Organism: Streptomyces sp. NPDC001714; assembly: GCF_042892755.1. Lineage (NCBI taxonomy): Bacteria > Bacillati > Actinomycetota > Actinomycetes > Kitasatosporales > Streptomycetaceae > Streptomyces > Streptomyces sp. NPDC001714. The sequence goes on from NZ_JBIAUL010000014.1 coordinate 313,008, forward strand.
CCAAGCTGAAGTCGGGCCTGCCCGCTGAGGGCGTCAAGCTCTTCACCGACTACGGCCACTTCGACAACATCGGCTTCGACCAGACCATGATCACCGCCTTCAACGACGTGATCGCCTCCTCCGTGCGCAAGAACGGAGACCCCGAGGCCGCGCTCGACGCCTGCGACAAGAAGGTCGACGTCGAACTCAAGAAGCTGTTCGGATAGGCCGCCGGGAAGTCCACGACATGTCGACCACCACCACACGCGGGGTCGCCCAGCCCGCCCCGGCCAAGGCCTCTTCGGCCCGGCCGCGGCGGGGCCTGCGGGGCAACCCGACGCTCAACTTCTGGCTCTTCACGGGGCCGTTCCTCATCGGCCTGGTGATCTTCGTCTTCGTGCCGATCGTCTGGAGCTTCTGGCTCAGCTTCTTCGACGCCCGGTACACCGTCACGCCGAGCCATTTCATCGGCTTCGACAACTACAAGCAGATCCTGACCAACAGCAACTTCCCCTCCTCGCTGGTGACGTTCACCGTGTTCGCCGCGTTCATCGTGCCGACCACCTGGGCGCTGTCGCTGGGCCTCGCGCTCCTGGTGAACCAGCTGCGCTTCATGAGGGCGTTCTTCCGGTCGGTGTTCTTCCTGCCCACCGCCGTCTCCTACGTGGCCGCGGCGCTGATCTGGAAGATGTCCATCTTCAACGGTGTCCGGTTCGGTCTGGCGAACACCGTCATGAGCTGGTTCGGCGTGGACAACACGTCCTGGATATCCAACCCCAGCCCGCCCTGGTACTGGCTGGTCATCGTGACCCTGCGGCTGTGGATCCAGGCCGGCTTCTACATGATCCTGTTCCTGGCGGCGCTGCAGAACATCCCGCCGGAGCTGTACGAGGCCGCCTCCATCGACGGCGCCAAGCGGGGCTGGCAGACCTTCCGGTACATCACACTGCCCCAACTGCGCGCCACCTCCACCGCGGTGATCCTGCTGCTGCTCATCGCCGCCTACCAGGCCTTCGACGAGTTCTTCAACATCATCGGGACCAAGGCGACCTGGGCGCAGACTCCGCTCATGGAGCTGTACAAAACGGCTTTGGGCACCGATCAGGACTACGGCGCCGGCAGCGCGGGCGCGGTCATCCTGTCGGTGCTGATCTGCATCGTCACCCTGGCCCAGGGCAAGATCATGGGCTTCGGCGGAGGGGAGGAAAAGTGACCGTCACCGCACCGCACGTCCGCAAGGGCCGCAAGAAGCGCGGAGGCGTCCTCGGCAACACCGGCCTGTACATCGCCGTCTGTGTCGCCGCCTTCCTCTTCCTGATCCCCTTCTACCTGATCGTCCGCAACTCGCTCTCCACCGACCCGGAGATCACGGGTGAGAACTGGAAGCTGCTGCCCTCCTTCCAGTGGGGCAACATCTCCGAGCTCTTCGACGACCCCACCGTCGAGTTCGCCCACTCCATGTGGAACTCCACGGTGATCGCCGTCCTGAGCACCGTCGGCACCCTGTTGTTCTGCTCCATGGCGGGATACGGTCTCGCCCGCATCCCGTACAAGCACGCCAACAAGGTCTTCTACGCGGTTCTGGCGACCCTGATGGTCCCCACGGCTGTCACCTTCGTGCCCAGCTTCGTGCTGGTCTCGTCCCTCGGCTGGATCGACACCTACCGCGGCATGATCGTTCCGGGCCTGTTCAGTGGTTTCACCTGCTTCCTTTTCCGGCAGTACTTCCTGGGATTCCCCAAGGAACTGGAGGAGGCGGCACGTGTGGACGGGCTCGGCTACTGGGGCGCGTACTGGCGGATCGTCGTACCCAACTCGCTGAACTTCTTCGCGGCGATAGCCACGATCACGTTCATCAGCGGCTGGAACGCCTTCCTGTGGCCGCTGGTCATCGGCCAGGACCCGAATGCCTGGACCGTGCAGGTCGCGCTCTCCTCCTTCATGACCAACCAGACCGTGAACTTCCATCTGATCTTCATGGCGACCGCCATCTCCATCCTGCCCCTGGTGTTCGTGTTCCTCTTCCTCCAGCGCTGGCTGGTCCAGGGGATCGCGCAGACCGGCATCAAGGGCTGACCCGCCTCGGACACACCTCGAAAGACCTGGAGACCGATGTCTTTCCGCTCTGCCACGGCTGTCGACTACGTCGAGGACGTCTCACCGGGCTCCGGGGCCCTGCCGCCCCGCGCCTGGTACCCCACCTCGGACGCCATGTCCCTCTCCCTGAACGGCAGTTGGCGTTTCCGGCTGTCGCCGACGGCGGACGCCGAGGACGACTCGTTCGCCGAGCCTGGGTACGACGCCGGTGGCTGGGCGGAGGTGTCGGTCCCGGGGCACTGGGTGCTCCAGGGGCATGGCGCACCGATCTACACGAACCACCTCTACCCGTTCCCGGTCGACCCGCCCAGGGTCCCGACCGAGAACCCCACCGGTGACCACCTGCGGTTCTTCGACCTGCCCGCGGACTGGGACCCGGCGGACGGCGGCACGCTCCTGCGCTTCGACGGCGTCGAGTCCTGCGCCCGGGTGTGGCTGAACGGCACGGACATCGGCGAGTTCAAGGGCTCCCGGCTGCCGCACGAGTTCGCGGTCGGCCATCTGCTGAAGCCGGCCGGCAACGTGCTCGCCGTCCGCGTCCACCAGTGGTCGGCCGGCTCCTACCTGGAGGACCAGGACCAGTGGTGGCTGCCCGGCATCTTCCGGGACGTGACCCTGCTGCACCGCCCGGCCGGCAGCGCCCTCGACTTCTTCGTGCACGCCTCCTACGACCATGTCCGCGGCACGGGCACACTCCGCGTCGACTCCGACGTGGACGGCAGGGTCAGCGTTCCGGAGCTGGGCATCGACATCGCCACCGGCGAGCCGGTCACCGTCCCGGTCGAAGCGTGGACGGCCGAGACCCCGAGGCTGTACGACGGGGTGCTGGCCACCGAGGGCGAGCGGGTGCCGTTGCGGATCGGCTTCCGGACCGTCGCCGTCGAAGACGGACTGATCAAGGTCAACGGACGGCCCGTCCTCTTCAAGGGCGTCAACCGGCACGAGTGGCACCCCGAGAAGGGCCGCGCCCTCGACCTGGAGACCATGCGCGCGGACGTGCTGCTGATGAAGCGGTACAACATCAACGCGGTCCGCACCTCCCACTACCCGCCGCACCCGGCCTTCCTCGACCTGTGCGACGAGTACGGGCTGTGGGTGATCGACGAGTGCGACCTGGAGACCCACGGCTTCACCGAGCAGGCCTGGCGGGACAACCCGGTCGACGACGACCGCTGGACCCCGGCGCTGCTCGACCGGGCCGCGCGGATGGTCGAGCGCGACAAGAACCACCCGTCGGTGGTGATCTGGTCCCTGGGCAACGAGGCCGGCACCGGCCGGGGCCTGACCGCGATGGCCGAGTGGATCCACGGCCGGGACGCGTCTCGGCTCGTGCACTACGAGGGTGACATCGACTGCCGGGACACGGACGTCTATTCACGGATGTACGCCGACCACGCCGAGGTCGAGCGGATCGGCCGCAAACTGGACGGCGGCACCCACCGGCGTCGCCAACTCCCCTTCATCCTCTGCGAGTACGGGCACGCGATGGGCAACGGTCCCGGTGGCCTCGCCGACTACCAGCGGATCTTCGAGTCGCACGACCGGTTGCAGGGCGGCTTCATCTGGGAGTGGATCGACCACGGCATCGAGGACGAGCGCTACGGCTACGCCTACGGCGGCGACTTCGGCGAGGAGCTGCACGACGGGAACTTCGTCTGCGACGGGCTGGTCTTCCCCGACCGGGAGCCCTCCCCCGGGCTGGTGGAGTACAAGAAGGTGATCGAGCCCGTCAGCGTCGAGGGCGACGGCGCGAGCGGGACCGTACACGTCACCAACAGGTACGACTTCGCCGATCTGTCCGCGCTGGACTTCGAGTGGTCGTACCAGGTCGGCGGCGAGACCGTCGAGTCGGGCCCGTTGGCCGTACCGGCCCTGGCGGCCGGTGAGTCGGCGGAGGTGAAGCTGCCGGAGCCGCCGGTCGCCACGGGCAGCGGCGAGACGCAGTGGACGGTACGGGCGGTGCTGGCGGCCGACACCGCCTGGGGACCGCGGGGCCATGTGGTGGGCTGGGGCCAGTTCCCGGTCTCGGGACGGCAGTTGCCGGCCTTCGCCGCCTCCGCCGGACCGGAGATGTCCGGCGACGGGCTGATCACCCTCGGCCCGGCCGTCTTCGACGCCCGCAGCGGCGCGCTGCGCAGCATCGGTTCGGTGGCGGTGACCGGACTGCGGCTGGACGTGTGGCGGGCGACTACCGACAACGACGACGGCGCCGCCTGGCAGAGCGACATCCGCTACGGCTCGCTGTGGCGGAAGTTCGGTCTGCACCGGATGCGGCACCGCCTGGACGGGGTGGAGCCGGCCGCGGACGCCCTGACCGTGCGCACCCGGGTGGCGCCCGCCGCCTGGGAGTTCGGGCTGGTGACCGTGTACCGCTGGACCACGGACGGCAGCCGCCTCGGGCTCACCGTCTCCGTGACCCCCGACGGCGACTGGACGGTGCCGCTGCCCCGGCTCGGCGTCCGTTTCGGGCTGTCGTCGGCCGACCGTGTGCAGTGGTTCGGCGGCGGACCGGGCGAGGCGTATCCGGACACCAAAGCGGCTTCGATGGTGGGCCGTTGGCAGTCGACGGTGGACGACCTGCAGACGCCGTACCTGCGTCCTCAGGAGAACGGCGCCCGCGCGGACGTCCGTTGGGCGGAGATCGGCGGGCTGCGGATCGAGGGCGACCCGGAGTTCTGGTTCACGGCGCGCCGCTGGACCACCGAACAGCTGGACGCGGCCACTCACCGCACCGATCTCACCCCGGGCACTGCATCCGACAGCGGCTCCGCCGCGGGGGTGTGGGTCAACCTGGACCACGGCCAGCACGGCATCGGCTCGCAGTCCTGCGGACCGGGTGTCCTGCCGCCGTACCAACTCCACGCCGGACCGGCCGAGTTCTCCTTCGTGTTCTCGGACATCGGCTGATCCGCACCGCCCTGGAAGGCCCCGGACCGGGCGTGGTCCGGGGCCTTCGGCCCGTTCAGCGGCCGTGCCCGGCGGCCCCGCAGCGGTACAGGGTGTAGCGCGCGACGTGGACCGGTGAGCAGTGGGCGATGGCCCAGCGGACCAGGGCCCGGCCCGGGGTCTTCGCGCCCCGGGCGCGGTGGGTGAGGTCGGCCGCGGAGAGCAGGACGTAGCGGAGCCGGCCGGTGTCGATCAGGTGGTGGAAGGTGCCGGGTGCGGGGTACGGCACATGGGCGGTGAAGCCGCCGAGCGGGAGGACGGCGGCGTTGTCCGAGAGGATGTACGGCGCCGCCATCTGCCAGCGGGGCACGGCGGCCAGGTAGCGTGCGCCGTCGCGGTGGGCGGTGAGGTAGGCGAGGACGCGCTGCTGGGCCGGGGTGAGGGCGGAGGCGGCGTTGCGGGTGGCGATGCTTCCCGGGCCGATGCGGCCGAAGCCGCCGGGCTGGTTGTAGCGCAGGGAGATCGCGGACCCGGACCAGACGGCGGGGACGACCAGGACCGCGGCGAGGGCGACGGCCAGCGCGGTGCGGCGCGGACGTGACCCGCCGACGGCGAAGAGGACCAGCGCCGGCAGCGCCAGGACCGCGGCGACGCCGACCGACCAGGTGAAGAAGCGCGGGTAGTACAGGGTGAGGGCCGCGCACCAGCCGACGTTGACGGCGAGGACCGCGCACAGCACGCTCCGGCGGCGCACCCGGGTCACGGCCGTCGCGGCCAGGGCCGACAGGCCGACCGCCACCACACCCATGTAGTAGGTGTGTCCGGTCACGCTGCCGAAGCTGAAGACCAGGAAGAACGTCACCAGCCAGACGCTCCACAGCAGGTACCCGGCCAGGTAGGGATCGGTGCGCCGCGGGCGGCGCCGCCACAGCGCGACCAGCCCGGCGGCCAGGCCCAGCGCCGCCAGCGGGTACAGCCAGCCCGTCTGACTGGCCAGGCCGGGGCTGAACATCTTCCAGACGCTCTCCCCCATCCCCGCCGAAGCCCTGCCGTGCGCCCGGTCGGCGACGATGCTCCCGGTGCCGGCCGCGTCGACGCCCAGCGCCTGGAAGCGGGTCAGGAAGTTGTAGCCGACGACCAGGGCGATCGGCGAGTTGTCGGTCGTGCCGTCGAGGTAGGGGCGGGCGGTGGCCGGGGTGAGGCCGGCGGCCAGCATCCAGGACAGGGACACCGCCAGCATGACCGCCCCGGAGACGGCGAGGTCCCGGATCCGGCGGCGCACCGTGGTCGGCGCGGCCACCAGGTAGGTCACGGCCAGCGCCGGCAGCACCGCCCAGGCCTCCAGCATCTTGCACTGGAAGGCCACCCCGACCCAGACGCCCGCCAGGACGAGGGTGCGCAGCCGGGCGCGGGCGGTGGCCCGTTGGGTGGCCTCGGCGGCCAGCAGCAACAGCAGGACGAACGGCGCGTCCTCGGTGACCGAGCGGCCGAGGCCCACGGTGACCGGGGTGAGGGTGAGGAAGGCGGCGGCCAGCAGCCCGGCCGGTACGCCGGCCCAGCGCCGTACCACCACGTGGAGCAGGACCACCGAGGCCACGCCCTCCAGGGCCTGCGGGACCACCAGGGACCACGGGTGGAAGCCGAGGACCAGCGCCGACAGGGCCTGCGGCCACAGGAAGCCGGGCAGCTTGTCCAGGGTGATGGAGTTGCCCGGGTCGAAGGAGCCGTAGAGGAAGGCGACCGGGTTGTCGGTCATGCTGCGGACCGCGCTCGCGTAGAAGGAGTGGTACGCGCTGTGCCAGATGCCCCAGAAGAAGAGCAGCGCGGCGACGGTGGCGATGCCGGCGAGGATCGGGCGCTCGTAGCGCTGGGTACGGCCCCGCGCCCGGGTCGGCGGGGGTGGCGGCCCCTCGACACGGACGAGCGGCTCGGCGCTGACAGGGCTCGGCATCGCGGACGGCCTCCAGGACTCCCGGTGTCCAGGGCTTCCAGAACGCCCTGGAGTGCTACGGCCTGTAGGACGACTGGATTCCGGCGAACGTCACTTCCGGGTTGTCAAGGAACATTCAGGATGTTCGTGAGTATCGCTCATGAAAGCTGTAAGAATCCTGAACCCTGCCCGTGTCTCACCGCCCGGCATGCTGGGCCGCGAGGCGCACCGGCGCGTTCTGGGCGCCGTATCCGCGATATCCGGGATCCCGCTCGACCAGTTCGAAGAACACCCGTCCGACCGTCCGGGTGTAGCAGTGCCGGAAGACCCCGCCCGCCTCGCGGTCGTAGAGGATGCCGAGGTCGCGGTACGTCTCCAGCTCGCCGTCGGTGAACTCGTACCGGGCGGCGAGGTCGTCGTGGTAGTTGGCGGGGATGGGCAGCAGACCGCCACCGGCCGCCCGGAAGGCACGGGCGGCGGCGACCACGTCCTCGACGGCCAGCGCGATGTGCTGGGCGTGCAGGGTGTCGTCGGCCGGGGCCGCGCCGACCCCGAGGGCGATCCGGACGCTCCCGTCGGCGTTGGTGACGGCGCGGGAGCGCAGCAGCCCGTAGGGGTCGGCGACGTCGACGCTCTCCTGGGCGTGCAGGCCGAGGACGCTGCGGTGGAAGAGGGTCGCCTCGTCGTACTGGTGCCAGGGCTGGACGAGCGCGAGGTGGTCGATGTGCGCCGGGCCCGGCACCGGTTCGTGCGGTACCTCGGCGAAGTCGGCCCGCCAGTCGGGGAGTTCGTGGGCGTGGCCGGTGCCGCAGAAGAACAGTTCCGTGCCGTCGGGGGCGGCGACCGCGTCGAGCGGGGCGTCCTGCGGGGCGCGGCGGCGGGGCAGCACGGGGGCGAGCAGGGCCTCGGCACGGCGGGCGGCGGCCACCGGGTCCGGTGACTCCAGCCCGATCGCCGCGAGCCCGGTCCCGTCGATGGGGGTCCCCCCGCTCGAGCGAAGCCGAGAGTGGGGGAGGGCGGCGGGCCCGGTGTTGACCAGGATCCGGGCCTCTCCCCGCTCCCACAAGTCGACGGGCTTGCTCCGATGACGCGCGGTGCGGGCGAAGCCGAGGGCGCCGAGCAGCGCCGAGACGGGTTCGGCGTCCGGCGTGACGAGTTCGGCGAAGGCGAGTCCCGTCGGCACGACCGGCGCGGGCAGCTCCCCCACCCCGACGGTCTCCTGGAGCACCAGGAGCGAACGGTGCGCGTCGACGGCGGTCGGCCCGGCCTCGGCCTGCCGGAAGACGTCGTTGAAGACCTCGAGGGAGAGCGGCCCGTCGTACCCCGCGCGCAGCACGTGCCGCACGAGCCCGGCGACGTCGAACCCGCCCTGTCCGGGGAAGCACCGGTAGTGCCGGCTCCACTGGAGCACGTCCATCGCGAGCAACGGCGCGTCGGCCAGCTGGAGGAAGAAGATCTTCTCACCGGGGATGTCCTCGATGCCCTTGGGATCGGTCCCGCGGGAGAGGATGTGGAAGCTGTCGAGACAGGTCCCGAGCGCCGGGTGCCCGGCCGCCTCGACGATCCGCCAGGCGTGGTCGTACGTACTCACGTGCCGCCCCCAGGCGAGCGCCTCGTAGGCGACGCGGATGCCGAAGTCCTGGGCGAGCGTCGCCAGTCGGGAGAGCTGCTCGGCCGCGAGATCGTCGTCGTCGATCGCGAGCGGGGCGACGGAGGAGCAGACGAGGACGGTGTCGACGCCCAGTTCCCCCATGAGCTCGAACTTGTGCCGGGCGCGACGGAGGTTGCGCCCGAACTCGTCCTCCGGGACGGCTTCGATGTCCCGCATGGGTTGGTAGAGATCGACGGTCAGCCCGAGGTCGGCGCACCGAGTCCGTATCTCGCGTGGAGACAGCGGGCTGGCGAGCAGGTCGTTCTCGAAGATCTCGACCCCGTCGAACCCGGCCCGGGAGGCAGCGGCGAGCTTCTCGGTCAGTGACCCACTGAGCGAGACAGTAGCGATGGAAGTACGCATGGCCCTTTTCCTTACGTCCACTGCAACGCGCCCCTTCAGGGGCGCGGGGCTGTATCGATGTGCGGCTGCCGCCGCGTGGGCGCGACCAGCCACCACCGGCCCGCACCGGTCACACAACCTGCCCCGCCGACCTCTCACCCAACTCCGCGATGTCGGCAAGCATCCGACCACTGTCCGGCTCCCTCCCCGTGAACAACCGGAACGCATCCACGGCCTGGAACACCGCCATCCCACCCCCGTCCAGCACGGCACACCCCAACGCCCGTGCGGTACGGACCAGTTCGGTCTCCAGTGGCCGGTACACGACCTCAGCCACCCACAGCCCCGGATGCAGCAACTCCGCAGCCACCGGAATCCCCGGATGCGCGGCCATCCCGGTAGGCGTCGCGTGGACGAGCCCGTCCGCACCGGCCAGCAATTCCGGCAGGCGCTCCAGGCCCGCGGCCACCGCGCGGCCGGCCCCGAACTGCCCGCACAACTGCTCGGCCAACCCGGCCGCCCGTTCGGCCACCGCGTCCACAACGGTCACCCGCTCGGCCCCCAGCGTGAGCGTCGCGTGCGCGACCGCGGCCCCGGCGCCCCCGGCACCGAGCTGTACGACCCTCTCCAGCGAAGCGTCCCGCAGCCCGCGCGCGAACGACGCCGCGAACCCGGTGACGTCCGTGTTGTGGCCGACGGCCCTCCCGTCGGCCTCGAAGACCACCGTGTTGACCGCGCCGAGCGCCTCGGCCTGCGGGGCGAGTGCGTCGAGGTGCGGGATGACCAGCTGCTTGCAGGGGTGCGTGATGTTCAGCCCGTCGAAACCGAGGTCCCGCGCGGCCCGCACCAGCTCCCCCACGGCCTCCGGCGGAACGCCGAGCACGTCGATGTCGATCAGCCGGTACAGGTACCGCAGCCCCTGCCGGTCGGCCTCGCGCTCGTGCAGGGCGGGGCTGAGCGACGGGCCGATACCGGAACCGATCAGCCCGACGAGATACGAGTCCTTGGCCACGTGGCCCTCCAGAGCGGCATCGCAAACGTTAATGTACGAACTAGTACGTTAGCTATAACACCGGAGGCCACGACAGGGGAAGACCTCGTCGGCAACACCTCCGCCCCGGGCTTCTACAATCTCCGCACCGGCCTCCCCCGCGAAGGAACCGATAGGAACCCGATGACCAGCGTCGACGAACCGGCACAGACCAACGGGCGGCTCCGTGACGCCGCGCGCACCCAGGCCGAGATCCTCGACGTGGCCACCCAGGAGTTCGCCCGGGCCGGCTACGACGGGGCGCGCGTGGACGAGATCGCGGCCCGTACCCGCACCACGAAGCGGATGATCTACTACTACTTCGGCGGCAAGGAGCAGCTGTTCACGGCGGTCCTGGAGCGCGCGTACGGCGTGATCCGCGAAGCCGAGCAGCAGCTGGACGTCGAGCACCTGGACCCGGTCGCGGCGATCCGCCGGCTCGCCGAGCTGACCTTCGACCACCACGAGCAGCACCCGGACTTCATCCGGCTGGTCAGCATCGAGAACATCCACGGCGCCGAGCACATCGCGGCCTCCGAGAAGCTCGGCAGGATCGGCTCGCCGGCGCTCGAGGTGATCCGCCGGATCCTGGCCGCCGGGCAGGAGTCCGGCCTGTTCACGGCCGACGTGGACGCCGTCGACCTGCACGCGCTGATCAGCTCGTTCTGCTTCTTCCGGGTGGCGAACCGGCACACCTTCGGCGCGCTCTTCGGCCGCGACCTGGTGGACCCGGCGCAGCGCGCGCACTACCGGACCATGCTCGGCGACATGGTGATCGCCTACCTCACCGCGGAGCGCGCGGCGGACTGACCGCGCCCGGCGGCGAACACCGGACGGGACCGGACGGGACCGGCACGACCTCTTGACACCGGGGAAACGCGAGCGCAACATCCGTAGCCATCGCGACTAACTACCCAGTGGGTTAATTAGCACCCGGCCCCTGGTCCGCCGACCCCGTATCCCTGGGAACCGGCCTTCTCCCCCGCCGCTCACTCCGCCTACGTTGGAGTTTCCCGAAGGAGCACCGCCGTGTCCGTCCCCGCCCAGTCCGCCGCCACCGCCGTTCCACCCGGTGGCCAGCCGAGGAAGGCCGCCCTGGCCGCCTGGATCGGCAGCGCCCTGGAGTACTACGACTTCTTCGTCTACGGCAGCGCGGCCGCGCTGATCTTCCCGAAGATCTTCTTCGACGATTCGGACCCGGCCACCGCGACCCTGCTGTCGCTGGCCACCTTCGGTGTCGCGTACGCGGCCCGGCCGGTCGGCGCGCTGTTCCTCGGACACTTCGGGGACCGGATCGGCCGCAAGAAGATCATGGTCTTCACGCTGCTGCTGATGGGCCTGTCGACGTTCCTGATCGGCTGTCTGCCGACCCGTGCCCAGGTGGGCGGCCTCGCCCCGGTGCTGCTCGTGCTGTGCCGGGTGCTCCAGGGGATCTCGGCCGCCGGTGAGCAGGCCAGCGCGAGTTCCATGAGCCTGGAACACGCGCCGCCGAACCGGCGCGGCTTCTTCACCAGTTTCACCCTCAGCGGCACCCAGGGCGGCCAGCTGATCGCCACCCTCGTCTTCCTCCTGGTCTCGCAGCTGCCCGAGGACCAGCTGATGTCCTGGGGCTGGCGGGTGCCGTTCTGGCTGAGTGTCGCGGTGGCCGTCACCGGCTGGTTCATCCGGCGCAAACTCCAGGAGACCCCGGCCTTCGCCGAGCAGGCGGCGACCGAGGGTGTAGTACGGCTGCCGCTGGTGACGCTGCTGCGGTACCACTGGGCGGACGTGCTGCGGGTGATCGGGGGCGCGCTGATCGCCTCGGTGAGCACGATCTTCACGGTGTGGGCGCTGGCGTACGCGACGAGCGACTCGGTCGGGATGTCGAAGACGTCGATGCTGTGGGTGGGTGCGCTGGCGAACCTGGTGGCACTGGGCGCGATCCCGGCGTGGGCGACGCTGTCGGACCGGATCGGCCGGCGGCCGGTGTACCTCATCGGTGCGGTGGGCAGCGCGGTGGCGATGTTCGGCTACCTGTGGGCGATCTCCACCGGCTCGTACCCGCTGATCATGATTCTCGGGATCGTCGCCTTCGGTGTCGTCTACAGCGCGGCGAACGGGGTCTGGCCCTCCTTCTACGGCGAGATGTTCTCGACCCGGGTACGGCTGTCGGGCATGGCGATCGGTACCCAGATCGGGTTCGCGGTCGCCGGGTTCGCGGTGACCTTCGCGGCGCGGATCGCGGGTCCGGGCGGCGACGACTGGTCGGCGGTGGCGCTGTTCACGGCCGCGCTGTGCGTGCCGCCGGTGATCGCCGCGCTGTCCGCCCGCGAGACCCACACGGTGGCCACCGAGGACCTCGGGTCCCGCACCCCCGGCGAGGCGTCGCGGCCGGAGACCGTGACGGCCTGAGCCCGCGGCCGGGAAGCAGGCACACGTCCGCCCGGGCCGGCGCCCGGGCGGACCGTCGCCATCCCCCTGAAGGAGATTTGGTCCCACGCCGTTCACACCCTGGACATGAGCGACGACCTGCGGGGATGCCGTTCGGTGCGATCGTGGGCGGTAGGCCGCCGAGCACGCTCCACCGCTCCCGCGCGCGGCCTCTCCAGGTCGGTCCGGCACCGTGTCCGACAACCTCGAGCAACGGCGGGGAACCGATGAGCCCGAGCACAGCTGACCGTCCTGAACAGACCGTCGCCGAAGGCGACGCCGACACCGCGGCCGGAGTCAAGCCGCTGCTCGACGCCCCGCAGAACGCCGCGGCGGGCGTCGCGATGTGGATCTTCGTGGTCGGCCCGCTGATCTGCCTGGTCGTCGCGGTGCCGCTGCTGTGGGGGCGGGGCCTGTCGGCGCTGGACGTCACCATGGCCGTGGTCGCCTACCTCGTGTCCGGCTTCGGCCTCACGGTCGGCTATCACCGCCTCTTCACGCACCGCTCGTTCAAGGCGAAGCGGGGTCTGCGCATCGCTCTGGCGGTCGCGGGCTCGCTGGGGATCGAGGGCTCGCCGGTGCAGTGGGTGGCGAACCACCGCCGCCACCACGCCTTCGCCGACCGCGAGGGCGACCCGCACTCGCCCTGGCGCTTCGGAACCGACACGCGCGCGCTGCTCAAGGGGCTGCTCCACGCGCACATCGGCTGGATGCTCAAGCGCGAGCTGAGCAACCGGGCCAGGTTCGCGCCCGACATCGACGCCGACCGCGACCTGCGGATCGTCGGCCGGCTCTTCGGGCCGCTGACCGTCGTCTCGCTGCTGGCCCCCGCGCTGGTCGGCGGGCTCGTCACCGGCACCTGGGCCGGTGCGCTGACCGGGTTCTTCTGGGCCGGCGTGATGCGGATGGCGCTGCTGCACCACGTGACCTGGTCGGTGAACTCGGTCTGCCACGTCGCGGGCAGGCGCCCGTTCGCCAGCCGGGACAAGGCCACCAACTTCTGGCCGCTCGCCCTGCTGTCCTTCGGCGAGAGCTGGCACAACTCGCACCACGCCGATCCCACGGGCGCGCGCCACGGTGTACTGCCGGGCCAGATAGACCCGTCGGCACGGCTGATCCGGATCTTCGAGAAGCTGGGCTGGGCCCACGACGTCCGCTGGCCGAGCGCGGACCGGCTCGGCGCCCGCCTGCTGCCCGAGCCGGCCGGACGGCAGGAGTCGGCGGCCTGACGCCCCGCTGACAGCGCGTCACCCGCGAGAAGGACGCGGGTCTCAGCCGGACACCAGCAGCTCCGTCCACTCCTTCGCCACCCGCTCCAGCGAGAACCCCTCCCGCACCTGTTCGCGGGCCGCCGCCCCGGCGGACTCCCAGTCCTCCTGCTCGGCGAGCCCGGCGATCGCGTCGGCCATCGCCTCGGGGGTGTCGTGGATCCAGCGCCGGTCGTAGATCTCGTCCGCGCCCGGCCACGGCAGCAGCGCGGGTACGGCGCCGGAGGCCATGCCCTCGGCCGGGGAGAGGTGGAAGCTCTCGTCGTCGCTGGTGGAGAGCACATGGCCGATGCGGCGCAGCCAGTTGGGCACGTCGGGGCCGAACCGGTCGAAGACGACGGCCCCTTCGAGGAGCGGTGAGGTCTGCATGCGGCGCAGGATCCCGTCGTAGTGCTCGCGTTCCTCGGGCTTGTTCCAGATCCACCAGTACTCCCACGGCGGCTTGGACTTGACCGAGAGGTGCCAGCGCCGGTCGCGGGCCCGGAGTTCCTCGAGGACGTCGAGGCCGAGGTCGAGGCGTTTGCGGCTGGGCGCGATGCCGATCATGCCGAGCCGGTGGCGGGCGCCGGGTGCCTTGGGCCGGTCGAGCTGGTCGACGTCGACCCAGTTGCCGATCGTGGTGATCTTCGCGGCGGGCCAGCCGGTGCGGTCGCGGGTGGCGCGGGCGTAGTGCGGGCTGACGCACACCACCCGGTCGACGGCGTCGATGTCGACCTGGCGCGGGTATCCGGCGTCGAGTTCGAAGCGGTGCAGGCGCACGATCAGCCTGCTGCCGCGCCGCTTGTGGCGGCTGTACCAGACGGCCGCCGGGCCGCACCACTCGACGACCACCACGTCGGCCCAGGCGGCGAGTTCGCGGCTGGCGGCCGCGTCGTGCTGGGCGAGCGCGGGCCAGGCGTCGATCCGGACGTCGAGGCCGGGCAGCGCCCGCAGGTGGTCGAGGAGGCGGGTGAGGAACTTCAGGTCGTGCCCGGCGACGCCGACCCGCAGCGGGCGGGCCCGGGTGGCGACGGCGGCGGGCGCGGCGGGAAAGGCGCGGTCGAGGTGGCCGCGCCAGCGGGCCGCCGCGGCCTCCATGGTGTACTCCCGGGCGGCCGCCGCGCACCGGTCGGCGGCGAGCTGCCGGACCGCGGTGTCGCGTACGGCGAGGGAGACGGCGTCCGCCGCGTCCGCGAGGGCGGCGCCGCCCGGTACGAACAGGGGGTAGTCGGCGCCGAGCAGGGCCTCGTGGGCGGGGGTCCGGTTGAGTACGACGGGCAGGCCGAGGGAGCCGAACTCCAGGACCTTGGTGGAGAGTTCGAGGCTGGCGTCGAGGGAGGCGTCGCGCCAGCCGAGGCCGAGGTCGCAGTCGGCGGCGAGGCGCATGGCCTCCTCGCGCGGCACGCCGCCGTGGTGGACGACCTCGGGGGTGGTGCGCAGCGCCTCCGCCATGGCGGTGTCGAAGCCGGGGTGGCCCGGGTCCTTGTGGATCTTGTCGCCGACGGCGTGCAGTTCGGTCCTGATACCGCGTTCGGCCAGCATGGCGGGCAGCCGGGTCATGGGCAGGGTGTTCCAGCGGGGCGCGAACTTGCCGGTGTAGACGAGGCGTACCGGATCGTGCAGGCCGTTCCGCTTCGGGACCGGGAAGCCCGGCTCGGGCACCGCCGGCGGGCTGAGCACGGACCGGCCGCAGGCCTCCGGCACCCAGGCCTCCAGGAAGCAGCGCAACTCCTCGGTCTGACAGAGGAGTTGCCGGGAGGCGGTCGCGATGCGGGCGAGGTCGGCGCGGGCCTCCTCGGTCATCTCCGCCGGAGACTGCGGGATGTCGGTGAGGTAGGCCCAGATCCGGCCGTCGAAGGCGCCGTCGCCGACGATCTGCTTCACCAGCCGCCGGCCGCGCAGCACCAGCAGGTCGCAGGGCTCTTCCGCGTCCAGCCGGGCGAGCAACTGCGAGGCCTGGAAGGGCGAGAGGGGGTGTGCGCCCTGGCCGGGGACGAGGTGTTCCTCGTAGGGCCGCACCACGGTGACCCCGGGCAGGCCTGCGAGGGGGTCGGTCAGCCTGCCCGTCTCGACCGGGGCCTTGAGGACGAGGCGGGTCCGGCAGCCCGCGCGGGACAGTGCCTGGACCGTCGACTGGGCCCAGACGGCGGAGCCGTCGATGAGGTTGAGGTCCACGTCGCCGTAGACGAGCGCCCTCAGGGTGCGGGTCATGACGGTTCCTTTCCACGCACGGCGAACAGGCGGTGCCCGGCGCGCGACCAGGTGTCCGGCGGGGTGCCGGTGTCCAGGAGGGACCGGCGCACGAGCAACGGTTTCAGGGCCGGTACGAAGGCGTAGTCGTCGGCGGCAGGGGTGTGGCCCACCGCGTCGGCGCCCGAGAACTCCTGGGCGCAGAGCAGGTCGAGGAGGAGGGTGTCCGGGCGGTCCTCGGTCAGGTCCGTCCAGTCGGCGACCCAGGGCGCGGTGGGCGGTCCGGTGTGTACGGCGACCGAGGCGGCGGTGAGTTCGTCGAGGGCGAGGCCCGCCGGGTCGGCGACGATCACCTCGGCCGGCCGGTGCAGCTGGCCGAGCGCCTGGGCGACGAGCCGGGCCACGTCGGTGGCGTCCCGGGGCGCGGCGAGGACGGCGATCCGGCGTTCGGCGAGCGGGTCGGTGGCGCCGGTGAGTGCGGCGAGCCGGGCCAGCCGGACCCGGGTGCTGTCCTGCAGGAAGACGTCCCGGAGCCGGTCCCGCCCGTCGGTGACCGGGTCGAGGCGGCAGAGCGCGGTCCCGGTGTCGCCGTCGAGGACGGTGTCCCAGGGCAGCAGGGACAGGCCCGGGGCGGACGACGCCGGGCCGTCCCGCCACAGCACCGCGGTACGGCCCAGCCCCCTTGCCTGGGAGACCAGTTCGGCCAGCCCGCGGTCCAGGTCGGGGGCGATTCCGGTGCCGGTGAGCGACCAGGGGCCTTCATGGGCCACGCAGGCGCTCAGCTGGACGAGGAAGACGTCCGGGTCGGTGCGCTCGAGCAGTACCCGCCCGTCGTGCGGCAGCACCCGGCTGACCACCGCGTCCGCCGCGAAGTCCTGCGCGGTGCGGTCGGTGAGCACGCCGGTGATCACCAGCCGGTCGCGGGGCGCCACGGACAGGGCGCGGTGGGAGAGGTGGAAGCGGTCGTCGGTCTGCGGCTCCGCCACGGGGGCGGAGGCGGCGGCCCGTGAGCCGGCTGGGCGGCCCTTGACCTTCCGCTGCCGCCACAGCCCGTACAGCTCGCCCGGCAGCCGGGCCGCGCGGCGCTTCGGGGAGCGGGCCGCCGACACCAGTGCCTTGCCGACCCGCAGCGAGGTGGAGCCCTCCAGCATCGACACCCTCGCCTCCAGCAAGCCGGTCCGCTCCCGGGCCCGGCGCAGCGCGGTGGTGAGCTGCTCCTTGTCCCGCACGGCGGCGGCGAGCCGTTCGGCGAGGCCGTCCTCGCGGGCGGTCTCCAGGGCGCGGGCGGTCTCCTCGGCGGCCCGCTCCAGGTCGATCAGCCGGGCCCGCTGGGAGCGGGAGACGAAGTCGGCGAGGACGTACTCGTCGGCGATCCGGAGGGCGGTGGCGAAGCCGTCGGCCGGCAGCGGGTGGCCGAACCAGTCGTGCGGCGGCAGGAGTTCCTCGGTGCACGCGAACACCGCGCCGGCGTGCAGGTGGGTGTAGCCGAGCGAGGCGGCGTGCAGCACCTGGCAGCGGTGCGCCACCAGGGCGTCGAGGAGCCGGTGGTAGGGCAGGTCGGTGCCGGGGTGGCCGAAGACGATCAGGCCGCGGCCGCCGAACCGCATCCGTTCCAGTGCGGCCAGGCAGTCCGCCTCGGCGCCGTGCAGGGCGAGGTCGGGGCCGTAGCAGAGGAGCATCAGCTCCCCTTCGCCGACGGGTTCCTGGTGCCGCCGCAGCTCGACGCCGGGCGGCAGGTGCAGATAGGGGTCCAGACGCAGGCCGCCGCTCGTCGCGTCCACGACCGAGGTCACGTCGTCCAGGTGCGGGTGGAGCAGATCGGTCAGGCGCATCAGCGGGTCCTTGTGAAGACATGGAAGCCGACCCGGTTCTCGCGGAAGCCGTAGGGCCGGAAGAGGGTGTGGCTCAGGCCCAGGGGATCGAGTTCCTCGCGGTAGGCGGCGATCGGCCGGTGCAGGATGTAGTCGCCGCGCGGGACGGGTTCGTCGGTGTTCTCGTCGGTGACGATCAGCCGGCCGGTGATCCGGACGAGTGAGGCCAGGTTGCGCAGGCTCGCCGACCACTGCGCGTCGTCCAGGAGGTGGAAGAGGACGTCCACGCAGAGCACCACGTCGTAGAGCCAGGGACTGCGCCACTCGTCGAGGCCGGCGACGGCGTAGCGGGGGCCGCCGCCCTCGGCCCGCGCGTGGGTGACGGCCGCCTCGCTGGCGTCGAAGGCGTCCACGTGGTGGCCGCAGCGGGCGAGGGAGCGGGCGAAGTGCCCCTTGCCGCAGCCCGCGTCGAGGACGAACAGCGGGGAGGCGGGGCTGGACAGGTCGCCTATCAGGGTGAGGAGCTGGCCGAGCCGGATCGCGTAAAAGATCTCGTTGCCGGGCCGGTCCAGGCCGATGTGGCCGCCGGAGGCGAGGTCGTCGCGTTCGCGGTGCCGGGTGTCCCAGTAGGTGAGCGGGGCGGCGGTGTAGGTACGGGTGGCGTCAGTCATGGCGCTCCAGCCACTCGGTGGTCATGGCGTTCCAGCCACTCGGTGAGCACGCGGGCGATCCGGGGGCCGGCCTTGCCGTCCCACAGCGGTGGTCCCTCGGGGTCGGCCGCCGTCTGCCCGTCGAGCACCTTGCGCAGGGCGGGCACCAGTTCGCTGTGCCGGACCAGGCGGTTGGTGCCGTGGGTGACGGTGACCGGGCGTTCGGTCGTGGTGCGCAGCGTCAGGCAGGGCACGCCGAGCACGGTGGTCTCCTCCTGCACGCCGCCCGAGTCGGTGATCACGGCGGCGGCCCCGCGGACCAGGCCCATGAACTCGACGTAGCCGAGCGGATCGAGGAGGTGGATGCCGGGCGCGTCGGCGAGGCCCGCCCTGCGCAGCGCCTCCCGGCCGCGCGGGTGCAGGGGCACGGCGAGGTCGAGGTGGCCGGCCGCCTCGGTGAGGGCGCGGGCGGCGGCCGCGGCGGCCTCGGGGTCGTCGACGTTGGCCGGGCGGTGCAGGGTGACCACGCCGTACCGCTCGGGCAGTGCGTGGGCGGCGCGGGCGGCGGCCGGGTCGAAATGCTCCAGATGGGTGAGCAGGGTGTCGATCATCGGGTTGCCGACGAAGTGCACCCGGCCCGGGTCGACGCCCTCGCGGGCGAGGTGGCCGACGGCTTCCGGGCTGGTGACGAAGAGCAGCTCGGCCAGCTGGTCGACCAGGCGCCGGTTGACCTCCTCCGGCATCGCCATGTCGAAGCTGCGCAGGCCCGCCTCGACGTGGGCCACGGGGATGCCCAGCTTGGCGGCTGCCAGGGCCGCTGCCAGGGTGGAGTTCACATCGCCGTAGACGACGACCAGGGCCGGGGCGCGGGCGAGCAGCTCGCCCTCCAGGGCCACCAGCAGGTCGGCGGTCTGCCGGGCGTGGCTGCCGGAGCCGACGCCGAGGTCGGTGTCCGGGGCGGGCAGGCCCAGCTCCCGGAAGAAGATGTGCGACATCCGTTCGTCGTAGTGCTGACCGGTGTGCACCAGGACCTGGTCGTGCCCGGTCGCGCGCAGGGCGGCGACCACGGGCGCGGCCTTCACGAAGTTCGGCCTGGTCCCTACGACATGGAGTACGCGGCCGTTCATGTCGTACGTTCTCCGCTCTGTCGGCCTACCTTGGCGACATGGCCAGACGTCCGTCCCGGCACCTGCCGCGTCGTATCCCCCGTGCACTCAGCTTGGCCGCATCCGTCGCCTGGGGCGAGTTGCGGCACGACCCCGCCCGGGCCGCGCTGCTCGGCGTACGGCTGCTGCCGGAGCGGGTGCGGCGCGGGCTGCGGCCCGTCGAGAGACAGCTCGCCGTCCGGGCCCGAACGGCCGGGCCCACCGCCGGTCCGTCCGCCGCCCGGGTGCCGGCGCCCGCCGGGCGGGCGGTGCGGCCCGAGCCGGGCCGGGTGCTCCATCTGGTCACCAACGGGCTGCCGTTCAAACACGCCGGCTACACCGTGCGCACCCAGGCCCTCGCCGAGGCCCAGCGGGCCGCCGGGCTCGATCCGCACGTGGTGACCCGTATCGGGTTCCCGGTGGCGCAGGGCGTCCTGGACGCCCGCCCGTTGCAGATCGTGAACGGGGTGCCGCAGCACCGGCTGCTGCCGTACGGGCTGCCCTACGGCCAGGGGGCCGTCCTCGCCCGCAACGCCGAGCTGGCCGGGCGCCTGCTGGAGCGGCTGCGGCCGGCCGTGCTGCACGCGGCCACCGACCACGGCAACGGGCGGGTGGCGCTGGCCCTGCGGGAGACCTATGGGCTGCCGGTGGTGTACGAGGTGCGGGGGTTCCTGGAGGAGACCTGGCTGACCCAGGCGCCCGGCCGCAGCGCGGACGACCCGTCGTACCGCGCCCGGCGCGCCCTGGAGACGTACTGCATGCGCGGGGCCGATCTGGTGCTGACGCTGGGTGCGGCGATGAAGGCCGAGATCGTGGGCCGCGGGGTGCCCGAGGAGCGGGTCCTGATCGTGCCCAACGCGGTGGACGACGCCTTTCTCGCGCCGCCGCCGGACGGGGCGGAGTTGCGCGCCCGGCTCGGCATCGCGGCGGACGACTTCGTGGTGGGCACCGTGAGCAGCCTTACTCCACACGAGGGAATCGGCACATTGCTCCATGCGGGTGCCGAACTGCGCCGTCGGGGTGTCCCGCTGCGGCTGCTGATCGTGGGCGACGGGCCCGAGCGCGGCAGGCTCCAGGCGCTGGCCGGACGGCTCGGGCTGGACTCCGGCGCGGCCCTGTTCACCGGCCGCGTGCCGCACCGCCAAGTGCGGTCCTACCACGCCGTTCTGGACGTCTTCGCGGTGCCGCGCACCGACGAACGGGTCTGCCATCTGGTCACCCCACTCAAGCCGGTCGAAGCGATGGCGAGCGGTCTTCCCGTGGCGGCCAGTGATCTCACAGCCCTGCGAGAACTGGTGAAAGACGAAGTGAACGGGCGGCTAATCCCGCCTGAATCTCCGCAGGCTTGGGCAGAAGCTCTCGAAGTATTGCTCTACAGTCGAAAACGGCGGCATGAATGGGGAGCATCCGCCCACGCGCTGGTGGCGCGTGAACGCACCTGGAAAAGGGTCGCTGCCACGACCCGAGAGGCGTATCGCGCTCTTGGTTGTGTCTGAGGCCCCGCGCCCGGAACCACTCACCGTCCGGGCCCTTCGGATCCATACGGCGTCTGCCGTTGCTGCCGTCGAGGGCGGAGTGAATCCCTATGCAGGTCGAAAAGGCCGTACCGCTCGGGGAATCGAGCGCATCGCTCGGGGATGAGGAACAGACCGACAGTTTCGAACTGGCCGTCATCGGGCTCGGCTACGTCGGGCTCCCGCTCGCGCGGGAGGCGTCGCTGGTCGGTCTGAGAGTGGCCGGGCTCGACCTCGACCCACGGGTCGTGGAGGGCCTCAACGCCGGGCACTCCCATGTGGACGACGTCTCCGACGAGGAGGTCGCCCGGATGCGGGCGGCCGGGTTCACCGCGTACACCGACGACAAGTGCCTGGCCCGGGCGCAGACCGTGGTGATCTGTGTGCCGACCCCGCTCAGCGAGGACGGCGGCCCCGATCTGAGCGCGGTGACCTCCGCCGCGCGGGCGGTGGCGGGCCGGCTGCGCCGCGGACGGCTCGTCGTCCTGGAGTCGACCACCTATCCGGGCACCACCGAGGAGATCGTCAAACCGCTCCTCGAGGAGTCCGGGCTGCGGGCCGGCGACGACTTCGCGCTGGCCTTCTCGCCGGAGCGCATCGACCCCGGCAACACCACCCACGGGCTGCGCCAGACGCCCAAGGTGGTCGGCGGCTGCACCCCGGCGTGCGCGGCGAAGGCCGCCGCCTTCTACGGCAAGCTCGTCGACACGGTCGTGCAGGCGAAGGGCACCCGCGAGGCCGAGATGGCCAAGCTCCTTGAGAACACCTACCGGCACGTCAACATCGCGCTGGTCAACGAACTGGCCATCCTCTGCCGCGAGTTGCGTGTCGACGTGTGGGACGCGATCCGCTGCGCGGGCACCAAGCCGTTCGGCTTCCAGCCGTTCCGGCCGAGCGCCGGGGTGGGCGGACACTGCATCCCGATCGACCCCAACTACCTCTCCTACAAGGTGCGTTCGATCGGCTACGAGTTCCGGTTCGTGGAACTCGCCCGGGAGATCAACGCGCACATGCCGGAGTACGTCGTCCGGCGCGCCCAGGACCTGCTCAACCACGAGGGCCGCGCGCTGCACGGCTCCCGGGTGCTGCTCCTCGGCGTCACCTACAAGCCCGACGTCGCCGACCAGCGCGAGGCGCCGGCGGTGCCGGTGGCCCGGCTGCTGCGCGAGCGGGAGGCCGAGATCGCCTTCCACGACCCGTTCGTACCGGCCTGGTTCGTGGACGGGGAGGCCGTGCCGCGCGTCACCGACGTCATGGCGGCGGTGCGCTCGCACGACCTGACGATCCTGCTCCAGGACCACTCCGCGTACGACCTCCCGGCCCTCGGCGACGAGGCCCGCCTGCTCTTCGACACCCGGGGACGGATCTTCCGGCCCGGCGTCGAGGTGCTGTAGCCGACCTGTGGAGCAACTCCCCTTCCGTGGCTCGGAGTCGAAGGGCTCCGGGCCGCGGAGTCGAAAGGCGCTCAGATGCGGATACTCGTCGTCACCGTCGTCCACCACCCCGAGGACGCGCGCATCCTGCACCGGCAGATCAGCGCGTTGCGGGACCGCGGCCACCACGTGGTCTACGCGGCGCCGTTCTCGGCCCGCGAGGTACGGCCCCGCCCGGACCTCGAAGGCATCGACCTGCCGCGGGCCGCGGGCCGCAGCCGCCGCGCCGCCGTGGGCGCGGCCCGGACCCTGCTGGCCCGGCGCGGCCACGAGGCGGACGTGATCCTGCTGCACGACCCGGAACTGCTGCTGACCCTCCCCGGCACCCTGCGCCGCTGGCGGCGGTCCGGAACCGGTCCGGTGGTCGTCTGGGACGTCCACGAGGACACCGCGGCCGCGCTCGCCATGAAGCGCTGGGTGCCGGGGGCGCTGCGGCCGCCGCTGCGGCTCGGCGTCCGCGCGGCGGAGCGGCTGGCGGAGCGTCATCTGCGGCTGCTGCTCGCCGAGGACGCCTACCAGGAGCGGTTCCGCCGCACCCACCCCGTGGTGCCGAACTTCACCACCGCCCCGACCGAGGCGCCGGAGCCGCCGGGCAGCGAACGGGTCGTCTACGTGGGGCACCTGTCACGGGCGCGTGGCGCGCTGGACCTGATAGAGACGGCCCGGCACCTGGGACCCGGCCTGCGTGTCGAGGTGGCCGGCGCGGCCGACCCCGACGTCCGGGACGCGCTCACGGCCGCCGACCGGGACGGCGTCCTGCGCTGGCACGGCTTCCTGCCCAACGACCGGGCCCTCGCCCTGTTCCCGGGCGCCCTGGCCGGCCTCTCCCTCCTCCACGACGAGCCCAACTACCGCCATTCCCGGCCCACCAAGGTCGTCGAGTACATGGCCCACGGCGTCCCCGTCATCACCACGCCGACCCCGCTGGCCGCGGAGATGGTGGAGCAGCACGGCTGCGGAATCGTCGTCCCGTACGAGGATCCGCGGGCGGCGGCGGAGGCGATCCGCAGGCTGAGCGGCGACGCGATCCTGCGCCACACCGCGGCGCAGCGCGGCCGCGAGGCGGCCCTCACCCACTTCAACTGGCCGGACAAGGCGGCCGAGTTCACGCACTGGCTGGAGACCTGGGTGCGGGAGGACGCCGGTACTAGGCGCGCGGGTGACGCGGCTCGTACAAGGCGACCTCGCCTCCGCCCGGCAACCGGAAGCCCGTCACCCGGCCCCAGGCCGCGACCTGGACGGGTCGGCTGAACTCCACGCCCTTGGCGGTGAGTTCGGCGACGGTCTCATCCAGGTCGTCGCACATCAGCATCAGTTCGTGCGAGGGTTCGCCGTCGGCCGGATGGCAAGCCACCTCGGCCGGCGGCAGCCGGAAGATCAGCCAGCCGTGTCCGGCGTCGACATGCGGCCAGCCCAGCACGTCCCGGAGGAAGGTCCGGTCCGCCTCGGCGTCGCGCGTGTAGATCACCACATGTGCCCCATTGATCACGCGCGGAGGCTAACCCCGGGAGGGCCGGGCGGCAAGGACCTTCCGTCACGCGTTGGACCAGCCCCGCTCGCAGAGCACCAGCCGGTACCCGTCCGGGTCCTCGACGGTGACGCCCCACCGGTTCCAGTACGGGTTCGGCGAGGGCACCCGCTTGCCGCCGTGCTCCTCCAGCCGGGCGACCAGGTCCTCCGGCACCGGCCCGTCGACGTAGACGACCAGCAGGTCCTCCTCGGTGGGCCGCGGCTCGACGGGCCGGGCGGGCTCGTGCACCAGCTCCAGATGCCAGTCGGCGTCCGGCCAGCCCATCATCAGCAGGTCGTGCTCGCCGGGTTCAGGACCGCCCTCGGCCTGCCACACCACACCGAGCCCCAGGCCCCGCACCCAGAACCGCTCGGCCGCCGCCAGGTCCCGGGAGGGCCGGGCGATCCGGATGTGACTGCGGCCGTTGACGGACATCGTGACCTCTTCCCTAGCTGCCGTTTCCTCCTCGGCAGCCTAGGTGCCCGGCGCGCACGCGGCCATCGGCCGATCGCCCTGGATCACAGGTCCTAGGCCCGGCCGCACCCCTTCCGTCAGGGGCGCGGAATGCCGTACGCCCGCTCCACCCGCAGTCGCAGCACCAGCCGGCGGTCGCGGACCATCGCGGCGCGGTAGTCGTCCCAGTCGGGGTGCTCGCCGCGGACGTCGCGGTAGAGGCGGATGAGCTCCTCGACGGTCGCGTCGTACGGGTCCTCGGCGACCGGCGACAGCTCGGCGGTGCCCTCGGCGACCGTGTAGGCCCAGCGGTCGGGGCTGGTCACGTGGTAGGAGGCGCGGGGGTCGCGGCGCAGGTTGCGGGTCTTGGCGCGGCCGTCGGTGACCGACACGCGCACCGTGCGCTCGTCGGGGTAGTAGGCGTGGTTGACATTGGACAGCTGGGGACGGCCGTCGCTCTTGAGGGTGACCAGCACCCCGTCGTGTCCTTCGGCGAGCAGCTTCAGAAGAGCGTCCTGGGTCATGTCAGGTGGAACCCCGGCGCGTCCGCCGCGCATTCCCGCCCCCGCTTCCCGCCCTTGCCGCACCTCTCGGCCCTCGCACGCCCGCGCCGCACCGAACCGGGCGTGCGCGGAGGGTGGCCGCCGGGCACGGTACGGCCGCGCCGGGCGCACAAGCCGCCGCGCCGACCCGGGTGCGCCCCGGAGTCCGCACGGGGCATCGCGGGCATGTACCGGCTGTAGAACCGCCGTGCACCGGCGCACCGCTCCGGCCCTCGGTCGCGGTGGCCGGCGCGCCGTACGACGCGTCCGGGCCGCCGTACACGGGTACCGGCACGGTGTGGTGAAGGGGACGGTGTCGCGTCCGCTTTCCGGTGTCTCTTCTATAGCGTCCGTCACACCACACGTGGATGAGCGGGACCGTTCCCCTCTTCCTGCGCGACGATGAGGTCCGAGGTCGGACCGCACCGCGGACGACACGACCCAAGGAGAGCGATGGCACAGCTGCGACAGGAAGTCGACCCCGGTGAGGTCGGGCTGGACGTGAAGGCGCTGGACCGCCTCGACCAGCACTTCGCTCACTACGTCGACGAAGGGCGCCTGCCCGGTTACCTGGTGGCGGTGGCACGCGGCGGCCGGGTCGCCCACCTCACCACCCAGGGTCACCGCGACCGCGCGGCCGGACTGCCGGTCGAGGCGGACACCATCTGGCGGATCTACTCCATGACCAAGCCGGTCACCGCGGTCGCCGTACTGCTCCTCGTGGAGGACGGGCTGCTGTCGCTGGACGACCCGGTCGACCGCTTCCTGCCGGAGTTCGCCGCCCCTCGGGTCCACGTCTCCGGTTCGGGGGACGACATGGTGACCCGGCCGGCCGACGGCCCGATCCGGATCCGCCATCTGCTCACCCACACCGCCGGGTTGACCTTCGCCTTCTACCACACGCACCCCGTGGACGCCCGGTACCGCGAGGCGGGCCTGGAGTTCTCGGTGCCCTCGGGCGCGAACCTGGCCGAGGCGATGGCGGTGTACGCCCGGATGCCGCTCCAGTTCGAGCCGGGCACCCAGTGGAACTACTCCGTCGGCTTCAACGTGCTCAGCCGGGTCGTCGAGGTGGTCTCCGGGCAGCGGCTCGACGAGTTCTTCGCGGACCGGATCTTCCGTCCGCTCGGCATGCCGGACGCGGGCCTGCACATCGTGCCCGAACAGGCCGACCGGCTCTCCGAGTTGTACGGCGAGACGGAGGGCGGTGCCATCGAGGCGATCCCCGGGCTGCCGTTGCGCGGCCGCCCCCGCTTCCTGTCCGGCAGCGGCGGCCTCGCGGCGACGGCGTACGACTACCACCGTTTCATGGAGATGCTGCGCCGGGGCGGCGAACTGGACGGCGTCCGGCTGCTGTCCCCCGCCTCGGTCGGGCTGCTCTCCACCAACCACCTGCCCGGCGGGGTCGATCTGCGGACCTACGGCGCCCCGGTCCACCAGGAACCCGGCAACGACGGGCTCGGCTTCGGCCTCGGCGTCTCCGTGGTGATCGACCCGGACCGCACCCTCTCCCCGAGCAGTCCCGGCGCCTACGGCTGGACCGGCGCGGCCACCACCGCGTTCTGGGTCGACCCCACTCACGACCTGACCGTGCAGTTCCACACCCAGGTCCGGCCGAGGACCCTGAAGATCTTCCCGGAGCTGCGCCGGCTGGTCCACGAGACGATCCTGGACTGAGCGACCCCGGGCCGAGCGACCCCGGACTGAGCGACCCCGGGCCGAGCGACCCCGGACCGGGCGACTTTGGACCGGGCGACTTTGGACCGGGCGACTTTGGACCGGGCGACTTTGGACCGGGCGATCCCGACCGGGTGCCCGGTCAGACCAGGTTGGCCTCCGGGCGGGGGGCGTCGGCCGCGAACCGGCCGGCGCCGAGCGGGCGGACGTCCAGGAGCGGCGCGCGGCCCAGGTACAGGTCGCGGATCACCTCGCCGACCGCCGGTGCCTGCAGGAAGCCGTGGCCGGAGAACCCGGTGACGTACAGGAACCAGGAGACCGAGGGCGCCTCGCCGATCAGGGCGTTGTGGTCGGGGGTGTTCTCGTACAGGCCCGCCCAGCCGCCGGTGCGGCGCAGGTCCAGCAGGGCCGGGGCGCGGCGTTCCATCGCCGCGTACAGGCGCGGGGAGCCGGCGGTCGTGGTGTCGGTGGCGAAGCCCGGCGTTCGTCGGGGTCCGACATGCCGAGCAGCAGGCCGGGACCCTCGGCGTGGAAGTACAGGCTCGTGGTGAAGTCGATCGTCATGGGGAGCGTCGGCGGCAGCCCCGGGACCGATTGCGCGGTGATCGGCGGGGAACCTGCCGCCTCCTTCGAGGTGAGCATCCGGCCTGGCACGTCTTTCCAGGCGGCCGGACACCGACCTCGAAGGAGGCGACCTCCTCGAGGTGGAGAGATTCCGGTCCGTACCGATGCGCGGTACCACCGCGGGTTCCTACCCGGTACCTCAGGACCAGTGCGCCACCGCGTCCAGGTGGGGCAGCACGTGGTCGAGGCGCTCGCGCTTGGTGCGCAGGTAGGTGATGTTGTTCTCGCACGGCTCGATCAGCAGCGGGACCGTTTCGGCGACCTCGATGCCGTGCCGTACCAGGGACTCGCGTTTGCGCGGGTTGTTGGACATCAGGCGTACCGAACGCACCCCGAGGTCGCTCAGGATGCCGGCGGCGACGCCGTAGTCGCGGGCGTCCACGGGCAGGCCGAGCGCGAGGTTCGCCTCGACCGTGTCGAGGCCCTCCGCCTGCAGGGCCATCGCCCGCAGCTTGGCGAGCAGGCCGATGCCGCGGCCCTCGTGACCCCGCAGGTAGACGACGATGCCACTGCCCTCGGTGACGACCGCGCGCAGTGCGGCGGCCAGCTGGTCGCCGCACTCGCAGTGCTGGGAGCCGAACGCGTCCCCGGTCAGGCACTCGGAGTGCAGCCGGGTCAGCACCCGGTCGCTGTCGATGTCCCCGTAGACCAGGGCGACTTGCTCGTCACCGCGGTCGTGGTCCAGGTAGCCGATCGCCTGGAATTTCCCGTACACGGTGGGCAGCGGTGCATTCACGACGCGTTCCACGCCCGAACGCCGTGGGGACTTTGTGCCGAGTACGCCGATGTTTTCTGTCATGATCTGATTCCTAAGCAGAGACGAAAGGCCGTGAAAAGATGAGTGGTTCGGGCGCGCGTGCGGCGGCGTACGGCTTGTTGCCGACGGACACCACGGAAGAGGTACGGACCAGGGGGGCGGGCGTTTCAACACAGGTCGCCGTCCTTCCCGTGGGGAGCTTCGAACAGCACGGCCCCTACCTCCCGCTCGCGACGGACACCCTCGTCGCCTGTGCCGTCGCCCGGGAGATCGCCGCCGCGTACCCGGTGCACCTCCTCCCCCCGGTGACGGTCTCCTGCTCGCACGAGCACGCGGCCTGGCCGGGGACCGTCAGCATCTCCGCGGTGACACTGCACGCGGTGGTGAACGACATCGCCGCCTCGCTGCGCCGCTCGGGCGTCGAGGCGCTGGTCGTGGTCAACGGCCACGGGGGCAACTACGTGCTGGGCAACGTCGTGCAGGAGGCGTCCGCTCGGGGCGAGCGGCTGGCGCTGTACCCGGCCGCTGAGGACTGGGAGGCAGCCCTGGTGCGGGCCGGGGTGGAGACCTCGGCGCTCTCCGACATGCATGCCGGAGAAATCGAGACCTCCATTCTGCTGCACGCTCATCCCGAATTGGTCCGCCCTGGATACGAGTCTGCCGATTTCACCGCTGACGACCGTCGCCATCTCCTCACCCTGGGAATGTCCGCCTATACCGAGTCGGGCGTCATCGGCCGCCCTTCCCTGGGGTCGGCGGAAAAGGGGAAGGAGCTCCTGTCGAGCCTCGCGGATTCCTTCGGCGTGATTTTCGAACTGCTCGCCGCCGGGCGGGAGTAGCGCAGTCCGGCGTACCAGCGGACGACCAGGACCACCAGACCGGGCAGGGCCGCCACGAAGCTGAGCACGCCGTAGACGACGGCGGTGGCGAGCCCGCTGTCCGCGCCGAGGCCGGCCGCGGCGAACGCCCAGGCGGTGACGCCCTCCCGGGGGCCCCAGCCGCCGACGTTCAGCGGCAGGCCCATCGCGACCAGGGCGAGGACGGAGATCGGGACGAGGGCCGCCACGGAGGCGGCCGATCCTGCGACCCGGGCGGCCACCACGAACATCCCGACGTGCCCGGCGAGGATGGCCGCCGAGGACAGCGCGACGCCCGGCGCGTTCCGCCGCGACAGCAGCGCGCGGCGGGCCTCGCCGAGGGTGGCGCGCAGGGCGCCGGCGCGCTTGCCCGGGGCCTTGTTCATGCGGAGGGCGACCACGATCGCGCACGCGCCGGCCAGCCCGGCCGCCGCCAGCGGGGCGAAGCTGCGCACCTCGTCGCGGACCGGCGAGGGCAGGATCAGCAGCGCACCCGCGCCGAACACCGTCAACGCGATCTGCCCCGCGGTGCGTTCGAGGACGACGGCGCGGACCCCGCGCCCGATGTCGCCCTCGCTCTGCCCGTGCCGGACCGCCCGGTGCACGTCGCCGAGCACCCCGCCGGGCAGCGCCGCGTTCAGGAACAGCGCCCGGTAGTAGTCGCCGACGGCGGGCCCGAGCGGCAGCCTGAGGCCGAGGCTGCGGGCCACCAACTGCCAGCGCCAGGCGCTCAGTACGGTCGTGACCGCGCCGATCGCCAGGCCGGCGACCAGCGTCGGGGTGTCGATCCGGCGCAGTCCGTCGAGGAAGACGCCGGTGCCGAGCCGCCAGAGAAGCACCGCGATGATGGTGGCTCCTGCGACCGTGCCCAGGTGGGTGCGGACGGCGCGGAGGTTGAGGCGCCGGGGCACGGCCGGCCGGGCGACGGACACGGTCTCCCGGACCAGGGTCGGGGTGCTCATGAGGTGCCTCCGGTCGGCCGGGCGAGCGCGAGCAGGTCACTGTGGTGCACGACGACCCGCAGTTCACCGGCCGCGTTGGCGGCGAGCCGCTCGGCCAGATAGGCGTCGGCGCGCTCGGCCAGTTCGGGGCGCTCCTCGACGGCCGCGCCGACCCAGCCGCGCAGCCACTGCTCGGTGAGCGCCTTCTCGTCGGGGCCGAGCCGCCAGGCGCTGGGGTGCACCTTGACGGTGGCGCCCCGGTCGGAGAACGCCTCGCAGGCGGCGGTGACGGAGTCCGGGCCGAGCAGGCCGCCGCGCCGCTGGTGGGCGTTGAAGGCGTCGGTGAGTTCGGCGTCCAGCGGGTGGGCGGGGGTCAGTTCGACCCGCCCGGCGACCGAGAGGGTGAGCAGCGCGGGGCAGCCGGCCCCGGTGCAGGCCTCGGCGAGGATGTCGACCTCCTCCCGGGTGAGGACGTCCAGGAGCGCGGACGCGGTCACCAGGGAGGCGCCGATCAGCGCGTCGGGGGTGAGCCGGGCGACGTCGCCGCGCCGGGTCTCCACCGTGACCCGGCTGCCGTCGGCGGCCGCGCGGGGCGAGGCGACGGCGGCGAAGTGCAGCAGGTAGGGGTCGCGGTCGTGCAGGATCCAGTGCTGGGAGCCGTCGAGGCGGGGCGCGAGCCAGCGGCCCATCGAGCCGGTGCCGCAGCCCAGGTCGTGCACGACGATCCCGCCCGCCTTGCCGGGCAGGTTGGCCAGGCGTATCCGCAGCGGGTCCAGCAGGTCGTGCGCCCGGGCGGCCGCGTCCGCGCTCTCCCGCAACTCCAGCCACTCGGGGGCGTACCGCGGCGGCTCCTCGGGCCCGGTCTCGCGCAGCCGCACGGTGGCCCGCTCGCCCGGACGGACGACGGGACCGGCCCCGGCGATCACCTCGGAAGGCGCCTGTTCGCTCTCTCGTCCCACTCCTGCATCCGTAACATCCGTCGGGCCCGGCTGCGCGGGGATCGCGCCGACCGGAGTAGGGGTCGTGGTCTCGGTGGTCATGCCGCCCTCCGGGGTTCGTCGGGGAGCCTCAGCAGGACTCCGGCGAGGCTGCGGGCGGTGGTCGCCCAGCCGTCGAGTGCCGCCCGCCGGCCGCGCGCGGCGGCCTTGAGGCGACGGCGCACGTCCGCCTCGCCGAACCAGCCGCGCAGTTCGGCGGCGAGCGCGGCGGGGTCCTCCGGCGGCACGAGGATGCCGGGTACCCCACCGTCGGGGGCCCGGCCGACCGCTTCCGGCAGTCCGCCGACATCGGTCGCGAGCACCGGGATGCCGCGGGCGAGGGCCTCGGTGACGGCCATGCCGTAGGTCTCGGCGTAGGAGGTGAGGACCATCAGGTCGGCGGCCGCGTAGCTGGCGTCGAGGTCGGCGCCGGCGCGCGGACCCGCGAGCTGCAGCCGGTCCGTCAGTCCGTGCTCCGCGATCAGCGACCGCAGGTGGGCGACGTACTCGGGAGCCTGGTCGAGACCGCCGACGCAGGTGCAGGTCCACGGCAGGTCCCGGACCGCGGCGAGCGCCTCGATCAGCCGGTGCTGGCCCTTGCGCGGGGTGACGGAGGCGACGCACAGCAGGTGCGAGACCCCGTCGGTGCCGCCGGCCAGCGGGGCGATGTCGGCGCCCGGGGCGGCCACATGGACCCGCTCGGGGGCCAGGCCGTGGTGCGAGACCAGCCGTCGTACCGCCCAGTCGCTGGTCGCGATCACGGCCGGTACGGCGCGCAGCACCGTGCGCTCGCGGGCGTCCAGTTCGGCGGCGACGGTCGCGTCGAGCCCGGTCTCGGCGCCGAGCGGAAGGTGCACCAGGACGGCGAGCCGCAGCCGCTCCGTCTCCGGTACGACGACCTCCGGGACCCCGCAGGCGACCAGGCCGTCCAGGAGGACGACCGTGCCGTCGGGCAGTTCCCGCAGGGTGCGGGCGAGGGCGTCGCGGGCGGCGGTGTCGGGGCGCGGCCAGGAGCCGTCGACCGTGTGCTTGGCGACCTGCCAGCCGAAGCCGGGCAGGTCCAGGCAGACCCGCCGGTCGTAGGCGTTGCCGCCGCTCGGGTTGGCCTGGTCGTCGACGCCGCCGGGCATGACGAAGTGCACGGTGCGCAGGGACATGGGGAGGATCCCGATGTTCGCCGGGGCGTTGCTGTCGGTGGTGGCCGCGCGCTGCGCGGGCACGTAGGTGAGGGCCGACGGGCGGCCGATGGCCATGTCGGTCACAGGGCACGCTCGTAACTCGCCCAGGCGACGTGGGACTCGTGCAGGGTGACGGTCAGTCCGGCGAGGCCCCGGGCGCCCTCGCCGAGCGCGCCCTTCTCGATGCGCTCGGCGAGCCGGTCGGCGATGACCTTCGCGAGGAACTCCGTGGAGGTGTTGATCCCGGCGAAGTCGGGCTCGTTGTCCAGGTTTCTGTAGTTCAGCTCGCTGACCACGGCGCCGAGCTCCTGGGTGGCAAGACCGATGTCGACGACGATGTTGTCGTCGTCCAGCTGCTCACGGCGGAACGTGGCGTCCACGAGGAACGTGGCGCCGTGCAGTCGCTGCGCGGGCCCGAACACCTCGCCGCGGAAGCTGTGGGCGATCATGATGTGATCGCGGACGGTGATGCTGAACAACGGACGACCCTCCAGGTGCGGCGCGTCTGGTCCCCCGGCTGATCCCTGCCGGGGGATGCCCTTAATACGGCTCTTGGCTTCCCCGCGTTCAGTCCACTCTCACTCTTTTCTCAGGTCAGGACCTCTTGGCGGCCCGCACCGGACGTCATTGGACGTTCCGTCAGCCGTTGTCGCCGTAGCGGACCCGGTGGCAGAGGGCCGGAAGCTCCCCGGAGGCGAGCCTCGGAAGCACCTCCGGCAACTCCTCGAACGCGCTTTCCCCCGTGATGAGGGCGTCCAGCGCCGGGTCGGCCAGCAGGTCCAGGGCCAGCGCGAGCCGGTCGGCGTAGGTGCGGCCGGCGCGGGCGGCCGGGGAGACGGTGCCGACCTGGCTGCTGCGCACGGTGAGCCGGCGGGAGTGGAAGGCCTCGCCGAGCGGGAGGGCGATCCGCCGGTCGCCGTACCAGCTGAGGTCGAGGACCGTGCCCTCGGGCGCGAGGAGTTCCAGCGCGCGGCCGAGGCCCTGCTCGGTGGCGCTGGCGTGCACGACGAGGTCGCAGTCGCCCAGGGCGTCCTCGGGGGCCGCGAAGTCCACACCGAGGGCCTCGGCGGTCTTGGCCCGGGCCGGGTCGGCGTCGACCAGCTGGAGCCGTACGCCGGGGAAGCGGGCGAGCAGGGCGGCGACCGAGCAGCCGACCATGCCGCCGCCGATCACCGCGATCCGGTCGCCGAGCAGCGGCGCCGCGTCCCAGAGGGCGTTCACGGCGGTCTCGACCGTGCCCGCGAGTACCGCACGTGCCGGGGGTACCCGCTCCGGTACCACCGTCACCGCGCTCACCGGAACGACGTAACGCGTCTGATGCGGATACAGACAGAAGACCGTACGCCCGATCAGCCCATCGGGCCCTTGCTCGACCACGCCGACGCTGAGGTAGCCGTACTTGACCGGACCGGGGAACTCACCCTCCTGGAAGGGCGCCCGCATCACGGCGTGTTGGCTCTCCGGGACCCCGCCGCGGAACACCAGTGTCTCCGTGCCCCGGCTGACCCCCGAGTACAGCGCGCGCACCAGCACTTCGCCCTCACCGGGCTCCGCGAGGGTGACGTCACGCAGCTCTCCGTGGCCCGGGGAGCGGAGCCAGAACGCGCGGGCCGAGGACTTCATCGGCATCCTCCTGAACGATCGGGAAGTGGTTCACGTACGGAGATGTGCACAGCGAGAAGTGCACAGGCCGCGCACAGTACGCGGCGTTGATCGACTCTGTCACTCGGCCGGAGGACGTGCGGTGGCCCTGAACAACACTTACGAAGCCAGGCTGGTCCAGCAGGAGACCGCTGTGGGAGCGGGCGTGCAGATCCTGTTGCTGGCCCTGCTCGGCACGGCGATCGGCATGGGGCCGGCCGGCTGGCTGACGGGTCTCGCGTTCGCGATAGCCACCTGGGCGGTGCTCTCCCGGGCCCTGCACCGCACCCGGCCGCGCTCCTTCGGCCCCGCCAACCGGGTGACCCTCGGCCGCGCGATCCTGGTCGGCGGTGTGACGGCCCTGGTCGCCGACTCCTTCGAGAGCTCCCCGCCGGTCACGCTGCTGGTCGGCCTGACGGCCGTGGCCCTCATCCTCGACGGCGTCGACGGCAAGGTGGCCCGCCGGACGGGTACGTCGACCGCGCTGGGCGCCCGCTTCGACATGGAGGTCGACGCGTTCCTGATCCTGGTGCTGAGCGTGTACGTGTCCATGCAGCTCGGGCCGTGGGTCCTCCTGATCGGCGGGATGCGCTACGCGTTCGTCGCGGCCGCGAGGATCGCTCCCTGGCTCAACGCCCCGCTGCCGCACTCCATGGCCCGCAAGACGGTCGCCGCGATGCAGGGCATCTGCCTGCTGCTGGCCGGCGCGGACCTGCTGCCGTACCTGGCCAACCTGGGCGTGGTGCTGCTGGCGCTCGGCTCCCTGGTGTGGTCCTTCGGGCGGGACGTGCTGTGGCTGTCGCGCAACGCGCGGCCGGCGGCGATACCGGCGGAGCAGGCGGCGTCCATGGCGGCTTCCCTCGAGGAGATCGAGATGCTGGAGCTGGCGGTGCGCTGAACCGGTGGTGCCGAGGACAGCGGAACGGGGCCCGGACCGGGGCGCCCCCGTTGCCGGTTCCGCCACACCCCGAGCAGCCCCCGGTGTATCCGGCGGTGCCCGGCGGCCCCGACCCCTTCGCGCTGGACCAGCCGGCCACCGACGCCGCCGCTCGCGCGCCCGCCCTGCTCGCCACCGGACGCGACCCGGTCGGTGAACTCACCCTCCGGCAGGACGCGGTGCGTCTGGCCGCCGCCCGCCCCGGCTCCGGCCTGACCGCCTCCACACGCGCGCTGTACGCCACGCTCGCCGACGCGGTCGGCCGCACCCCGGGCGACCTGGCGCGCGCGGTCGCGGCCTGGCGACAGGGCGGACTGGAGGGGCTCGCCGTACTCGAAGAGCCGTGGGATCCGCCGGCCGGCCGCTTCGACCGGGCGAGACCGTTGCTCCTCGCCGCCGACCTTCCAGCTTTCCGGCCCTGGCACAACCACCTCACCCAGCCAGTCGGCTACGTCCAGCTCCGCCTGGGACGCGACGGCCTGTGGTACGCCTACGAGTCGGAGCCGGGCCACGACGACTGGTGGCCCAGAGGCACCCCCGACCTGGACCCGGTGGGCGCGCTGACGGGGCTCGGGGCGGCGGACGGCCGGTAGGGGCCTGCGGACCTGCCCTCCAGGCGGGCAGGACCGGTCCATGTGCCACCACGGTCCGCCCAGCAGACCGCCGCACGATCCCTTCCCTGGAGACCGCAGGTCGAACGGCGGTGCAGTGGGCCGTTCGGCCCTTGTTGACAGCCGGACGCGATGGCTTCACTGATCCCGCGGCCCCGCCCGTGCGAGGACGGACGGGAGTGCCATGTGGCGGGAGGTGACCGGGAAGATGATCGCTGCGGTCGGACACGCCGACCTGACTCCACGAGCGCTGAGACTGGTGGAGGCCGAACTGCGGGCACGGCTGGAGCGGGCAGACGCCCGGACGACCGGGCTGGTGCGCGCGGGTGCGGGGGTGCCGCCGGCCTTTGGGCGGGCGGTGCGGGCGGCGGGACGGGAACTGGTCGTGATCGTTCCCACGCAGGGGATGGTGCCCGCGCTGCTGCCGGCACGGGATCGCGTCGTGGTCGGCGAGTTGCTGTCCCGCGCCCGCCTGGTGCGCCTCCTGGCCTACGACCCGGCCGACCGGGACGCGTGCGTGGGCGCGGACGAGCTGATGATCGCGGGGTGCCGACAGCTGCTGGCCGTCTGGGACGGCTCCCCCTCCAACGGACGGGACGCCACCGCGCACCTGGTGGCCTACGCCCGCGCGCACGGCGTACCGACGGAAGTGGTGTGGCCGGAGGGCGCGGAGCGGTACACGACTCCCGCGCCATGGGCCCCGGCCGGCGGCAGGCGTCCGCGCGGCGCCGGCCCCGCACCGACCACCGCGGACCCCTGGGCCGCCCCGGACACCAGTAAGGCGGGAACCCCTCGATGACCGGCGCCACCACGACCACGCACCACCTCACCACCGGGGCTCCGGAGGCCGGCCGGGAGCACGGGATCACGGCGGCCGGCGCGAGCGGCGCCTCACGCGCCTTCGCCCGGCTGCTGATCGTCTCCGGCGCCCTCGGCATCCTCGCCTCCTTCGTGATCACGCTCGACAAGCTGCAGCTGCTGACGGACCCGAACTTCTCGCCGTCGTGCAACATCAGCCCGGTCCTGTCCTGCACGAACGTGATGAAGAGCCACCAGGCGGCCGTGTTCGGCTTCCCCAATCCGCTGCTCGGCCTGCTCACCTACCCGGTGGTCGTCGCCGTCGGATGCGCGCTGCTGGCCGGTGCCCGCTTCCGCCGCTGGTTCTGGCTCGGCCTGAACGCCGGCACGGTGTTCGGCGCGGGCTTCTGCATGTGGCTGATGACCCAGGCGCTGTACGAGATCGGCGCGCTGTGCCTGTGGTGCTGCCTGGCCTGGGCGACGACCATCGCCATGTTCTGGTACACCACCGTGCACAACCTCCGGCACGGAGTCGTCCGCGCGCCCCGGGCGGTGGTCGCCGGCGTGCTGGAGTTCCACTGGGTCGTCCCGGTCACCTGGTACCTGAGCATCGTGATGCTGATCGCCACCCGTT
Source organism: Streptomyces sp. NPDC001714 (assembly GCF_042892755.1). NCBI lineage: Bacteria > Bacillati > Actinomycetota > Actinomycetes > Kitasatosporales > Streptomycetaceae > Streptomyces > Streptomyces sp. NPDC001714. The sequence continues at coordinate 349,459 of NZ_JBIAUL010000014.1, forward strand.
TCTGGGACTACTGGCAGACGCTGCTGTGAAGCCGGCTGTTGCTTCGCCGACGGGACCAAGAGGGGTCCTTGGACCCTGACCGCCGGGCCTCGCAGGGACCGTTCGGCCCTATCGGGACCCCGTACCCCATTGCCGATCATGTGGCGACACAGACCGCAAAGGGAGGACACCGTCCGGTGGACGAGGTACAGATACAGCAGGTGACGACCGTGGACCCGCGGACGGTCAGCACCAGGGCCGAGCGGTCGGCGGACCGTCCGGCGTGGGTGGAGTGGCTGACGACCACCGACCACAAGAAGATCGGGACGATGTATCTCGTCACCGCGTTCGCGTTCTTCGTCGTCGGTGGTGTGATGGCCCTGCTGATGCGCGCGGAACTCGCCCGCCCCGGGCTGCAGATCATGTCGAACGAGCAGTTCAACCAGGCGTTCACCATGCACGGCTCGATCATGCTGCTGATGTTCGCCATGCCGCTGTTCACCGGCTTCGCCAACTGGATCATGCCGCTGCAGATCGGCGCACCGGACGTGGCCTTCCCGCGCCTCAACATGCTCGCCTACTGGCTGTTCCTGTTCGGCTCGTCGATCGCGGCGTTCGGCTTCCTCACCCCGGGCGGGGCCGCCGACTTCGGCTGGTTCCTGTACGCGCCGCTGTCGGACGCCGTGCACTCGCCCGGACTCGGCGCCGACCTGTGGATCATGGGCGTGGCGCTGTCCGGATTCGGCAGCATCCTCGGCGCGGTCAACTTCATCACCACGATCATCTGCATGCGTGCCCCGGGCATGACCATGTTCCGCATGCCGATCTTCACCTGGAACGTGCTGCTGACCGGCGTACTGGTCCTGATCATCTTCCCGGTCCTGGCCGCGGCCCTGTTCGCGCTGGAGTGCGACCGCAAGTTCGGCAGCCATGTCTTCGACGCGGCCAACGGCGGCGCGCTGCTGTGGCAGCACCTGTTCTGGTTCTTCGGCCATCCCGAGGTGTATGTCCTCGCCCTGCCGTTCTTCGGGATCGTCTCCGAGGTCATCCCGGTCTTCTCCCGCAAGCCGATGTTCGGCTACATGGGCCTCATCGGCGCCACGGTCGCCATCGCCGGGCTGTCCGTGACGGTGTGGGCCCACCACATGTACGTCACAGGCGGCGTACTCCTCCCGTTCTTCTCCTTCATGACCTTCCTGATCGCGGTCCCGACCGGGGTGAAGTTCTTCAACTGGATCGGCACCATGTGGAAGGGCTCGCTCTCCTTCGAGACTCCGATGCTCTGGGCCACCGGCTTCCTGATCACCTTCGTCTTCGGCGGCCTGACCGGCGTGATCCTGGCGTCACCGCCGATGGACTTCCACCTCTCCGACTCGTACTTCGTCGTCGCGCACTTCCACTACACGGTCTTCGGCACGGTCGTGTACGCGATGTTCGCCGGCTTCCACTTCTGGTGGCCGAAGTTCACCGGCAAGATGCTCGACGAACGCCTCGGAAAGATCACCTTCTGGACGCTCACGGTCGGCTTCCACACCACGTTCCTGGTCCAGCACTGGCTGGGCGTCGAGGGTATGCCGCGCCGCTACGCCGACTACCTCGCGGCCGACGGCTTCACCGCCCTCAACACCCTGTCCACCATCGGCTCGTTCCTGCTCGGACTGTCGATCCTGCCGTTCTTCTACAACGTCTGGAAGACCGCCAAGTACGGCCAGAAGGTCGAGACCGACGACCCCTGGGGCTACGGCCGCTCGCTGGAGTGGGCCACCTCCTGCCCGCCGCCGCGGCACAACTTCGTCTCCCTGCCCCGGATCCGCTCCGAGTCCCCGGCGTTCGACCTGCACCACCCGGAGATCGCCGCGGCCGCCGAGGCGGTGAGCTGAGTCGTGTCCTTCGTCGTTCCGGCGCTGGCCACCGGCGCGGTGACCGCCGCCGGCTGTGTCTGGTACGTACCGGCCCTCGTCGATCTGCGGGCGGGAGCCGACCGGCCGCTCTCCCGCCGCACCGGGGCGGCGGCCTGCCTGAGCGGCTGGGGAACGGGCGGAGTGATCGCCGTCCTGCTGCTCGTGGCCGACGTGTTGTGGGTACCGGCCGTCGCGGCCGTCGCGGGCGCGTCCGTCACCCTCGGCCTGCGGCTGCGGGCCGGTGCGCAGCGCCGGCGGGAGGGGCGGGAGATCGCCCGGCACTGGGCGATGCTGCCCGCCGTCCCGCCCGGGCACCGCCACGGCAGCGGCGCTTACCGCTACGTCTTCGCCGTCCTCGTGGGCTCGGGGCTGGGGGTCGCCGTGGCCGCGGCGCTCTACCTGATGAGCGCCGGGTCCGGGCGCGGCGCGGGCAGACCGGCGGCCGTCCTCGTCCCCGCCGCGGTGGTCGGTCTGTTCCTCACCCTCGCACTCACGCTTGCGCGCGCGGTCCGCCGTCGCCCCCGTGCTGAATCCCGGCCCCTCGCCCGGTGACCGGTCGGCGGCGGAGGCGCGGGCCGGGGCAGCGCGGCGGCCGCGAGGGTCGCCCTGCCCTGGCCGGTGGTTTGCAGCAGCCCTGGACCAGAACTCGGCTCCGGGCAGGTCGTGTTCAGCCACGCAGCTGACGGACGTCTGACCTCCTCGCCCGACACGGCGACGGACGTCCCCAACTACCTCGACCAGCGCGAGATCCCTGGCCCGAAGTCCTGGCGAACCCTGGGCAGTTGACTCCGCCGACACCAAGAGTCGGGTGGCCCGGGGGAATCTCACCCCCGGGCTCCCACGGAACGGAGCGTGACAATCTCTCGTCACTCCGCTCTTGTCATCCTGGTCACCAGGCGACGGAGGCTTCGGTTGCCCACCGCCATTGTGCGAAGAGCCGGGGATACCGCTTGGCGATCCCCTGCATGCACTCGACGGCCTTCCTCAGCCCCGCGAGCCGCTTGTACTTTCGGCGGATCCATCGCACCAAGTAGGCGTTGATGCGCGCCAGGAGGGGATACAGCGCCGACCGGTAGAACCGGCCATAGTAGTTCATCCAGCCCGCCACGATCGGATTGATCGCCTTGGCGAGTTCAACAAACGTGAAGTTGGAGCGACGGTGAAGCCGCCATCGGCGTACCTCTCGTCCCATCTTGTTCAGGGCGTCCTTGCTGACCGCTGGCAGGAACGACAGGAACTTCCGGCCGTCCTTGGTCCGTGCGCCGCGCGGGCGGAACGTGAACCCGAGGAACGTGAAGGACGTGTGCTCGGAAGAGCCGCGCCGTTTCCCGT
>NZ_JBIAUL010000015.1:0-323046 GCF_042892755.1 Streptomyces sp. NPDC001714
GCTGGAACAGTTCCCACAACTCGTCCGGCACCATGCGCTCAACCATCACCACACAGTGCAGACTACCCAGCACGCCAAATGAGACGGCGTCTAAGGCGAAGGGATCCTAGGTTCACTTGATGCTTGACGGCCCAGCGCCTCACTCTGGAGCCGGGCCTCAGGCATGCTCGCCTGCATGAGCGCCTTCAGCAGCGATCTAGACCTCAACGTGTACGACGTCACCGGCAACGGCACGGAAGTCGACGTTCCCACCAATCTGCTCAACGGCGACATCAGGCTCTCGATCCTGTGGACCCAAGAGATCCTCCTGTCCGCCGAAGCCGCCGACCAAGTAGCCGACGCTCTACGCGAGCCGCAGCACAGTCCCGCAGCATCACAACCGCCCCAAGCACCGACTGAGTTACAACTTTCCCTACTGGTTCAAGGCGGCTCGCTCCGCTCCCCGCGCGCGGCCCGGCCCCCGGCCGGGCCTGCGCTCCTGCCTCCGTCCCGCTCCAGCCCGGCCGGCGCCCGTGCCGCATGCCGAGTAAACAGCTACCCGAGGTCAGCGACTGGACAGGCTGTGGCTTGAGCGATGAGGTCTGCTGCGCCCCCCGTCTCATGGGCCTGCCATCGTCGAGATTGTGCAGATCGCCTACGCACTGACTTGCATGCGGACTAAACTGACAGGCCCTCAGACCGCATCTGCGGCTCCGGGTTCCTTCATCACGTAAAGCAAACTATGGATAGGAGCAGCGAGTGCCTACACACATGGTGAATATGGATGCGCTTATTCCGCGTGACGACTTCGAAGCCCTATCCTCCGAGCCTGCGACCCAACCATCCATCCTCAGCACCACCATGAAAATCACTGATCTGGGGCCCGATAGTCTGATCTACAACGTTCTACGGAAACCAGATTTCCAGCGAGAAACAGCTAACTGGAATCCCGAGAAGGTTGCCGAGTTGGTACGCAGTTTCCTCGAAGGCGATCTAATCCCTTCAGTGATTCTATGGCGCTCGCCCATCAGCGGAAGCATTTTCGTCATCGACGGCGCACATCGCCTGAGTGCACTAATTGCTTGGGTGCATGACGATTACGGAGACCAGCACACTTCGATCAGATTCTTTGACAACAATATTCCCGTTGAGCAGAACAAGGCGGCGCAGGCCACACGCAAGCTGATTCAAGAATCAGTAGGGTCATATCGGGATCTAAATATAGCTCTGCGAAACTCCGATACAGCACCCAAAGATAGGGTACGGCTCGCTCGAAATCTCAGCGCATTCGCCATCAATCTCCAATGGGTTAGCGGCGGGGCCGAGAAGGCTGAAAGTTCCTTCTTCAGAATTAATCAGCAGGCTACCCCCATTGATCCAACCGAGCTCGAAATGATCAAGGCTCGGCGTAAGCCCAACGCACTCGCGACCCGAGCTTTCATCAGAGCGGGCACTGGTCATAAATATTGGTCGACGTTCAGTGAATCGACCCAAGAAGAGATTGAATCCATCGCCAAGGACGTCTACGACCTGATTTTTAAGCCGAGTTTGGATTCGGCCGTCCGGACGGCCGATCTTCCTGTCGCAGGCCGTGGCTACTCCGCCGACAGCGTCAGGATGGTCTTCGAGCTGGTCAACTTTGTCAACGAACTGCAGCCGGACATGTGGAGAGAAGACGGCGGCCCCCGAAGGAGGAAGCGGTCCGAAAATCAAACACTCCCGACCCTTATGGACGATGAAGACGGAAGTACAACTCTCCAATTCATGAAGGCGGTCAAAAGGGCGGCAGGAAGAATTGCTGGAAATGAGCCAGCTTCCCTGGGGCTTCATCCAGCGGTCTATTTCTACAGCGCAACCGGACGCTTCCAGCCCGCCGCATTTCTCGCTGCTGTAGCTTTTGTGAAAGAGCTGGCAGACAAGCGTAAAATCGCACTGTTCACCGAAAAGCGTGCCCAATTCGAAGAGTTTCTGGTTCGCTATAAATATTTCCTGAATCAGATTGTTCGCTCCTATGGGAGTCTGCAACGCTCTGTCCCTCCGACGCTCTTGATGTACCAGACCGTGTTTGAGGCCCTAATCAAAGGGTGCACCGATCCCGAGATTATTGAACATCTCAAAAGCCAGCCTGCTCTTCGCTCATCCATCAAAGAGATCAGCGACGAAGACCGTGCTCACGGTCGTAATTTCTCGGCTGAGACCAAGAACTCTATAATTCTTAAAGAAACGATCCAGTCTGCGCCTACGTGCGGAATTTGCGGCGCACGCCTGTACTTGAGATTCATAACCGTAGATCACAAAGTGAGGAAAGAGGATGGAGGTGACGGTTCGCCCGGCAATGGGCAATTGACACACCCCTATTGCAACTCCGGCTACAAAGAAGGGCAACACGCCGCTCGCACTGACGCGCAAGGTAGTTAGCGTCGGCGGGCTTGGCACCCATGCAACGGACCTGCCGCCACGACTTGCCGTGGTCGACGGAACCGACAAACGTGGCGAAGGTCGGTGGGGGTGCAGCGAGGCATACGCGCGCCTGGTCTTTCAACGTCCTCGCCATCGTGGCTGGCTGTCGTCGGCTGAGGTGCAGACGGATCGGCCACCGAATGCCTGCCGCTATCAGCGCAACGCCATTAATTCGGCTCGTACCTCGGGTAAGAAAGCAATAGTAGCCGCACCTGTTCCATTGGACCCCAGAGCGCGAAAGAAAGCGCGGCACAGTCGCTCCTCAGAGGACGGAAAGACGCGCCTAGTTCTCGCCATCAGGAAATCATTGCGTGACATAACTTGATCGATATCCCGGTTCGGTAGCTTTTGGAATGAGGGTTTAATGGAACTTCAGTATCTCGAACGAGCCGAAATTATTCAAATTTATGAACACCTCGTGGCAGACTTCGCGCAGGACGGCGACCCTATTTCTCCCGCCGGCGTGAGGGATGATCACCTTCTAGAGTCTGCAATTAGTAGGCAGTTCGTAGGCCAGGGCAGGGACATGAAGTACCCGACCCCTGTAAGTAACGCTGCCACGCTTGCTTATGGGCTATGCAATAATCACCCGTTCTACAACGGCAACAAGCGATGTGCTCTAGTGAGTATTCTCGTCCACCTCGACAAGAATAAGCTATCCCTCTGGGGTACCAGCCAGGATGAACTCTACGAGATGATCTTGGCGGTTGCGAAGAATCAAATTGCCGAGTGGGTGGCGGAGCGACTGGGCAACGACATCGAATTTCTCCCAGGTGAGGACTCGACGGACGTTCACGTGCGATTCCTCTCATCATGGCTGTCGCAATATGTAGCGCCAGTCCGCAGGGGTGAGAGGAGTCTTAAATATCGCGACCTTAGGAAATTGATTCAGGAATACGGCTACGATCTTCAGTCCCCGGCGAAGAGCTTTATTCGAGTGGTGAAGTTGAATTCCGACGGATCGACAACAAATGTCGACAGCATCGTCTTCCCTGGAATGGCGAGAGATGTCGACATTCAAGTCATAAAGCGTGTGCGAGAGAGGTGTCGACTCAGGGAAGAGGACGGCGTCGACACTGATGCCTTCTACGGAGGCTTCCATCCCATTGATGAATTCATCAACAAGTATCGCCTGGTGCTTCGCCGACTCGCGGACACCTGATCCAATGGTGGCGACGTATGAAAGGGCAGGCAGCAGGTCCGTTCAGTCAGCTTGAGGCATCGAGCGGCGAGATGCGGCAACGGGGCGCACCGCAAGCGCACCAGATCCAGCGGGGAACAGCGGGGAACCACGGGGAAGGCAGCCCAGCCCGACGGCGCCATGTTTCGACCGTTCGCCCAGGTCAGCCCCCGAACCGACCCCAAATGCCCGCAGCTTCCCAAGCTGAGAGTCTTCACGGCACCATGGGGCGGCTGACCATAGGGGGCATGGTGGGGAACAAGGAGACAGAGCAGGCCGCAATCACGCATGTGATGGCCCTGGAACGAGCCGCCGGCCGGGATCCGAAGGACGTCCGCACCTCGGGTCTTCCGTACGACGTCGAAAGTCCGCCTCGCATGATCGAGGTGAAGGCCTTCAGCCGCACGGCGCGCAGCGAAGCGCTGCCGCTGGAACACCGGCAGGTTCAGGCCGCCAGGGCGAACCCCGAGTACTACTACCTCTATGTGGTCGACAACCTTGCAGGCGCAGATGGAGCCGAGGTGGGTGTGCGCGCCCTGCATGGAGAGGCGCTGTTAGCAATGATCGAGCGAACCCAGCCCCAAATCACGTACTGGCCCACGTTCAGGGCGGCCGAGTACGACCAGGCGGAGCGGCTGTTATGACCACTGCGATACGGCAGCGGAGTACAGCAACCACCGTGATCACAGCCAACCGCCAAGAGTCATCAGCGGCCGACTGACCAGCTCGCTGGACCGCAATGACCTCACTGCCGATAGTTCGGCACGAAGAGGTCATGTCCGGTCCAGATGATTTAGGGAAACCGCGCGGAACACGGGGTGACCATGAGTACTATCGCCCCGTGGAGACAGCAACTGACGACGATCTTAGGGTTTTCTGCCGCCAGATTCGGGAGCGTTCGCGCGAACACCAAGAAGCTATGCCCGTAGCTGCGGAGCGGGGCTGGGTTTCAATGGAAATCGGCATCTTGCGGCAAGAACTCGACTCGATAGTCCGGGTCATCTATCTACTCAAGCAGCCGAGCGCGCTTCGTGCTGACCTTGTAGCTTCGTCTATCTCCGGCAACCGTTGGAGAATACCGACCGACAAAGGGAAGATGAAGGCGGTCACAGACCGCGACATGGTTGAACTAGCTCAATCCATGAACGGTTGGACCCGAAACGTGTATGAGTTCGGCTGCCGGTTCATCCACCTCTCGAGCGCCCACGACTATCTCGCACGTGACCCCTTTCTGGCCCTTCCTATCGAAGAACGAGAGATTATTGCCAAGTACATCAATCACTATCATGGTCACCCAGGTGGGAGCGTCTCTGCCAGCTCTTCTTTCAACGATATCGTCGCCTACGCGCCTTCCATCCTGAAGAAGATCTCTTCGAACCTGGAGAGCGAGCTGGCGACCCTCGAAGGAGATCGCTGCACCTAGTGGACGTCCTGCGGCTCACGGTCTTTGCAACTCGCCTTCGCGCGAGCTTCTGTGCACCGTTAGGACCCGGGCACCCACGCGGCGGATCACCAAGTGACCTGCGCATAACATTCGCCCTGAAGGTTCCGTTGAACCGTCCCGAGGCTCAACGATCGCTTCGAGAGCCCCGAGCATCTAGAAGGGCGCAGACCAGGGATCTTCAGAATTCATTCTTTCAAGGTATGACAGGGTGCGCTGTCGACCTCGCAGGCTGCTGCTGTACAGCAGTCGAGTACAGCGACCGCTCCGGCCCGGCGGCGCTTTCGTGGCGCTGTAGCGCGACCGGTATGCCCCTCACCGGTCGATCCGACTTCTGACATCCATAGCTGACACCAACGACACCGGACGGCGGTGTACACCAGCGTCCCTGTCCGGCCATCGCACCAGTCGACGGCGGCAGCCGGAGCAGACTCGGATCGAACTCCTAAAGCGGGTGTCCACTGTGGAGTTGGACATCAACGATCCGGCGCACATCAACGAACCGCTCATCCTGCCGAGTCCCACTTGCCAGACCACTCAGGGCGTACGCCGAGTACGTGAACCCGTCCGTCGTGTGGAACTGCACACCCCAATTGCCCAGGCTCACCGCGCTGACACGCGACCACGGCAGACGTTGAGTGCCCCAGGGATTCACCATGACGATCACGTCCCTCGCGAGTTCCAGGCGTACGCGAAGGAGACCCCACCAGGCGAAGAGGCCGAATCCCACGGCGACGGCAGTAGCGATCCCGGCGGAGCCCACGGACTGCGTGCCCGGGTGCGAGAGCACGCCCAGCCAGGCGAACAGCGCCCCGCACGCTGGGCCGACAGCCAGGACGTAGCCCATGAGCCGGCCGGACCAGCCGACCCGCCACACACCGATGACGCCGTCTCGCATATCGTCCACAGTTCGAATGATCCTCGCCCGTGCCTCACAGCGGAACGGTCCGAGCCACGACGTCGAACCCGCGACCGCCCGCCGGTACTTCGGACTGAGCCCTCGTGCCAGAAGCGTGCCAGGTTGCAGGGGAAACCACGGGGAACACCGGGGAACCCGTCGACCGCCCACCGGGCCCCGACGCCGCTCCGCCGCAGGTCATCCCCTAGAAGAGCCCGAAATGCCCTTAGCTTCCCAAGCTGATGGTCCCCCCGCATGGTTCTGTACCGACGCCCGTCAGGCCAGCCTCTGTCGCACGCCAGTACATGCGACCAGTTCGTTGCCGTCTTCAGCGATGAAGAGCATGAAGACCCAAGTCCCATCCGGAGACTTGATCTGCCCCAGGCGTATTGGCCTGCCATGTCGGCCGAGGAGCTGCACGGCGCGCTCCAGGCCGATGGTCTTGGTGCCCTGGCGGAGTGTGAGGCCGAGACGGCGTCGATATATACGGGCGAGCGAGTCGGCCGAGGCGGTGCCCTCCCAGACGACATGAGAGGCGCCAACGCGTAGCGCAGCCAGGGCCGTTGAGGACGCCTCGTCATCGCCGGCCAGCAACCGTTCCAGCTGTTCACGCTCCATGGCTGTCCTCCCGCTCCCGAAGCCTGCGGTACGCGAGCCGTGCGCGGCAAGCCTCGCGGTCTGGCCGGTATCACCCGATCAAAGGCGGGTCACGTCCTGGGAGGGCCGTCCACGTTGGGCCGTCTCTGGGCCGTCCCTGGGCCGTCCGAGGCCGCTCGACAGTGGCCAATGACGACCAACGATGACCACCAGGCGCACGAGCCCACCGCCCCTGACCAGCAAAAACCCAGCTCACCAAGATCCCCGGCAAGACCCAGGGCAAGAAGAAGTAGCTTTCGTGATCACGCCCCCGATCTGTGCTTATGGTGCGGATCGGGGGCGTGATCACTGCCTGGGCCCACTGTGGGCCCTCAACGCCCCGGTTCCTGTGGTCGGAGCGCCAGGCCGAGGGCCTTCCAGGTGTGGTCCCCGCTGCTGAGCATGAGGCGCGCGTACACCTTCAGCGTCAGCCCCAGTGGGTTTCAGCGGTCTTGGGTCGGTGCAGGCAGACGGCATCACGTCCCATCCGTCCAATACCGTTGCAGGCGGGCTACCGCATCTTCCTTCGTCAGTTCGGACACCGTCTCCTCCGAGAGACCGACGCGGTGGATCAACAGATAGACCAAATCGGCTGGCAGCGATTCCTTGGGCGTGGAGGGGGCTCCCCGGTCAGGGAGTTTTCCATCGATCACGCAGTCCCAGAACTCGCTTTCGGTGACGACCAACTGGTCGCGAAGAATGTGGCTCCACAACGCGGCCCCATAGACAGTGCGATCGACAGGGTGCGAAATACGGGTCCGCAGGATGCGCCCGTCATGCAGCGTCAACTCGTAGGTGACGTGATGGGTACCGGTACGCCCACGAGCATCCCGCACTCGCTCCCACCCCTCGACGACACAGAACCGGTCATGACGCTCACGGTCTGGTTGTGGTCGAGTCACCGCTGAACTCCCACCAGCCAGTCCACCAACTGACGGTCGTCACTCAGGGCAATCAGCTGAACCAATCCCCAGTTGTCCTGATGGTTGGGCGCTAGTCTCAGCCTCTCCTGCCAGTCGTCCGCGTACTCCCGCAAGGCGTCGACCATCTCGTTTACGGCGTCGTCAAAGGTTGACCCGTCGGCCGCAATGGGGAGCCCCGGAATGAAGATCGACCATCCGTCCGCCTCGGCAACGACCTCGGCCCTGGACGAACACACTGAAGACAGGTAGCGACGTAGCCGCTCGACATCCACAACCGCAGCGCAGCCACTGGCCCGACGCACGGTCGCGACCCGTCCCTCGTCTGCGGCGTCGAGAAGCTCCTTCAGGTGTGTACGCGCTTCGGTGTAGTTCTCGAAATGTACGGCGGACATGGCGACCTCCCGTAGGACTCGTGGAACCAGGGTGCCTTCCGTCATTAAGTACGTCAAGTACGTGAAGTACTTGTCCGGTGTCGGGATGCTCAGCGCAGGGCGGAGCGCCCCATGACCGCATGGTCGGCGGCGAAGGAGTGGCTGAGGCTGGCGAGGGTGCGGCCAGGGAAGAACGCGCCCAGCCGGCCGGCTGCCCCACCGATGCGGCGGACCTGTTGTCGGCTGAGGCTGAGACCAACCGCATCGAGGGGGACTCATCAGCCGAACACGCGGGTGCAGTGCAGGGGACGCTGGGCCGTCTCTGGGCCGTCCGAGGCCGCTCGACAGTGGCCATTGACGACCAAAGACGTCCACCCGGCGCACGGGCCCCACCAGTCCTGACCAGCAAAAACCCAGCTCACCAAGATCCCGGACAAGAACCCAGGGCAAGAAGAAGTAACGCGCCGCCAGCAAGCCCCGACCTGCGATTTTCCGGCAGGGTCGGGGGCTTTTCGGTGGGCTCGGGCCGTGCTGTTCGGTGCGCGGACGGTGGTGAGGGTGAAGGGGAATGCCGTCGGGAACACGCCAGCCGGTCACCCTCCGTGTAGGAAGGGTGTTCGCTTCGTAGTATGAGCGAATGATCAGGTCCGGCGGATGGCGCCCCCAGCAGCGGCGCGAGCGGCAGCAGCCGGGGCGCCGTCGCCGCCTGTTCGCCCTCGGTCTGGTCGGGACCGGCGCGGTGGTCGCTGCGGCGTTCGTGTTCGGCGCCGGTTCCGAGGACGCGGCCTCCGTCGGCTCCGCCCACACCGCCCTGCGGACGACCAGGACCACGGCGTCCGGTGCACCGGCGCCGCCGCACCACCCTGCCGGGACCGTGCGGATCGCCGCCGTGGGCGACATCGTGATGGGCTCGCTGCCGGACGACCTGCCGCCGGACGACGGCGCCTCGTTCTTCGACCCTGTCCGCGACCTGCTCACCGGCGATGTGGTGCTCGGGAACCTGGAGGGCACGCTCACCACCGGCGGTTCCAGCAAGTGCGAGTACCTCGAGGGCCCGAACTGCTTCGCGTTCCACGCCCCGCCGTCCTACGGCCGCCGGCTCAAGGAGGCCGGGTTCACGGTCCTGAACACGGCGAACAACCACATCGACGACTTCGGGGCGGAGGGGCGGCGGGACACGTTCGCCGCGCTGCGTTCCGTGAACCTGCCGTTCACCGGGCGGCTGGGACAGATCACCGTCCAGCGGGTGCACGGCATCAAGGTCGCACTGATCGGGTTCGCCCCCGACCGAGGCGCGAACGACCTCACGGACATCCCCGCGGCACAGCGACTCACCGCCCGAGCCGCAGCGATGGCCGACATCGTGATCGTCACGATGCACGCCGGCGCGGAGGGCTCGGACCGCACCCACGTGGAACCCGGCACCGAGTACTTCGTCGGTGAGGACCGCGGCGACAGCTACCGCTTCAGCCGTGCGGTGATCGACGCCGGCGCCGACCTCGTCGTGGGCAGCGGCCCGCACGTGATGCGGGGAATGGAGTTCTACAAGGGCCGTCTGATCGCCTACAGCCTCGGGAACTTCTCCGGCTACAAGGTCCTCGGCCTCGGCGGCACCCTCTCGACCAGCGGCGTCCTGCAAGTCACCCTCGGCGCCGACGGCACCTACGTGTCCGGGCACCTGCACCCGACCCGGATCGTGGAGCCCGGCACACCGGAGCCGGGCGGCGATGCGATCGACCTCGTCTCCAGCCTCTCGGAGGAGGACTTCGGCCCACACGCCGCCCGCATCTCGACGGACGGGACGATCCGGCGCCCGTAGCCGGGCACGGGGAGTACGCGAGAACGGCCGCTGTCAGTCCCGTCCGGCATGCTGTGCCCATGTTGATTGCGACGGACAGCAGGGGCCACGTGGTGGAGCGGCCCTCGGGGGCGGCGATGGACGCGATGTTCGCCGACCTGCGACAGGGCGAGCACATGATTCTTGAGCGGCAGGGCGAGGAGCGTGACGGTGACTGGTACGTCCAGGTGCTGTTCCGCGACGACGACACCTACCAGCTGGAGTACCGGGACGGCGTTCCCGCAGAGCACTACCAGACCGTGACGGCCTCCCAGGAGAAGGCCTGTCAGGCTCTGCGTGACTGGGGGGCCGGCAAGCCGGCCTGGCAGGACGGCTTCACGTGGGACAACATCGGCGCGATGTTCGCCGCACCTGTCGTCAAGGCCACGGAATCGCCCTCCCTTTGAGGGCCGTGTCGCACCGCTTCCGGTGCCGGCGTCATGGGCCCACTCTCGCAGGATCTCCGCGGCGTGCCCAGGGCCGGTGGGCCGCGGGCCTCTCGGCCGTGGTTTGCCGAATCGGCAAACGGGCTCGGCCACTTGACGCGCGGCTTCGCATGATCTGTGGAGCAGGCAGGCAGATCGGCGATCCCGAAGAGCAAGGAGGGCGTATGGCAGCGCAGCATCGGCTGGTCTCCGCGGCCGGACGGCGGATCCATCTCGTCGAGCAGGGGAGCGGGCCCCTCGTGCTGCTCGTGCACGGGTTTCCCGAGTGCTGGTACTCCTGGCGGCACCAGCTGCCGGTGCTCGCCGCGGCGGGGTACCGGGCGGTCGCCGTCGACATGCGGGGGTACGGGCGTTCGTCCCGGCCGGCGGCGCCGGACGCGTACCGGATGGTCGAACTCGTGGCGGACAACGCCGAGGTCGTGCGGGCCCTAGGCGCGGAGTCGGCCGTGGTCGTCGGGCACGACTGGGGTGCGGCCGTCGCCGCGAACTCCGCGCTGCTGAGGCCCGAGGTGTTCCGGGCCGTGGGGCTGCTGAGTGTCCCGTACACCCCGCGCGGCGGGCCGCGGCCCAGTGACGTCTTCGCGGCGATGAGCGGCGGGGACGAGGAGTTCTACGTCTCGTACTTCCAGCAGCCCGGGCGCGCCGAGGCCGAGATCGAACCCGATGTGCGGGGCTGGCTCGCGGGGTTCTACGGCGCTCTGTCCGGCGACACCATGCCCGGACCCGGCGCCCCCGACCCGCACTTCGTCGGTCGAGGGGGGACGCTCCGGGAGCGGTTCCCCGCCGGTCGGCTCCCGGAGTGGCTCGGCGAGCGCGACCTCGACGTGTACGCGGGGGAGTTCGAGCGCACCGGACTGACCGGGGCGCTCAACCGGTACCGGAACATGGACCGCGACTGGGAGGACCTCGCGGCCTACGACGGTGCCCCGATCACCCAGCCGTCCCTGTTCGTCGGCGGCGGCCTCGACGCCTCCACGACCTGGCTGGCCGACGCCGTCGAGGCGTACCCGGTCACCCTCCCGGGGCTGGTCTCCTCCCACCTCCTCGACGACTGCGGGCACTGGATCCAGCAGGAACGGCCCGACGAGGTCAACCGGCTGCTCGTCGACTGGCTCGCCGCGCTGCCCTCCGCCTGAAGCACCTGAAGCACCTGAAGCACTGAAGCACCTGAAACGCGTGAATGTCAGCCCCGCGGGCTTCACCAGATGGACAACGGCACCTGGTGGATCTCGTCCGCCGGATGGCCCGCGCGTTCGTGGACGCGCTTGACCGCCTCGGCCGAGGGTGCCTCGGAGAGGCAGTAGACCTTGCCGGAGGCGGGGTCGGCCCAGGCCCGTTCGAAGTGGACGCCCTCCTCCTTCTCGACGGCGAGGTCGGCCTCGTGGGCCTCCTTCAGCTGGTCGGCGGTGATGCCCTTCATCCCGTGGTGGACGTCCATGTACTGCGGCATGGCTGCCGCCTCCTTCGCCTTGTCCGACTCACCTCCATGCTGCGCCCGCCGCCGCGGCACGGCATGCGAAAGGGCCCCGGACCGGAGTCCGGGGCCCTTCCGCCGTAGCTGACGTGTCCGCTCAGCCGCACTGGCAGGGGCTGCCGGACTGGCAGCCGCAGCCGCAGCCCGAGCCGCAGCCGCAGGCGCCGATCACCAGAAGGTTCTTGATCTCGACTGGCTGGTCGGTCTCGTGCTGCTGCGTGGGGTCGGGCGTGGTGCTGGGGGATTCGGCCATGGATCCCTCCTAGAGGTCCCTAGGTGCCCTGGAGGCAGGGCGTGGTGCCTTTGCCCATTCCATGCCCGTTTCACTGGGCGCATCAACGGCGCACAGTGGCGCTCGCACGCCTGACCCACATCCCGCGAGCCCCCACCCACCTGGGTGTTACGCCCCCTCGGCGCCCGTCACCGGCTGGATGTCGGGCTGCAGGTCGTCCGCGTGCTCGCCGGTGACCAGGAAGACGACGCGCTTGGCGACAGCGACCGCGTGGTCGGCGTACCGCTCGTAGTAGCGGCCGAGCAGGGTCACGTCGACGGCGGTCTCGATGCCGTGCTTCCAGCGGTCGTCCAGCAGGTGCTGGAAGATCGTGCGGTGCAGCAGGTCCATCTCGTCGTCGTCCTGCTCCAGCTGGAGGGCCAGGTCGACGTCCTTCGTGATGATCACCTCGGCGGCCTTGGCCATCAGGCGCTGCGCGAGCTGGCCCATCTCCAGGATGGTGGCGTGCAGGTCGTGGGGGATGGCGTTCGCCGGGTAGCGCAGCCGGGCCAGCTTCGCCACGTGCTGGGCGAGGTCGCCGGAGCGCTCCAGGTCGGCGGACATGCGCAGCGAGGTGACGACGATCCGCAGGTCGGTCGCCACCGGCTGCTGGCGGGCGAGCAGGGCTATCGCGCGCGCCTCCAGGTCGTGGTGGAGCTCGTCCACCTTCTGGTCGGCCTCGATGACGCTCTCGGCGAGATTGAGGTCGCCGTCGAGGATCGCCGTCGTGGCGCGTCCGATCGCCGATCCGACCAGTCGGGCCATGTCGACCAGGCTGTCGCCGATCGAATCGAGTTCCTCGTGGTACGCGTCCCGCATCAGGGTTACCTCTCGTATGCGTGGTCCAGGGGTTCCGGGGGCCGGGGCCCGTGGCCGAAACCAGCTGCGAACCCCACGCTCCCACGTTCCGGTCCCTACGCGTCCGTTTCTGCCACCCCAAATGAACCAATACTGGCTCCAAGGTGAACTCTGGGCGACGAGTGTTCGAGCTGACACCTCGCGGACTGTGGGGATGTCGTACCCCCTGCTTAACCTGTTTGCATGGACGTGAACGCGGCGGTCGCCGCAGCGGCAGCGATCGCCGGGGTGCTCACCGGTGTCATCGCCATGCTGGCGTTCCGCTGGAGCGAACGCGACCAGAAGCGACCGACCAGGACCTCTCTGCACACCGACCCCGTACTGCCCCCGGGCGTGGACACCGTACTGAGCGTGCTGCGCTCCTCCGCGGTCGTCCTCGACGAGGCGGACACGGTCGTCAAGGCAAGCTCGGCGGCGTACGCCCTCGGACTCGTGCGCGGCGGCAAACTCGCCATCGAGCCGATGCTCGGGATGGCCCGGGACACCCGGCGGGACGGCGAGATACGACAGGTCGAGCTGGACCTCCCGAGGCGGGGGACCGGACGGGGCGAGGCCCTGGCCGTTTCCGCGCGGGTGGCGCCCCTCGGCTCCCGGCTCGTGCTGCTCCTCGTCGAGGACCTCACCGAGGCCCGCCGCATCGAGGCGGTACGACGGGACTTCGTGGCGAACGTCAGCCATGAGCTGAAGACCCCGGTCGGCGCACTCTCCCTGCTGTCCGAGGCCGTCATGGACGCCTCGGACGACCCGGAGGCCGTGCAGCGCTTCGCCGGTCGCATGCAGATCGAGGCCACGCGCCTGACCAACCTGGTCCAGGAGCTCATCGATCTGTCGAGAGTGCAGAACGACGACCCGCTGGAGGACGCCGAGCCCGTGCGGGTCGACGAGCTGGTCGCCGAGGCGATCGACCGGTGCCGGCACCAGGCCGGCACCAAGCAGATCACCATGGCCGCCGGCGGCACCGCCGACCTGCACGTCTGGGGCAACCGCGGCCAGCTGGCCGCAGCCCTCGGCAACCTGGTCGAGAACGCCGTGAACTACTCCCCGGCCCGCACCCGGGTCGGGATAGCCGCCCGCCGGGTCAACGCGCCCGGGGGCGACATGATCGAGCTTGCCGTGACCGACCAGGGCATCGGCATCACCGACAAGGACAAGGAGCGGATCTTCGAGCGCTTCTACCGCGTCGACCCGGCCCGCTCACGGGCCACCGGTGGCACCGGTCTCGGCCTTGCCATCGTCAAGCACGTGGTCGCCTCGCACGGCGGGGAGGTCACGGTGTGGAGCGCCGAAGGCCAGGGCTCCACTTTCACCCTCAGGTTGCCGGAGGCGGGCGTGGCCCGCGATCGCGCATCGCAGCACCCCGACCCCGACCTCGACG
Organism: Streptomyces sp. NPDC001714; assembly: GCF_042892755.1. Classification (NCBI taxonomy): domain Bacteria; kingdom Bacillati; phylum Actinomycetota; class Actinomycetes; order Kitasatosporales; family Streptomycetaceae; genus Streptomyces; species Streptomyces sp. NPDC001714. The sequence goes on from NZ_JBIAUL010000015.1 coordinate 14,150, forward strand.
ATGAGGCCGGTACCACCGAGTCATCCCCGTACGAACCGCTTCCCGCCCCGGAGGTCCTTCCGTGACCCGAGTGCTCGTCGTCGAGGACGAGGAGTCCTTCTCCGACGCCCTGTCGTACATGCTCCGCAAGGAGGGCTTCGAGGTCGCCGTGGCGGCCACGGGCCCCGACGGACTCGACGAGTTCGAGCGCAACGGCGCCGACCTCGTCCTCCTCGACCTGATGCTGCCGGGGCTGCCCGGCACCGAGGTCTGCCGCCAGCTGCGCGGCCGATCCAACGTCCCCGTCATCATGGTGACGGCCAAGGACAGCGAGATCGACAAGGTTGTCGGGCTCGAAATAGGAGCCGATGACTACGTCACCAAGCCCTTCTCCTCGCGCGAACTGGTCGCCCGCATCCGCGCGGTGCTCCGCCGCCGCGGCGAGCCGGAGGAGGTCACCCCGGCCGCCCTCGAAGCGGGCCCGGTCCGCATGGACGTCGACCGCCACGTCGTGACGGTCTCCGGCTCCAAGGTCGACCTCCCCCTCAAGGAGTTCGACCTGCTGGAGATGCTCCTGCGCAACGCCGGCCGCGTCCTCACCCGCATGCAGCTCATCGACCGGGTCTGGGGCGCCGACTACGTCGGCGACACCAAGACCCTCGACGTCCACGTCAAGCGCCTGCGCGCCAAGATCGAGCCGGACCCGGGTGCCCCGCGCTACCTGGTGACGGTCCGTGGCCTCGGCTACAAGTTCGAGCCGTAAACGAGCCGTGCGTTGAGCCGGCGGACGGAGTCCGGCGCAGCACTCCGAAGCCCGCGCAGCGGTGTGAGGGGTGTGTCGGGGATGGTGTTCGAGTCGGACCCGGGTGCCCCGCGCTGCCTGGTGACGGTCCGTGGCCTCGGCTACAGGTTCGAGCCGTGGACCGGCCGTGCGGCGGGGCTGTCGAGGCCGGTGGTTCGCGTCGGACGGGCGGTGGCCTGGCCTCAACGACCGTGCGGCTGACGGGCGGTGCCGGCCGTGTGGCCGAACCTCGCGGCCACGGCCGTCCCGTCGGCGTGCGGTCATGGTCGCCGGTGGGCCGCGGTGCGGACCACGCGGGTCGACCGCGCCGGTGACGAAGGTCGTATGGCGAAGGCCGTATACGACGAAGGGCGGCCCCTCTCGGGGGTACCGCCCTTCTCGCGTTGCCGCTGTGGCCGCTCAGCCCGCGTTCGTCGACTCCGAAGCCGAGTCGCTCGGGGTGGCGCTCGCGGACTCCTTGTTCTTCTTGCCCGTCTTGGCGCTCTCGCTCGCCGTCGAGCCGGCGGCCGGGGAGCCGGAGGACGAGGCCGAGGAGGAGGCGGACGCGGAGGCCGAAGCGGACGGCACGGCGCTCGGGCCCCAGCCGGTGAAGAAGCTCTCGGCCGGCACGACGAAGGCGCGCAGGCTCACGTCACCCGTCTTGCTGAAGGTGAAGGTGATCTTCTGGGCGTTGCCGTCCTGGATCGCCTCACGGCTGCTGGCCAGCACCGCGGAGGCGTTGTCCTTGCCGCCCAGGATCAGCCGGCCACCGGCCTGGATGGTCAGCGGCTGGGACTTGGTGGCGTGCAGCTCGGCGGTCTTGCCGGTGCCGGCGACGACGATCGACTGCAGCGTCTCCGGCTCGGTGCCGGTGTTGAAGATGGTCGCGGAGACCACGGCGGGTCCGGTCGACGTGAGGTCGGGCTGGGTGATCACGGTCGCGTTCTGGACCTTGATGTCGCCGACACTCGTCGCCGCGTTGTCCGGCTTGATCTCCAGCGTCTGGGAGTTGTTGCCCGCGCCGCAGGCGGAGAGCGCGGCGACGGAGAAGGCGATGGCGGAGGCGGCGAGGGCGCCGCGTCGAAGGCTGCTGCTCACGGCGGCGGCAACTCCTTGAACGCACGGGCGGCCCCCTATAAAGCCGCCCTAAGTGTCTGTCAGCGGCCTTAGGTTACCGAGCCGTTCCCGCGCGGCCGCACCCGACCCTCCCCAAGCCCCTCGCTTGCCTCACGCAGGGGGTACGCACGGGCATCCGCAAGTGCCCCTCCGGACACTTTGGAGGGGTGCTCGTCCGGCATTCACATAACCCGTCCGCAACACCACGCGCAAAATTTCCGTGAAGGAATGCGCGGCCGTCGGGAAAATTGATCACGCACTGCTTCAGGTAGGGCTTCACGTACCGTTCAGTCGGGCGTTCGGCCGGACCCGTGATCAATTCCGGAAACGTCCGGGATCCGGCTCCGGCAACCGAACGGAGTAGCGGAAGTCGTACGCTTGGAAGTGGACATATAGGGACGTTCGGCCGCTCGGGCGGGCGTCCGGACGTGTGTAACGTGCGCGTTTCACCTCGCCCGGAGAGCCGCTCCCACCTGCGAATACCTGCTTCCGGACGGCTTCCGAAGCACGTTCCTGTTGCTGTTGTCAAGCCCCGAGATATGCCCTGACCTGCGAAAACGCCATTCAGAACCGCCGGTTTCCGTGTTACCCTGGATAGCCACGGAAGGGGTACCTGTCACATGACGTTCAAGGTTGGCGACACCGTGGTCTATCCCCATCACGGGGCCGCGCTGATCGAGGCTATCGAAACTCGCCAGATCAAAGGCGTGGACAAGACCTACTTGGTGCTGAAGGTCGCCCAGGGTGACCTGACGGTACGTGTGCCAGCGGACAATGCGGAGTTCGTCGGCGTGCGTGATGTGGTCGGTCAGGACGGGCTGGACCGGGTCTTCGAGGTGCTGCGCGCGCCGTACGCCGAGGAGCCCACGAACTGGTCCCGTCGATACAAGGCAAACCTGGAGAAGCTCGCCTCCGGCGATGTCATCAAGGTCGCGGAAGTCGTCCGTGACCTGTGGCGTCGTGAGCGCGAGCGTGGACTCTCCGCCGGTGAGAAGCGCATGCTCGCCAAGGCCCGCCAGATCCTGGTGAGCGAACTCGCCCTCGCGGAGAACACGAACGAGGACAAGGCCGAGGCCCTGCTCGACGAGGTCCTCGCGTCCTGACGCAGACGCTGTCCGGCTCGGCACGCTGAAGCTCCGCACACCCGATATGCCGCGGTGCCCGATGACACTCTCTGTCGCCGGGCGCTGCGGCATGTTTGCGTACGTCCTCGGGGAACCCCCGATACTAGGCGTGCCGGGCCCGGGCTGCTGGCTCGACCAGTGTCACGGAAGGGTCCGGTCAAGGCGTCGCGCCCGGCACTTCCCAGGCCATACCCACGCCAGGCCCGCACACAAACCTGACAGGAACCGATGTCTGACGATTCGCGTCCTTCGCGTACGGAACTGCGCACGGCAGCCGTGATTCCCGCCGCCGGCCGAGGCGTACGGCTCGGTCCGGGCGCCCCCAAGGCGCTCCGCGCGCTGAACGGCACGCCCATGCTCATCCACGCCGTGCGCGCCCTCGCCGCCTCCCGCGCGGTCTCCCTGGTCGTCGTCGTGGCCCCGCCGGACGGCGCGCCCGAGGTCAAGTCCCTCCTCGACGCCCACGCGCTTCCCGACCGCACCGATTTCGTCGTCGTCCCCGGCGGCGAGTCCCGCCAGGAGTCGGTCAGGCTCGGCCTGGACGCGCTGCCCCCCGACTACGACATCGTCCTCGTCCACGACGCCGCCCGCCCCCTCGTCCCCGTCGACACGGTCGACGCGGTGATCCAGGCGGTCCGCGACGGCGCCCCCGCCGTCGTCCCCGCCCTCCCGCTCGCCGACACGGTCAAGGAGGTCGAGCCGGCCGCCACTCCCGGCGACCCCGAGCCGGTGCTCGCCACCCCGGAGCGGGCCCGCCTGCGCGCCGTCCAGACCCCCCAGGGCTTCGACCGTACGACCCTGGTCCGCGCGCACGAGACGGTCACCGAGAACGTCACCGACGACGCCGGCATGGTCGAGCAGCTCGGCGACCGGGTCGTGGTCGTCCCCGGCCACGAGGAGGCCTTCAAGGTCACCCGCCCCCTCGACCTGGTCCTCGCGGAGGCGGTCCTGGCCCGCAGGAGGCTGAACGATGGCTTCTGAGGTCGTACTGCCCCGCGTGGGCATCGGCACCGACATCCACGCCTTCGAGGAGGGCCGCGACCTGTGGTGCGCCGGCCTGAAGTGGGAGGGCGAGGGCCCGGGCCTGGCCGGCCATTCGGACGCGGACGTGGTCGCGCACGCGGCGTGCAACGCGTTGTTCTCCGCCGCCGGGCTCGGTGACCTGGGGCAGCACTTCGGCACCGGGCGGCCGGAGTGGTCGGGCGCGTCCGGGGTGACCCTGCTGACGGAGGCGGCCCGGATCGTCCGCGCCGCGGGATTCGTGATCGGGAATGTCGCCGTACAGGTCGTAGGACCGCGCCCGAAGATCGGAAAACGGCGGGACGAGGCCGAGAAGATCCTTTCGGACGCGGCGGGGGCGCCGGTTTCGGTTTCGGGGGCCACGACGGACGGCCTTGGATTTCCCGGGAGGGGAGAGGGCCTTATGGCTGTTGCCACGGCGTTGGTCGTCGAACGGGGCTGACCGGTCCCACCCAGGGGGCGTGGGGAACTGCGCGCTCAGCACCCACTGCCCCCGCACACGACCACGGCGCTCCACATACCGGTGCCATCCACTACCCTCCGGCCACTACCCTAGGTCCCGTGACTATTCGCCTGTACGACACCAACGCCCGGCAGATCCGTGACTTCGCCCCGCTCACTCCGGGCTGTGTCTCGATCTACCTCTGTGGTGCCACCGTGCAGGCGGCGCCCCACATCGGGCACATCCGCTCCGGCCTGAACTTCGACATCATGCGCCGCTGGTTCGAATACCGCGGCTACGACGTGACGTTCGTCCGGAACGTCACGGACATCGACGACAAGATCATCGCCAAGTCCGCCGACCAGGGCCGCCCCTGGTGGGCGATCGGCTACGAGAACGAGCGCGCGTTCAACGACGGCTACACCGCGCTCGGCTGCCTCCCGCCGACGTACGAGCCCCGCGCCACCGGGCACGTACCGGAGATGATCGAGATGATGCGCGGGCTGATCGAGCGCGGGCACGCCTACGAGGCCGACGGCAACGTCTACTTCGACGTGCGTTCCTACCCGGACTACCTCCAGCTCTCCAACCAGGAGCTGGACAACCTCCGCCAGCCCGAGAGCGAGGGCGAGACCGGCAAGCGGGACCAGCGGGACTTCGCGCTGTGGAAGGCCGTGAAGCCGGGCGAGCCGAGCTGGGAGACGCCGTGGGGGCGCGGACGGCCCGGCTGGCACCTGGAGTGCTCGGCGATGGCGCACAAGTACCTCGGTGAGGCCTTCGACATCCACGGCGGCGGCCTCGACCTGATCTTCCCGCACCACGAGAACGAGATCGCCCAGGCCAAGGCCTTCGGCGACGACTTCGCGCAGTACTGGGTGCACAACGCCTGGGTCACCATGAGCGGCGAGAAGATGTCGAAGTCCCTCGGGAACTCGGTGCTCGTCTCGGAGATGGTCAAGCACTGGCGCCCGATCGTGCTGCGCTACTACCTCGGCACCCCGCACTACCGCTCGATGATCGAGTACAGCGAGGAGTCGCTGCGCGAGGCCGAGTCGGCGTTCGCGCGGATCGAGGGGTTCGTGCAGCGCGTGGTGGAGCTGGCCGGGGGAGCCGTCGAGCCCTCGGCCGAGGTCCCGCCGGCGTTCGCCGAGGCGATGGACGACGACCTGGGCGTCCCGCAGGCCCTCGCCGTCGTGCACACCACCGTCCGGCAGGGCAACTCCGCCCTCGCCGCCGACGACAAGGAAGCGGCCGTCGCCCGCCTCGCCGAGGTCCGCGCCATGCTCGGCGTCCTAGGCCTCGACCCGCTGGCCGCGCACTGGTCCGGCGGGGCCGAGAAGGGCGAGGACCTGCACGGGGTCGTCGACGCCCTGGTCCGGCTCGTCCTCGACCAGCGCGAGTCCGCCCGCTCCCGCAAGGACTGGGCGACCGCCGACGCCATCCGCGACCAGCTGAACCAGTCCGGCCTCGCGATCGAGGACAGCCCCTCGGGCCCGCGCTGGACCCTCCGGTCCTGACCGCCGGTCCGTTGAAGATCGACTGTGCCGCCCGGCCCCCCGGGCGGCACACTGCATAAGACGTACGTACGAAACGAAGCTCACGGAGACGGGTAACTCATGGCAGCCAACAACCGCCGCATGTCCGGCAAGAAGGGCGCGCAGGTCGGCAGTGGCGGCCAGCGGCGCCGGGGCCTGGAGGGCAAGGGGCCGACCCCGCCCGCCGAGATGCGCAAGGGGCACAAGAAGAACCGCATCGCCACGGCCAAGGCCAAGCAGACGCAGCGCCGTCCGGCGGCGCGTGGCCGGGGCGGCAAGGGCACGTCCGAGATGGTCGTCGGCCGCAACCCGGTCGTCGAGGCGCTGCGCGAGGGCGTGCCGGCCTCCACCCTCTACGTCCAGCAGTTCATCGACAACGACGAGCGGGTCCGCGAGGCCCTCCAGCTCGCGGCCGAGCGCGGCGGCATCAACCTCATGGAGGCCCCGCGCCCCGAGCTGGACCGCATGACGAACGGCCTCAACCACCAGGGCCTGGTGCTCCAGGTCCCGCCGTACGAGTACGCGCACCCCGAGGACCTGGCCGAGGCGGCCTACGACGACGGCGAGGACCCGCTGATCGTCGCCCTCGACGGGGTCACCGACCCGCGCAACCTCGGCGCGGTCGTCCGCTCGGTCTCCGCCTTCGGCGGCCACGGGGTGGTCGTGCCCGAGCGCCGCGCGGCCGGTATGACCGCCGGCGCCTGGAAGACGTCGGCCGGTACGGCGGCCCGCACGCCCGTGGCCCGGGCCACGAACCTGACCCGGGCCCTGGAGTCGTACAAGAAGGCCGGCATCGTGGTCGTCGGCCTCGCCGCGGACGGCGAGCACGAGATCGGCGACCTGGAGGCTCTGGGCGGCCCCGTCGTCATCGTCGTCGGCAGCGAGGGCAAGGGCCTGTCCCGGCTGGTCGGCGAGACCTGTGACTTCCGGGTCCGGATCCCGATGCCGGGTGGTGCCGAGTCGCTCAACGCGGGTGTGGCGGCGGGGATCGTGCTGTACGAGGCGGCGCGCCGACGCGGGTGAACAAACGTCCGTAACCTCACCTGTGCGGGTCAATTCCGGCGTCCAGGACATCCTTGACGGGGTCCGGACACATCCGGCCGGTCAAAGCAGTGTCCTAACTCCACGTCACTCGGTTAGATGAGTGTGGACACCAGAACACCCCGCACGCCCACGGGGGACCGCTCGTCGGGATTCCGCTCCGGATTCGATTCCGGGCTCGACGACGCTCCCGCGCTGAGCATGGTGAAGGTGCCGAGCGATCCGGCGCAGGTCATCGTCAACCACGCGAGTTTCCGCGTGCAGCTGGGCGTATCGACACGGCGTACCCAATCCCCCCGGGTCGCACGGCACTTGAGCGCCACCGAGGACACCGCGCGGATCCCGGTCGTCGGCACGGCGGGCAGAGCGGGGGCGGCCCCGGGCCGGCGCCGCCCGGTCGTGTGGAGCGGCAAGTCCGCGCCCGACGACACCGGGGCCCACCGGCTGCTCCAGGCCGTCCGGGGCGGCAGCGTCCGGCACGTCGAGGAGCCCGCCGAACCGGCAGGCGCGACCCAGGTCATCCCGCGTGTCGACGACCGCTACGGCGCCCTCGAACAGACCGTCGAGACGCCGTTGGTCGGTCACCCGCGCTCCCCTGCCTCCGGCGAGAACCGACTGCTCCCGAACATGCCGTCGGTGGGCAGCGCCTACGACGACCTGACCTACGGCGACGCGGCCTACGACGAACCGCCCTACGGCGACGACGAGTTCGAGGACTTCGACGAACCGCAGTCGGCCCGGCGGGCCGGCGACGGCGACCCGGCCCGGCACGCCTACTACCCCGGCCGCCGGATGAACCTGGGCGTGGTCCTCCTCCCCCTCCGCATCTTCCTCGGCTTCATCTCCATCTACGCCGGCATGGGCAAGCTCTGCGACCCCGTCTACTTCGACGGCGGCAAGCGCGGCTCCATGGTCACCTGGCTCAACACGCTGCACCCCTGGGAGGTCGCCGAGCCGCTGCGCCAGTTCGCCCTCCAGCACCCGGTCGGCTCCGGCCTGGTGATCGCCTTCTTCCAGGTGATCGTCGGCGTCCTGACCGTCCTCGGCTGCTGGCAGCGGGTCGCCGCGGTCGTCGGCGCGCTGCTCTCCGCCGCGCTCATCGTCACCGTCAGCTGGAAGACCGTCCCCGCCTACGACGCCCCCGACATCATCTACCTCGCCGCCTGGTCCCCGCTGATCATCGCGGGCGCCCCCGTCTACTCCGTGGACGGCCGCCTCGCGGGCAGCGCCTGGCGACGGCTCGGCCCCCACTCCGACATCTGGGAGCTGCGCGCCTACGTACTGCGCCGTGGCGCCCTGATCACGGCCGTCACCATCGGCCTCACCCTCCTGGTCGGCTCGCTCCTGGGCGGCGCGGTGCGCGACTCCAGCCGCGTGGTCGTCCCCGGCCCCGGCGATGCGCCCCGCAACAACCTCCCCGGCTCCCCGCTCCCCGGCGAGTCGGCCAAGTCCCGGCAGAAGGCTCCGTCGGCCTCCACGGCTCCCTCCGGGGGCGCCACCGCGAGCCCTTCGCAGGCGGCGACCACCCCGGGCGCCGACCGCACCACGAGCGGCGCCACCACCACGACCCCCAGCGAGACCCAGGGCACCACGGGCCAGGCCCCGCCCCAGCACACCGCACCGGCGCCGACCACGGCGGGCCCGACCTCGGGCGGCACCGCGACCGGCGGCACCTCCTCCACCACCGGCGGCGGCACCGGCACCGGCTCCGGAGCCTCCGGCGGCGCCTCCTCCTCCGGCCAGCCGGGCCTGGTGGGCGGCCTCCTCGGCTGACAGCCACCGCACACCGACGCAGCCCCGCGCTTCACAGGCGCGGGGCTGCGGCGTACCAGGCGTCCCGAAGGGCCGCGATGTCCCGTCTGCCGTCTGCGGCACCGTCGTGGCTGGTCGCGCAGTTCCCCGCGCCCCTTTGGGGGGCGAAGCGACGTCGTCGTCTGCTGGTGGGTGGGGGTTGGTTGGCGGTGCGGCGTCGTCTGCTGCGGGGTCGGTGAAGTCCGTCGCGGTTCGACAGCGCCCCGTAAGGGGCGCGGGGAACTGCGCGACAAGCCACGATGGACCCGCAGTGGACGACGGCGCTTCGCCCCCCGCCGGGCAGGGGGCGCGGGGAACTGCGCGACCAGCCCCCACCCAGCCGCAGCCGACGAACCGGCCGCCGCCACCCCCCTCGGCCTACCGCCCCAGCGCGGCCAGTTCCTTCGCCGCCTCCGTCAGGTCCTTCGCGGTGTCGATCGCCCGCCAGTACGCCCCCTGCGGGATCGGGAACCCGGCCAGCTGCCGGCTCCGTGCCAGGTGCGGGAACGTGGTGCGCTCGTGGTCCCCCCGCTCCGGCAGCATCGCGGCGAACTCGGGAGAGAAGACGTAGACGCCGGCGTTGATCTCGAACGTCGACGGCGGTGCCTCGATGAAGTCCGTGATGTGACCGAAGCCGTCGGTCTGCACGGCGCCCCAGGGGATCCGCGGACGCGCCAGCGCCAGCGTCGCCACCGCGTCCCGCTCCGTGTGGAAGTCGGCCATGTCGCGCAGCGAGAACCGCGTCCAGATGTCGCCGTTCGTGGCGTACCAGGGCCGGTCGGAGTGGGGAAGGTGCGCGGCCGCGTACTTGAGGCCGCCGCCTCGGCCCAGCGGCTCGGTCTCCACCACCGTGGTGACGGAGAGCGGCAGGTCGGCCGTCGCCAGCCACTTCTGCAGGACCTCGGCGAGATGGCCGCAGGAGACCACCACGTCGGTGACGCCCTCCTCGGCGAGCCAGGTCAGCTGGTGGCCGATGATCGGCGTGCCCGTACCCGGGATCTCGACCATGGGCTTGGGCCGGTCGTCGGTGTACGGACGAAGCCGTGAGCCCTGGCCACCGGCCAGGACCACGGCTTGAGTGGGGCGCAACGCGGCGTTCGGATGGGTCATGCCCGAACTGTACGACGCGCCCCTGGTGCGGCTTCCCGCCGGATGGGTCCCCTTAAGGAGCCGTTACCTGCTTACCGACCTGCCTTCAGCTGTGCGCGGCCAGCACACCCGACGCGAAGGACGTGTCGCAGACCGGGCGGGCGTACGACTGGGCGCGCGAGGCGCCGTACATCCGCACCGCGGCCCGGCCCAGCGCACGGGCGATGGACGTGCAGTGCTTCGCCAGCGACGGGTGGCCGTTGACCGCCTGCTGGAGGTGGGTGAGGACCTGGCCCGGGTTCTTGTCCTGGAGCTCGGTCATCAGCTGCTCGCGCAGCACGTCCTGCGGGGCCTGGGAGGCGGCCTTGGAGGAGACGTGCGCGTCGGTCACGTCGGTCGCGGTGAGCACCGAGCTCCGCGGGGACCCGGTCCAGTTGACGCGGGTGACCGCGAGGGTCCCGGAGAGCACCAGGACGACGGGCAGGACAAGGGCGAGGGTGCGGCCGATCCGGCGGGCAGGGCCGCCCCGGTGGCCGCGTCGTGTCTGTGGGGTGGTGGAGTGCTTCACGCGTGTGAGGGTAGCGTGCGGTAATGATTTGGCGACATTTAGTCACCGGTTCGGGGGACGGAGAAGTGCCGGTTTTCGGGTAGGGGGTTGACGCACACCGCTCGAAAACCACCCGCTTGCCGGGGTAAATCGGGGCAACGGAAAGGGCCCCGCTGCAGGCCGCGGGGCCCTTTCCGTCAACCTGGGTGGATTCACCCTGGTCAGAGGTTTCTCTGGTTGATCGCTCAGTCGGAGAGCCGCTCGCCCGTGGACGTCGAGAACACGTGGGTCTCGCCCGGCCGCGGCACGACGTGCAGCGTGGCGCCCTTCTCCGGGACCGCGCGGCCGCTGACGCGGACGACCAGGTCCTTGAGGTCGTCGCCGACCTTGGCGCTGCCGTAGACGTAGCCGTCGGCGCCGAGTTCCTCGACGACGTTCACGGAGACCGCGAGACCGGCCGGGGCGTCCTCGCTGTCCTTGGACAGGGCGGAGGCGGCCTCGCCGTTGTGCTCGACGACGTCGAAGTGCTCGGGACGGACGCCGACGGTGACCGTGCGGTCGCCCTTGTCGCTGGCGGCCTTGAGCGCCTCGCGGTTGACCGGGACGACGCTGTTGCCGAACTTCACGCCGCCGTCGGTGATCGGGACCTCGACCAGGTTCATGGCGGGGGAGCCGATGAAGCCGGCGACGAAGAGGTTGGCCGGGCGGTCGTACATGTTGCGCGGCGAGTCGACCTGCTGGAGCAGACCGTCCTTGAGGACCGCGACCCGGTCGCCCATCGTCATGGCCTCGACCTGGTCGTGGGTGACGTAGACGGTGGTGATGCCGAGGCGGCGCTGGAGCGACGCGATCTGCGTACGGGTCGAGACGCGGAGCTTGGCGTCCAGGTTGGACAGCGGCTCGTCCATGAGGAAGACCTGCGGCTCACGGACGATGGCGCGGCCCATCGCGACACGCTGGCGCTGACCACCGGAGAGCGCCTTCGGCTTGCGGTCCAGGTACTCGGTGAGGTCGAGGATCTTCGCGGCCTCCTCGACCTTCTGCCGGATCTCCGCCTTGTTGACGCCGGCGATCTTGAGCGCGAAGCCCATGTTGTCGGCGACGCTCATGTGCGGGTAGAGCGCGTAGTTCTGGAACACCATGGCGATGTCCCGGTCCTTCGGCGGCAGGTGCGTGACGTCGCGGTCACCGATGCGGATGGCGCCGGCGTTGACGTCCTCCAGGCCCGCGAGCATCCGCAGGGAGGTGGACTTGCCGCAACCCGACGGGCCGACCAGGACGAGGAACTCGCCGTCCTCGATCGCGATGTCGAGGCCGTCGACGGCGGGCTTGGTGGAGCCCGGGTAGATCCGGGTCGCCTTGTCGAACGTGACAGTGGCCATGGCTCAGAGGCCCCCTTCTACCGGCAGGAACGTGCCGGACGATCCGTTGTAGGAAGGTGGTTGGTGTAGTCCACTCGGGTAGTCCACACGAGTGAACTGGATCAGGACGGTACCTGGCGTTCACCCTGTATGTCAGTACCTGGAGCCCTGTGAACTTCGCGGAAATTTTCGACGGGCCCCGCCCGGCACCTGGGTACACTGCACTGGCACGCACCCCCGGTGCGCGCACGCCTCCTTAGCTCAGCTGGTCAGAGCGCCGCTCTTGTAAAGCGAAGGTCGTCGGTTCGAATCCGACAGGGGGCTCTGTTCCTGCCGGCGGACAGACGTGACGGCCCCCGCGATCCGTGATCGCGGGGGCCGTCGGCTGTCGGGGCGGGGGCAGGTCAGCCGGTGACCGTCTTCGTCGGCTTGCTGGTCGCCGTGCCGTCCTTGTGGCCCGTGCGGTGGGCCGTGACCTTCACGGTGACCTTCTTGCCCTTCTGGGCCGACTTCAGGGTCAGCGTGGACTTGGTGGCACCGCTGATCGCCTTGCCGTTCGCGTACCACTGGTACGTGTAGGAGGTCGCCGCCGGGCTCCAAGTGCCGTGCGCCGCCGTCAGCTTCCGCCCGACCTTCGCCGTGCCGCTGACGGTGGGCGCCTTGGTCGCCTTCGGCGCGTCCCCCTTCGCGACCGTCACCGCGGCCGAGGTCGCCGACCCGCTGTCCCAGCCGCTCCTCACGGCCGTCACCGTCACGGTGAGCTTCTTGGCGAGCAGGGCCGCCGGGACGGTGTACGACGCGGCGGTCGCCCCGGGGATCGCCTTGCCGTCGGCCTTCCACTGGTACGTGTAGGAGCCCGGGGCCGCCGACCAGCTCCCGGTCGTGGCCGTGACCTCGGCGCCGACCTTGGCGGTGCCGGTGATCCTGGGTGCGGCCGTGTTCGCCAGCTGGGGCGGGGTCACCGTGAAGGTGCCGCGCGGGTACTCGCAGCACGTGGTGTACACGCTGACGTTCCAGGTGCCGGCCGCCGCGCCGGTCAGGTCCAGGGTGGCGGTCACGGACCGGTTGTCGGCGGCGACCGAGTCGGCCTTCGCGGAGACGGTCTTGCCGGAGAGGCTCAGCCGTACCTCGGTGTTCGGGCCCAGCGCGGTGCCGGTGACCGTCACCTTGACCTTGGTGCCGCTCACGCCGGTGGCCGGGCCGAGCCCCGTGACGCTCACCTTGTCGGGGCCGCAGAGGGTGGACGAGCAGGCCAGCCGGGCGCTGTACGCGGTGCTGGACGCGGCCTCGGGCAGGCTGAGCACGAACACCGTCGGGGTGGCTCCGGAGGACGAGCCGAGCACGGCGCAGTCGTAGCCCTCGCCGTCCGAGCCGATGTAGCGGGTGCAGCCGTTGCGCCAGGACGCCGGGTTGTACAGCGTCGGCACGGCCGTGGCGGTCGCGCCGGTGGTGTCCTCGATGTCGGCCGAGAAGCGGTCGAAGCCGGCGGTCGGCAGCACCGCGCAGACGGCGCTGTGCGCCTCGTCGAGGGTGCCGGTGACCGGGCCGTAGCCGTACGACACCGACGGGACCCTGGTGCACTCCGGTGCGGGGCCGTCGGCGGTCGCGATGCGCAGGGCGTCCAGGTGGTACTCGGGGGAGGCCTTCAGCGAGACCGGGGTCTGCACCAGGACCTGGTGGGTGGTGGAGCCCGTGACCGCGCAGGGGCTGTTGCGGAAGGAGCACTCGGTCCGGCCGTCGCCGCCGAGCACCGCGATGTTCGCCGTGCCCAGTGCGTCCCGCACGTTGACGTGGACGACGTCGGTGGCGGCGGGGGTGGTGACCTGGATGCAGTCGACCGTGCCGGGCACGTCGGAGACGCCCTTCACGGAGGGGCCGCCGACCTTGGCCGCCGCGGTCGGCGTGCAGCCCGCCGAGGCCGCGGTCGCGGTGACGTCCCGGCGGGTCAGCGTGTAGGTCGCCGCCGCGTCCCGGCCGGTGACCAGCACGGTGTGGGCCTTGCCCGGGGTGAGGGAGCAGACGCTCCAGCCGTTGGTGGTGGCGGTGTGGTCGCAGACCTTCTTGCCGGTGGCGTCCAGGACCGAGAACTTCGCCGGCACGGCGCCGGAGGTGGCGATCAGCTGGAGGAGCTCGGCGCCGGTGTGGGCCTCCGCCGGGATGCTCAGGCACTGCGAGAAGACACCGTCGCCGGTGGCGAAGGCGGCCTTCGCGCCGTCGGCCGTGAAGCTGCCGGCGGGCAGCACCGGGCAGCCCTCGGGGGCGTCGGTGCGGACCAGGGCGACGGTGTAGGGGCCGGTCGCGCCCTCGGCCTGGTCCTCGGTGTGCACGAGCGCGCGGTAGGGCGCGGTGCCGGTGAGCGCGCAGTCGCCGTCCGAGATCTCCTGGCCGGTGCACTGGGCGGTGCCGTCCCGGTCGACGACCTCCACGTCGGTGTCGACGCCGGCGGAGCCGAGCGGGGTGAGGGCGGCGACCCGGGCGTTCTGCGGGGCGGGCAGCGTCAGGCAGTCGTACTGGCCGGCCGTGGTCAGCTCGCCCTGGTGCGTGCCGTACCCGGTCGGCACGCAGCCCGCGTCGGAGGCGCGGTCGAGGACGACCAGCCCCTGCCGGGCGGTGCCCTCGGGGATCGCGGTGTAGGTGCCGGCCGCGGGCACCCGGCACGGGTCGGTGTCGGTGCGGCACACGGTCCTGCCGTCCGTGCCGTAGACCTGGACCGGTCCGGTGCCGCGGTCCTCGTTCACGTAGTGGACGGTGTAGGGGCCGGCCTTGTCGGTGGTGAAGGTGTAGCAGCCGCCGACGGTGAGGTCCTGCGCGTCCAGGGCGCCGTACGGGCGGACCGGGGCGGTGGTGCAGCCCTGGGGGTCGTTCAGGCGGCGGGCCGCGACCGAGTACCCGGCCGGGAAGCCGTTCTCCGAGTACGTCACCTGGGAGAGCACCCGGTAGGGGCCGCTGCCGGGCAGCACGCAGCTGTCCTCGCCGTCCTCCGGGAAGTGCGGGCAGACGCGGGCGCCGGTCGTGTCGGTGAGCCACGCGGTGACGGTGCCGTAGACCGAGGTGGCGGCGGTGAGGCGGATGCGGTCGCCGGGCCGCCCGGTGAAGGGCTGGCAGTCGACCTCGATCGGGGTCACGCTGGTGCGCGTGGCGAGCGGCTGGTCCCAGCCGGTGCCGACGGAGCCGAAGCATCCCGGGGTCGCCGAGTCGAGCGGGACGACGGTGACCTGGGTGTCCTCCGGGTCGGCCCAGCCGCTGTTGACGACCGTGACGGTGTACGTGCCGGCCGACGGCACCTGGCAGCGGCCCTGCTCGGAGAACTCCTCGTCGTAGCAGTCGACCTGGGTGCCGTCGGCGGCGGACATCCGGGTGTACGCCTCGTGGTGGCTGTCCTCCAGCGACACCAGGTACCGGCCCGCCGCCGGGGCGGTCACGGTGAAGCAGGCGCTCTCCTGGGCCGGGACGGTCGCCCTGCCGACGGCGTCCCCGGGGTCGCCGAAGGGCGCGAGGGCCAGCGGCGCGCACACCGGGTCGTCGGCGCGGGCGGACCCGGCGCCGGCGAGGGTGAGCAGCGAGGTGAGCAGGGACACGACGAGGACCGTCACGGCGGTGAGCCGCCCGGGTCTCGCCGTCGTGCCGAAACCGGTGCCGAGCACGGGATGCGCCATCAATTCCCCCCTGGAACACGAATGTTGGGGCGATGGTCGCACACAGGTGTGACACAGCCTCAACGGGTTTCCAGGGGCGCCCGCGCGGGGCGTGACCTCAGTGCCGCCCCGCCACCCGGTCCGCGACCCGGGCCAGCCGGGACGAGTCGGTGCTCGGGTGGAGCCGTTCGCGCTGGTCGGCGGCGCGGTAGGTGGCGTACATGCCCTGGACGCCGAGCCAGCGGAAGGGCTCCGGCTCCCACTTGCGGACCTTGTGGTTCACCCACGGCAGCTCGGTCAGGTCGGTGCGCCCGGCCTGCCCGGAGTCGAGCCGGACGAGGTCCCGGAGGGTCCGGGCCGCCAGGTTGGTGGTGGCGACCCCGGAGCCGACGTAGCCGCCCGCCCAGCCGAGCCCCGTCGAACGGTCCAGGGTGACGGTCGCGCACCAGTCCCGCGGCACCCCGAGCACCCCGGACCAGGCGTGCTCGACCGCGACGCCCGCCAGGGACGGGAAGAACCGCACGAGGATCTCCCGCAGCGCCTCGATCGTCGCGTCCTGCGTGCGGCCGTCGTTGTCCGTCCGCGACCCGAACCGGTACGGCACCCCGCGCCCGCCGAGCGCGATCCGCCCGTCGGCCGTGCGCTGCGCGTACATGTAGGCGTGCGCCATGTCGCCCAGGGTCTCCCGGCCCTCCCAGCCCACCGACGCCCACTGCTCCGCCGTCAGCGGCGCGGTGGCGATCATCGAGGAGTTCATCGGCAGCCAGGTGCGCTTCTGGCCCTTGAGGTTCGCGGTGAAGCCCTCGGTGCAGCGCAGGATGTAGGGAGCGCGGACCGTGCCGTACGGGGTGACGGCGTGCTTGGGGCGGATCTCGGTCACCGGGGTGGACTCGTGGATGTCCACGCCGAGTGCTGCTACGGCCGCCACCAGCCCCTTCACCAGCTTCACCGGGTGCAGCCGGGCGCCGTGCGGGGTCCAGGTGCCGCCCACCGCGTCGGCGACGCGGATCCGCTCCCGGGTCTCCCCGGCGCCGTACAGCTCGCGGTCCTTCTCGCCGTACGACAGCTCGTGCTCGTGGAAGGCCTTCAGACGGGCCAGCTGGGCCGGGGTGGTGGCGACCTCCAGCACCCCGCCCTTGTGCAGGTCGGCGTCGATCCCCTCGGCCGCGGCGACCGCCACGACCTCGTCGACGGTCTCGTTCATGGCCTTCTGCAGGCGTACGGCGGCCTCGTGGCCGTGCAGGGCGGCGTACCGGTCGCGGCCCGCGATGCCGTTGTAGAGCCAGCCGCCGTTGCGGCCGGAGCCGCCGTAGCCGCAGAACTTCTGCTCAAGGAGGGTGATCCGGAGAAAGGGGGCGGCCTTCTTCAGGTAGTACGCGGTCCACAGGCCGGTGTAGCCGCCGCCCACGATCACCACGTCCGCCGAGGCGTCACCGGCGAGCGGCTCCCGTACCGCCGGGAGGCCGTCGTGCGCGTACCAGAAGGAGATGCCGCCGTTGACGACACTGCTTGCCGAGCTGCTCATGACCGGACGCTAACCCTTGAGGGCGGTCAGTGTCTCCTTCGGATTCCATGCTTTTCCGCGCCCTCTGACCAGCGGATAGCAGCCGAGACCGATCAGCGCGGCGACGAAGTGCCCGAGGTCGGTGAAGGTGGGCGACTCGGTCAGCGGCAGCCCGTAGACCAGCAGGACGGCCGCGAGGTACGGATACCGCCAGGGCGTCACGATCCGGTACGCCAGCACCGCGATCACCCCGGCCAGCGCGTAACTCACCCCGATGTCCAGGGTGTTGACCGCGGAGTGCGGGGCGATGCCGTCGTGGATCCCCTTCAGCAGCGCGCCCTCGCTGATCAGGGTGGCCAGGACGTGCGCGGCCACGCACACCGCGAGCCAGCGGACGGTACCCAGCCAGCGCTCCGCCGGCGCGTGGAAGACGGTGTAGAGGAAGGCGTACGGCACCCAGTGCCCGCCGTCGATCCACATCGCGCTGGCGACCAGCACCCGCACCGGGTTGTCCGACAGCTCCCGGATGTTGGTGGACCGCTGCCGCAGGAACTGCTGCTCGAACTCCGATGACATGTGGTGCAGCGCGACGGTCGTCACGAAGAGAATCGCCAGCCAGATGTACGTACCGGGGGCGCTGCGGACGTACGCCCACACCCTGTCGCCGACTCCCCGGAAAAATCCCATGAGGCGATTCATGCACGACCGCAACGTCGGGTGTGTGATTGACATTCCGGATGAGCTGATCACCCGATGGGCCGGGGGTCGCTCTCAGGGGCGCGGCGGTTCCAGGACCACCTTGCCGATGGTCGCCCTGGTCTCCAGGGCGCGGTGTGCGGTGGCCGCCTCGGCCAGCGGGAAGCGCGTCACGGCGGGCCGCAGCCGGCCGTGGGCGGCCTCGGCGAGGGCGCGGAGTTCGAGGGTGCGGAGCGGGTCGGGGCCGCCGGTCCTGCGGAGCATCGCGGGGCCGAGGAGGAACTCCGACAGCCCCTCCACGACGTGGCCGCCGCCCGCGATGCCCTCCGCCGACCAGCCGAAGACGAGGTGCCGGCCCCCCGCGCCGAGCAGGGCGACCGCCTCCCGGGCGACCTCGCCGCCGACGCCGTCGAGGACGACGGTGACACTCCCGTACCGGGCGCGGACCCGGTCGGGCCAGCCGGGGTCGGTGTAGTCGAGGGCGAGGTCGGCTCCTTCGGCGCGGACCCGCTCTGCCTTCTCGGGGCCGCCCGCGAGGCCGATCACGGTGGCGCCCGCGTGCTTGGCGGCCTGGACGAGCAGCGTGCCGATGCCGCCGGCGGCCGCCGGGACGAGGACCACCGACTCCGGCCCCGGCTCGGCGAACTGCAGGATGCCGAGAGCCGTACGGCCTGTCCCGATCATGGCGACGGCCTCGGGGAAGCCGAGGTTCTCCGGGATCTCGTGCAGCCGTTCGACCTCGGTGACCGCCAGCTCGGCGTAGCCTCCGGGCGCGAAGCCGAGGTGGGCGACCACGCGCCGTCCGAGCCACAGCCCGTCGACGCCGTCGCCGAGTGCCTCGACCGTCCCGGCGACCTCGCGGCCGGGGATCGTCGGCAGTACGGTCGGCCGGGGCGCCGGGCCCTGGTGGCCCTGCCGCAGCGACGTGTCGAGCAGGTGGACCCCGGCCGCGGCGACGGCGATCCGCACCTGGCCCGGGCGCGGCAGCGGGTCTTCGACCTCCTCGTGGACGAGGTTCTCGGCAGGTCCGAAGGCGTGCAGAACGATGGCGTGCACAGGGACTCCCCCCAGGTGCCGGCTGATCCGGCGGTCGGGCTCATCGACGCACTCGACTCTTCGACCTCGAGCGCGCTTGAGGTCAAGTGGCGGGGTGCTTCTGTCCCTGCGGGTCGCCGCGATTGTCAGTGGGGACCTGCACCATGGGGGCATGGCGAGGACAGTGGCAGGCGGGACCGGTGGGGGCAGGGTGAAGGGGGCGCGGCGGCCGGAGGTGCGGTTGCCCGAGCTGGAGGCCTGGGGCGGTGGTGAGCTGGAGCCGGACGGGGACTACGACGGGCAGGCGTTCCGGGAGGCGGACTTCGCCGGGCAGGACGGGGCGGGCGCCCGCTTCATGGACTGCGCGCTGACGGACTGCGCCTTCGACGAGACGGGGCTGCGGCACGCGCGCGTGCTGGACACGGTCCTCACCGGGATAAGGGGCGTCGGCACTGATCTGGCCGAGGCGACCCTGCGCGATGTCGAGCTGGTCGACGCCCGGCTGGGCGGCACCCAGTTGCACGGTTCCGTCCTGGAGCGCGTGGTGATCCGCGGCGGCAAGATCGACTACCTCAACCTGCGCACGGCGAAGCTCAGGGACGTGGTCTTCGAGGGCTGCGTCCTGGTGGAACCGGACTTCGGCAACGCCGTGCTGGAGCGGGTGGAGTTCACCGGCTGCACGGTGAAGGGGGCCGACTTCAGGGGGGTGACGATGAAGGACGTCGATCTGCGGGGCGCCGCGTCCCTGGAGATCGCGACCGGGGTGGAGCGGCTGGCCGGAGCGGTGATCAGCATGTCCCAGCTGCTGGATCTGGCACCGGTGCTGGCGGCGCAGCTGGGGATCCGCGTGGAGGATTGACCAACCCCCGGGACAACGCGCCCCCAAGGGGCGCTGGGGGTACCCCCGGCCGAAGGCTGGGGGAGGAACTGCGCGACCAGCCCCCACCGGCCGCAGCAGGCGAACCGCCGAAAGCTCTCAGCTCGCCGGAGGCACGGGTGCGGCCGCCTTCCGCAGGCCCAGATGGTCGTCCGGATCCTGGAGCCGGTCCGGCTGCGCAGCAAGCACGCGGCGGACCGCGGGTTCCGGCATGCGGACCACCACCGGCCTGGGCAGGGTCAGTTCCCGTACGGCGGTGCCGGTACGGCCGGAGCGGACGCGGTTGGTCACCCTCGCCACCACCCGCACGTCCAGCGTGAACTGCACCAGGACCGAAGCGGCCTTGGGCTTGTGCAGCGGCATCGAACCGGACGCGTTCACCGCCGCGTCGGCCGCGCCGCCCGCGCCGCCGGCGTTGCCCATCAGCTGGTTGAGGCGGAACTCGTCGGCGTTGAGCAGCCCCGCGCCCGCGAGGCCGCGCGCCGCCCTGCCGTGGTCGGCGGAGCTCAGGCCGTCCGTCTGGGTGGGCCGGGGTGCGTCCAGGTCGCTCTGCCCCACCGTCTCGAAGGTCATCTTGTCGCCGACGCCCAGCACCCGGCCGTCCCGCAGCCGCGCGTGCACGGACGCCCGCAGGTCCTGGCCCTCCACCCCGGTGGCGTGCACCGGCGGCAGCTCCGCCCCGGCCGAGGTCAGCAGCGGCAGCGCCGCGATCAGCCACTCGGTGGAGACGGCCTCCTGCAGGGTGTACGCGGCGGCCTGGCCCTTGGACCGGAAGCGGTCGCCGCCACCCGCCTCCCGGACCGCGGAGCTGACCAGTTCCCGTACCTGCGGTGCCCCTTGGAAGCCGTTCACCTGCGCCTCCATCGGCAGCCGCAGACCGCCGGAGCGCCAGGTGCCGAGCGCGGCCGGGCGGCCGTCACCCGGGCCGGGAGCCGGGGCCACCGGCTGGTGGCGGGGTACGGCCAGCCGGCCGAGGGCGGCGAGGTCCTTGTCCAGGACGCGGTGGGTCAGCGCCTGGCGGCCCAGCGAGACCAGCGCCAGCCGGCGGTCGCCGCGGTGCAGTGCGAGGGTCGCCTCGATCGGCACCCGCATCTTCGACGACTTCGCGGTCTTCGCCTCCGCGACCGTCTTCATGCCGAGCTGCCCGCGGCTCGCCGTGCCGGAGCGCCGCGAGCCGCCCGAGCCGACGCCGAGCCCCGCCGCACCGCCCGTGCTCTTCAGCTGCCCGGCCCCGCCGTCCGGTTTGCCGGAGCCGGCGAAGATCCCCTCCAGGCCGGTCGACACGCCCTCGTCGTGGGTGGCGGCCTGCTGGGCGACGGCCGCGGTGATGTACTCCATGTCCCGGCCGTCGTCCGCCGCACCGTCGTAGGCGCCGTCGGCGAGCCGGTTGACCTTGAACACCGCCCAGTACGGGGCCCTGCGGCCGTCGAACAGCTCGACGGTGACCCCGCCGTCCATCGCGCCGGACAGCAGTCCCGCGCTGCCGTCGCGGTCCAGGACGCGCAGCAGGCGTTGGACGTTGTCGTTGCGGTCGGCCAGTTGCCGCCGGGGCAGCAGGTCGTCGGCGAGGCTCTGCTGTCCGCTCTCCGCGAGACGGGTGCGCAGCCGGGCCAGCAGCGGCACGAAGTTCGGCAGGTTCTCGACCATGCCGAAGCCGAGGGGCAGCGCGCGGCCGAAGGACGGACCGGTGGGGCGCGGCGACGCGGACGTGCTCGACCCGGCCGCCGTGTCCGCGGCGCGGCGCCCTTCCCGGCCCTCGCGTTCGGCGCCCGCCCGGGAGCTCTCGGCCGCCCGGGAGCTCTCCGCCGGCCGCTGCCCCGGCTGCCGGGGCAGCGGCCGGGTCATCAGGGCGGGTTCGGGGTCGAGCTTCAGCTGCCGGCGGATGGACGCCGGCAGCTGCGCCTCCGTCAGCCACACCGCCGCCTCGGCCGGCAGGGTGCGGGCGGCCGTCGCCACGTAGGGGCCGCCGCCGGTGACCTTGACCTCGGCGACCATGGTGACGAGCAGGTCGCACTGGACCAGGTAGAGCGGCGCCTTCTTCGGGGTGTGGGCGTTGCGCTCGACCGTGCCGGACAGGGCCGCGGACCGGGCGTCGCCCCGGCTCGTGGTGCGGTTCCCGGACAGGCCCTGGCCCAGCCGCCACTCGGCGTCGTTCTCCGAGCCGGTGGCGCCGAACTGCCACGTGCTGGTGGTGCCCTGCCCCTCCTGGCCGGCCGCCTGGTGACCGCCGAGCACGAAGGTCTCCGTGCCGGGACCCGCGCCCTGGTGCAGGAACTTCGGGTTGGTCAGCGTGAGCCGGGTGCCGACGGCCCCGTTCAGCGCGGCGAGCCGGCGCGGATAGCGCAGGTTCTTCACCACCCACCCGGAGGACGCGGCCTGCCGCAGCGACGCCGTGATGGCCTGCGGTCCGAACCGCTCCTCGATCGCCGCCCGCGGCGCGAGCCCCTCGGTCTGCAGCGCGGGATCCTCGCGGACGCCCTTGTTGCGGGCGGCGGCCTTGGACAGCAGCTGGAAGGCGAGGTCCCGGACGGCCTGGCCGTCGCCGACCGTCTCCACCAGCTGCCAGTCCCGCAGCGGCTGCCCGGCCGACGGCCGGGGCACGAGGCCGGCCAGGTCGCCGATGCCCTCGGCGGTGACGGCGTGCTCGGGCCGCGGGGCCTGCGCCCGGCGCCGCTCGCCCACCGCGTCCTGCCGCCGCTTGCCCTCGTCGTCGAGGGTGAACTCGGTCGGCGTGACCAGCCGTACGTCCTGCTCGTCCAGGTGCAGTCCCGCCAGCCGCTTCGCCTCGGGCGTGTCCTGGCCGGGAGAGCCGGGGGTGAGGGCGCGGCCGAGCTTGCGCTGCCGGGAGGTCATGGTGACGTCGACGTCGAGGCGCAGGGCCGCCCCGAAGGTGGCGGCCTTCTCGGAGCCGTTGGTGAGGACGTCGGTGCGGGTGGTCGGACCGGCCTGGTTGCGGCGGGTGCCGGTGCTGTGCCTCTCGTAGCGGGCCGAGCCGGTCAGGACGCCGGGGACGATCCTGGCCTGCCCGAGCACCAGACCGCCGATCGAGCGCGAACTGCCGCGCCCGCTCTGGGTGGTGCCGGTGACACCGGAGTGGCTGCGGACCAGCCAGTCGTCGGTGTCGCCGAGGTAGCCGGTCTCGCGGAGCTGGCCGCGGACGCGGATCTGCACGTCGTGGGAGTGCAGGGTGGTCTTGCGGCGCAGCCGCACCCGGATGCCGGTCGTGGTCAGCTGGTCCTTGTTGACCCGCAGGTTGGTCTCGGACAGGGCGGCCATCAGCTCGCGGTGGTTGCGCCGCTGGAGCGCGGCCTCCTCCTTGCCCGGCGTCGAGGTCACCGCGGCCGTACCGAAGGCGGGCAGGTAGCCGGCCAGCCGGGGATCGGTCGCGAACAGCTCCTGCACGGCCCGCACCATGGGCCCGGTGTCGAGCTGGCTGAGGGTGACGCTGGAGCCCATGGCGCCGAACGGGAGGTGCCGCTCGACGTCGGCCTCCTGGCCGTTCTCGTCGGTCCGCTTCGGCTTCTCGATGAACTCCCCGGCCTCGACGCCGGGCGGCAGCGGCAGCCCGAGCGACCGCGCCTCGTCGGCCCGCAGGCTCATCCACACCCGCATCGAGTGCCGGGCGACCCGGGTCCCGGGGCGCAGGATCATCCCGGCCGAGCGCGGCCCCGTGCCCTCCGCGGTGAACCGGACGGTCGCGAGGTAGAGCACCTTGTCGCCGCGCACCTCCGCGCCCTGGCGGCTGGAGACGGTCTGCTCGGCCACGGTGAACCGCGCCTTGCGGGCCCCCGCGACCGGCATGGCCGTACCCCGCAGCACGGCGGCGTTGCCGACCGCTCCGACGCCGATGGCCGGGCCCAGGCCGCCGGTGAGGGCGCGCCCCTTGCCCGCGCTCTCGGTGACCGTGTGCTGGGTCTGCTGGTGGGTGCGCAGTTGGGTCCCGCCGGTGCCCCAGGCGGGGGACATGCCGGTGATCTCGGCGTGCAGGCGGTAACTGCCCACGCTGCTGCCGTCCTTGGAGGCGAGGTCCTCGCCGGTGACGCCGTCGCGCAGCAGCCGGGGCATGTCCTCCAGGACGGTCGGGGTGGAGGTGGCCTCGTAGAGGCGGGAGCGGCCGGGGGCGCCGGGGGCGGTGAGGGAGGGGTGCAGGACGGCGGCGACCGTGTCGAAGAGCCCGCCGCCGCCCTGGTGCGGGGCGGCGATGTCGGTGACGGCGACCGGGGCCATGGAGTCGGCGAGCGAGACGCGCCGGGCGGTGTCCGCGTCGACGGCCCGCGGAGCGGCGGGCGCCTGGGTGCCGGCCGGGACCAGGTGTTCGGTGGGCACGCGCTGGGTGAGGGCGCCCGAGCCGTGGAAGGTCTGTGTGTGCTGGGCGCCCTGCTTCTTGACCCGTACGCCGTACCGCACCTTGCGCGGAGCCTCGACCGAGCCCTTCTCACTGCGCAGCACCCGCGGTTCGGCCACGTTGCGCTGGCCGCGGGACTCCCGTGAGGACTGCCAGGGCTGCGCGTTCACCAGGCCGGCGCCGCCCAGCCACAGCCCCGGTACGACGGGCGCGAGCCCGAAGGCCATGCCGCCGGCGCCCTTGCTGGAACTCCCGCTCGCGGTGGTCGCGACGGTGGCGGCGGTGTTGTGCTGGACGTCGACCTTGGTGTCCTTGCCCTCGGCCTCGTCCACCGCGGCGAGCGGCGCCCCGTCCGGGTCCGGCACGGTGTTCGCGAGCAGGTCCCCCGGGTGGAAGACGGGCGGCCGGTCGTCGGGGGCGCGGGAGACGGTGACGGTGACGTCGTACCACTCCTTGCCGGTCCTGCCCTTGACGGCGAAGGCGCGGCCCTGCCCGTAGAACGACTCGGGGCGTCCGGCGAGCTCGGCGCCGATCTCGGCGACCGTGCCGTCGCCGTGCCCGACGACGGCGGCCACCGCGTTCCGGACGAACTCGTGCCCGGTCAGCCCGTAGGCCGTGGAGAGCCCGGCGGCCTGGAAGTCCATCAGGTACGGGGGCAGCACGAGGCCGGGGTCGGTGCGTTCCTCCTCGACGGGGGCCACGGGCGCCACCGGCCGGGCGCGTACCGCCGGGGGCCGCGCGACGCCCTTGCCCTTCGCGTCCCGCAGCGCCAGCGTGGTGCGCGCGTTCCCCGCCTTCCCCTGGAGGGCGAGCATCGCGTGTTCCGTGGGCCCGACGGCCGTGGTGGAGCCGGCGGGCTTCGTGGAGCCGATGGGCGTGGCGGCGGCCGGTGTCCGGGTGGCCTCGGGAGAGGCGTCCTGTCCGCTGTCGCCTGCCTGTCGCTGCGTCCGCACGGAGTCAACGTAGGCGCGGCCGGGACCGCCGGAACGCCTTCCGCCGACTCCCGCCGCACTTGTCACTTCCGCCTCGGGGGCCGGTCAACTGCCGTACATCCGGAGGTCGTTCAACCGCACGGGAAGGCCGGAGAGGTGCCGGGCAGGCTACGACACCCTCGGGAAACGGGCCTGGAGCGTCCAGATCGCCGGATTGTCCGCCAGCCCCTCGTGCATGTCGGTGAGGTCGGCGATCAGGTCGTGCAGGAAGTCCCGTGCCTCCCGGCGCAGTTCGGCGTGGGAGAAGGTGAGGGGTGGCTCCTCTGCCGGCATCCAGTCCGCCTCGATGTCCACCCACCCGAAGCGGCGCTCGAAGAGCATGCGGTCGGTGGACTCGGTGAAGTCGAGCTCCGCGTGCTGGGGCCGGGCGGCCCGGGACCCCGCCGGGTCGCGGTCGATCCGCTCCACGATGTCGCACAGCGCCCACGCGAAGTCGAGCACCGGCACCCATCCCCAGGCTGTGGACAGTTCCCGGTCCGCCTTGGTGTCCGCGAGGTAGACGTCCCCGCAGAACAGGTCGTGGCGCAGCGCGTGGACGTCCACGCGCCGGTAGTCCGTCTGGGGCGGGTCCGGGAAGCGGTTGGAGAGGGCGTAGCCGATGTCGAGCACATGCCGATGGTGTCACGGCGTCCTACGATCACGAGCGTGCCCCGATCGATCACGAGCGTGCCCCGGTCCTCGCTCGTGCTGCCGTCCGCGCTGCTCTGCCTCGTGCTGGCCGCGTGCGACGGCGGCGTCCACGGCGCCCCGGGCGGCGCGGGCGTCCGCGACCCGTACTTCCCGAAGGCGGGCAACGGCGGCTACGACGTCGGCCACTACGGCCTCACCCTCGCCTACGACCCCGGCACCCGCCGCCTCACCGGCACCGCCGTCATCACCGCCCGGGCCACCCAGGACCTGACCGCCTTCGACCTCGACCTGAAGGGCCTGGACGTCGACGACGTCACCGTCGAGGGCAGGCAGGCCCGCTGGAACCGCGCCGGCCAGGAGCTGACCGTCCGCCCGCACGACGACCTGACCAAGGGGGAGACCTTCGCCACCACCGTGCGCTACTCGGGCCGCCCCGAGACGCTCACCGACCCCGACGGCTCCGAGGAGGGCTGGCTGCGCACCGCCGACGGCGCGCTGGCCCTCGGCGAGCCCGTCGGCTCCATGGCCTGGTTCCCCGGTGACGACCACCCCTCCGACAAGGCGTCGTACGACATCACGGTCACCGTCCCGAAGGGCCTCCAGGCGGTCTCCAACGGGGTGTTGAAGAGCGAGACGACGAAGAACGGCCGTACGACCTTCGCCTGGCACAGCGCCGAACCGATGGCGAGCTACGTCGCCACGGTCGCGGTGGGCCACTACACGATCACCCGCTCCACCCTCCCCGACGGCCTGCCGGTGTACACGGCCGTCGACCCCACCCAGGTGGAGGCGAGCCGTGGGGTGCTGGCGAAGCTCCCCGAGATCATGGAGTGGGAGGCGTACAACTTCGGCCCGTACCCGTTCTCCTCCACCGGGGCCGTCGTCGACCGCCCGGACGACGCGGGCTACGCCCTGGAGACCCAGACCCGCCCGGTCTTCCCCGGCGCCCCGGACACCGCCACCCTCGTCCACGAACTCGCCCACCAGTGGTACGGCGACTCCGTCACCCCGCGGACCTGGCGGGACATGTGGCTCAACGAGGGTTTCGCGACCTACGCCGAGTGGCTGTGGTCCGAGGACCACGGCGGCCGGACCGCCCAGCAGACCTTCGACAGGCTCTACGCGGGCTCCGCGGACAGCGACCTGTGGGCGTTCCCGCCCGCCGAGCCGTCGAGCGCCGCGCACATCTCCGACCGGCCCGTCTACGACCGCGGCGCGATGGTCCTCCAGAAGATCCGCCGGCAGGTCGGCGACGACACCTTCTACGACATCATCCAGGGCTGGGCCGCCGCCCACCGCCACGGCAACGCGGACACGGCGGAGTTCACGGCGTACGTGGAGAAGACGGCGCCCGGGAAGGACTTCACCGCGATCTGGAAGGACTGGCTGTACGGCGACGGGAAGCCGCCCCGCCCCTAGGCACCTGTCCCCAGCTCCTTCCGCAGCACGGCACACGGTCGGCCGTGCCGCCGGTCCGGACGACGGCCGATCACCTCGTACCCGAGGGCGGTCCAGAAGGCGAGCCCCTTCGGGTTGTTCTCCAGCACGGCGAGGCGCACGGCGTCCCGCCCCGCCGCCCGGAACCGCCGCTCGACCTCCTCCGCGATCCGCCGTCCGTACCCCGCCCCCTGCGCCTGCGCGTCCACCATCAACAGCCCGATCCACGGGTCCGGGTCGGCCGGATCGGGGTGCCGGGCCAAGGTGACGACCACCCCGACCAGCCGCCCCTCGGCCCGCGCGAGCAGCACCTCCACGTCCGGGTTCGCCAGCTCGCCGGCCAGCGCCGCGGCCACCTGCTCCGGCCGGATGTCGTCCGGGTCCGGGAAGTCACCGCTGAGCGCGTGGAACTCCCGGTTGGAGGCGTACAGGCCGGTGAGCTCGGTGAGAACCGGCGCCGGGATGTCGTGGTCGGGGGTGAGGGGGACGGGGGCGAGGATCATGTCGGCAACCTATCCGGCCGTCCTCGGCGTCAGGCTGTCACTGCCCCGGCGGCGGGTAACGGGGCAGGCCGTCCGTCGCGATGGTCCAGTCGCCGATGGTGACGTCCTCGCCGTAGACGAAGTCCTTGCGGGTCGCGTAGCGGGGGCCGTCGGGGGTGGGGTGGATGTCGGTGAGGACGGCGCCGGTGCCGGTGCGGGGGTCGAAGATCGCGTAGACGGGGATGCCGATCAGGGGGTAGTCGCGGACCTTGGAGACCCAGTCGTTGTCCGGATTGGAGCGCGAGACGATTTCCACGGCGGCGATGAGCGAGCGGGGATCGAAGGAACCGTCTCCCTCCATCTCCGCATCGCTGATCACCATGACATCAGGGCGGCGCATGACCCCCTCGGGCTCGTCCTCGACATCGGGTTCCCCTGTATGAGCCACCAGTGCATCCGGCATCACCTTCTCCAGGCGTTGCCGGACGCGCAGCACGGTGAGTTCGTGCGGCTTCGAGGGCGACATCATGTCGAGGACGATCCCTTCCTTGGTGATCTCGAACTTGCCGGGAAGGGTGTCGTCCGTGGAGTGCACGAAGTCCCGCATGGCCCGGTAGAGGTGAGAGGCGCCCTGCCGCGCGTTGTCCGGTGCGATGGTCATGGCGCTCGCTCCTCGTCGTCTGTGCCCAGGGGCAAGGATCGTCGCTTTCATGCTAGGTCTCCTCCGGGAGATCGGTTCGGCAGAGTCCGGGCGCGGGGGAGCGGAAGCCTCGGTCGCAGCTGTCGCAGTTGGCGAGTCCTGCGTCGAAGTAGCCCTGGCCTGGTTCAAAAGCAGCTACAGCGACGGCCCTGACGGCGAAACCTGCCTCGAAATAGCCCCCACCCCCACCACCATCCACATCCGCGACTCCACGTACACGCACACCCCCGCCACCCCCGGCGGCCCCCAACTCGCCCTCGCCCCCTCCGCCTGGTCGGCCTTCCTGCCCTACGCGTCGGCGCACTGAGCGAAAACCAGGAGCCCCCGGCGTGACACCAGGGGCTCCCGCACAGCGCAGCGTCTGTCAGACGTTGACGCCGAAGTCCTGGGCGATGCCGACGAGGCCGGACGCGTAGCCCTGGCCGACCGCGCGGAACTTCCACTCCGCGCCGTTGCGGTACAGCTCGCCGAAGACCATGGCCGTCTCCGTCGCCGCGTCCTCG
Organism: Streptomyces sp. NPDC001714; assembly: GCF_042892755.1. NCBI lineage: Bacteria > Bacillati > Actinomycetota > Actinomycetes > Kitasatosporales > Streptomycetaceae > Streptomyces > Streptomyces sp. NPDC001714. Next base: position 42,812 of record NZ_JBIAUL010000015.1, read on the forward strand.
GAGAGGTCGTAGCGGGCGATCTCGGCGCCGCCGGCCTGGTTGACGATGCGGATGTAGGCGTTGCGGACCTGGCCGAAGTTCTGCGAGCGGGTCTCCGCGTCGTAGATCGAGACCGGGAAGACGATCTTGTCGATGTCGGCGGGCAGCGCGGCGAGGTTGACGTTGATCGCCTCGTCGTCGCCGGCGCCCTCACCCGTGCGGTTGTCGCCGGTGTGGACGATCGTGTTGTCCGGGGTCTGCTTGTTGTTGAAGAAGACGAAGTGGGCGTCGGAGTAGACCTTGCCCTGCGCGTTGACCGCGATGGCCGAAGCGTCCAGGTCGAAGTCCGTGCCGGTGGTGGTACGGACGTCCCAGCCGAGGCCCACGGTGACGGCGGTCAGGCCCGGAGCCTCCTTGGTGAGCGAGACGTTGCCACCCTTGGAGAGGCTTACAGCCATGGTCGGGAGTCCTTTCCCTCGTTTCGCGTACGACCGTGCGGCGTACGGGCTTGAAGCTACAGCTACCCGTATGAACGCCACGAGGGGTACCGAAGGTTCCATCTCGCTTTACTTTCTTTACCAAACGGGTGATGAGCGATATTCGCGTGACGTGTGCCGGTCAGCCGCGCGACCATAGGGGGCATGTCCGGTCCTTACGTCATCCGCGGCTCCGTCTCGCTCCCCGAGGCCGAGCTCAACTGGCGTTTCTCGCGGTCGTCCGGGCCGGGTGGGCAGCACGTCAACACCAGTGACTCGCAGGTGGAGCTCCGCTTCGACCTCGCGAACACCGAGGCGCTGCCGCCGGTGTGGAAGGAGCGTGCGCTGGAGCGGCTGGCGGGGCGGCTCGTCGACGGGGTGATCGTCGTACGGGCGTCCGAGCACCGTTCGCAGTGGCGCAACCGTGAGACCGCCGCCGTACGCCTCGCCGCGCTCCTCGCGGAGGCCACCGCGCCGCCGCCCAAGCCGCGCAGGCCGACCCGCATCCCGCGCGGGATCAACGAACGCCGGCTGCGGGAGAAGAAGCAGCGCTCGGAGACCAAGCGCGGGCGCACCGGCCGCGACTGGTCGTAACACCGTCCCTGCGGTCTTCCGGCGGGTCCTTCTGCCGGCATACGCAGTCGAGAACGAGGATCTGTTCCCGGCGTTCGGCCACGAGGCCACCGAGCTCGCCCACGGACTGCTCGCTGCCGGAATCCGGACCCGCGACGCCGGGCCGGGGCGGCGACGCCTCGCCTGTAGCGGCTGAGCTGTTCAAATCCCGCCGGGTGGCCGGGCCGTGGTCCCCTCGCGACACTGCCCGGAGGGCCGGGCGGGCATCGGGCGGGTCATCGCCCCCTCGGTCATGGCCCCGGCGGTCGCCGTCGGTCGTTCGCAGTCGCGGTCGGGCGACGGTTCCGGATCGGCCGGCCAGGACTTCGCTCCGCCATCCGGCGGATCTGTGCGGTGAGGGCAAAACGTTTACGGACTTCGATCGATGTGGCTACTATCTGCCACCAGTCGCCGGACTTTGGCGATTTTTTCCTCATGGATGCACCGAACGGTGGGGGGAGTGTCCCTAGGGTGACCGTATTTGGCAGGTTTGGGGGTAGGCGGGCCAGAAGCATGGCCGTCGAGAACCAGCCATCGGACGCTGCGCCGACGTCAGCTGACCTTCTCTCACAGCCGGTCGGGGCGGGCGGCGGCTCCGTCCGACTGCCCCTGCGTACCGTTCTGATCATCCTCGTGGTCGTACCGAGCCTCGCGCTCGCGCCCCTGTGGGGCCTGAGCACGTACCAGCTGACCACCCGCTGGCAGTCGGAGAAGGCCCAGAGCGACCTGAGCGCCTCGCTGGGCCGGCCGTCGTCCGTCCTCTTCCAGTCCCTCGACGAGGAGCGACGGCTCACCGCGGAGATGCTGGCCGACCCCGGCCCCGCCACCCGCGGCAGGCTGGTCGCCGCGCGTGCGGCGACCGACAAGGCGGTGACCGGCTTCCGCCCGCTGGCGGACGAGAGCACCTCGCACGGGCAGCAGGGTCTCGGCACGGCCCTGTCCGGCACCGTGCGCGTTCTCGACCGGCTCGCCGTGCAGCGCAAGGCGGTGGACACCGGGTCGGCCGGCCAGAAGGCGGCGTTCGACTACTACGGCGGCGCCATGGACTCGCTGATCGACGTCTTCACCGCGCTCGGCCGCCGGAGCAACGCCGAAGTCGCCCTGCTGGCGAACACCCTGGTCGACCTCAACGGCGCCATCGACAGGATCGGACGCGAGGACGCCCTGCTCGGGCGCGACTGGCAGACCGGGCATCTGAAGGTCAGTGAATACGACGTGTTCGTCGATGCCGTCGGCGCTCAGGAGTACCTGCTCCAGCGGGTCTCCCTCGGCCTCACCGGTGCCGAACTCGACGCGTACAAGAAGATGACGTCCGCCAGGTCGTGGGAAACCCAGCACAGCCTGGAGGAGCAGGTCATCGTCGCCGGCCCCCACCACTCGCCGGGTGAGCTGGAGCTCGGCCGGATCCACACCCAATGGCGCACCTCGTTGGACGCCAACCGCCCGCGGCTGCTGAATCTGGTCCGGGTCCGGGTCGCGCACCTCGACAAGGTCTCCGCCGACAGCGTCAGCCGGCTCCAGTGGACGCTGATCGTCGTCAGTGCCGTCGGCCTGCTCGCCGTGATCCTGGTCATCCTCAGCAGCTGGCGTCTCACCGTCCTCCTGCGCCGGCGCATCTACGCCCTGCGCGAGGAAGCCGTGGAACTCCAGCAGCGGCTGCCCGACGTGGTGTCCCGGCTGGAGCGTGGTGAGAACGTCGACGTGGACCGCGAGGTCCGGCTGGTCGAGCCCACCCCCGACGAGCTCGGCGAGCTCGGGCGCGCCCTGAACGCGGCCAGCCGCAGCGCCGTGGCCACCGCGGTGCGGCAGGCCGAACAGCACCGCGGCTTCGAGCGGCTGCTCCAGCGGATCGCCCGGCGCACCCAGATCCTCATCGGCCTCCAGCTGCGCAAGCTGGACGAGCTGGAACGCAAGCACGAGGACCCTGAGGTGCTGGAGGGCCTGTTCGACCTGGACCACCTCACCGCCCGGCTGCGCCGCTACGAGGAGAACCTGGTCATCCTCGGCGGCGGCCAGCCGCAGCGCCGCTGGCGCAAGCCGGTCCGGCTGCTCGACGTGCTGCGCGCCGCGCAGGGCGAGGTGCAGGACTACCGCCGGATCACGATCGACGTCGAGGACGAGCCCTGGGTGTCCGAGCGGGCGGTGGGCCCGCTGGTGCACATCCTGGCGGAACTGATGGAGAACGCCGCCGCCTTCTCCAAGCCGCCGACCCCGGTCGAGGTACGGGCCGCGCGGGTCGGCCGGGGCGTCGCGGTCGAGATCGAGGACCGTGGCCTGGGCATGGAGCCGGAGCACTACGCCGCCGCCAACGCCCTGATGGAGGCGCCGCCGCAGCTCGACGTGATGACCCAGGCCGACGACGTACGGCTCGGCCTGTACGTGGTCGCCCGGCTGTCGGCGGGCCTGGGCCTGCGGGTGGAGCTGCGGCCGTCCGCCTTCGGCGGCACCCGGGTGGTCGTGCTGCTGCCGGGACAGGTGGTGGTGGAGCAGCCCGGCCCGGCGCCCCAGCCGGTCGTGCTCACCGCGGAGGTCCTGCCGCGCCTGCCCGGTCCACGGCCGTACCCGCACGACGCAGATGTCGGTCCGCGGGCGCCGTACGAGGGCGGGCGGCTGCCCACCCGGGCCAAGGGACACGCGATGGCGAACGTCACCGCCTCCGGTCTCCGGCCGTCGGACGAGAACGAGGCATCCCCGTCCACGCCGACCGCGGCGCAGCCGCTGCCCCAGCGGGTCCGCCAGGCAAGCCTGGCGCCCGAACTCCAGATCCCGGCGGAAGCGGAGGATCTGGATGAGCCGGATCTCTGGACGGTCCCCGGCCGGCCCGGCCGGTCCGGGGCCACGATCGGCGCGTTCCAGCGGCAGTCCCTGCTGGCCCGCAGCGGGGGCGACTCGGACGACGGCACCACGGACGGCGTCGGCGTCGGCGACGGTTTCGGCATCGGCACCCGCCGCAGCGTCGACGGTGCCTTCGCCTACGCCGGCGACGACAGCCGCGACAACGACGGCAGCAGTGGCAGCGGCGACAACGACGGCAGCGGCGGCAGCGACGGCAGCGACGGCAACAGTGACGGCACCGGCTTCGGTGAAGGCAGTGGTGAAGGACCCGCCTCGTCCGACCGGCCCGGCTCTCCTAGGACGGATGATCGAGAATGACGCAGCGTACGACGGCCACCGACGCGGATCTGGACTGGCTTCTGGACGGCCTGGTCGACCAGGTCACGGGCACCCGGCACGCCATCGTGCTGTCGGACGACGGCCTGGTGATGAGCCGTTCGCGGACCATCGACCGCTCGGACGCCGAGCGGCTCGCCGCGATCGCCACCGGCCAGCAGAGCCTGGCCCGCGGCGCCGGGCAGCTCTTCGGCGGCGGCCCGGTGCACCAGGTCATCGTCGAGATGGCCGGCCTGTGGCTGTTCGTGATCTCCGCCGGCCGCGGCACCCACCTGGCGGTGACCGCCTCCCAGGAGGTCGACGCCGAGCTGATGAGTGTCGCGATGCACACCCTCGTCCAGCAGGTGGGCCGGCGGTTGGGCACCGACGCGCGTACTCCGCCGTCCGATGACGCGGGGAGAGCCGGATGAGGCACTGGACCGAGGGGTTCGACGACGGTGACGCCGACGAGCAACTGGTCCGTCCCTACACGATCACCAGCGGGCGCACCGCCCCCGAGCGGGCTGATCTGACGCTGATCACCCTGGTGACGACGCTGCCCGAGGTCACCACGCAGGCGGCGCTCGCGGTGCGCAGGATGCAGCCGGAGCACCGTACGATCCTCGGGCTCTGCCGGGAATCCAAGGCGGTGGTGGAAGTCGCCGCCAAGCTGGGCCTCCCGGTGTCGCTGACCAAGATCCTCATCGGCGATCTGGTCGACTCCGGCTATATGTGGGCCCGTTCGCCGCAGCCGCTCACCCGCGCCGGCGGCCTTCCCGACATGACTATCCTCGAGGCGGTGAGAGATGGACTACGCAGGCTCTGAGCACGCGGACCACACGGCGGGCCGTACGGACACCGCTCCCCTTGCAGTGAAGATCCTGGTCGCCGGCGGGTTCGGCGTCGGGAAGACGACCCTGGTGGGCGCGGTGAGCGAGGTCGCCCCGCTGCACACCGAGGAGTACCTGACCCGGGCCAGCGTCGGCGTGGACGACCTGGAGGGGGTGAACAACAAGTTCACCACCACCGTCGCGCTGGACTTCGGGCGGATCACCATCAGCGGCGACCTCGTGGTCTACCTGTTCGGCACCCCCGGCCAGGAGCGCTTCTGGTTCATGTGGAACGACCTGGTCAACGGGGCGATGGGCGCGGTGGTCCTGGTCGACACCCGGCGGCTGGAGGTGAGCTTCGCCTCGATCGACTTCTTCGAGAGCCGCGGCATCCCCTTCGTCGTCGGCGTCAACTGCTTCCACGGAGTCCGCGACCGGTCCGCGGAGGAGATCCGCGCGGCACTCGCCCTCGACCCCCAGGTGCCGCTGGTGCTCTGCGACGCCCGCGACCGGGCGGACGGCCGCGACGTGCTGCTGGCGCTCGTCGACCACTTGATGGCCGGCCAGTCCGCCACGGCCGTGTAGGCACGTCCCGGGGCCGGGTGACCCGCTCAGAGGGCCAGCACACCCACCGGCTGGTCGCCGCTGACCTCCCCGGTCCTCCGGAAGCCCAGCCGCAGATAGAACTCCTCGGGCCCGTCCGGTCCTGCATGCCAGGTGACGTACATCTCCTTGCCGCCCCGGCGGCGGATCTCCGCGGCCACCGCCTCGACCGCGAACCGGCCGTAGCCCCTGCCCTGTTCCGCCGCGTCGATGGTGAGGCGCCACAGGCCGGAGCGGAAGAGCGTGCCGTCGGTGCGCCAGTCGATGTCGAGGAAGGCCATCAGAAAGCCGACCGTGCGGTCTCCGTCGACGATCAGGCGCGGCCAGGCGACCCCCGCGGGATGGACGTACGCCTCGGCGAGGGACTCGGCGACCGGCTCGACGTTGTGTTCCTGCCCGGGCCGGACGCGAATGCGGAGCGCCGCCGCCAAATTCGCGGCGGTCACTTCTTCGAGGCGGAGCAGAGAAGGCATCCGTGCACTCTAGAACGGCCGTTCAGTAACTGCTCATGCAATTTCCGAAACGGACCGCGCGGTTTCATCCCAGCTGACGGTAGCGGCCCCGGAAATACATCAGTGGTCCGCCTTCCGCGCTCGGCAGTTCGGCGGTGAGGACGCGGCCGATGACGAGGGTGTGGTCGCCGGCCGTGAGGCGCTGTTCGGTGCGGCACTCCAGGGTCGCGAGGGCGCCGCCGACCAGCGGGGCGCCGCTGGCCCGGCCGCGGACGTACGGGATGTCCTCGAAGAGCAGGCGGTCGCTGATGCGGCCCTTCATCGCGAAGCGGCCGGCGATGTGGCGCTGGCTCTCGGTGAGCACGGAGACCGCCCAGCGCGGCTGTTCGTCGAGAAGGTCGTCCATCCGGGAGCCCTCGCGCAGGCTGACCAGCACCAATGGCGGGTCGAGCGACACCGACATGAACGCGGTGGCGGTCATGCCGACGTCCTCGCCGGCCGGCGCCAGCGGGTCGTCCGGGTCCAGCGACGGCTCCTGCGCGGTCACCAGGACCACACCGGCGGCCAGCCGGGAGAGGGCGGCCTTGAACGCTTCGTTGCTCACCCCCACAGCATGCCCGGTGGCTTCTGCGGCGGCGGCGGAGGGAGTCTTCAGCACGCCGGAAACGCTAGTGTCGGACCCGGCGCGGCCGCATCGGCCATCGGCCCGAGCCGGGTCCTAGGACCAAGGGCCGGGCGCGGTGCGGTGAAAGGCCGTAACGTGCATCATGTGCGCACACCCGCAAAGGCTGTGTTCAGTAAACACACAGGGAAAACGCGGAAACTCCACGCAATTGTTCACGTTCTCCTGTGACTTGAGTCACAAGGGGCCTTAATTGTTGACCCTGTGTACCGAGTGGGCAGCGCGCTGTGATTCAGTGGCGGGGAAAAGTAGCGCCGAAGCAGACCCTTGATTCGCTGCGAGGTCTCGGGGGGAGGGCGAGCATGGAGACCGAGTCGGAGCCCTACGTCCGTCTTGCGTCCCTGCGACAGCTGCACCAGGTCATGGCCGACATGAACACGGCCCGCAGCCTGGCGGACACACTGCAGACCGTCGCCGACGGCGTGATCACCGCTCTCAACTACGAGATGGCGTGCGTCAACCTCGTACGCCCCGACGGCGACCTAGTGGTCGCCGCGTTCTCCGGCAACTCCGCCGCCGAGGCCCTGATCACAGGGCGGGTCGGCTCCCGTGAGTCCTGGGAGCGGCGGCTGAGCATGGGCGAGAACTGGGGCGACCTCGTCTTCATACCGCACACCGAGGGCTGGGTCCTCGACGACGACGACGTCCCGCAGTGGTACACCGACGGCCCCGCTCCGCGCTTCGAGGACGAGTGGCACCCCTCCGACCGGCTCTTCGCGCCGATGTACACGCCCGGCATATCGGGCAGCTCCTGTGGCGAACTGCTCGGCGTGATCTCCGTGGACCGCCCGCGCAACGGCCGCCACCCCGGCGCCTGGGGCCGCGAGGCCCTGCAGATGTACGCCTTCCAGGCCGCGATCGCGATCAGCAACGCGCGTCTACGTGCGAATATGCAGCGGGCACTGGTCAGGCTGGAGCGCGAGCAGCAGGCGCTGCGCGCCAGCGAGGAGAGCTTCCGGCAGGCCTTCGAGTACGCCCCCTCCGGCATGGCGATAGCCGAGATGGGCGGCGACCAGCACGGCCGAATACTGCGCAGCAACGACGCCCTCTGCCGGCTGCTGGGCCGCCCCGCCTCCGCGATGCGCCGCTACTCCTTCTCCGACCTGGTCCACCCCGAGGACATCGGCACCCTGCTGCGCACCTCCGCGGAGGGCGGCCGCGCGGAACTCCGCCTGGGCCGCCGTGACGGCACCTACGTCTGGGTCTCGCTCCGGAACTCCGTCGTCGCGGACGCCGCCGACGGCCCCCGCTTCCTCCTCACCCACGTCGAGGACATAGAGGAACGCAAGCGCCGGGAGCTCCAGCTCGCCCACCGCGCCTCCCACGACTCCCTCACCGGCCTCCCGAACTCCGCCGAGCTGCGCTCCCGGCTCTCCTCCCGGCTCTGCCGCCGCGCAGACGCCGGCGGCGCCCTGGAGTCCCTGGACGCGGCCTACGGCCACCCCGCCTACGACGTCAACGGCCACGGCTTCGACTTCGCCGGCACGGCACAGTCGTACGACGGCGGCTACGACCACCACGTGCACACCGTCGCCCCCGAGGAGGGCCGCGACGACGGCGCCAAGGGGCTCGCGGTGCTCTTCTGCGACCTCGACGGCTTCAAGTCGATCAACGACCGGTTCGGTCACAACGCGGGCGACGCCGTCCTCATCGAGGTCGCCCGCAGGCTCAGCCGGGGCGTCCGCGACGGCGACACCGTGGCCCGCCTCGGCGGCGACGAGTTCGTGATCCTCGCCGACGGCCTCGGCAAGGCCGACGCCCAGGACCTGGCCGTACGCCTGCGCAACGAGATCATCCAGCCGATCCGCGCCGAGGGCCGGGCCGTCCGGGTGGGCGCCAGCTTCGGCATCGGGTGGGCGCACTGCGGAATGACGGCGGACGAAGTCCTGAAATCCGCCGACGAGCGGATGTACGTAGAGAAACGATCTCGTCCCAAAGCACATCGCCGTGCCGGATGATCCGCAGGTCATCGCGCTGATGCGATCCGAGTCACCCGTTTGGCTCAGCCAGACCGGGTAGGCTCGACTCTCAATACCTGTACCGCATCCGCCCGCACCTGTTGAGGAGTACCAAGGGATGACGCCCGGCGACAACGGCGCGAGCACGCCCGAGGACGACGACCCGTTCGGCTACCTCTACGCCGATGGTCAGGCCAGAGGGGCCCAGCCGCCGTCCGGCTCCGGTGGCTACGGCTACCCGCATCAGGTCAGCAGGGTGCGCTCGGTCGGCGAGCGCACGTACGGCGGCCCGCAGCAGGCACCGCAGCCGCAGTACGGCGGCCAGACCATCCCGCAGCAGCCGGCCGGCTACGGCCAGCAGCCGAACGCGGCCTACCAGGCCCCGGAGACCTTCCCGGGCGGCGCGCCCACCAGCCGCCAGGCCCCGCAGAACACCGGCCGCGGCCGGGGCCCGAACACCAAGGGCCTCCTCATCGGCGCCGTCGCGGTCGTGGCCGCGGTCGTCATCGGCATCAGCCTTGCGATGATGAACGGCAACGGGGACGACGACAAGGCAAGCGGCGGCGCCTCCACCACCCCGAGCCAGTCCCAGAGCGCGTCCCCGAGCCCGTCGAGCACGAGCTCGGTGTCGGCGTCCGGCGACATCGCGCCGGTCGACGCGAAGACCTTCCACCTGGACGGCGGCGCGAGCACGGCCTCGGACGTCAAGGGCGCGAAGTCCCAGGGCGGCATCTACGTCACCAACTTCAGCCAGACAGGCGCCGGCGTCACCTGGACGGTCAACGGCATCCCGTCGGACGGCCTCTACACGGTCTACGCGCACTACAGCGCCGTACAGGACCAGAGCATGACGCTGTCCATCAACGGCAAGACGTTCGGCAGCAAGTTCCCCCTGAACAACTACACGGGCCAGAGCGACCCGACCAAGGCCTGGACGACCAGCTACACGTACCCCACCCTCACCAAGGGCACCAACGTCATCTCCCTGTCCTGCCAGAGCGGCGACAGTTGCGACGTCCTGCTGGACCAGATGTGGCTCAGGCAGGGCAAGCACACGAACAAGGACTAACCGGCCGCAGGCCCACCGGTCACCGCGACCTGGCCGAGCAGCTTCTCGTACGCCATGCGGTCGAACTCCCCGGCCGCCGCGGCCCGAACCGTCGCCGCCGACAGGGCCACCGCGCGGGTCAGGCGGTCCGGCCAGGGGAGTTGTTCGACCAGGCCGGAGAGGAGACCGGCGACCACCGAGTCGCCGGCGCCGGTCGGGTTGCCGTGTTCGCGGGTGGGTGGGGTGGCGCGCCAGCGGCCCTCCGGGGTGAGGGCCAGCAGGCCCTGCGCGCCCAGGGAGGCGACCACCGTGCGGGCGCCCCGGCGCCGCGCGTCCTGGGTGGCGCGGGACGGGTCGTGGGAGCCGGTGAGTTCGGCCAGTTCGTCGGCGTTCGGCTTGACCAGGTCCGGCCGGGCCGCGACCCCGCGCCGCAGCGGCTCACCGCTGGTGTCGAGGAGGACGGGGACGCCGACGGAGCGGGCCGCCTTTATCAGGCCGGCGTACGCGCCCACCGGGACCCCGGGCGGCAGGCTGCCGCACAGCGCCACCGCCGAGGCTCTGCCGAGCAGTTCCTCGTAGTGGTCCAGGAAGGCGCCCCACTCGGCCGGGGCTATCTGCGGACCCGGCTCGTTCAACTGGGTCGTGTCGCCGGTGAGTCCGTCCACGACGGCGATGGTGCGGCGGGTCGGACCGGTGACCGTCAGCAGCGCGTCCCGCACGCCTGGAGTGTCCGCGAGCCGCTCCCGTACCGCCCGCCCGGTCGCGCCGCCCGCGAACCCGGTCACCGTCGTCTCGTGCCCGAGCGCGGCCAGCACCCGGGCCACGTTCACGCCCTTGCCGCCCGGCCGTTCCGTCACGTCGGAGACGCGGTGCGAGGTGTGCGGGCGCAGGGCGCCGACCCGGTAGGTGATGTCCAGGGCGGTGTTCAACGTGACGGTGAGGATCACCGGGCGACCTCCCTCGTGCATGCCCGTGCCATCGGTGGGGGCACGATCATGCCAAAGAGACGGCGACCGGCCTAGGTCGCCGTCTCCCAAGAGATGGTCGCCGTCAGGCCAGTTCGGGTGCGACCACCCAAGTACCCTTCCGCATCACGCCCTTCAGCGTGAAGTCCGCGTCCAGGACGAGCAGGTCGGCGTCCTTGCCGGGCTCCAGGGAGCCGACGCGGTCGTAGAGGCCCAGCAGCCGGGCCGGGTTGGCGGACAGCGCGGCGACGGCGTGCTCGACGGGCAGCCTGTCGACGGTCACCGCCCGCCGCAGCGCGCGGTCCAGCGTCAGCGTGGAGCCGGCGATGGCACCGCCGTCCACCAGCCGGGCCACCCCGTCGGTGACGTCGACCTCCAGGGGGCCGAGGAGGAAGCGGCCGTCACCGCTGCCGGCCGCGTCCATCGCGTCCGTGATGAACGCGACCCGGTCGGGCCCCGCGTGGTGGAAGGCCAGCTGGAGCGCGGCGGGGTGCAGGTGGGTGCCGTCGTTGATCAGCTCCACCGTCACCCGCTCGTCCTCCAGGAGGGCGGTGATCGGGCCGGGCGCGCGGTGGCCGATCTGCGGCATCGCGTTGTACAGGTGGGTGGCGACCGTGGCGCCCGCGTCGATCGCCGCCAGCGTCTGCTCGTACGTCGCGTCCGTGTGGCCGACGGCGGCGATCACGCCGTGCTCCGCGAGCAGTCGTACCGACTCGATGCCGCCGGGGAGTTCGGTGGCGAGCGTGACCATCTTGGCGTGCCCGCGTGCCGCGTCGACCAGCTTGCGGACCTCCGCCGGGTCCGGGTGCCGCAACAGCGCCTCGGAGTGGGCGCCCTTGCGGCACGGGGAGATGAAGGGGCCCTCGAAGTGGATGCCGGCGACGTCGCCCTGCTCGGCGAGCTCGGAGAGGAGACCGGCCTGGCGGGCGAGGACGTCCATGTCGTCGGTGACGGTGGAGACGACGAGCGTGGTGGTGCCGTGCGCGCGGTGCGTGTGGACGCCGGTGAGGACCTGGTCCGCGGTGCCGGAGCTGAAGGAGGCTCCGCCGCCGCCGTGGTTGTGGATGTCCACGAAGCCGGGCAGGAGCCAGTGGCCGGTGAGGTCGACGAGGTGGGCGTTCTCCGGGGCGTGGGCGGCGATCTTCGTGCCGTCGACGACCAGGCGCCCCTTGTCGACCACTCCGGTCGGGAGGACTGTCCGGGCGCCGTCGAGGATCAGGCGGTGCGTTCCGGGCTGCGGGAGCGTCGTGGCTGGTCGCGCCCGCGCGGCGGTAGCCGCAGATTGGACACTGCCCCGCGCCCCTGACGGGGCGCTGTCGTGCGGCTCGTTCGCAGCCATCAGGGGGTTACCTCCGGAATAGTCGTTAGTAGGTCCTGGGCGAGGAGGCCGGCGCCCAGACAGCCGGCCGTGTCTCCCAGTGCGGCCGGGACGATCGCGGGGAGCTTCTGGAACGTCACCCGGCGCTCCACCGCCTCCCGCAGCGGGTCGAACAGGACGTCACCCGCCTCCGCCAGGCCGCCGCCGATGATGAGGACCCGTGGGTCCAGCAGGGTGAGGGCCGTGACCAGGCCGTCGGCCAGGGCGGCCACCGCCTCGCCCCACACCCGGACGGCGTTCGGGTCACCGGACGCGACCGCCTTCGCGCAGTCCGCCGCGTCGGCGTCCGGGTCGCCGGCCGCCTTCGCCCACGCCTCGCTCACCGCGGCCGCCGACGCGTACCGCTCCAGACAGCCGTGCTGCCCGCACGGACAGGGGGCACCCTGCGGCCGTACGACGACATGGCCGATCTCGCCCGCGAAGCCGTGCGCGCCCGACTCCACCCGGCCGTCCAGGCCGAAGCCGCCGGCGATCCCGGTGCCGAGGGCCACGAAGAAGAAGCGGTCCGCGCCCCGGCCCGCGCCGAGCCTGCCCTCGGCCAGGCCGCCGGTGCGGACGTCGTGGCCGAGGGCGACCGGGATGCCGAGGCGGTCGGCGAGGAGGGCGCGCAGCGGGACGTCGCGCCAGCCGAGGTTGGCCGCGTAGACCGCGACGCCGGCGCGTTCGTCCACGATTCCGGGGACCGCGAGGCCGGCCGCGGACGCGGGCTCGCCGAGGTGCTGCTCGCCGTACGCCCGCAGTTCGGCGGCGAAGTCGAGGATGGCGGTGACGACGGCGTCGGGGCCGCGGTCCCGGCCGGTCGCCCGGCGGTCCCGGTGGAGCAGCTCGCCGTCCGGGCCGACCAGCGCGGCCTTCATTCCGGTGCCGCCCACGTCCAGGGCGATGACATGTCTCACGGGAACAGTGTGGCCCGCCGACCCGCAAGAGGTCTAGTCCACTTGCGTGGTGTAGACCTTATGGGTCCACATATTGAACGGCGAGACAGTTAGACAGGGGCAGTACACGTGCGGCGGCGTAGGGCAGGAATGATCGCGGTGGTGTCCGCAACGGGCATGACGGCGGTCCTCGGTGGGTGTGGGACGACGGGCTCCTCGGACGTCACCCTCAGACTCGTCGCCGCCGACTACGGGGACTCCGCCGCCAACAGCTCCCAGAAGTACTGGGACAAGCTGGCCAAGGCGTACGAGGCCCAGCACTCCGACGTGAAGGTCGACGTCACCGTCTACTCGTGGAACGACGTCGACCGCAAGGTCAAGGACATGGTCGCCGCCGGCAAGGCCCCCGACCTGGCGCAGATCGGCTCGTACGCCGACTACGCGGCCGCCGGCAAGCTGTACGAGGCCGGTGACCTCCTCTCCATCCCGGTCCAGGCCGACTTCCCGTCCCAGCTCGCCGAGGCGGGCCAGTGGAACCACGCGCAGTACGGCATACCCTTCGCCGCGTCCACGCGCGTCCTCTTCTACAACAAGACCCTCTTCTCCCAGGCCGGCATCACCACCCCGCCCACCACCTGGGACGAGCTCGAGGCCGACGCGAAGGCGCTCAAGGCGGACGGTGTGAAGTACCCGTACGCGCTGCCGCTCGGCCCCGAGGAGGCGCAGGCGGAGACCATGCAGTGGCTGCTCAGCGGCGGCAGCGGCTACACCGACGACACCGGCACGTACACGATCGACTCCTCGCAGAACATCGACACCCTCACCTGGCTCAAGGACGAGCTGGTCGGCAAGGGCCTGACCGGTCCGGTGGCCCCCGGCAACCTGAACCGCGCGACCGCGTTCGCCGCCTTCGCCGACGGCCAGGTCGGCATGCTCAACGGCCACCCCACGCTCATCAAGCAGGCCGAGAAGAAGGGCGTGAAGTTCGGCGCGGTCCCGATGCCGGCCCGCGCGGGCCAGAGCACCAGCACCGCGTCGATGGGCGTCGCCGACTGGATGGCCGCGTTCAAGCAGAACGGCCACGCCGAGCAGATCGGCGACTTCCTGAACTACGTCTACAGCGAGAAGAACGTCCTCGCCTTCTCCCGCGAGTACGGTCTGCTGCCCGTCACCACGTCCGCGTCCCAGACGATGACCGACTCCACGCAGGCCGAGGACAAGCAGCTGCGGCCCTTCCTGGAGCAGCTGCCCACCTCGGAGCTCTACCCGGCGGGCAAGACCTCCTGGGCGGCGATCAGCGCCGACATCAAGAAGCAGATCGGTACGGCGGTGAGCCCGGGCGGCAACCCGACCGGTGTCCTCACCCGGATCCAGGCCGAGGCCGCTACGGCCGACAGCCGTACGGCCGGGACCGGCTGAGCGCTACGGTTCTCGTCATGGACCGGCACGAACTGGGCGTGCGCGAGCAGGCCATCCTCGCCCTCGAACGCCGGGGCTTCCCGAGCCCCGGCGCGAAGGAACGCGCGATACGCGAGGAACTGGACCTGGCGCCGGTGCGCTACTTCCAGCTCCTGAACGCCCTGCTGGACGACGAGCGGGCACTGGCCCACGATCCGGTGACGGTGAACCGGCTGCGGCGGGTGCGGGAGGCGCGCCGCTCGGAGCGCTGAGCCGACGGTTCTCCGCCCCCGCCGCCCCTACCCGTCCCGTCCTCCAGGGGGCTGCGCCCCCTTCGGCCCCCATCGGTGGAAATGGATCTGCGGGCCGGTGGGGGCTGGTCGCGCAGTTCCTCCCCCAGCCTTCGGCCGGGGGTGCCCCCAGCGCCCCTACGGGGCGCTGCTCCTGAAGGGGCGCTGTCCTGGACCCCCGACGGGATAGTGTCGGTCTTCATGGGAACCCACATCACGGAACCCCTCCCGACGCCGCGCACCGCGGCCGGTCGCGACGGCCTCGCCGCACTCGTCTCGCAGCCCCGCACCGCCCTCGTCGGCCTCGACTTCGACGGCACCCTCGCGCCGATCGTCGCCGACCCCGAGCAGGCCCGGGCCCACCCGGACGCCGTACCGGTGCTGGCCGCGCTCGCCCCGAAGGTGGCCGCCGTCGCCGTGGTCACCGGCCGCCCGGCCGAGGTGGCCGTCCGCTACGGCGGCTTCGCGGGCGTACCCGGCCTGGAGCACCTCGTCGTCCTCGGCCACTACGGAGCCGAAC
The DNA here is from genome assembly GCF_042892755.1 of Streptomyces sp. NPDC001714. NCBI lineage: Bacteria > Bacillati > Actinomycetota > Actinomycetes > Kitasatosporales > Streptomycetaceae > Streptomyces > Streptomyces sp. NPDC001714. The sequence goes on from NZ_JBIAUL010000015.1 coordinate 58,028, forward strand.
GCTGGGACGCGGCGACCGGCGAGCTCACCGCACCGCCCCCGCACCCCGGCATCGCCGCCGTCCGCACCGAACTCCCCGCCCTGCTCGACCGTGCCGGGGCCTCGCACGGCACCTGGATCGAGGAGAAGGGTCGGGCGATCGCGGTCCACACCCGCCGCGCCCCCGATCCCCAGGCCACCTTCGAAACCCTCCGTGACCCCCTCACCGATCTCGCCACCCGGCACGGCCTGATCGTCGAACCGGGCCGCCTCGTCCTGGAACTCCGTCCCCCGGGCATGGACAAGGGCGTGGCCCTGCGCGAGTACGCCCGCCACATCTCCGCGGGCGCGGTCCTCTACGTCGGCGACGACCTGGGCGACATCCCGGCCTTCGCCGCCGTCGAGAAACTCCGCGAGCAGGGCGTCCCCGGCCTCCTGGTGTGCAGCGGCAGCACAGAGGTGACAGAGCTGGCGGACCGGGCGGACGTGGTGGTGGAGGGCCCGGAGGGAGTCGTACGACTGCTGAGAAGCCTGGCCGCTCTGAGCGCTTCATGACTTGTAACGCCCTGTACGGAAGCGCCCCGTAAGGGGCGCGGGGAACTGCGCGAGAAGCCCCCACCGGCCCGCAGCCGAACCACTACCCGGGGCTCCCGGCCAACGCCTCAAGCTGCTCAAGGAACCAGGCCGCCGGCGGCAACGCCGTAGCCGCCTCGGCCAACCGTTTGCAGCGCTCCGCCCGCTCCTCCACCGGCATGGCCAGCGCCAGCGCCAACGCCTCCGCCGTCCCCCCGATGTCGTACGGGTTCACGACCACCGCGTCCTCGCCCAGCTCCTCGTACGCCCCGGCCTCCCGCGACAGCACGAGCACACACCCCTCGTCCGACACCACCGGGATCTCCTTCGCCACCAGGTTCATCCCGTCCCGGATGGGGTTGACGAGCGCCACGTCGGCCAGCCGGTACGCCGCCAGCGACCGCGCGAAGTCGTCCTTGACGTGCAGTACCACCGGTGTCCAACCGGGCGTCCCGTAGGCGGCGTTGATCTCGTCCGCCACCCGCCGCACCTCCGCCGTGTAGTCGCGGTAGACGGAGAGGTCCTGCCGCGACGGATACGCGAACGCGACGTGCACGACCCGTTCCCGCCACTCGGGGTGGTCGTCGAGCAGCTGCCGGTACGCCAGCAGCCCCCGCACGATGTTCTTCGACAGCTCCGTCCGGTCGACCCGGACGATCGTCTTCCGCCCTTCCCCGATCTCCTCCCGAAGAGCGGCCATCCGCTCGCCCACGTCCGGCTCGTGCGACCGCTTCCGCAGGAAGTCCGCGTCGGCCCCGAGCCCGTGCACCCCGATCCGGGTGCCGCCGGGGCCGGAGGCCGGATCGGCTGCCGGGATTCCCGGGCCCAGCACCGCGTGACAGCAGGCGACGAACGCGTCCGCCCACCGTCGCGTCAGGAACGCGGCGTGATCGGCGCCCAGGATCCCGCCCAGCAGCTCCGCCGCGATGTCGTCGGGGAGGAGCCGGAAGTAGTCCGGCGGCGCCCACGGGGTGTGGGAGAAGTGGCCGATGCGGAGGTCGGGGCGGAGCCGGCGGAGCAGCCGCGGGGCCAGCGCCAGGTGGTAGTCCTGGATGACCACCACCGCGCCTTGCCCCGCCTCCTGTGCCAGCGCTTCCGCGAAGGCACGGTTGTAGGCCTGGTACGAACCCCACTGCCGCCGGAACTCCGCGTCGAAGACCGGCTCCAGCGGGGTCTGGTAGAGCATGTGGTGGACGAACCAGAGGACCGAGTTCGCGATGCCGTTGTACGCGTCGGAGAACACCTCCGCGTCGATGTCGAGCATCCGGACCTGCTGCCGCCCGGTGTCCCCGGCCGGCAGCCTGCCCCCCTCGGCCCGGCGCACCGCCTCCCGGTCACCGTCGCTCAGCGCCGCGCACACCCACACCGCGTTCGCGTCCGGCCCGATGGCCGACAGTCCCGAGACCAGTCCGCCGCCGCCCCGTTTGGCGTACAGCGAACCGTCTTCGCGCAGGTCGTACGAGACCGGGCCGCGGTTCGAGGCGACCAGCACCTCGGCACCGCCGGTGGAAGCCATGGGGGAAGCCATACGCCACAACCTAGCCCGGCCCGTAAACGCTCAAACGTACGGCCGCGCCCGACGCGCCGCCGTATACGGCCGTACGACGAAGTCACGCCATCCGGTACGCGGCCCTACGGCGACGTCGCTCACGCCACCCGGCGCTCGGCGTACTCCGCGATCTCCGCCATCGGCGGCCGTTCCTCCGTGTCCACGGAGTAGGTGCGCGGTTCGAAGCCGTCCTCGCCCCGTTCGAACTGGGTGAGGGAGGGGCGGATCAGGTGGCCGCGGGCCAGCCGGAGCTGGGCCGTGCGGTAGATCGCGGCGGACATCCGGCCGAGGGCCTGGCCGTCCTGGTGGCGGTGCTTGCGGACGCCGACGTCGACCTGAGCCAGCGCGTCGAGGCCCACCAGGTGCAGGGCGTCGACCAGCATGCCCAGCTCCACGCCGTAGCCGACCGGGAAGGGGAGCTGTTCGAGGAGGCTGCGCCGGGCCGCGTACTCGCCGCCGAGCGGCTGGACGAAGCCGGCCAGCTGCGGCCAGTGCATGTTCAGCAGCGGACGGGCCATCAGCTCGGTGACCCGGCCGCCCTGCCCGGCGGTGCCGGCGAGCGGGCGGTCGTACATCGCCTTGACCAGGTCCACGTCCGGGTCGGTCAGCAGCGGGCCGACGATCCCGGTGACGAAGTCGGAGGAGAACTCCCGCAGGTCGGCGTCGATGAAGCAGACGACGTCCCCGGTGGTGACCAGGAGGGAGCGCCAGAGGACCTCGCCCTTGCCGGGGGCGGCCGGGATGCGGGGCAGGATCGCGTCGCGGTGCACGACGCGGGCGCCGGCCGCCGCGGCGACGGCCGCCGTGCGGTCGGTGGAGCCGGAGTCGACGACCACGATCTCGTCGACGAGCGGTACCTGCTGCATGAGGTCGTGGCGGATGATCGCGACGATGTCGCCGACGGTCTCCTCCTCGTTGAGCGCGGGCAGCACGACGCTGACCGTCTGTCCGGAGGACCGTTTGGCGGCCATGACCCGGTGCAGGGGACGATCGGTTACGGACCAGGAGCGGGTGGCCAGCCAGCGCTCGACTTCTTCCAGCACGGTCAGCGGCTCCTCACTGTCACGGTCACACGACGAGGTGTGATCCATCTCGCGGTTCGGACGACTCTCTCAACTGTCCTGGCCTTCGGTTACAGTCTTGAACAACGCCGATGACCATCGCATGTCCTGAGGCCACCCGGCGCTGACAACCGCATACCGCTCATCCAGAGGGGCAGAGGGATACGGCCCGTTGAAGCCCCGGCAACCCTCCAGTCGGTTACTCGTAGATCGCCGATCAGTGTCGATCGCTCGCGAGGCTCCCGGCTAGGGAAGGTGCCAAATCCGTCTCACGGCGAGATGCGTCGTGAGGAAGATGAGGAGAAAGGGCCTCGCCTCACATGGCTGTGCAGACTGTTGCAAGCACCACGGATTCCACCGTCGACCTCGGTCCCGCCGCTGCCCTCAGCTGCCGCGAGTGCGGTCACCGGGTGCCGCTCGGCCCGGTGTTCGCCTGCGAGGAGTGTTTCGGCCCGCTGGAGATCGCGTACGACTTCTCGGCCTACGACACCGAGGAGCTCCGCAAGCGGATCGAAGCGGGTCCCGCGAACATCTGGCGCTACGCGCCGCTGCTGCCCGTCCCCGCGGACGTGGCCACCAAGCCGAACATCAACCCCGGCTGGACCAAGCTCGTCAAGGCCGACAACCTGGCGAAGGAGCTGGGGGTGACCGGCGGGCTGTACGTGAAGGACGACTCCGGCAACCCGACGCACTCCTTCAAGGACCGGGTCGTCGCCCAGGCCGTCGAGGCCGCCCGCGCCTTCGGCTACACCACCCTCTCCTGCTCCTCCACCGGCAACCTGGCCGGCGCGGTCGGCGCCGCCGCCGCCCGGGCCGGCTTCCGCTCCTGCGTGTTCATCCCGCACGACCTGGAGCAGGGCAAGGTCGTCATGGCCGCGATCTACGGCGGCGAGCTCGTCGGCATCGAGGGCAACTACGACGACGTGAACCGTTTCTGCTCCGAGTTGATCGGCGACCCGGCCGGCGAGGGCTGGGGCTTCGTCAACGTCAACCTGCGGCCGTACTACGCGGAGGGCTCCAAGACCCTGGCGTACGAGATCTGCGAGCAGCTCGGCTGGCGGATCCCGGACCAGCTGGTCATCCCGATCGCCTCCGGCTCGCAGCTCACGAAGATCGACAAGGGTCTGCAGGAGCTGATCAAGCTCGGTCTCGTCGAGGACAAGCCGTACAAGATCTTCGGCGCCCAGGCCGAGGGGTGCTCGCCGGTGTCGGTGGCCTACAAGGAGGGCCACGACGTGGTCCGTCCGCAGAAGCCGAACACCATCGCCAAGTCCCTCGCCATCGGCAACCCGGCCGACGGGCCGTACGTCCTGGACATCGCGCGGCGCACCGGCGGTGCCGTGGAGGACGTCACCGACGAGCAGGTCGTCGACGCCATCAAGCTGCTGGCGCGGACCGAGGGAATCTTCGCGGAAACCGCCGGCGGGGTGACGGTTGGAGTCACCAAAAAGCTCATTGAGAATGGGTTGATTGATCCGGCGAAGTCGGTCGTTGTACTCAACACCGGTGATGGACTGAAGACGCTGGACGCGGTCGCGGGGACCGGGCTCACCGCGACCATTCGCCCGAATCTCGAGTCTTTCCGCGAGGCCGGGCTCGCCTGAGTCCCCTGAGAAATAGGGCGTTGCCCAGACCGGAGGTAAAAACGTGAGCGTCACTGTTCGCATCCCGACCATCCTGCGCACCTACACCGGTGGTCAGGCCGAAGTCGCCGCCGAGGGGGCCACTCTCGGCGAGGTCATCTCGGACCTGGAGAAGAACCACACCGGGATCTCCGCACGCGTTCTCGACGACCAGGGCAAGCTGCGCCGGTTCGTCAACGTGTACGTCAACGACGACGACGTGCGGTTCGAGCAGGGCCTGGAGACCGCCACCCCGGACGGGGCCGGCGTCTCCATCATCCCGGCCGTCGCCGGCGGCTGACCTGCGGACCTGCTTGACAGGCTGATCGAATGACCGAACATTACCTTCGGTAACGCCGATCACCGACTGTTCACCTGATTGCCCCCTCCGTGAGAGAAGCGGAGGGGGCAATTCTGTGTGGTTGAGCGCGGTACAGTTGGGGAACACGGCCCCGATCTCCAGGTCGCGGGCCCCGTATTCGATACCGCGAGCCCGCCAAGAAGTAGCCAAAGTGCGTGGGTTTTATGCGGCTTTTGTGGCCTTTATGGGGCCCGACTTGCCCTGAATTCGGCCGAATTCTTGCTACATTCCGGACCCCGTCCGTCCAGAATTCTCGTCCGATTGACCTGTTGCAGACGGCAGTTGGACAGATACATTCAGCCGCGGTCGACGCGTTCCGGCGCACGCCCCCAACCAATGGGGGGTGAGGTCTGACCCGGATCCGCGAAGTGTGGATCTGTGCAAGGGCCAGTAATAGGGGAGTTAGGCATGGCTCAGGGCACCGTCAAGTGGTTCAACGCGGAGAAGGGGTACGGCTTCATCGCGGTCGACGGTGGTGCGGATGTTTTCGTCCACTACAGCGCGATTCAGATGGACGGCTACCGCACCCTGGAAGAGGGTCAGCGGGTCGATTTCGAGATCTCGCAGGGCCAGAAGGGGCCGCAGGCGGACATGGTCCGGCTGGCGACCAGCTGAAGCACGCGCCGACTGACAGCGACGTTCTTCTGTACTTCTTCGAAGGGCTCGTGCCTCCCGGGGCACGAGCCCTTCGGCATGTCCTGAGCCATGTTCCCGGGCCCCGGTCCTCGAGAGCCGCTTGCGCCCGCCCGTCGCCCGACCGCCACCCCCCAACGAGCACTCGCTTCGCGAGCGCGCCTTGCACTCTCCTGGGCCGAGTGCTAATCATTGGCGTTAGCACTCTGAAGGTGAGAGTGACAACGAAGGACCGGGTCGGTGAGGCCCGCAGACCGGGTGGGGCAAGGAACCCACGGGTCGGCGAGCCGTCCGTCGCGGGCGCGGGCGCGGTCCGAAGACTCACCCCCAGTCCTGGAGGGACCACTTCACATGGCCAAGATCATCGCGTTCGACGAGGAGGCGCGGCGCGGCCTTGAGCGCGGTATGAACCAGCTCGCCGACGCCGTCAAGGTCACCCTCGGCCCCAAGGGCCGCAACGTCGTCCTTGAGAAGAAGTGGGGCGCCCCCACGATCACCAACGATGGTGTGTCCATCGCCAAGGAGATCGAGCTGGAGGACCCGTACGAGAAGATCGGCGCCGAGCTGGTCAAGGAAGTCGCCAAGAAGACGGACGACGTCGCCGGTGACGGTACGACCACCGCGACCGTCCTCGCCCAGGCCCTGGTCAAGGAAGGCCTGCGCAACGTCGCCGCCGGCGCCAACCCGATGGCCCTGAAGCGCGGTATCGAGAAGGCCGTCGAGGCTGTCTCCGGTGCCCTGCTCGAGCAGGCGAAGGACGTCGAGACCAAGGAGCAGATCGCCTCCACGGCCTCCATCTCCGCCGCCGACACCCAGATCGGCGAGCTCATCGCCGAGGCGATGGACAAGGTCGGCAAGGAAGGCGTCATCACCGTCGAGGAGTCCCAGACCTTCGGTCTGGAGCTGGAGCTCACCGAGGGTATGCGCTTCGACAAGGGCTACATCTCGGCGTACTTCGCCACCGACATGGAGCGTATGGAGGCGTCCCTCGACGACCCGTACATCCTGATCGCCAACTCGAAGATCGGCTCCGTCAAGGACCTGCTCCCGCTCCTGGAGAAGGTCATGCAGTCGGGCAAGCCGCTGCTGATCATCGCCGAGGACGTCGAGGGCGAGGCCCTGTCGACCCTGGTCGTCAACAAGATCCGCGGCACCTTCAAGTCCGTCGCCGTCAAGGCCCCGGGCTTCGGCGACCGCCGCAAGGCGATGCTGAACGACATCGCCATCCTCACCGGTGGCGAGGTCATCTCCGAGGAGGTCGGTCTCAAGCTCGAGAACACGACCCTCGACCTGCTGGGCCGCGCCCGCAAGGTGGTCATCACCAAGGACGAGACCACCATCGTCGACGGCGCCGGCTCCACCGAGCAGGTCCAGGGCCGGGTCAACCAGATCCGCGCCGAGATCGAGCAGTCCGACTCGGACTACGACCGCGAGAAGCTCCAGGAGCGCCTGGCCAAGCTCGCCGGTGGCGTCGCCGTCATCAAGGCCGGTGCCGCGACCGAGGTCGAGCTCAAGGAGCGCAAGCACCGCATCGAGGACGCCGTGCGCAACGCCAAGGCGGCCGTCGAGGAGGGCATCGTCGCCGGTGGTGGCGTGGCCCTGCTCCAGGCCTCCCAGGTGTTCGAGAAGCTGGAGCTGGACGGTGACGAGGCGACCGGCGCGCAGGCCGTGAAGCTCGCCCTCGAGGCCCCGCTGAAGCAGATCGCCGTCAACGCCGGCCTCGAAGGCGGCGTCGTGGTGGAGAAGGTCCGCAACCTCACCCCGGGTCACGGCCTCAACGCCGCGACCGGCGAGTACGTCGACCTGATCGCCGAGGGCATCATCGACCCGGCGAAGGTGACCCGCTCTGCCCTGCAGAACGCCGCCTCCATCGCCGCGCTGTTCCTCACCACCGAGGCCGTCATCGCCGACAAGCCGGAGAAGGCCGCCGCGGCCGCTCCGGGCGGCATGCCGGGCGGTGACATGGACTTCTGAGCCTGAGGCTCGGATGTTCTGACGCGGTACCGAGGGCGGCACTCCCTGTTCGACAGGGGGTGCCGCCCTTCGGCGTACCCGGACCCGTGTCCGGAGTCACACGGCACCCGTGCGGGAGCGGGAATGCGTACGACCGGGTGGTTCGTTGTACACGGGCGTGCACTCGATGCGCGTGCACATACCGACTGGTATACGACTTAGGTATACGACCTACTCACGAGGAGCCCCCCACGTGACCGTCACCACGCCCCCCGCCTCCCGCGCGGCCGAGATCCTCTCCCGTCCCATCGCCCTGAACGGGCTCACGGTTCCCAACCGGATCGTGATGGCGCCGATGACCCGCCAGTTCAGCCCCGGCGGCGTCCCCGGTGAGGACGTGGTCTCGTACTACTCCCGCCGGGCCGCCGCCGGTGTCGGTCTGATCGTCACCGAGGGGACGTACGTCGGCCACGACTCGGCCGGAGGCAGCAGTCGCGTCCCGCGGTTCCACGGCGAGGAGCAGCTGGCGGGCTGGGCGAAGGTCGCCGAGGGCGTGCACGCGGCCGGCGGCACGATCGTCCCGCAGCTTTGGCACATCGGCATGGTCCGCAAGCAGGGGCAGGCGCCGGTCGCGGACGCCCCCGCCGTCGGCCCCTCCGGCATCCGCCTGGACGGCACCGAGGGCGAGGGCAAGGCGATGACCCAGCAGGACCTGGACGACGTCATCCGCGCGTTCGCCGAGGCCGCGGCCGCCGCCGAGCGCATCGGCTTCGACGGCGTCGAGCTGCACGGCGCCCACGGCTACCTGCTCGACCAGTTCCTGTGGGCGGGCACCAACCGCCGCACCGACGCCTACGGCGGCGACCCGGTCGCCCGTACGAAGTTCGCCGCGGAGATCGTGGCCGCCGTACGGGAGTCGGTCTCCCCGGAGTTCCCGGTCATCTTCCGGTACTCGCAGTGGAAGTCCGACAACTACGACGCCCGCCTCGCCGAGACCCCGGAGGAGCTGGAGGCGATCCTCACCCCGCTGGCCGCCGCCGGCGTCGACGTCTTCCACGCTTCCACCCGCCGCTACTGGGTCCCCGAGTTCGACGGCTCCGACCTCAACCTGGCCGGCTGGACGAAGAAGCTCACCGGCAGGCCCACCATCACCGTCGGCTCGGTCGGCCTCGACGGCGAGTTCCTCAAGGCCTTCGTCGGCCAGGGCTCCGCGACCAAGGGCATCGACGACCTCCTCGACAGCCTGGAGCGCGAGGAGTACGACATGGTCGCCGTCGGCCGTGCCCTGCTCCAGGACCCCGAGTGGGCGGCGAAGGTCCTCGCCGGCCGCGCGGACGAGCTGAAGCCGTTCGAGGGGGCGGCGCTGCAGACGCTGAGCTGATTTCCGCGCGCTCGCCCTCGGGTCACCCGGCGATCCGGCCGAAGAACCCGAGGGCGAACGCGTACGGCATCACGAGCAGGAGCGCGGGACGCAGGGTGCGTCGGCGCTGCTCGCCCGCGCGCACCCGGGTGTCGTACGCATAGACGAAGGCGCCGGCGACACACCCGCCGACGTATGCCGTCGACATGAACCCGAACACCCTGCCCCACTCACCGACCACCGCGACCGTGGCCAGCACCTGGCCGGTGACCGCCGCAGCCGCTCCGACCCAGGTCACCGGGTCGTCCTGTACCCGCCAGGGGGCAGCCCCGCCGGACCCCCGGCCCCTGAGCCTGGTGAAGAGCGCGTACCCGATCGCGGGCAGGCCCGCGAGCATCAGCAGGGTGGCCCACATGGCGCCGGTGTCCGCGGAGACGGTCACAGCCACCCCGCGATGCTCATGACGAGGGCGACCACACCCTGGATCGGCAAGGACAGGACGCCGAAGATCAGAGCGCCCCAGCGCGCGGAGTCCGCGTCCAGGCCGCCGTACCTCCCCCAGCTCCAGCCTCCGACGGCGGCCAGGAGAGGGACGAGGGCCAGCACGACCTGCCCCGCCGCGAACAGCGGGACCACGTCGAGGGCCATCAGCACCCCCACCCCGGCCCGGACGCCCCGCGCCTCGCGGGTCTCCGGCCGGCCGAAGTACATCGCGCTGTAGATCACGGAGTGCACGAGGGCGACGAAGGTGCAGATGATGAGCGCGCCCGAGACCCGGTCGCCCAGGACCGCGAGGAAATCCCCGTGCACCAGTCCGCCCAGGAGGTCCCCCGACATGTTGAAGGCCGACGTCGCGAGCGTGACCAGGAGCGACACCCGCAACTGCTTGAGCAGGCCGGTCATCGGCGTTCACCCGGGGCGTTTGTCGCGTGCTTCATCACGGCTTGCTCTCTGGTCGGCGGCTGACGGGGACATGGGACGCCAGGAATCTGTGAGGGCGTTCCTCCCGGCTCGTCGCCTGGCTGAAAACCGCTGTCCCAGGAGGGCGCAGTCTAGGTGACGGCCGTGCGCCGCCTGTTGGGCAAACCGGTTCTGGCCAGCCAGAACATCTCAAGTGGGGTGCGGGACCGACCCACTTGTCGCATGTACTTCGTTATGTGCTTGTGAGGACAGCGGAGCGCCCTCACCACCGTCGTCGCCCGTGGATGCGCCACTTCTCGGTCCGGATCTCTCCCGTTACCTTCGACCCCATGAGCGACGACTTCCGCCTGGCCACCCCCGCCGATCTCGACGCCATCGTGTCCACCCTCACCAGCGCCTTCTTCCACGACCCGGTGTGGGGTCCGGTCTTCCCCGACAAGAGCCGGCGGGCCGGGCAGGCGGCCGTGCTGTGGCGGGTCTACGCCACCTCGGCGCTGCGCTACCCGTGGACGTTCGTGACGCCGGGAGCGGAGGCGGTGGCCGTGTGGATCCCCGCGGGCGGCACCGAGCTGACCGAGGAGGAGGAGCGGGAGCGGCCCGGGCTGCTGGAGCGGGTCGCGGGAGCCGGAGTGGCGCGGGCGGTCGAGGCGGCCGAGGCGAGCTTCGGGGCCGCCCACCCCGACGAACCCTTCTTCCACCTGACCCTCCTCGGCACCCATGCCGACCACCGGGGCAAGGGACTTGGCATGGCCCTCCTGTCCGACACCCTGACCCGTCTCGACGCCGTGGGCGCGGCCGCCTGTCTGGAGTCCACCAACCCCGCCAACAACCGCCGGTACGAGAGCGTCGGCTTCACCCCGCGCGCCGAGATCACCATGCCGGGCGGAGCCACCGTGACCAGCATGTGGCGCCCGGCCCGCTGAGCGTCCGCTCTTTCCCGCATCCGCAACCTCCCCCTAGCCTGCGGAAGATGAGGATCCTGCATCTCTCCGACACCCACCTGGACCGCACCGACGCCCCCAACGCGCGCGGTGTCAACGCCACCGCGTCGCTGCGGCTGATGCTCGACGAACTCCGCCGTCTCCAGGGCCTCGACGCGATCGTCGTCACCGGTGACCTCGCCGACGACGGCGCGGTGGAGGCGTACACCACCCTGCGCACGCTGATCGGCGCCTACGCGCGGGACCGGAACATCCCCGTCCTTTGCACCACCGGCAACCACGACGAGCGCGAGGCCTTCGCCAAGGTGCTGGGCAGCGGGCATCTGGACGCCGACGGCACCGATCGAGCCGAGCTGGTGTTCGACTCGCAGGAGCGGGCCGCCGTGAGCACCGCCGCCGGCTGGCGCTTCGTCACCCTGGACTCGCTCGTACCCGGCAAGGTCTACGGCCGTCTCGGCGCATCCCAGCTGGAGTGGCTGCGTGAGGTGCTGCGCACCCCGGCCGAGCGCGGCACGGTCCTCGCCTTCCACCACCCGCCCGTCGCCCTGGAGATGTCGCCGATGCAGCAGGTCTTCGGGCTGCGCGACCCCGGCGACCTGGCGGCCGTGGTCCGGGGCGGCGACGTACGGGTGATCCTCACCGGCCACTACCACATCCAGCTCTTCGGGCTGCTGGAATCGGTGCCGGTCTGGGTGACGCCCGGGGTCGTCAACCGCATCGACCTGACCGTGGCGCCCGGCGGCGAGCGGGCGGTGCGCGGGGCGTCGGCGTCGCTGGTGGAGCTGGGCGGGTCCGCGGGCCCGATGTTCCACACCTTCCATGCGCGGGATCCGCGGGCCCATGAGACGGTGTACGAGATCGACGAGGCGGAGGCCAGGGCGTTCATGGCCCGGCACGGCTGACCTGGATTGCCCGGCTTCACTCCAACGGGTGAGGGGTGTTCGGCACTCGTGCGAGGCGCCGGACGTTTCATCGGTGACCGGCTGTGAAACCGGCAGCGGTCAGTCGTCGGAAGTGGCAGCAACCAGCCGTCGAAAGCGAGCGATCATGATCACGAACGAGTCCGCCGGGCCGACGGCCGTCACCGAGGGCCCCGTCGTGCGCACCACCGCCGGCGCCGTGCGCGGCCTGCGGGAGGGCGGCCTGGCGGTCTTCCGGGGGATACCGTTCGCCGAACCGCCGGTGGGAGCGGCCAGGTTCGCCGCGCCGCGCCCGGCGCGTCCGTGGGACGGGACGCGTGAGGCGTACGCCTTCGGCCCGCCGCCCCCGCAGGACCTGGGCATCCAGGGGCGCACGGGTGTCCTGGAGGCCCCCGAGGGCGACGACTGGCTGACGGTGAACGTGTGGACGCCCGCCCCGGACCCGGCCGCCCGCCGCCCGGTGATGGTGTGGATCTACGGCGGCGCCTACAAGCTGGGCCACTCCGGCAGCCCCGGATACGACGCCCAGCACCTCGCCCGCGACGGCGACGTGGTCGTGGTCTCCCTCAACTACCGCGTCGGCATGGAGGGTTTCGCCCAGATCGAGGGGGCGCCCGCCAACCGGGGCCTGCTGGACCAGGTGGCGGCGCTGGAGTGGGTGCGGGAGAACATCACGGCGTTCGGCGGCGATCCCGACCGGGTCACGGTCTTCGGCGAGTCGGCGGGGGCCGGGTCGGTCGCCTCCCTGCTGGCGATGGAGAGGGCGCGCGGGCTGTTCCGGCGGGCGATCGCCCAGAGCGTCCCGGGCACGTTCTTCTCCCTCGACCTGGCGGAGGACATCGGCAGGGCTCTCGCGGCCGAGGCCGGTCTGCGCCCCACCGTGGCCGACCTGGCGACGACCGACCCGCGCCGGCTGACCGAGGCCGGGCAGGCGCTCGGCGCCAAGATGCCCCAGTACGTGGACCGTTGGGGCCAGATCGCGCCGACGGTCACCCCTTTCTCCCCGGTGGTCGACGGCGAGGTGCTCCGCACCACCCCCTGGCAGGCGCTGGCGTCCGGCTCCGCGCGTGACGTGGACCTCCTGGTCGGCCACAACCGCGACGAGTTCCGCCTGTTCCTGGTCATGAGCGGGATGTACGGCAAGATCACGGAGGAGCAGGCCACCGGCGCCCTGCGCTTGTTCGCACCGGGCGGCGCGGCGGGCGACCACGCCTACCGCGCCGCCCACCCCGACGCCTCGCCGAGCGACCTGTACGAACGGGTCCAGACCGACTGGCTGTTCGCCATACCGTCCCTGCGCCTGGCGGAGGCACAGACCGCGGGCGGCGGCCGGGCCCACCTCTACGAACTGACCTGGGGCGCCCCGGGCAACGACGGACTGCTGGGCGCCTGCCACGGCCTGGACATCCCGCTCCTGTTCGGCACGTTCGAGGCGGACCTCGCCAACCTCCTCTGGGCGGGCACCGGCGTCACCCCCGAGGCGAAGGCCCTCTCCGCCCGCTTCCGCACCGCGTGGACGTCCTTCGCCGCGACCGGCGACCCGGGCTGGCCCGCCTATGACACCGAGGCCCGCACCACCCAGGTCCTGGACACGGCACCGTCGGTGACGGCCTACCCGGAGGAGACGAGCAGGCAGCTGTGGGAGGGGTACGACTTCGCTCCCTCACCACTGCTGGGCTGACCGAGCCGCGGGGCCGGGCCGGTCACGGCAGGATGGAGTCGACGTAGCCGCCGTCCACCCGCAGGGCGCCCCCGGTGGTGGCCGAGGCCTGGTCGGAGCTGAGGTAGACCACCATGTGGGCGATCTCCTCCGGTTCGATCAGGCGCTGGAGCAGCGACTGCGGACGGTGCTCGCGCATGAAGACGCGCTGGGCCTCGTCCCAGGGCAGGTCGCGGTCGACGAGTTCGTAGACGAAGTCCTCGACGCCTCCGGTGTGGGTGGGACCGGCGATCACGGAGTTCACCGTGACGCCGGTGCCGGCGGCCTGCTTGGCGAAGCCGCGGCCCACCGCGAGCAGCGCGGTCTTCGACATCCCGTAGTGGATCATCTCCGCGGGGATGACGACCGCCGAGTCGCTGGCGATGTACTGGACGCGCCCCCAGCCGCGTTCGATCATGCCCGGCAGGAAGAGGCGGGTCAGCCGTACCGCGGCCAGGACGTTCACCTCGAAGTAGCGCCGCCACTCCTCGTCCGTGATCCGCAGGGGATCCTCGGCACCGAAGATACCCAGGTTGTTGACGAGGATGTCCACCTGCGGCAGGGCCTCCGCCGCTCGGCGGGCGCCCTCTTCGCCGGTCACGTCCGCCGCGACCGGAACGAGATCCGCGCCGGGGGCCTCCTCCGCCAGCCGGGCCACGCTCTCCTCGACGCGCTTCGCGTCCCGGCCGTTGACCCCCACCCGGGCCCCGGCACGGGCCAGGCCGACGGCGATCGCCGCGCCGATGCCCTGCGTGGAGCCGGTGACCAGTGCCGTGCGTCCCGTCAGATCGATCTTCATCCCGCCGAACCCCTTCCGCGTGCGTGTCTGAGCTCAGGTACCCGGGTGGGCGCCCCGACACAAAGGGTTCAGGCGTTCAGCGCCTGGATGGCGGCACCGGCACCGGGCGCCGCCCCGTGTCACGCCGGCGGCGGTGCGGTGATCCGCTTCTCGAACCAGTGGTGGGCGTACGGCTCGTCGTTGAACGCCGGTACCTCCTGGAAGCCGTAGGAGTGGTAGAGGTTGATCGCGGAGCTGAGCGTCTTGTTGGTGTCGAGGCGCAGGGTGTCGTAGCCGTGCCCGGCGGCCCGCGCCTCCAGTTCGGTCAGGAACCGGCGGGCGAGGCCGAGTCTGCGGGCCCGGGGGGCGACCCACATGCGCTTGATCTCCGCCGGAGCCCCGGGCGGCAGCTTCACCCCCGCACAGCCGACGGCTTCGCCGTGCAGCCGGGCGACCAGGAACAGGCCGCGCGGCGGCCGGAGTTCACCCGCGTCCGGCAGCAGGCTGCGCGCGGGATCGAAACCGGTGTCGAAGCGCTCCTGCAACTCGGCGAAGTACGCCAGCAGGCAGCGCCGGGCGTCGGGATGGTCGGGGTCGACGACGTCCAGGGTGACCGTCCCGGCGGTCAGCAGCCGGTCGACCTCGGCCATGGCCGCGACCAGCCGGGCGCGCTGTGCGGCGTTGAGCGGCTGGAGCAGGGAGCCGGCCAGTTCGTCGCTGCGGTCGTCGAGCAGGGCGCGCTCCGCCCGGCCCTTCCCGGTCAGCCGCACGGTACGCACCCGCCTGTCCTGCGGGTGCGGCTCCACCGCCACCAGGCCATCCGCCTCCAGGGAACGCAGCAGCCGGCTGACGTACCCGGAATCGAGCCCGAGACGCTCACGCAGCCGGCGCACGTCGTCGCCCTGCTCGCCGATCTCCCAGAGCAGCCGGGCTTCGCCGATCGGCCGGTCACGGCCCAGGTAGCGGTCGTGGAGCACGCCCACGCGTTCGGTGACGGTCCGGTTGAACCGCCGTACCTGCTCGATCTGTGCCACATTCATTCCCTGACTTTAGTCAGAGAACAATGGGTGGCGCCATCGGCCGCTGAGCGCTCCGCTGGAAGTGCCGCGATAGGCCGTCCGGCGACTGCGGCGCCGTGGTGGCTGGTCGCGCAGTTCCTCCCCCCAGCCTTCGGCCGGGATACCCACAGCGCCCCTTTGGGGCGCTGCCGCAGGACCCGCTCAGAGGTTGCCCAGCGGCTCGATGTCCACGTGCACCGGCGTGCCCCACACCCGGAGCACCTCGTAGTCGGTGAACTCGTGGACCAGCCGATAGGCCATGGCCGGCCGGGATCCGCGCCGTTGGGCGGCGAGGTACAGCTCGGCCTCGCGCCGGTCGCGCCGGGGGGTGCCGCACAGCTCCCACTCCCGGCCGTTCCACGCCTCGGGCAGCCAGCGCTGCTGCGGCTGCGGCCGGTCGGCGCGCACGCCGTAGCGGGACATGGAGGGTCCGGCGGCTTCCTCGGGCACGGGCCGAGGCCCACCCGCGTACTCCGACCGCCGCGCGGCCCGCCGCCGCGTCTCGCACAGCAGACACAGGTCGGGGGCGCTCTCGTCCACGGGCCCCTGCGGGTGCTCGGCGCACCGGGTCGTGGGCGCGGCCGCGCTGACGGTCTCCTCCAGCAGGTCGAGGGCGCGCCGCAGGTCGTCCTTGACCTCGTGCAACTTGGCGTCGGGTGTACTCGCGGTCAGGGCCTCCCCGTGCTCCCCGAGCAGACGAAGGGCCCGGCCCAGGGCGGTGAGCTGGGAGTGGT
The DNA here is from genome assembly GCF_042892755.1 of Streptomyces sp. NPDC001714. Lineage (NCBI taxonomy): Bacteria > Bacillati > Actinomycetota > Actinomycetes > Kitasatosporales > Streptomycetaceae > Streptomyces > Streptomyces sp. NPDC001714. The sequence goes on from NZ_JBIAUL010000015.1 coordinate 74,169, forward strand.
TCATGGGGACCAGCGTGGCATACGGCGCTGACAACCCTTCGGTGAGATCAGTCGGCGTAGTCCTTGAGCTTCTCGGTGTCCAGGGTGAAACCGAGGGGTTCGGGGAGCTCGACGGGGGTTCCCCAGGGATAGGAGGCGGTCTGTTGGGAGCGGCTGTCCTCGGGCTCGCTGTAGGCGAGGGCCTGGAGTACGTATTCGTCGGTGGCGCCCCGGGCGAACCACTCCGTGAGCAGTGGGGCGAGAGTTGGGAGGGCGGGTTGAGGCCCTCCACCCATTCCGTGAAAAGAGGACTCGGGGCCGAGCGCTTGAGCCTCGGGGCCGGTTCAGGACGGCCGGGGGGCTTCGGTGATGAGGGTGTAGAGCTCGACGATGACGCCGTCCTTGCAGTGGGCGATGTCCATGCCGGTCACGACGGGCGGTTCGCCGGCCGGGCCGTACAGGAAACCGAGGTCGTCGAGGGCGGAGACGGGGCCGTCGGGCCGGAAGACCCAGCCCGGGGTCTCCGCGAGCAGCTCTGTGGCGCGCTCGGCGAAGGCCTTGCGGCCACGGTTCACGCGGTCGGGCTCGTGCCACACGACGTCCTCGGCGTACGTCTCGGCGATGGCCGCGTTGCGCCGCTCGGTGTCCGGTTCGTTGAAGACGTCCAGCAGGTTACGGCGCATCAGGTCGGCGACGGTTCTGGTCATGGGCGGTCCTCCGGGTCGTTGCGGTCACTTCCTGACACTCTCCACGAAGGCCGACCAGGCCGCCGACCGGAACACGAGTTTCGGGCCGAGGGGATTTTTCGAGTCGCGTACGGGCGTGAGGGTGGGGTGGCCCGGGGCTACTTCGAGGCAGTCGTCACCGCCGGGTCCGCTGTACGTCGACTTGCGCCAGCTCAGTTCGTGGTCAGGGATGGTCCTCATGGGCGTAATCCTGCGCCAACGCCTCGATCAGAGCCAGGGACTTCTCCTGCGAGAGTGCGGAAGCCACGAGCAGATCAAACACGAACCTCAGTCGGGTGACGATGGCGGGGTCGTCCTCCAACCGCGAGCTGCGCACTCCTTCGAAGTAGACAAGCGGAGGGGCGTCTGCGAAATCCATCAACTTCAGGGCACCCTGCATTGCCGGGTGCCCGCCTGCGCTGAACGGCACTACCTGCACGATGATCCGGCTCCGGCGAGCCAATCCGACGACATGGCGTAGAGCCTCTGCCATCACTGCCGCCCCACCGATCTCCCGGCGCAACGCTGCCTCGTCAAGCACCGCCCACAACAACGGCTTTGTTGGGTGGTCCAGCAGACGAGTCCGATCCATCCGGCCCTCTGTCCACTCCGCTCGCCTCGGTGGTGCGGGGGGAACGGCCGCCGCTCGGGACGTACGTGACGGACGTGCGGGACGGGCGGATCGGCGAGGTCAGGGGCCATGCCGGCGGTGTCGTGCAGGTGCGGCCGGTCGTCGGCGGCGAGGAGTGGGACTGTCCGCCGGAGTCGCTGGAGCCGGCGCCGCCGGAGGAGGTGCTGCGGGCGCAGGTGCGGTGGATCAACGGGGTGCGGCGGCTGCCCTGTTGATGCCTGGGGAGGAAGCCCGCTCTGTAGGGTCGCGGTCATGAGTGTTGAGGTGGCGGTCCTCCGGGAAGCGGACGACGAGTCGGTCGAGGCATTGGCGCGCTTGCTGCCGCAGCTTTCGAGTACGGCCGGTCCCGTGGATCGCGGGGCCGTGCGGACTCTGCTCGGCAGCGATGCGAACACGGTGCTCATGGCGCGGGTCGACGGCGAAGTGGTCGGGATGCTGACATTGGTCATGTTTCCCCTGGCTTCCGGTCTGCGGGCCCGCATCGAGGACGTGGTGGTGGACGAGGCCGCGCGGGGGCACGGTGTCGGGGGTGCCCTGACCGAGGAGGCGCTGCGGCTGGCGGAGGCGGCGGGCGCTCGAACCGTGGACCTCACCTCGCGTCCGTCCAGACCGGCGGCGAACCGGCTGTACGAGCGCCTCGGTTTCGAGGTCAGGGATTCCCGGGTCTACCGCTTTGTCCTGCAGCGGTGAGCGGAGCCGTATCGACGGATGTCACTGAGCGCGAGCTGACCCATCCGTGGGAGGGGGTTCTGATCGCTCCGGCGCACGGGAGCGAGGTCGGCGTTCTGGTCCTGGCGGGATCCAGCGGGCGCGTCGAGCGTGAGCGGGCGCGCATCCTCGCTCGGCAGGGGTTCGCAGCCCTGGCGATCCGCTGGTTCGGTGGGCCCGGGCAGCCGCCGGGGATCTGCGAAGTTCCCCTGGAGACCTTCACCACCGCCGTCGACCTCCTCCGGCTGGGCGGAGCGCGACGCATCGGCATTCTCGGCGTCTCCAAGGGGGCTGAGGCGGCTCTGCTCACGGCTGTGCGTGACACGCGTGTGGACGTGGCCGTCGCGCTGTCGCCGACCTCGCGCGTCTGGTGCAATGTCGGCCCGGGCCGCGACGGTGCGCACCACCCGTATCGCTCGTCCTGGACCTGGCGGGACCGGCCGCTGCCGTTTGTCCCGATGGACGATTCCTGGGTGCCCGAGGAGCCGGACAGCGGTCCGGTCGCCCTTCGGGGATGGTACGAACTGAGCGAGCGGACCTTCGCTCAGTCGCTCCCGCCGGCGGACATCCCCGTGGACACAGCCAGAGCCGATGTCCTGCTGGTGGCGGGCGGCGATGACGCGATGTGGCCATCGCTTCCCTTCGCCGAGCAGCTGGCACATCGCCGACGGTCGGCCGGGGCAGCCGTGTGTCTGATCGCCCGCGACGATGCCGGTCACCGGCCACGCCTTCCTGGTGAGAGCCCCGCGCCGGCGTCCCCGCGCTTCAGGTACGGAGGCACTCCTGAAGCGGACGCGCTCCTCGGCAGGGCAGCGTGGCCGCACATCCTCGACGCGCTCGGCGGCGGAGGAGCCGCTGCCGACGAGCGCTGAAACCGGCCAACTTCTGTGGGTGGGCTGTCCGCTGACCAGGTGGTGTCAACAATCCTGGCGACAACTCATCGACTTCACAGCAACTCTTCAGTGACCGCTGTTGCACTCATGCCCGCACGAGCCGCCCACAGAAGAGACGGAAGTGAAGCGAGTGAAGCGCAGAACTGTAGTCATGGGGCTCACCGCAGCCGCCGCGGTTCCGGCGGTCGGGTTCGCGACGGGCGCGCAGGCCGCCACCCGGGCGGCGGCGGGCACGTCGTCGGCCACGGACTCGGCCCTGGTCTTCGACCCCGCCGCCTACACCGAGCTGACCACCAGCATCACCGACACCGCGGGCGCCGCCCACGATGTGACCTACCACTTCTACAAGGTCAGCAGTTATGTGGCGAACCCGGTGGACGTCACGTACCAGGGGCTCAACGTCAGTGTTCCGGTCTCGGTCGACGGGGTCGCCGTGGACGCGACCCACGCGCCGGTGCTGCTCGCCAACAACGTGGGCGGGTACATGCCTTCGTCGGTGGCGAGCGCGACCGGGATCGGGGGCGGCGGGGGTGCCGGGGGGCCCGGTGGCCCGGGTGGGCCCGGCGGTGGGAACAGTGGACCGAACCGTACGATGCTGGCGCTGCTCGCCGGGTATGTCGTCGTCGAGCCGGGAGCCCGGGGCCGTACCCTCGTCGACGCGAACGGCTTCTACTATGGATGTGCGCCCGCCGCCATCGTCGACCTCAAGGCGGCTGTGCGGTACGTGAAGTCCAACCGGGGGCTGATACCGGGCGACGTCGACCGGATCGTCTCGGCCGGGACGAGCGCGGGCGGTGCGCTCTCCGCTCTGCTCGGCTCCTCCGGCGACAGCCCCCTGTACGCGGAGGAACTGGCCGCGCTGGGTGCGGCCGACGCGAGTGACGCGGTGTTCGCGAGCGGCGACTGGTGCCCGATCACCGACCTCGAACACTCCGACATGGCGTACGAGTGGTGCTGGGGCGGCAACCCGCTCGCCGACGGTTCGAGTGTCGACGCCACCGTCTCCGCCGATCTGAAGGCGCAGTTCACCGACTACCTCGCCGCCCTGCGGCTGACGGCCCCGGGCTTCGGGCGGCTCACCGACCGCAACCTCGACGAGTACCTGGTGAAGACCCACCTGGAGCCGTCCGCCACCCGCTACCTGGCCGCGCTGTCCGACACCGACCGCGCCACCTACCTCGCCGCCAACACCTTCATCACCTGGGACGGCACGAACGCCACCTTCTCCTGGGCGGACTTCCTCACCCACGTCGGCCCCCGCAGGAAGAACGCACCCGCCTTCGACGCCTTCGACCTGTCGACCCCGGAGTGCAACGAGTTCGGCACCGACACCACCGCCACCCGCCACTTCACCCTCTACAGCCTGCGGCACGCGGAGGGCGACAGCGCACGGCTCGACGCCGACATCCCGAAGAAGCGCGACCAGATGAACGCCATGTACCACGTGGCGCAGCAGGCCAACCGCACCCGGCACTGGTGGATCCGCCTCGGCACCAAGGACAGCGACACCTCGCTCACCGTCGCCGCCAACTTCGCCGCCAAGCTGAAGAACCTCGGCGACGACGTCGACATCAAGTACTACTGGGACGCCGGGCACGGCGCCGACGACGACCCCGGTGACTTCATCGACTGGATCGCCGAGGTGACGGGTCGTCCGGGCGCGGGCCACCGGCGACGTTGAACCCGACGTACGTGGCCAGGAAGCCGACCGCGTAACCGGTCAGCAGGCCGCCCGCGTAGATCGCCGCCGCCGGGGCCGGGCCCCTGTTCCCCGTGAGAAGGGGGAACAGGGCCCAGCCCGACGGGCCGATGGCGGTGGCGCCCACGCGGTCGCCCAGCACCGCGAAGAACCCGACGAAGGCGCCGCCCGCCGCCCCGCCCGCGCAGGCGGTGAGGAACGGGCGGCCGAGCGGGAGCGAGACGCCGTAGATGAGGGGCTCGCCGACGCCCAGCAGGCCCGCCGGGAGCGCCGACCTGATCGTCGTACGGAGCTGGGTGTCGTGGCGGAGACGGACGTAGACGGCGATCGCCGCGCCCACCTGGCCCGCGCCGGCCATCGCCAGCAGGGGGAGCAGGACGGTGTAGCCCTGCTGCTGGATGAGGGTGGTGTGGATGGGGATCAGGGCCTGGTGCAGGCCCAGCATGACGAGGGGGAGGAAGAGGCCGCCGAGGACCAGGCCCGCGAGCGGGCCGGTGGTGGCGAGCAGCCAGTTGGCCGCCGTGCCGATGGCGGCGGAGACGAGACCGGCGGCGTACATGAGGCCATAGAGCGTGGCGAGGCCCGCGACGAGGACGGTGACGGTGGGGGTGAGGAGGACGTCGAGGGCGTCCGGGACGCGGCCCCGGCACCACCGTTCGACGTACGTCGCGAGCAGCGCCGCCGCCAGGGCCCCGAGGACCCCGCCCTGGCCGGGCGCGAGCGTCACCCCGAAGGCCGTCACCTTCGCGACGCCGGGATAGACGACGATCGCCGCGACCGCACCCCCGAGGACGGGTGTCCCGCCGAACACCTTCGCCGTGTTGTACCCGACGAAGACGCTGATCAGGGCCATGAAGCCGGAGGCGATGGCGGCGAGGGCGGGGGTCAGCCAGGACAGCCGGCCGGCGTTCACGAGCAGCCCGTTGAGGCCGGCCAGTACCCCGCAGCCGATCAGGGCCGGGATGAGCGGCACGAAGACGTCGGCGATACGGCGCAGGGCGGTCTTGAGGGGGGTCGCGTTGCGCCGGGCACGGGCCGCTTTCAGTTCGGCGCCGCGGGCGGCGAGGTCCGCGGCGTCGTGATCGGGCCGACGTTCTCGGGTGCGGGTGCGTCGTGGTTGCTCGTGCAGTTCCCCGCGTCCCTTCGGGGCGCGTCGCAGTGACGCGCCGCCAGGCCGGAGGCCGCCCGTGGCGGGGCCGTCCGGAGCCGGGCCGTCCGGCAGGGGGGCGCACGACTCGAAGGCGCCCGGCCGGTCGGCGCCCGGTGCGCGATCGGCCGTCGCGGCGGCGCCGAGCAGCCTTTCGAACTCGGCGGTCACCGCCACCACCGCACCCGGGCCGATCACCACCTGGAGGGTGTCTCCGTCGGCCACCACACCCAGCACCCCGGGCACCGCCCGTACCGCCTCCGCGTCGGCCCTTTCCCGGTCGGCGATGCCCAGCCGCAGCCGGGTCATGCAGTGGGCGACGGAGGTGACGTTCGCGGGGCCGCCGACCAGGGGCAGCAGCGCGGCGGCGGTGTCGTACGACGATCTCTGCACCCCCCGAGCGTGCGGGTCAGCCGCCCGTCGTGGCGAGCGCCGCGCGCAGACGACCGCCGGACTCCTCCAGAAGGCGGGCGGCGGTGGGCCCGTCGACGCCGGCCAGGATCACCAGGACGGCGGCCTTCACCTCGCCGTCGGTGGCGGTGAGGGCCGCCTCGATCTCGTCGTCCGAGGCGCCCGTGGCGAGGGCGACGATCCGCCGGGAACGGGCCCGCAGCTTCTCGTTCGAGGCCCGGACGTCGACCATCAGGTTCCCGTAGGTCTTGCCGAGCCGGATCATCGTGATCGTCGACAGCATGTTGAGGACGAGCTTCTGGGCGGTGCCGGCCTTGAGGCGGGTGGACCCGGTGAGCAGCTCGGGGCCGACGACGACCTCGATCCCGTGCTCGGCGGCGGCCGCGAGCGCGCTGCCCGCGTTGCAGGAGAGGCCGACGGTCAGGGCGCCCAGGGCGCGGGCGTGCTCGACGGCGCCGACGGCGTACGGGGTGCGGCCGGAGGCCGAGACGCCGACGACGGTGTCGGCGGCGCCGATGTCCAGCGCGTCCAGGTCCATCCGGGCCAGCTGCGCGGAGTCCTCGGCCCCTTCCACCGACGTGACCATGGCCTCCGGCCCGCCCGCGATGACCCCGACGACCTGACCGGGCCGCGTGTTGAAGGTGGGCGGGCACTCGGAGGCGTCCAGAATCCCGAGCCGCCCGGCGGTACCGGCCCCGGCGTAGACCAGCCGGCCGCCCTGGGCCATCCGGGTGGCGATGGCGTCGATGGCGGCCGAGATCTGCGGAAGACGCTTCGCGACAGCGCCGGCCACCCCGGCGTCCTCGCCGTTCATGAGCCGCGCGATGTCGAGGGTGGGGAGGGTGTCGATCTCGGCGAGCTCGGGCCGGAAGGCCTCGGTGGTGAGCGTTTCCAGCTCGCTGCGAAGGGAGCGGTGTTCGGTGGTCATTCGGATACGGCTCTTTTCAACGCGGACGAGTGCATCAACTCAGGGGCGCTGGGGGTACCCCCGGCCGAAGGCTGGGGGAGGAACTGCGCGACTAGTCACGACGAACCGGCACGCTCCCACAATGATCAAGCCCTACGGTCTATCGAGGCGCACTCCGGTGCCGGTGAGCCAACGCCTCGTACGACGCCGCCAACGCCGGCGCGGCCGCCTCGTACGTCCGCTGCGCCACCCCCACGAACAGGCAGTCCACCACCAGCAACTGCCCGGTCCGCGACGACATCGCCGCCGGCCGCAACTCGCTCTCCCGCGCGGTCGACGTCGTCAGCACATGGTCGGCGTACTGCGTCACCGACGACCCCGGCCGCCCGGTGATCGCGACGGTCGTGGCCCCCCGTTCGAAGGCCACCCGCAACGGCTCTATGACGTCCCCGGTCGACCCGGAGTGCGTGATCGCTATCGCCACGTCCCCGGCCCGCAACTGCACCGCGTTGGTGACCGCGAGATGCGGATCGCTGTGGGCGTGCGCTATCAGCCCTATCCGCAGCAGCTTCTGCGTGAGGTCCTGGGCGACCAGCCCCGACGCCCCGATGCCGTACACATCGGTCCGCCGTGCCCCGGCGAGCGCGCTGACGGCGGCCCCCAACTGCACCGTGTCGAGGCCGGCCGCCGTGTCCGCGAGGGTCTGCTGCTCGTCGTAGGCGAGTTTCGCGACGACGTCGGCGATCGGGTCGTCGACGGCGATGTCGGTGGTGATCGCGGGCGCCCGCCCCGACTGCTGCTGCGCGGCCAGCCCGGCGAGGGCGAGCCGCAGGTCGCGGTAGCCGGGGTAGCCGAGCAGCCGGGCGGTGCGGACGACGGTCGCCTCGCTGGTGCCGGTGAGTTCCGCGAGGCCGGTGACCGTGAGGGCCGCGCAGCCGGCGGGGTCGCCCGCGACGGCCTCGGCGACGCGCTGCATCGAACGGGTCATGGAGGGCGCGAGGGTCCGCACCTTGGCCGCCAGGGCGGCGGGAGCCGGCGGCGCGCCACCGCTCCCGTGGCTGCCGAAAATTTCCTTCACGTCCTCGGTCACCCTTGAAAGATATTTTCGGTTCGGGTACCCGGTCAAGACCGCGCACAATAGGACCATGGATCCCGTAAGCCCCTTGGAACAGGTGCTGCACGCAGCCCGCGCCCTGGTGCTCGCCGACCTGGTCGCAGGCGAGGTCGCCGAGGCGGACGTCGTCTCGCTGGTCGAGGACTCCGTCGTACAGCGGCGCTGGTGGGTGGAGCAGTGGCCGGAGGGCGCGGGATACGTGGCGGGGCTGGTGGCCCAGGACGTACAGGACGCGCTCCTCGAGCGGTACGGCCGCTGGCCGCTGTGCCCGGTGTGCGGCTCCGGCGACCCGCACGCGCTGGACGTCGAACCGGAACTCGGCCCGGACCCGCACTGGGTGTGCCACAAGGCGGGCGTGAAGGTCGCCTCCGTCGGTTCCCTGGGCAGTTCCCTGGGCGGCGGGATGCCGTCCTCATGACGGAGTTCTCATGACGGAGTTCTCGTGACGGTGTACATCGATCCGCCGAACTGGCCGGGCCACGGCCGGATGTGGTCCCACCTCGTCAGCGATGTCTCGTACGCCGAACTGCACGCCTTCGCCGAGGACATGGGCATCCTGCGCCGCGCCTTCGAGCGCGACCACTACGACATCCCCTCCCACCGCTACCCGGACGCGGTCCGGGCCGGGGCCGTGGAGGTCAGCAGCCGCGAGGTGGTGCGGCTGCTGCACGGGGCGGGGCTGCGCCGGCGCAAGAGCGACGTGCCCCGCCGGTAACGGCCCCTACGCCCCCTGCTCCGTCCACAGCGCGAAGGCCAGCCCCGTCTCGTCCTCGCTCACCTTGGTGAAGCCGGCGCGTGCGACGACCGCCTGGGAAGGGGTGTTGGCCGGCTCGACGGTGGCGAAGAGGGAGCGTACGTCGTCGCGGGCCAGGGCCCAGTCGGCCAGGGCGCGGAGCGCTTCGGTCGCGTAGCCGTTGCCGCGGGCGGCCTCGGCCAGGTCGTAGCCGATCTCCACCCGGCCCTCCTCGTCCGGGGCGGAGTGGAAGCCGATGCCGCCGACCGCACGGCCGTCCGCCCGGCGGACCAGGGTGAAGACGCCGAACTCCGGCCGGTGGACGCCCCCTTCGTACGCCTTCAGCAGGAAGCCGGCGGCGTCCCGGGTGCCCTTGTAGGGGCCGCCGTCGATCCACTCGAAGCCCCCGTCGCCGCCGAGGCGCAGGTCGAGGGCCTCGGCGGGGCGGATGCCGACGAGGTCGAGACGCTCGGCGGGGATGACGAGGTTGTTGGACCAGCGCCAGTCGGTGACCGGGGCGCGGCCGGGCAGCTCGCCGCGGCCGGTGGCCCACAGAAGGGTCGGCCAGGCGGCGGGGCCGGGCTGGACATGCGGGAACAGCCAGGCCAGGACGGACTCCGCGAGTTCTTCGGAGGGCCGGTAGGCGAGCCCCAGGCCCAGGGCCATGTCGTGGGTGTGGAGCAGCACTTCGGCGATGCCCATCGCGGCGAAGCCCGCGCGGTCCGCGCTGCGGAAGGGGTAGGGGTGGAAGGCGCGGACATGGCGGGAGGTGGTGCGGACGGTGGCGGCGAGCAGGGCGCCGGTCGTCTCGATCACCTGCAGCAGGCCGGAGTTGTCGGTTCCGTCGTCGAGCCGGAGCTCGAAGGGCACGTACGCGTCCTGGGCCCGCCCGGCCAGATTGGCCGCGTACGCGATGAGGTCGTCGGCGACGTGGACCGCCGTCTCGTGGCAGTTCCAGTCCAGCCTGCCGGCCGTCACCGCCGTCCAGTCCCTCGCCACCGCGGGCCGCAGCGCCGTCACGCAGCCCGCCACGGCCTCTTCCACCTGGTCCCCGCCCATTTCACGCATGGGCCGCACCCTAGGGCGCCGGATCCTCGGCGGTCGACAGCATTTCCAGCTCCGCGGCGAGGTTGTAACGGGCGGTCGGCTCCCACTCGGTCCGGCCGTACGGCGTTCTGAACAGGTGTGGCAGGTCGAGGAGTTGGCGCAGGATCGCGGAACGGCCCGCGCGGAAGGCGTCGCTGGGGACGAAGTGGTACTCCTCGCGGACTTCGGCGGTGTAGGCGGCGTACCCGGAGGGCGGGGCGGCGAGGATGGCGAGGTCGGCGTCGCACAGGACCTCGCCGTTGCGGTCGCCGGGGGCCGGGTCGTGGGTGACGGTGAGCCGGACCAGGCGGGCCACCTCGGCGGTCTGCCGTGCCGGGAGCCCGGCCTCGGGGAGGGCGCGTTCGGCGAGGCGGGCCGAGCGCTCCTCGTTCTCCGACCGGTCCGGCAGGTACACCGCGTCGTGGAACCAGGCGGCGAGCCGGACCAGGTCCGGGTCGTCCGCGTACTCCTCCAGTACGTCGATGCGGTCGAGGACCGCCGTGAGGTGGGCGACCGTGTGGTACCGGCGCTGGGGCTCCTGCCAGCGGCGGAGCAGTTCGTCGGCGTACGGGTCGGGATCGGGGTGGCGGGGGTCGTCGTCGCGCGCCATGAGGAGGGCGCCCCGCCAGCGGGAGTGGAGATCGGGGAGATCGGCCATGCGCTCATTCTCCCGCCCGCCACCGACATCGCCCTAGCGTGGGAGGCATGACTGCTGCTGACGACGTACGCGACCCCCTCCTTCCCGGCCGTCTCCTCACCGTCGAGCGCGACGCGCTGATCCCGCTCCTCCGCTCCCGGCCGGACGCGGACTTCGCGCTGCCGACCGCCGCCTGTCCGGGGTGGACGGTGCGGGACCTGCTCGCCCACTGTTCGTCCGCGCTGATCCGGGTGGTCGAAGGCCGCTTCGAGCCCGGGGTGTTCTCACCCGAGTCGAACGACCGGGACATCGCCGAGCGCGCCGACTGGGCGAACTCCCGGGTCCTCGACGAGCTGGAGCGCGGGATGACCGAGGCCGGGGACGTGATCGCGGGGCGGGCGGACGGGGCGCTGGACCGGATCGCCCTCGGCGAGTGGGTGCACGCCGGTGACGTCCGCGACACCCTCGGCGAACCCGGTGCCTACACGGGCGCGGGCCTGCCCCACGCGCTCTCGCTGCTGGCCCGGGTGACCCGGGAGCGGGGGCACCTGCGGCTCCAGGCCGACCTGGACGACGTGGACGACCCGCTGCACCTGGGCGAGCCCAGCGGGGCCCGGACCCCGGCCCGTTTCATGGGGGACGCGGCGACGCTCGTACGGCTGTACACCGGGCGGTCGCCGGACGGGGCGTCGTACGAGCTGATGGGAGCGGAGCCGGCGGAGCTGAACCTCTACGGCTGAATACGGACGGTGTGTGACGGGGGCGGTCTCGCGGCCGTCGGCGTTCCCCGCGTACCCTGGATTGGACTAGACCTCCTGTGGTCGGTCGCATGGGTACACGGGGAACACCACGGAAGGGGCCCTATGAGCACGCGGGCAGTCCTGGAGGTGATCGCCCTCGACGCCGAGGACGCGGTCGCCGCCCAGGCCGGAGGCGCGGACCGCCTCGAACTGGTCACCGACATGGCGGCCGACGGGCTGACCCCGCCGACCCGGACCTTCACCGAGATCCGCGCCGCCGTCGATATCGACCTGCGCGTGATGCTCCGGCTGGCGGACGGGTTCGCGGCGGGCGACGTCGACCGGCTGGCGGGGGTGGCCGGGGAGCTGCGGGCGGCGGGGGCCGACCAGTTCGTGCTCGGGTTCCTCGACGCGGACGGCGGAGTGGACCTGGATGCGGTCGAGCGGGTGGTGGCCGGGCTCGACGGCTGCCGCTGGACCTTCCACCGGGCCATCGACCGGGCCGCGGACCGGGGCGCCCTGCGCAAACAGCTCGCCGACCTGCCGGGCCTCGACACCTACCTCACGGCCGGGGCCGCGGAGGGCGTGGACGAGGGGCTGCCCAGCCTGCTGGCAGAGGCGGGGCGGCGCGGCGAGCCGGGGTACGAACAGACGCTCTTGGTGGGCGGCGGCCTGCGGCTCGATCACGTGGCCGAGCTGCGAGCGGCGGGCATCGACGCCTTCCACATCGGCGGCGCGGCCCGGCCGGGCGGCTGGAGCGGGCCGGTGTCGGCGGAGGCGGTGCGGGACTGGAGGAGGGCCCTGGACGAGGGCTGAGGGCCTCAGGTGCGACCGCACGGAGGGTCGTACCTGTGATGGGGGACGTACTCGCTCCATACGTTTCTGGTCAGCACGTTGCCGGTGGTGTGGCAGATGTAGTCGGTGGCCGCCTGGGGCGTCATGGGAAGGACGCGAACCGTGTATGCCCCGTCGCCGATGAAGAGGTGGTGGCCGTCGGGGGAGTACGTGAGCGCGTCGATGTAGTTGGGGAAAACGGCCATCGGGTCTCCGGAGGGCCGCGCGCGCTCCGGGTCCCGGACGTCCCATAGCCGGATGGTCTGGTCGGTGCCGCCGCTGACGATCGTGCGGCCGTCCGGTTCGAAGGCCAATGCCTCGATCCTGCCGGTGTGGCCGGTCAGTTCCTGGCCCAACTGCCGGGGACGGGCGGGGTCGCTGACATCCCACAAGCGGAGTCCCGCGTCGTCGCCAGCAGCTGCGATCATCTGGCCGTTCGGGCTGAAGACGATCGCGTTGAGCCCGACATCGCTGGGTGACAGGAGCGGGCTCGGGTTTTTGGGGTGGGTGGGGTCGGTGATGTCCCACAGGCGCAGTCTGCCGTCGTTCGACACGGCGGCGAGCACGCGTCCGTCAGGACTGACGGCCACACGGTTGATCTGGCTGTTCGCCCCGGTCTTCAGCGGTTGGCCCAGGGGCTTCGGACGGGACGGGTCGCTGACGTTCCAGAGGACGACTGTTCCGTCGGCATTGCCGCCGGCCAGCGTCTTTCCGTTGCGAGTGAACGCGACGCTCCGGAACAAGTCGCCGGTATGCCCCGGAGGACTGCCCAGAAGTCTCGGGGCGGCCGGGTCGGCCACGTCCCACAGCTGCACCTTCGGGCCGGTCGAGACGGCCAGCACCTTCCCACCGGGGTGGAAGGCGACCGCGTAGGGGAACTGCGACTTCGTGTCGACCCGGATCGAACTGTTGATCAGCCGGGGATGGGCCGTGTCGCTCACGTTCCAGAGACGTACGGTCCCGTCCTCCGAGCCGGAGGCCAGCAACTGCCCGCTGCGGCTCAGGGCTGTGGCCAGTATGAGACTCGCGTGCCCGGTGAGGATGGTGCGCGGCATCGTCCAGACCCTGACGGTGTGGTCGTCACTGGCGCTGGCCAGCCGGGTGCCCTTGGGGTCGAACGCGAGCCCCCACACGCTGCCGGTGTGGCCCGTCAGGTTCGGTGTGAGGGGCTGGTAGTCCTTCGGGGACGTCATGTTGTCGAGCGACACGGCGTTGTCGTAGCCGCCGTAGGCCATGAGATCGCCGTTGCGGGAGAAGGCCACCGCGTTGACGGCGGCGCTCGCACTCGGGGAGTCGATCCGGGCCGGTTTGTTCGGATTCGAGACGTCCCAGAGGTGGGTCGTCCCGTCGCTGCCGGCCGCGGCCAGCGTCTGGTTGTCGTCACGGAAGGCGACCATCTGGAACGTGGTGCGGGTCACCGAGTCGGTCCTGCCGGCTGCCGACGGGTGTCGTGGGTCCGTCATGTTCCACAGCCGTACCGTCCCGTCGCTCCCGCCGGACGCCAGCAGCTTGCCGTCCGGACTGAAGGCGACTCCGTACACCTCGGTGCGGGAACCGCCGCTGGTGAGCGGCTTGGCGAGGAGCTTCGGATGCCGGGGATCGGTGACGTTCCACAGGTGGATGAGGCCGTTGTCGCCCGCTGCCGCCATGGAGTGTCCGTCAGGGCTGATGGCGAGCGTGTACAGGGCTCCGCCGCTCACCGTGATCGGGGCGCCCAGACCGGTGGGGTGCCGGGGGTCGCGAATGTCCCACCGGCGGATGGTGCCGTCCTCGCCGGTGGCGGCGAGGAAGTGTCCGTCGGGGCTGAAGACCACTCCCCACAGTGGCTTGTGGAAGCCGTGCAGCGGGTTGCCGAGCGCGGTCGGGGTGCCCGTGCCCGCTGTGTCCCACAACCGGATCACGCCTTTGCTGTCCGCGCTCGCCAGCTCTCGCCCGTCCGGGCTGAATTCCACCGTGTTCACCTGGCCCTTGTGTCCGGTCAGCAGGGTGGACAGCGGTGTGTTCTGGTCACCGAGCATGTTGACCCGGGTCGACTCGGCGGACTTCATCCGGTCGGCCACCAGGTCCAGCTGGGCGGCGAGGGAGGCGTCCGTCGTACGCAGGTGGTCGGCTTCGCCCCTGAGCTGCTCGGCGAACGCGATATCGGCTTCCTGCCGGGCCCTGACGTCCATCACCGCGACGAGCACGACCAGCGCACTCAGGCAGGCGATGAGCGTCTGCCACATCCGCCGGGTCCGCCGCCGATGCCGTACCGAAGCGGCCAGGAACGCGGACGCGACCGGGCCCAGTCGTTCCTGGTCCTCGTCGTCTTCGCGCGCCAGCGTCCGCGCCTCCTCCAGCCGGCCGCCCCGGTACAGCATGCCCGGGTCCCGCCCGGCCTCCTCCCAGGCGACCGCCGCGTCCTCCAGCCGCTGCCGGGCCAGGTAGCGGACCCGGTGCTCCCGGATCCACCGCCGCAGCAGCGGCCAGGTCCGCAGCAGCACCTCGTGAGTGATGGTGACCGTGTCCCGCTCCTGGGTCAGCAGCCGGCCCTTGGTGAACATCTCGACGACCTGGGCCGCCTCCTCGGGGCGTGCGCAGTGGCCCACGAGCTCGTCGTACGGCACCGGGCGGCGCGTGTCCCTGGTTCCGCTGCCGCCGAACGTGATCAGGTGCAGGAACACGGATTGCGCGGTCTGCTGGGCCGAGGTGTCCAGCCGGTCGAACCAGCTGTCCGCCTCGGCCGCCACGCTGTTCGCGATGCCGCCGGTCGCCTCGTAGCCCGCCACGGTGAGGACATGGCCCGCGCGGCGCATCCAGGTGGCCCGCAGGGCGTGGGCGAGCAGCGGCAGGCGGCCGATCTCGTAGGCGGCGTCGTCCGGTCCGCCCTCCGGCCCGCCCAGGTCGCGCAGCAGTATCTGCACCAGCCCGGGTTCGACGTCCAGCCCGACCCGTTGGGCGGGGAACAGGATCGCCTGCTCCACGCCGGTCCGGGTCAGCGGTCCCACCATCAGCTGGTTGCGCCCCACCGCCTTCATGAGACCGGCGTGTGCCGCGCACTGGGTGTAGAAGTCCGAACGCAGACCGAAGACGACCAGGGCGGGCGGGGGCTCGCCGCCCGGCCCGAGCTCCGCGATGCCGAGGACGGCGTCGAGGAAGTCCCGTCGCTCCTGCTTGTCGGGGCACAGCGTGAACAGTTCCTCCAGCTGGTCGACGACCAGGACCATCCGGCGTTCCCCGGGGCGCCGCGCGAACGCCTGGCGCAGCGTGTCCGGCCGCAGGACGGGAGAGCCGCCGGAACCACTGCCCATGACCTCCCACAGGTGGTTGCGGAGGGCCTCCATGGGATGGGCCGTCGGAGTCAGCGACATTTTCGGCCAATGCCTCGAACCCGGCAGCGCGCCCTGCTCCAGCGTGGCCAGCAGCCCCGCCCTGAGCAGTGAGGACTTCCCGGAACCGGAGGGGCCGACGACCACCAGCGCGCCGCCCACCGCCCGGCATCTGTCCAGCCGGACCAGCAGCCCGGCCAACAGCTCGTCCCGGCCGAAGAACCACTGCGACTGGCCGATGCCGAAGGCGGTCAGGCCCGGATACGGGCACTCGTCGGAGACCGAAGTGGTGACCACCTGGCGCGCCTCGCGCACACCGTTGAGGAGGTGCACGTGCAGATCCCGTTCGGCGATGAACATGTCCCGCTGGGCCTGGTTGACCGTGGCCTGGTCCGAGGCGTGGATGTGCGAGCAGTTCGCCTCGCCGTGCCCGCTCTCCTCGCCCGGGGCGCGGAGTCCGCCGAGGCCGGGTACGGGGGGTTCGTCGGCGGGGTTCATGGCTCGTGGATGTGCTGATCACGCCCGGCGATGAAGACGTGTGCGTCTCCGGAAGCCTCGACGTGGGTTTCCTGGGTGCCGGTGCGGCTGCCGCTGTCGTGGTGCACGTGTTCGTGGTGCGTGTACGGGGTGATGTCCCGTTCGACCAGGAGGCGCAGGTCCTCCGCCAGCGCGCGATTGTCCCCGAGCACCTCGGCGAGCTGGTTCTGCCAGGCTGCGATCAGCTCCGACTCCGCGGCGCTGTCGTGATCCCGTCGGGCCGTCAGCGCGCGGTCCCGGGACTGCTCCAGTTCTGCGGCCACGCTGTCGGCGTGCTGGGGGCGGATGCGGCGCCACCAGCTGACGAGGGCCGTGTGCACGTGCTCCCAGGCGTCAGTGGTCATCGCCCCCACCAAGGCCGTGGCCGCCGATACTACGATCGGATCCATCGCCATCAACCCCGTGAATTCCCCTATATGGGGATAATCTACTCACTTTTGGGCATGGTGTCGCGTCAATCCGATGGCGGTCAGGGCGCTTTGGTTGAACGGTGAAGGACGGGCTCAGGTCAGCTGCGCCGGCAGGGGGGCCGCGTGGGCCACGATCAGGCCCGACACCGCTCGGGTCAGGGCCACGTACAGGCGGCGCAGGCCGGTGCGTTCGTCGGGTTCGCCGTCGACCACGGCCTGGGGCTCGTCCAGGACGACGTAGTCGTACTCCAGGCCCTTGGCGAGTGAGGCGGGGACCAGGGTGAGGCGGGTTTCGGCGGTCGTCTCCTCGCCGGGGGAGAGGTGGCCGATACCGGCCGCGGTGAGCGCCTCGGCCAGCGCGGGCACGCGCGCGTCCGCCGCGATCAGGCCCGTCGAGCCCTCGTTGCGCAGCAACTCCTCGCACGCGGCAACCACTTCGGCGGTGTCCGTGACGGGACGGAGGGCGAAGAAACCGGGGTTCTCACGGACCGAGGCCACCGGGGTGAGGCCGGGGGCGATGTGCGGGAGGAGCCGGGAGGCGTAGGTGATGACGTCGGTCGGGACGCGGAAACCCGCCGTCAGTTCCTCGATCACCCCGTCGGTCTTGCCCAGGTGGGACAGGGCCTCGGCCCAACTCCGGGTCGCCCAGGGCGTGGTGCCCTGCGCCAGGTCGCCGAGGACGGTCGCCGAACCGGTGGTGCAGCGGCGGCCGACCGCGCGGTACTGCATGGGGGAGAGGTCCTGCGCCTCGTCCAGGACGACATGGCCGAGCGAGTGCGTGCGCTGGACGAGGTCCGTCGCCTCGTCGATCAGCACCGCGTCCGCGGCCGACCACCTGGCCGCCTTGACGCTGCGCACCGGCTTCGCCCAGAGGATCGTCTTCTGCTCGTCCTCGTCGAGGATCCCGGCGGCGTGCTCCGCGAGGAAGTCCGCGTCCGTGAGCAGGCGCAGCACGAGCTTCGCCGGGTCGACCGGCGGCCAGACCTGCTTGACGGCCGCCTTCACCGCGGCGTTGCGGGCCACCGAGTCCTGCACGCGGTCGTCGGGCGCCTCTCCCGAGCGCTCCATCTGGACCAGCACGGCGTGCGCGATGCGCTGCGGCAGGGCCTCGCGCGCGGCGCCGTACCGGATGCCCCGGTCCAGCAACTCCCGCACGATGTTCTCCAGTTCGTACGCCGGGACCCGCCAGCGCCGGGAGCCGCGCACCACCACGACCGGTTCGGTGGGCGGCGTGACGTGCGCGTAGACGGCCCTGCGCAGGACCTCCGCCATCCGGGCGTCGCCCTTGACGACCGCGGCGGGGGCGTCGTCGGTGCCGCGGATGTCGACGTCACGTGCCACCAGGTCGTCCACCGTCGCCTGCTGCACGGTCAGCTCGCCCAGCGCGGGCAGCACCTGCTCGATGTAGTGCAGGAAGGAGCGGTTCGGCCCGATGACCAGGGTGCCGGTGCGGGCCAGCCGTTCCCGGTGCGCGTAGAGGAGGTACGCGACCCGGTGCAGGCCGACGGCCGTCTTCCCGGTCCCCGGGCCACCCTGCACGCACACCGTGCCGCCGAGCCCGCTGCGCACGATCTCGTCCTGCTCGGGCTGGATGGTCGCCACGATGTCGCGCATCGGGCCGACGCGCGGGCGCTCGATCTCCTGCTGGAGCAGCTTGCTGGTGCGGGCCGCCTCGGCGGGGTCGGAGAGGTGCTCGTCCTCGTACGCCGTGATGTCGCCGCGGGTGTACCCGAAGCGGCGGCGCAGCGTGACGTCCATCGGGTCCTTCTTGGACGCCCGGTAGAACGGCTGCGAGACCGGCGCCCGCCAGTCGATGACCATCGGGTCGCCGTCGTGGTCGTGCACGTGCCGGCGCCCGATGTAGAAGCGCTCGCCGTAGGCGCCCTCGGCCTGGTCGGCGCCCGGGGCGTGCAGGTAGTCGAGGCGGCCGAAGAACAGCGGGGTGTCGCTGAGGTCGGCCAGCGCCTTGATGCGCTCCTCCATCTGGCGGGCGAGGACCTCGGCGTTGACCCAGTTCGCGGTGACGTCGCTGATGTCCAGCGACTCGACGTCCTCGCGCA
The DNA here is from genome assembly GCF_042892755.1 of Streptomyces sp. NPDC001714. NCBI lineage: Bacteria > Bacillati > Actinomycetota > Actinomycetes > Kitasatosporales > Streptomycetaceae > Streptomyces > Streptomyces sp. NPDC001714. The sequence continues at coordinate 92,728 of NZ_JBIAUL010000015.1, forward strand.
TGGCGCGCAGGGCGGCGCGGGACTCGGCGAGGTGGGAACGTTCGCGGGAGAGGGGGTCGGGGTGCGGGTCGGCCAGAGGGTCGTGGGCGGGCGTGGACAAGGGGGTGCCTCCGAAGGCCTGCGAGTCGATGGCGCTCAGGTATGGGTGGCGCACAGGTGGCGATCAGCCGACGGTTTCCGTCCGGCAACGTTGGGGCGGCCCGTAGGGCCTCGGTCGAGGGTGGTGGTGGGAGACGGGTGGGCGGCACTCCGGGGGGCGGAGGCGGGCAAGAGCGGAGATTGTAATGAGGTGGGGGCGGGGGAGGCCAATGGATTTCCTCGCAACCCCTAGGGGACGCGTCACCCGGAGGGTGGGTCCGAGGTCGGGGGCGGCGTCCATCGGGGGATGGACCGGAGGATGCCGGAAATTGGACCCGTGGACCGATGCCGTACCCATGCCCGAAGTTCCACCATTGAGGCATGAGCGCAGCAACCATCCACCCAGCCCCCAGCCGTCCCCCGGGCGCCACGGCCCTCGACGGAGTCCCCCAACCCCACCACCGCCTGGGCGACGCCCTGCGCGCCGTCAAGGTCTTCGTCAGCGCGGCGTTCAGCGTCGCGATACTCGGTGAGTACGGCGAGGAAGCGGGCATACGCCGCAAGTAACGGCATAGGGTCGCTCCCGTGCCGAACCGGACGGTGACGTCACCCCCTGCCTCACCCGCCTTCCCGCCCCTCCCTCTCCTCCTGTCCCTCTCCTTACTGACGGTCTCCCTCTGCTCCTTCGGCGTCCTCTGCGTCCTGCTCCGTGCCCCGATGGCCGATCTGGTGGTCTACCGGGCCGAGGGCGAAGCCGTGGTCCACGGCGGTGACCTGTACGGCTTCACCGTCACCGAGTGGCGGCTGCCGGCGACGTATCCGCCCTTCGCGGCGGTCCTGTTCGTCCCGACGACCTGGATCCCCGTCCCGGCCCTGAAAGCCGTGTTCCTCGCGGGCAACGCGCTCCTGCTCGCCTGGCTCCTCGCCCTCTCCGCCCGCCTGGCCGGCCGCAGGGCACCCCTTCCGCTGCTGAGCGCGGCGACCGCAGTCGCGCTCTGGCTGGAGCCGGTCTTCCAGACACTGCTCTTCGGGCAGGTCAACCTGGCGATCACCGGCCTGGTCCTGTGGGACCTCACCCGCCCGCCCGGCGCCCGCGCCAAGGGGCTGGCCCTGGGCATCGCGGCGGGCGTCAAACTCACCCCGGCGATCTTCATCGCCTACCTGTTCCTCACCGCACGCAGAAAGGAGGCAGCCACCGCGACGGCTTCCTTCGCCGGCACGGCCCTGTTCGGCGCCCTTCTCCTCCCCTCGGCCACGGCGGACTTCTGGACGCGGCGGCTGTTCGAGACCGGCCGGATCGGCAAGGCCTGGATCATCGACAACCAGTCGCTCCAGGGCCTGGTCGCAAGGGCGACGGGCACGGCGGCACCGGGCCTGGCCTGGGCGCTCCCGGCGGCGGCGGTGGCGGTGACGGGCCTGTGGCTGGCCACCCGCACACGCCGCGCCCACGGCGAGCGCGGCGACCGCTGGGGCATCCTGCTCACCGCGTTCACGGCCCTGCTGGTCTGCCCGATCAGCTGGTCCCACCACTGGGTGTGGTGCGTCCCGCTGCTGGCGGTCCTGCTGGCCGAGGGGCGCACGCTCCTCGCGGCCACGGCGGCACTGGTCTTCACGGCCCGCACCATGTGGCTGCTGCCCCACCAGGGCGACCTGGACCTGCACCTGCCGTGGTGGCAGCAGCCGTCGGCATCGCCGTACCCGCTGCTGGGGCTGGCACTGCTGGCAGGCGCGGTGGTGGCCCTACGAAGGCGGAGCGGCGCCCTGCCCGACAGACCGGGCGCCGCTCTGCCGGCCGACTCTCAGCTCTCCGCCAGCAGCTCGTCCGCGTCCATGATCCGGTAGGCGTATCCCTGCTCCGCCAGGAACCGCTGCCGGTGGGCGGCGAAGTCCTGGTCGATCGTGTCCCGGGCGACGACGGAGTAGAAGTGGGCCTGGTGGCCGTCGGCCTTCGGGCGCAGGACCCGGCCGAGGCGCTGGGCCTCCTCCTGGCGGGAGCCGAAGGTGCCCGACACCTGGATGGCGACCGTCGCCTCCGGCAGGTCGATGGAGAAGTTGGCGACCTTCGAGACGACCAGCACGCTGATCTCGCCCTCGCGGAAGGCGTCGAAGAGCTTCTCGCGCTGGGCGTTGGAGGTCTCGCCTTTGATGACCGGGGCGTTCAGGTGCTCGCCCAGCTCGTCGAGCTGGTCGATGTACTGGCCGATGACGAGGATCTGCTGCCCGGCGAAGCGCCTCACGATCGCCTCCGTGACCTTCCGCTTGGTCGCGGTGGTCGCACAGAAGCGGTACTTCTCCTCGGTCTCGGCGGTGGCGTACGCCAGCCGCTCCGAGTCCGTCAGGTTCACCCGCACCTCCACACAGTCGGCGGGTGCGATGTAGCCCTGCGCCTCGATCTCCTTCCACGGAGCGTCGAACCGCTTGGGCCCGATGAGAGAGAACACGTCCGATTCCCGGCCGTCCTCGCGCACCAGGGTGGCCGTCAGCCCCAGCCGTCGGCGCGCCTGCAGGTCGGCGGTGAACTTGAAGACAGGAGCCGGCAGCAGATGGACCTCGTCGTAGACGATCAGACCCCAGTCGCGGGAGTCGAAGAGTTCGAGGTGCGGGTAGACGCCCTTCCGCCTGGTCGTGAGGACCTGGTACGTGGCGATCGTGACAGGCCGGATCTCCTTGCGCGTCCCGCTGTACTCCCCGATCTCGTCCTCGGTGAGACTCGTCCGCTTCACCAGCTCGTGCTTCCACTGCCGCGCGGACACGGTGTTCGTCACCAGGATCAGCGTGGTCGACTTCGCCTGGGCCATGGACCCGGCCCCGACCAGGGTCTTCCCGGCCCCGCAGGGGAGGACGACGACGCCGCTCCCGCCGTGCCAGAAGTTCTCCACGGCCTGCTTCTGGTACGGCCGCAGCGCCCAGCCGTCCTCGGCGAGCTCGATCGGGTGGGCCTCCCCGTCCACGTACCCGGCGAGGTCCTCGGCGGGCCACCCCAGCTTCAGCAGGGTCTGCTTGATCTGCCCGCGCTCGGAGGGGTGCACGGCGACGGTGTCGGGGTCGATCCGGGCGCCGACCAGCGGGGTGATCCGCTTGGAGCGCAGGATCTCCTCGAGGACGGGCCGGTCGGTGGTGGTGAGCACCAGCCCGTGCGCCGGGTGCTTGCTGAGCGTCAGCCGCCCGTACCGGTCCATCGTCTCGGCGATGTCGACCAGCAGCGCGTGCGGCACTGGGTAGCGGCTGTACTCGACCAGCGCGTCCACGACCTGCTCGGCGTCGTGCCCGGCGGCCCGTGCGTTCCACAGCCCCAGCGGGGTCACCCGGTAGGTGTGGATGTGCTCCGGCGCCCGCTCCAGCTCGGCGAAGGGCGCGATCGCCCGACGGCACTCGTCGGCCCGCTCGTGGTCGACTTCCAGGAGCAGGGTCTTGTCGGACTGGACGATCAACGGACCATTCACGCGCTGCACCCTTTCCGTTCGGTCCGTGCGGCCATCGCCATGGCGGCCATCGTCACGGGCCAAAGTTCCAGTGTGCCTCATATACGAGCGATCACCTTCGCCGTTCGACGGAACATGCACCGCCCGTGACCGGCTTCTAGAGGTGCCTGATCGTCCGGTGCAACCTTGGGTCCGTTTCGGGTGTCATGTCCGAGGGGGCCACGGATGGGCGTGGCCCGGTGGGGAGGCTGGGGTGACGTCCGTACGCATCTGGGGTACCGGCGCGGGTGCCGTGGTGGTGCTGGTGGCGGCCGGGGTGTGGGCGCGCGGGTCGAGCGCGGTGGACGCCGGACTGTGGGCGCAGGTGCGTCCCGCGATCGAGGCGCGGATGGTGACGGAGATGACCGGGTCCGGGTACGCGGAGATGGACGAGCCCGCGCTCAGGGCTCGGTGGTTCTGCCGGGCGGAGGCCCTGGAACTGGAGGAGAGCGGGGGCCGGGTGCGGGCCGGCGTCGACACGCTGTGCCTGGAGTACGGCGCTGACGGCGGCACCCTGGTCGAGTGCAGCGGCGGGCAGACACCGCAGGTGGTCCGGCTGGTACGGGATCCGGCGAACGGCGGTTTCCGGGTCCTCTCCGCGCAGGAGCCGCCGGACGGCGAGGGCTACGGGGAGTGGGAGGAGACCCACTTCAGCCACCACGCGGCGTCCCGCCTCGACCGGCCGATGGCGTCCACCGTCCTGGAGACCGCGGCCCGCGCCCACTTCGGCTTGCCGGCCGGGGCGCCGGTGCGGGACTGCTAGCAGGGCCACCGAACTGTGAGGCGCCCCGAGGGGGCGCTGGCGCTGGGGGTACCCCCGGCCGAAGGCGCTGGGGGAGGAACTGCGCGACCGGCCACGACGGCGCGGCAGCCGAACGACGGCCCATCGCTGCCTCTCCAGCGGGGCGCTTCAGTCCTCCGCCAGCTCGGCGACGCCCGTCACGCGGTGCAAGGGATAGGTGCGTACCTCGTCGGCGGTGTGGTCGTAGGCCGTGACGAAGCCGCCCTCGACGCGGACGGGGGCGATGACGCGTTGGCTTGCGGTGCCTTCGGCGTTGACGTACCCGATCCAGAGGGTGTCGCCGGTGAGGACGGCGGCCTGCATGGTGGCGAGGGTCTCGGCGGGAGTGGTGCGAGGCAGCTCGCCGCCCCTGACGGCGGTGCCGGCGGACTTACGCGGGGTGGTGGCGGCGAGGTCGCCCGCGCGGATCGCGCGGATCGCCGCCGCGAGGAGGGTGGAGTCCGGTGGCGGCGGGCCGTCCGGGACCGGCTCGGGGGCCGTGCGCGGCGGGGTGCGGTGGGCGTGGGCGCGGGTGATCAGTACGTCGCCCTCGGCGGACTCGGCGGCGGGCGCGTAGCCCATCGCGCGCAGGCCCTCCAGGAGGGCGGCCGGGTCGGCCTGGGTGGCGAGCACCGTCGGGGCCAGGCGGCGCAGGCGCAGACCCGACGCCCGTTTGTCGGCCATGATCTCGTTGAGGACGGCGTCGTCGTCGCAGCGGACGTACGCCGAGGCCGCGCCCACCCGCAGATGGCCGTGCCTGCGGGCGACGTCGTCGATCAGGTACGCGAGCGGCTGCGGGACCGGCGTGCGGGAGTGCGTGGCGAGGAAGGCGTGCAGGTCGGCGGCGGTCTGGCCGGCGTCCAGGGCGCGGCGGACCGAGGCGGGTGTGAAGCGGTAGACCGTGGCACCGCCCTTGGACTCGACGTCGGCGAGGGCGCCCAGCGCGTCGGCGAGCGGGCGGCGCAGCGGACCCGGAGCGACCGCGGTCAGGTCGGCCTGGAGCAGGACGTGGTCGAGGGGCTCGGGGAGGAGCGGGGCGAGCAGCCGGCCGGCGGCCGCGGTGGCGACGGCCTGCTCGGGCGGGGAGAGGGGTTCGAGGGCGGGGGAGACGTGGTGATGGCGCACCGGCAGCTTGTCGCCCGGGCCGGACGGCTCCGCGGCCTGCTCGGGCGTCTTCTCCACGGCCGGTGCGCCGAGGAGCGCGCGGCCGTGCGCCGACAGCGCCCCGCGCCCGGTCACGCCCAGCAGCTCGGCCTCCGACAGGGTCCAACGGGCCAGCCGGGTGCGCAGGTCGTCGCCGTGCTGCTGCGGGCCGCGCAGCGGGCGTTCCCAGCGCAGCCGGGCCAGGACCGAGTCGGGGGCCGGGGCGGTGCCCTCCGGGAGCGCGGCGAGGAGGGACAGGACCCGGTGCCGTACCTCGGGCGCGGCGGAGCGGTCGAGGCCGGGGCCGAGCGCCGACAGGGCGCGGTCCTTGGCGTCCCGGCCGCCGACCAGGCCCGAGGCGCGGGTCGCGGTGAGCCAGGCCTCCGCCAGCTGGGCCCAGCGTTCGGCGGGCGGGCGGTCCAGCCACTCGTCGTAGGCGGGGGTCGCCGCGTAGCGTTCGTCGGCCTCGCCGTCGGAGGCGAGCAGCCCGGCCGCGTAGGCCAGCTCGACCCAGAAGGCGGCGATCGGTTCGGGCACGTCCAGGGCGACGGCCGTCCGCTTGAGGTCCCGGACGCTCAGGCCACCGGCCCGCAGCACCGCGGGACCGCCCTCGTCCCAGTCCTTCAGCAGCTCCTCGACGGTCGCGAGCGCGGTGTACGCCTGCCCGGCCGCGGTCGCGTCCACAACCTGTGGACGGTGGGCGGCGGCGGGCTCGACGGCGGGCGGGGTGGGCTCCGGTTCGCGGTGCGCCCGGCCCTCGCGCAGGTGCAGGGCGACCTCGCGGGGGAGGACCACCGTGCCGGGCGCGGTCGGCAGCAGCAGGCCGCGGTCGAGGAGCCAGCGCAGATGGGCGGCCGGTTCGGGGGTGACCTGGCCGTACGGCGGACCCCAGACCAGCCGGGCGAGGACCTCGCGGGACTCGGCGGGCGCGGCGGCGAGCAGTTTCGCCATCTTCTTCCGGTGGCCGAACAGCTTGGTGAGCGCGTCCACCGCGGAGACCGAGTCGTGTGTGGAGGGCAGCCCGGCGGCGGCCACGATCGCCTGGATCCGGCCCGGCGACATCCCCGCGGTGGCCTCCCGCACGGCCGGGCCGAGACCGGTCGGCGAAGGGTGCTGCGGAGACGGGGCGAGCACCTCGCGCGCGGTCCGCACCAGCCGCAGCCGGTCGTCGTCGCCCCACACCAGCGCCTGGTCGCGGAGCACGGCGACGGCCCGCGGCAGCTCGCCGGTGACGGCCGGGTCCCCGCCGTCACCGGCCATCAGACCCAGCAGCTCCTGGTACGACGCCGGGTCGCCGGCCACCGCCAGCGCCTCCGCGGTCTGCAGGGCGAAGCGGTCCAGGCGTTCCAGGGCGCGCAGCACCGAGGCGCGGGTGCCGGCCCGGGTGGCCAGCTGGGTCAGGTCGGTGGGGACGGGGGTGATGAGGTCGGGGCGGGCACGCAGCAGTACGGCCAGGGAGGCGTCGTCCCTGGCCCGAAGCGCCTCCGCGAGGGAACGCGGCGGGGTGGCCGGGTTGCTCATCCGACCCACGGTAGCGGGTGCGGGGCGGGCGCCGGGATCACCTGTCCCGCGACCGTTCCTGTGCAACGGGCAGCCACGGGGAGAACGGGACGTTGCGCAGATGTCCGGCGAATGGATTTCAGCGGGAGGATCCCGGCACCTCTGGCAACACCCGGCACCCGGTCGTCACCCTGGGCTCCCATGCGGTCGTGAGGACGCCCGCCGGCTCCGTCGCCGCCGCCTTCCTGCGCTACCTCACCGACCAGGGCGGCAAGGACATCCTGCGCGAGTACGGCAACCTCCCCCGCTCCGGGACCCGCTACCCGCTGGTGTGCCGGCCGACATGAGCCGTGGCCTGCGCTACCGTCGTTCCGGCGGGGTAATCCAAGGCAACGTACCGGCCCCGGAGGGGACTTCGTGGGTATCGAGAGCGATCAGGTCGTCTACGAGTATCTGAGCCGCGTCGGGGACATCGCGCACCAGCGCCAGTTGTCCTCGGCCGAGCGGATGCGCCTGGTCTCCGGGCTGCGCAACGACATCGACCGGCAGCGGGCGAAGGCCACCGTCGACAGCCCCGCCGCGGTACGGCGCATCCTGGACCGGCTGGGCACGCCCGACGAGGTCGTCGAGGCGGCGGGCGGTACGACGGCGAGCGCCGCGGCGCAGTCGCCGTCGGGCACGGTCCCCGTCCAACGGGACCCGGAGCCCGCGGCGCCGGCCGAGGACCTGCGGCGCGTCGTGCCGCGCCCCCGGCCGTCGGAGCCGGACGGTTCGGCACCGCCGCCCGACTGGTGGCGGGTGGACAGCAGCCCGTTCGGTGACGGGGACGGGGTGCCGGGGTTCGTCGGCGGGGTGGAGATCCCGGAGCTGCTCAGCAGGCCGCGGCTGCGGAAGGCGGAGCCGGATGACGCGCCGGTCGAGCCGGTCGAGCCGGAGAAGGCCCCGGTGGTGGAGGAGGCCGCACCGTCGGCGCGACGCCGGCTCCGTGTCGTCCCCCGCCCCGCCACCGGCTGGAGCAACCCCCTCCTCCTGCTCGCCGCCGCCGCGCTCGTGGTGGGCGCGGTGCTCGGCAACTGGTTCGCGCTCGTCCTCGGCTGGGCCATCGCCTACGGCTCCCGGCGGCTCACCCCGACGGAGACGAAGCTGGCGGTGCTGTGGGTACCGGGGCTGTCCGTCGCGGCCGGGCTGGTGTGGCTGTGGGGACGCAGCGCGGGGCGGTGGGGCGACCCGATCGCGCAGGGGCACATGAGCGATGCGGTGGCGGAGACGTGGCCGTGGGTGGTGCGGGGCGCTGCGCTGGCCTCGGCCGTTTATGTGGTGTGGCGGTCGCAGAGGGCGCGGTAGGGGGGCGGCGCGGTACGGGGCGGGGCTGTCGGTCGTCGGGCGGCTGCGGGTGGGCGGGGGCTGGTCGCAAGCGTCCCCAGCCCCCACCCGCGGTCACCCCCCACCCTGCACAATGACCCACATGACTCCTCGCCCCCTCTCCGTCGGCTTCGATCTGGACATGACGCTCATCGACTCCCGGCCCGGCATCCACGCCACCTACCTGGCGCTCGCCGAGCGGACCGGGACCTACATCGATGCCGATCTGGCGGTCACCCGGCTGGGACCGCCGCTCGCCGAGGAGTTGATCCACTGGTTTCCGGCCGAGCGGATCGCGGAGGTGAGTGATCTGTACCGGGGCATGTATCCGGAGATCGCCATCGCCGCGACGCCCGCCATGCCCGGTGCGCGGGAGGCGATCGCCGCGGTGCGGGACGCCGGTGGGAAGAGCGTGGTGGTCACCGCGAAGTACGAGCCCAACGCGAAGCTGCACCTCAGCCACCTCGGCATAGTCCCGGACGCCGTCGTCGGCGACCTGTGGGCCGAGCAGAAGGCGGTGGCGCTGCGCGAGCACGCCGCGGGCGCGTACGTCGGCGACCACGTCGGGGACGTACGCGGGGCGCGCAAGGCGGGAGCCCTGTCGGTGGCGGTGGCCACCGGGCCCTGTGACGCCGAGGAGCTGCGCGCGGCCGGCGCCGACGTGGTGCTCGCCGACCTCACCGAGCTGCCCGCGTGGCTGGCCGGCTACCTCGAGGACGGCTACCGGGAGGACGCCTCCCGCGCCTGACGGCGTCCGGCCGCGACCGACTGGAGCACTCCGGCGGCCGCGACCAGGAAGCCGACGCCCATGAGCATGCTCAGCAGGTACATGTACGTCGGAAAAGGCTTCGCGCCGAGGAACAGCGGTATCACGGTGACGAGTGTGGCCACCGTACCGATGAAGAAGACCACGGCTCCGGCGCGGACCAGTCGGTCACCGGGCCCGGCGGAATTCGCTTGGGTTTTGTCACGCACTCGACCAGGGTAGTTCCCTGCCCGAAGGAACAACCGGGCGACGTCTTGTCACGCGCCCGAAGACCATTAGCCTTGGTACCGGCGGGTCATGGTCGACCCGCCCGAGTGCTATCAAGGCCCGTTCCAGAGCTGTTGCATTCAGAAGTTTTCCGAGCAGTTTCCGACGAGATACGAGGACGAGGACAGACGTGCCTACCGGCAAGGTCAAGTGGTTCAACAGCGAGAAGGGCTTCGGCTTTCTCTCCCGCGACGACGGCGGTGACGTCTTCGTCCATTCCTCGGTTCTCCCCGACGGGGTCGACGCACTCAAGCCGGGCCAGCGCGTGGAGTTCGGCGTCGTCGCCGGTCAGCGCGGTGACCAGGCACTGTCCGTGGTCCTGCTCGACCCCACCCCGTCGGTCGCCGCCGCCCAGCGCAAGAAGCCGGACGAGCTGGCCTCGATCGTGCAGGACCTGACGACCCTGCTCGAAAACATCACGCCGATGCTGGAGCGCGGCCGTTACCCGGACAAGGCCGCCGGCGCGAAGATCGCCGGGCTGCTGCGCGCGGTCGCGGACCAGCTGGACGTGTAGCCGCACAAGAGGCATATGCGTCTCGGAAGCGGGTAAGTCCCGTGCGTTTTTCAGGGGAAATCGAGTGCGTGCGGGCCGAGGGGCGGGACGAGTCCCTCGGCCGCCGCGCGGGTGAGCAGTCCGCGGACCGCCGCGTAACCGTCCTCGCCGAGTTCCGAGGTGAACTCGTTGACGTAGAGCCCGATGTGCTGGTCGGCGACGGCCGGGTCCATCTCCTGGGCGTGCGCCATGACGTACGGCCGGGAGACCTCGGGATCGTCCCAGGCCGCGTGGACGGAGGCACGGATCGAGTCCGCGAGGCGGGTGAGCGTCTCGGCGCCCAGCGACCGCTTCGCGATGATCGCGCCCAGCGGGATGGGCAGGCCCGTCGTGTTCTCCCAGTGCTCGCCCATGTCCGCGAGTTTGTGCAGGCCGTAGTTCTGGTACGTGAAGCGCGCCTCGTGGATCACGAGCCCCGCGTCGACCTTCCCGTCCCGCACGGCGGGCATGATCTCGTGGAACGGCATGACGACGATCTCGCCGACACCGCCGGGGAGCGTGTCCGCCGCCCAGAGGCGGAACAGCAGGTACGCCGTCGACTTCTCGCTCGGTACGGCGACCGTACGGCCGGTCAAGTCCGCCCCCGCCTCCCGGGTCAGCACCAGCGGCCCGCAGCCCCGCCCCAGCGCGCCCCCGCAGGGCAGCAGGGCGTATTCGTCGAGGACGTACGGCAGCACGGCGTACGACACCTTCAGCGCGTCCGACTCGCCGCGCTCGGCCATGCCGTTGGTGATGTCGATGTCGGCGAAGGTCACGTCGAGCGCGGGCGCGCCCGGGATCCGGCCGTGGGCGAGGGCGTCGAAGACGAAGGTGTCGTTCGGGCAGGGCGAGTACGCGATGCGCAGCGGGTCAGCGGTGGTCATGTGGGTTCCAACTCTCCAGGGCGGGCACGAGCTTCCCGAATGCCTCGGTCAGGGCTGCCAGGGCGTCGCCGATGCGCCAGGCGGCACGGTCACGGGGGCCGACGGGGTTGGAGACCGCGCGCAGCTCCAGCACGGGCACGCCGTGCGCGGCGGCCGCCTCGGCGACGCCGAAGCCCTCCATGGCCTCGGCGAGGGCGTGCGGGTGCCGGGTCCGCAGTTCGGCCGCGCGGGCGGCGGTTCCGGTCACCGTGGAGACGGTGAGTACCGATCCGGGGTGGGCTCCGGTGGCCTGGGCTATCACTCGTACGAGTGAATTCGGTGGACGGTGGCTGACGGCTCCGAAGCCCAGTTCGGTGACCGGAAGAAAACCGTCGGCCGTCTCGGCGCCCAGATCGGCCACGGTGATCTCGTCGGCGACGACCAGGGAGCCGACGGGTGCTTCCGGCTGGAAACCGCCGGCGATCCCGGCGGAGACGACCAGCGCGTAGGGGCGGCCGTCGAGGGCGGCGGCAGTGAGGGCGGTCGCGGTGCCGGCGGCGGCGAGGGCCGGACCGACCCCGGCGGCGAGCAGGTCGTACCCGCCGGTCGTGCGCAGCAGCGGGGCCGAGCCCGGCAGCCGTACCTCCTCCGTCGTACCGTTGGTGAACGCCCGTGCCACCGCGTCCCGTTCGGCCGGGACCGCGGTGGCCACGAGGATCCGCGCGGCGGACGTGGTCAGGCGTCCTTCTTGAGCTTGAAGGACCACAGGCCCAGCACCGACTTGTCGCCCTCCTTGATGGAGACGAGGGTCGAGTTGCCGGAGGCGCCGTACTGGGCGTTGAAGAACACGCTGCCCGGGATGGTGCGGTAGGTCTTGGAGCTGGAGTCGGTGAGCGCCTGACCGTTCATCAGGATCGTCCAGCCGCTGTCCGCGATCTTCGGGTCGACACCGAAGCGGACCGTGTCGTCCGGGTCCACCTTGATGGACTTGATCCCGGTGTCCTTCAGGCACTTCGTGAGGGATTCCGTGTCCAGGGCCTTGCCGTCGTTGTAGCAGGTCGCCTCGGAGTTGACCGAGTTCGTACCGACGGTGATCGTGGCGATCGGCGTCGGCTTGTCACAGGCAGACAGGACGAGCAGTCCGGCGGAAACGGCGCCGGCGGCGGCGACGACGCGGCGGCGTCGCGAGCGGGATTGCAGCGTGGTCATGGCCGAAGGCTATCGGGCGCTCCGGGCCGTCTCCCCATGTGGGGTACGGCGTGCCCGGTTCGTTACGCCACTCGCGGGCGGGGACGGGTGCCGTGCCGGGCGGAGCTGAGCAGGCCGCGCAGGGTGGCCAGCCAGCCGGCCGCCACGATCGCGGCGGCCACCACCAGTCCCAGGGTGCCGTTCAGCGGCATCACGATGCCCACCGCGCCGCCGAACACCCAGGCCACCTGGAGCAGCGTCTCCGAGCGCGCGAACGCGGACGTGCGCACCAGTTCCGGCACGTCCCGCTGGATCAGCGCGTCCAGGGACAGCTTGGCCAGCGCCTGCCCGAAACCGGCCATCGCCGTCAGCACCGCCACCAGGAAGGCGCCGAAGAACAGCGCCGCGACGATCGCCGTACCCAGCACCGCGGCCACCGCCGCCACGATGATGATCTCCGGCGCCCGGGAGCGCAGCCACGACCCCACCGCCGTACCGAGCGCGTTGCCGGCGCCCGCCGCGACCCCGACGATCCCGAGCGACACGGCCGCGCTCTCGCCGGTCAGCGGGTGCTCGCGGAGCAGGAACGCCAGGAAGAAGATCAGGAAGCCGGAGAGGCAGCGCAGCGCGGCGTTGGCGCCGAGGGCGTGGGTGACGGCGGGCCCGACCGTCCGCAGCCCCGGCCGCCTCGTCTCCTTCCGGAGCGGGCCGTGCAGATGGTCCTCGTCGGCGGCGAGCAGCGCCACGTCCTCGCCCTTGGCGGAGTCGACCTTCGGGGGGAGGGAGAAGGAGAGGAAGGTTCCCGCCACGAAGATCACGAAGGCGCCGTAGAGCGGCCACGGGTCGCCGATCGCGTGCAGCCCGGCCCCGATCGGGGCGGCGACGCCGGTGGCGAGCAGCCCGGCCAGGGTGACCCGCGAGTTGGCCTTCACCAGCGAGAACCGGGGCGGCAGGAGTCTGGGCACGACGGCGCTGCGCACCACGCCGTACGCCTTCGACGCGACCAGCACCCCGAGCGCGGCCGGATACAGCTCCAGACCGCCGCCGGCCACCGCGCCCGCGATGATCAGCGCGAGCAGCGCCCGGGCGAGCATCGCGCCGGCCATCGCGGCGCGCCGCCCGTGCGGCAGCCGGTCGAGCAGCGGACCGATGACCGGGGCGAGGACGGTGAAGGGCGCCATCGTGATGGCGAGGTAGAGCGCGACGCGGCCGCGGGCCTCGTCGGTGGGGACGGAGAAGAACACGGTCGAGGCGAGCGCGACGGTGATCATGACGTCGCCCGCGCCGTTGACCGCATGGAGCTCGATCAGCTTCCCCAGCCCGGACTCGCCGGCGCCGTGCGCGTGGGTGGCCTTGCGGATGCCGCGGGCGGTACCGGTCACCGGGAGGTGCAGGGCACGGCCGACCGAGCGGACGGCACCGCGCATCCGGCCCGCACCGCTACCGACCCCGACGGCGCGTTGGGGTGACCTCGCGGTTGCCACGTGCTTCATAGTGCCCTGAGAGTGCTGTTCCTGGTGCACTTTGTGGCCAAGCGAGTCGGAAGGGGCCGGGGGCGGGGGGTTTCGCCCACCGCGCTCGCCGGGTGCCGCTGGACGCGGCCGGACAGCGCCCCCGCAAGGGGCGCCGGGGGTACCCCGGCCGAAGGCTGGGGGAGGCACTGCGCGACCAGCCCCCGCCCACCCGCACACCCCCCACAGCCCCTACCACCCCGGAACCCACCCCCGCCCGGCCTCGAACCGGCCCTCGCCCCACCCCCGTCGGCTCTCCCCCCTCCCCGCTCGCACGCCGGACTGTCCCCCACCACCGGCGACGGGGTAGCGTGCGTATCTCAGCCATAAAGCAGAATGGATGGCATAGGTGCGCCCGAGCGCGATCGGACGCGGACGTCGATGCGGCCCACAGGTCCGCTCCGTCCGCCCCACCGCCGGAGGCAGCCGCACTCGTGAGACGGCGTAGGAGAGAAGCGATACCTGTGAGCGCAGCGACAACGCGAAGCCGCACCCCCGACCGTCTGTGCGCCGAGGCCGTCGACCTCGCCCGTGGAGCCGCCGAGGAGGCCGCCGCACCCGGGGTGGTGGGCGAGCACGCCGGAGCGGTGGCCGAGGGCGATCGCGTGGTCACGCACTTCTTCGAATGCAAGGAGCTGGGGTACCGCGGCTGGCGCTGGGCGGTGACGGTGGCCCGCGCCTCCCGCGCCAAGGTCGTCACCCTGGACGAGGTGGTCCTCCTTCCCGGCCCCGACGCCCTCCTCGCCCCCGAGTGGGTGCCGTGGAGCGAGCGGCTGCGCCCCGGTGACATGGGCCCCGGCGACCTGCTGCCCACCGAGGCCGAGGACCTCCGCCTGGAGCCCGGCTACACCGGCGAGGACGGACCGGAGCCGAACTCCCCGATCTCGGCGGAGATGGAGGAGCTGGCGGAGGCGGAGGACGCCGAGGTCACCGCGGGCACGCCCGCGCACCTGCCGACGGTCCCCTCCCGCGGCACCATCGCCTCGGTCGCCGAGGAACTCGGCATGCGCCGGGCCCGGGTCCTGTCCCGCTACGGCCTGCACATCGCCGCGGACCGCTGGGAGGAGGCGTACGGCGCCAAGACCCCCATGGCCCAGGCGGCCCCCGCAACGTGCGTGAGCTGCGGCTTCCTCACCCCCATCGGCGGCTCCCTCGGCCAGGCCTTCGGCGTCTGCGCCAACGAGTTCTCCCCGGCCGACGGCCGGGTCGTCTCCCTCTCCTACGGCTGCGGCGGCCACTCGGAGGCCGCGGTCATGCCGAAGCCGCCCCAGCCGGCCCCGCCGGTCATCGACGAGACGAGAGTCGACCCCTTCCCCCTCCGCCCCGCCGCCGACTCCGGTTCGGTGCCGGCGACGGAGGACGAGACGTCGGCGGAGCTGGGCCACTCGTAGCCGGGGCCGACGGGCCCGGGGCCGACGGGCCGCCCGCGCCGTGCGGGCGGCTCAGCACGCCGGGTACGTGATCCGAACGACGAGGACCCGCTCGCCGAGGGGCGACCTCCCTCGCGACCGGAGCCCGCGTTTCCGGAGGCCGGTGACCGTTCCCGCTGCGGCGGCGAAGGCCCTCCACGACCGCGGGCAGAGCCCGATTCCGCGCCCCGAGGTACGCGCCGGCCCCGTCCGTGTGAGGGGACCCGTCTGCACGGCGTGGTCGTTTCGTCCGGGCACGCCCTGCTTCGAGAGTGAGATCGCTGAATATGCCAGCGGCCCTCTCGCGAATGAGAACCCATGCCCGGCCTGCCTCCCATCGGCGCGGAGATCCCGTGCAGCATGCTCGGGATCAACACCCCGCTCCAGCTCAAGGACTCCCTGGTCAGCGTCGACTTCCGAGGGGGCATCAAGCACCGGGTCGACGTCGACCCGGAGGACCCGATCAACAGCGTCCGGATGCGGACCATCGGCTTCCGGATCTCGGCGGAGCTGCCGTCGGACGACGGAGGCGACGGCGGAACCGTCACCATCGAGCAGAACGACATCGACGTCGACCCGAAGAGCCTGCTGCGGCAGACCCAGCAGTTCCCGCCCCAGTACGAGAGCGTGTGGGTGCTCCCCTTCTGCATGACCATCGACCGGCCGGGCAACGGCGGGGTCCAGGTGCTGACCACCAAGGACCCGGCCAGGCTCGTCGCCCGGCTCACCCAGTACCCGCCGCGGGGCGACCTGTACCAGCTGCAGAACCCCGTCGACCTGGTGGACCCGGAGAACCCCGGCGTCACGGTCGCGACGCTGCAGAAGCTCCCGGTCAAGGTCGGCGGCCTCTAGCCGACGCTTCCCCAGTGAGGCGGTACCTTCGTGCTCACGTCGACGAGGAGAGACAACGTGAGCAAGTTCGTGCGGCCCGCAGCCGAGGGTGCCGACCCGTTCGGGACCGCTCGTCTTCGGCGAGGTGTCCTCGACGCCTGGGCCACCAGCCCCGCCCGGTTCCGGGAGGACGCCAACGCCGAGGAGGACCTGGTCCTCGGCGGCTACCGGGACCGGCTCGTCGTGGAGCTCGCCCAGAACGCGGCCGACGCGGCGGCGCGGGCCGGTGGTCCCGGCCGGCTCCGGCTCACCCTCCGCGACGGCGTCCTGTTCGCCGCCAACACCGGCGCCCCGCTGGACGCGACCGGTGTCGAGTCCCTCTCCACCCTGCGCGCCTCCGCGAAGCGGGGGGACGGCGAAGGGGCGGTGGGGCGGTTCGGCGTCGGCTTCGCCGCCGTGCTGGCCGTGACCGACGAACCCGCGGTCGTGGGGCGGCACGGCGGGGTCCGCTGGTCCCTCGCCGAGGCCCGGGAGCTGGCCGAGGAGACCGCCCGGCACAGCCCGGGGCTGGGGGACGAGATCCGTCGGCGGGACGGCCATGTCCCCCTCCTGCGGCTCCCGTTCGCCGCCGAGGGCACCGCCCCGGACCCGTACGACACGGTCGTGATCCTGCCGCTCAGGGACACCGCGGCCGCCGATCTCGCCGAGCGTCTCCTCGACGCCGTGGACGACGCCCTGCTCCTGGCCCTGCCGGGTCTCGAAGAGGTCGTGGTCGAGACGGCCGACGCCACCCGCACCCTGCGCCGCAGCACCGACGGCGCGCTCACCGTCGTAGCGGACTCCCAGGAGGGCACGACCCACTGGCGTACGGTCTCCGCGCACGGCCCGCTCACCCCCGACCTGCTCGCCGACCGGCCGGTCGAGGAGCGGCTGCGACCGCACTGGTCGCTGACCTGGGCCGTGCCCACGGACGCCGAGGGCGCCCCCGACCGGCCGCGCACCGCCGCCGTCGTGCACGCCCCGACCCCCAGCGACGAGCCCCTCGGCGTGCCCGCCCTGCTCATCGCCTCCTTCCCCCTCGACACCACCCGCCGGCACGCCGCCCCCGGCCCGCTCACCGACTTCCTGGTGCAGCGCGCGGCCGACGCGTACGCCGAACTCCTCGCCGACTGGCGGCCGGTGGGGGAGGGGATCATCCACCTGGTGCCCGGCCCGCTCGGCAAGGGCGAACTGGACGGCGCGCTGCGCCAGGCGATCCTGGAGCGGCTGCCGCGCACCGCGTTCCTGCCGCCCGCCGTCGAGGCCGGAGACGACAGCGACCTTCCGGAGGCGCTGCGGCCGCGCGACGCCGAGATCGTGGAGGGGGCGGGAGCGGAGACCGTCCGGGTCCTGGCCGAGGTGCTGCCGACGCTCCTGCCCGCCGGCCTCGAACGCCGCGTCGAGCTGCGCACCCTCTCCGTCGCCCGGCTGCCGCTCGCCGACGCCGTCGACCGCCTGGCCGGTCTGGAGAAGGACCCGGACTGGTGGTGGCGGCTCTACGACAGCCTCGCGGGCGTCGACCCGGACCGGCTCTCCGGCCTGCCGGTGCCGCTCGCTGGGGGTACCTCCCAGGCTTTTGGCTCTGGGGGAGGCAGGACCACCATCGGTCCCCGGCAGGTTCTGCTCCCCACCGCGGACGCGGCCGCCATCGACCCCGAGGTGCTGGCCCGGCTCGGCCTCAAGGTCGCCCACCAGGACGCCGCCCACCCGCTCCTGGAGAAGCTCGGCGCGCTGCCCGCCAGCCCCCGCGCGGTCCTCACCACCCCGCAGGTGCGGGCCGCTGTCGCCGCCTCGCTGGACGACGAGGGCGGCGCGCTCTGGGAGGAGGATGCTCCGGACGCCGAGGAGCTGGCGGACACCGTGCTCGCCCTGGTCCGGGACGCCGGTCTTGAGCCCGGTGACGAGCCGTGGCTGGGCGCGCTGGCACTTCCGGACGAGGACGGCGAGCTGGCCCCGGCCGGTGAACTGGTCTTCCCCGGCAGCGCCTTCGCCCGGGTGATCAGGGAGGACGAACTGGCCTCCGTGGACGCCGAGCTGGCCGGGAAGTGGGGCGAGGGCCCGCTCGCCGCCTGCGGGGTCCTGGCGAACTTCGCGCTCGTCCGCGCCACCGACGTCGTCCTGGATCCGGACGAACTGGAGCCCCGCGAGGGCGACTTCGCCGAGCCCGACGACGCGGGCCTGCTCGACGCGGTCGACGTCTGGTGCGAGGACATCCTCGACCGCTTCCCGGACACCCCCGTCCCCCCGGTCGCCACCGAGCTGATCGCCGTCCGCGACCTCGACCTCGTCGACGAGGACCACTGGCCCGAGGCCCTCGCCCTGCTCGCCCAGCCGCCGCTGCGCGACGCCCTCACCCAGCCGGTCCGCGTCCTGCTGCCCGACGGCACGCACGAGGTCGTACGGCCGTACACCGCGTGGTGGCTGCGCGGGCACCCGGTCCTCGACGGCCGCCGCCCGGCCGGCCTGCTGGCGGCCGGCGGCGACCCGCTGCTGCGCGGCCTCTACGAGGAGGCCGACGCGACCGGCTTCGAGGACGAGCAGGTGCTGCGGGCACTGGGCGTACGGACCTCGGTGGCCGCCCTCCTGGACGAACCCGGCGGCGCCGCCGAACTCCTGGACCGCCTCGCCGACCCGGACCGCTCCGTGACCGGCGCCCAACTGCACGCGCTGTACGGCGCGCTGGCGGACCTGGACCCGGAGCAGGTGACGCTCCCCGACGAGCTGCGGGCGGTCGTCGACGGCCGGGTGGAGGTCGTGGACGCGGCGGACGCGGTGGTCGTCGACTCGCCCGACCTCCTCCCCTTCACCTCCGGTGTCCCCCTGCTCCCCGTACGGCCGTCGCGGGCCGCCGAGCTGGCCGAGCTGTTCCAGGTGCGGCGGCTGAGCGAGTCGGTGACGGGTTCGGTCGACTCGGAGGGCACGGAGCACGACGTCCCGGAGCCGGTGCACGTCCTGCTCGGCCCGCGCACTCCGCAGACGTACGTCGAGCACGAGGAACTGGTGGTCGACGGCGTCGAGATCGACTGGCGCCTCACCGGCGACGGCGTCCTGCACGCCGCGACCCTGGAGGGCGTGGCCGCCGGCCTGGCCTGGGCGGCGGGCCAGTGGCCGCGCCGGTTCGAGGTGGCGGCCCTCCTGGAGGACCCGTCCCGGACGGAGGAGCTGGCGCGGGACCGCTGGTTCGACTGAGCAGGCCGGGGAACCGGACAGACGCGGCCCGGGCCCCCTGGGGCCCGGGCCGCGTCGCGTCCTCGGCTCGGTCCGCTGCTCCGCTAGTCCGCTTCCACTTCCAGGAAGTACTCGAAGCGGTCCAGGTCGAGGGCCATGCCGGTCAGCTGGTGGAAACCGTCCGCGTGCTCCGGCCGCAGCGGGTACACGTCGGTGAACCGGTCCGCGGGCACCGCCAGCAGCTCCGCGAAGGCGTCGGCGCCCACGGACGAGACGTCGGTGACCGTCTCGGGCGTGTCCTCGTCCTTGGCGTAGCGGGCGACGAGGTATTTCATGGGGTCACCTTCCGGGTTCCGTCCGCGGGCTTGGTCTGGGCACCAGTATTGGGGTCGAACTCCCCGAGGTGCTTGCCGCGCTTGTTGTACTTCTCGACCGTCCCGTGCTGCGAGTCCCACTCGTAGATCTCCCCGGTGCCCGGGTCCTTCCACCGCTTGCGCAGGCCCCCGCCGCCCTGCACGGGAGTCTTCGGCTTGGCGCGGGCGGCCTTGGGGAAGCCCGGCAGGTTGCTCGGCGCCGGCTTCGGGCCCGGCTGGACGACCTTGTTGACGTTGCTCTTGCTCTGCGCCTCGCGCAGGGCCTGGCCCAGGCCGTCGTTGAAGCGGCCCACGCCGTCGGCGGTGGTGAAACCGCCCGAGACGATCAGTGTCGTGCTCGCGGCGATGGCCGGGGCACCGGCGAGACAGCCGATGCCGGTGATGCACAGCGCACCGCCGGCGATGTCGCCGGAGCCGCCGACGCCCATCATCACGACGCCCGCGCCGGTCTCCGCGAGACCCGTCCAGACGTCCTCGTTGGTGAGGATCGCCTCGCCGTAGGTGAGGACGGTGTCCGCGGTGTCCTCCAGCCAGTCCGGGACCCAGTCGCTGCCGGAGTCCTCGTCGGGCGCGTCCTGGCTCGGGGCGCTGCGCCAGGCCTCCTCCGTCTTCCGGTACTCGGCCTCCTCCTGGATCTGCTTGGTGACTGCGGCCTGGAAGGCGTCCAGGGCGGCCTTGCCGGCGGCCGTGGAGTCCTTGCCGGCGGCCGTCGCCGACGCGCGGGCGTCGTCCGCCGCGCGCCACGCCTCGTCGGCCGAGCCCTGGGCCCAGTTCGCCGACGCCTGCGCCTGGGTGGCGGACTCGACGGCCCGTGCGGCCGCCGCGTGGGCGTCCTCCTCCGCGGCCCGCGCGGTCCTGGCCGAGGCCGCCGCGTTCGCCGCCGACGTCTCCGCGTCCTGGGCGGACTTGAGGGCGTCGTCGGCGTACCCCTTGGCGGCCTTCGCCGAGGCGTCGGCCTGCTTGGCGTACTCCTTGGCGTCGGCCGCGGCCTTGCGCGCCGTGGCGGCGACCTTGCCGGCCTCGGCGGCGTTCTTCTGGGCGGTCGCGGCCACCGAGGCGGCCTCGGAGATCAGCTGCTGGACCAGGGCGACATGGCCGGCCGCCAGCTGGTCCTTGCGCTGCGCCTGGTACTGGCCGTGCTGGATGAACGCGTGCAGCAGCGGCGCGGGCCCCTCCAACGCGATCCTGGCCGCCGCCTTGACCTCGGGGCCGCCGCTGTCCACGAGCTGCGCCGCGCGCACCCGCTCGTCCTCGGTGCGGGCCTGGTACTGGCCGTCGGTGACGAACGTGCGGTACCGGTCCACGGAACCGGAGTTCAGCGCCGCCCGGCCCGCCTCCTGGACGCCCGGGCCCCCGGTGGAGACGACCCGCGCGATGTAGACACGCAGGTCGTCGGCCATCGCCTGGTACTGGCCGTCCTTCAGGAACGTGCTGATCCGGGCCGTGCCGCCGGCCAGGGCCTGCTCGGCCGAGCCGCGCACGCCGGACGACGGCGACTCCAGGGCCAGCGTCTGCACCCGGGCCCGCTCGTCCGCCTGGGCCGCCTCGACCCGGCCGCTACGGACGTACGACACCACCTCGGCGGTGTCCCCGGCGAGCGCGTCCCCGGCCGCCGAACGGCTCCAGGGCCCACGGGACTTCAGGGTGCGCAGGGCGAGGTCACGGCCGTCGGCGGCGACCTTCTGCAGATCGGCGCCGGGCGCGGAGGCGGCGGTGCTCAGCTGCCGGGCATCCGCTTCGAGGGCCGCGGACGCCTGCGTCACGCGCTCCTGCGCCGCCTGCCGCCGCTCCTCCTGCGCCTTGAGGTCCCGGGCGCGCGCCACGGCCTCGTTGGTACGGGCGGTCAGCTCCTCGGCCTCGATCTGCCGGGCCAGCGTGAACACCGACTTGGCCTTGGCCACGGCTCCGCTCGCGATGTCCGCCGCCTCCTTGGCGGCCTTCGCGTGGGCGGTCGCCTGGTTGGCCGCGTCGGCGGCGTCCGCGGCGTGGTCGGCGGCCGCGTCGGCCTCCTTGGCCGCGTTCTCGGCGTGCGTGGCGGCCGAGTTGGCCGCGTCCCGGGCCTCGCCCGCGGCGGTGGCCGCCTTGCGGGCCAGGCTCTCCGCGGCGTTCGCGGCGCGGGTGGCCTCCGCGGCCTGGGCGCGTGCGGCCGCGGCCGCCGCGTCGGCCTCGGCGGAGTGCGCCCCGGCCTGGTCCGCATAGGCGCTGGCGTCGCTCGCCGCACTGGCGGCCGCGTCGGCGTTGCCGCCAGCGCTCGCCGCGGCCTTCGCCGCGTCCCCCGCCGCGGTCGCCGCGACCCCGGCCTGGGCGGCGGCGTCCGCCGCGAGCCGGGCGCCCTTCGCCGCGGTACGGGCGTCGTCGGCGGCCTTGTGGGCGGTGCTCGCCTTGGTGGCGTCCGTGGCCGCGTCGGCCGCCGCCCCGCGGGCCCGGCTCGCGGCCTGGGCGGCACCGGTCGCCGCGGCGGCGGCCTGGGTGGCCGCGGTGGCCG
This sequence comes from Streptomyces sp. NPDC001714, assembly GCF_042892755.1. NCBI lineage: Bacteria > Bacillati > Actinomycetota > Actinomycetes > Kitasatosporales > Streptomycetaceae > Streptomyces > Streptomyces sp. NPDC001714. The sequence goes on from NZ_JBIAUL010000015.1 coordinate 114,486, forward strand.
CCGTACGGGCCGAGTTGTTGGCCGCGCGGGCCGCGTCGATGGCCTGCTGGGCCGCCTTGGCGGCCTGGCCCGCGGCGGTGGCCGCGCGGGAGGCCGCGGACGCGGCGCGCACCGAGTCCTTGCGGGCCGCCTCTGTCTCCTTCGCCGCCTTCTGCGCGGCCTCCTTGGCCAGCGCGGAGGCCGCGACGGCCCGCGCCGAGGCGTCCTTGGCCGCCTCCGTCTCCGCCTTCGCCTGGCGTCCGGCCTCCTTCGCCTGCGCGGCGAGCTGGGCGACCGTGGCGCGCTCCTGGTCGCGTGAGCGGGCGACATACTGGCCGACCTGGAGGAACTCGCGGATGTCGGCGGCGGTGCCGTCCAGCGCGACCCGGCCCGCGGCCCGGACATTGGGTCCGCCCGTGCTCACGATCTGCACGAGCTGGACCCGCTCGTCCTCCTCGCGCTGCGTGTACTGGCCCTCGTCGAGGAAGGCGGTCATGTCCTCGGACGTGCCTTTGAGAGCGGCCCGGCCGGCCTCCTGCACGCCGGGCCCGCCCGCGTCGATGATCTGGGCAATGCGGACGCGTTGGTCCTGCTCCAGCGGCGCCTTCCAGCCGTCCTTCAGGAAGGCGGTCAGGTCGTCCTGCGACCCGGCCAGCGCCGTGCGGGCGGCCTCCTGCAGGCCCCGTCCGCCGATACTCGCGAGCTGCGCGGTCTGCACCCGGTCGTCCTGGTAGGCGGCCTCGGGCGCGACGTCGTCGAGGAAGTGCCGCACGTCGGTGTCCGCGCCGGTGAGGGCGATCTCCGCGGCGGCCCGCAGCCCCGGCCCGCCCGACTTCCACAACTCCAGGACCCGGCCACGGTCCGAGTACGCCCCGCTCGTCGTGTCGGAGCCGCCGGCCGGCGAACCTGCGGCCTGGGCCGGGACGGGGCCGAGCAGCCCCGCGGCGATCGCCAGGGGCAGCAGACCGAGCGCGGTTCCCCGTATCACCCGTACGGCTTTTCCAGCGGTATCGAACTGGTCAGTTCTTCGATTCACTGAGTACCTGTCTCGGTAATCGGCGACGACCCCCGAATTGCGAGTCGCCGAATGGTCGACGGGTAAGCATAGCCATCGTTTTACCGAGTGGAAGCGAATTATGCGTCGGCGGAGCCGGCGCGGCGGCGGCGCGGGGGTCGAGGTTGACGACGCGGCGCACCTTTGCTTACCCTGTGCCTCGACTTTACGTTCGCGGTAATCGGGCCCGACCAGCCCGCGGTGCCGTGGACCTGTATTCACGGGGATGGAGGGGGGACCGGTTGCGCGCGCTCGCAACCGGCTGATCTGGGCATACAGCGGCAATGAGGGTCGCTGCTCACGCATGTCTGCATTTTTTTCATCGCATCCTGGCGGGGGTCTCTCGATGCGAGGATCCACGCCGGAAGGGAATCTTCGGTGCCTTTCCGCGCCCGAAATCTTGTTGTTTCCGGAATGGCGGTCGCGTGTGTCACGCTGGCCGGAATTTCGGTGGCAGCGGCCGACGATCCGCCGCAATCCCCGGCCGACTCGGCACCGCCCGTGGCGGTCGAGGACTACGGTTATCCCGGCGCCGACCACGTATTCGCCGAAAAGGGCATCCGGCTGAAGAGGGGCGACGGGCACATTCTGCTGGCCGACTGCGACCAGGGCACCCAGCAGATCCGGGTGCTGACCCGCAAGGACGACTCCGTGGGCCGGGCGGGCACCTACTGCTTCCAGGCCACCGCGAAGACCGGCCGCCTCACGCTCGAACTCCCGCAGGTCTTCATGGTGGAGGCGGGCGCCGACCACCCGATCCGCGCCGACCTGACCAGCAACGGCCAGACCACCTCGGTCAGCGTTCCCAAGGGCGGCTTCGAGTCCGTCGGCGAGGGCGCCGGCGGCGCGCCGTCGGTCCTCGTCGAACTCCAGGTGACCGGCTGAGAACCGCCGGCCGCCGCACCCCGGCCCGCGGGTTCCGCCGGGCGCCGGGCTGTTGGGCTACGCCTTGCCCTTACCCGCCCTTCCGCATGCTCCTCGGCTTTCCCCCGTGCGCCCTGCGTCCAGCGGCGCTGTCGGGAAGCCCGCCTTTCGATTCGAGGGAAACGTGAAAGACGCCCGTCCGCGCAGCACGCGCATGATGTGGGCCGCCGGTCTCGCGGCCGCCGGTCTGACGACCGGTCTGCTGACCGCGGCCCCGGCCCAGTCCGTCGTCGGTGACCAGCTCGCGGACGGAGTCGACCAGTTCACGGTCAAGCTCCACATCGCCGGCGGCACCGACAACGAGCGTGGCTGCTCCGGCACCCTGGTCGATCAGCAGTGGGTCCTCACCGCGGCGAGCTGCTTCGCGCCCGACCCCCGGCAGGCGACCGCGCTCACCCGGGGCGCGCCGCCCCTGCCCACTCTGGTGACCGCCGACGGCAACGCCCCCACGCCGACGGCCGAGCTGAAGCAGCGGGTCCGCGAGATCGTGCCGTACCCGGGCCGCGACCTGGTCATGGCGCGTCTCGACGACCCGACCACCGCCGCCGACCAGCTGGACGGGCCGTTCCCCGACATCGCCTCCGCCGACGTCAGCTCCGCGGCCCCGGCGCAGGGCGACCGGCTCACGGCGGTCGGTTACGGCCGTACCCGGCTGGAATGGGTTCCCGCGCGGGCCCACAGCGGATCCTTCGGCGTGGATCTCGTCAACCCCACCACCCTGGCGATCTCGCCCGCCGCCTCCGGCGGCGCGCTGTGCAAGGGAGACGCCGGCGGGCCGGTGCTCGACACCGGCGGCAGGGTCGTCGGCGTGGTCAGCGCCGCCTGGGACGGCGGCTGCTTCAACTCGCGGGAGACCCGCACCGGGGCCGTCGCCACCCGGGTCGACGACATCGCCGACTGGGTGCAGAAGGTGCTGCTGACCAACCGCCAGAAGTACGTCACCGACGTCATGTCCGCGGCCGACTTCGACGGCGACGGCCGTACCGATATCTCCGCGCTGCTCACCAGCGGCTCGGCCCAGGTCTTCCACGGCCGGTCCGACGGCACGCTCGAATACGGCTCCGTCCTGAGGGCGATCGGACGCAGTGACCAGAAGGAGCTCGTCGCCGGGGACTTCGACACGACCGCCGGGACCGAGCTGATCGCGGCCGACGCCGACGGCGACCTCACCCTGTTCAGCAGGCGCTCGTGGGTTCCGGGCGTCTACAACCGCTCCAAGCTGTGGACGGACGCCACCTGGAAGAACGGCCTGCCCGTGGCCACGCTGCGGACCGGGAAGGAGGGCCGCGACACCCTGCTCTTCCAGTGGCCCGACGGTTCCCTCTACACCTACAAGCGCGATGCCGACGGCAACCTCGTCAACCAGAGGAAGGCGATGTGGCCGGACAAGACCTGGAAGAAGAAGCACATCGCCACGGCCGACTTCACCGGTGACGGGCGGGACGACATCGCCGCCGTCGCCGCCGACGGTGCGCTCCACCTCTACCCGGGCAAGGCCGACGGCACCTTCGACAAGGCCCGTTCGATGTGGCCCGACAAGAGCTGGGGCACCATCCGCGCCGTGGTCGGCGGCGACTTCGACGGTGACGGCAAGGCGGACCTGGCCGCGCTGTGGGCCAACGGTGACCTGAAGTGGTACGCGGGCGACGGCAAGGGCGCACTGGCGGCGGGCAGGTCCATGTGGCCGACGGTCTGAACCGCCGGGGGTGAGTGACCCCAAGGAGACGTAATCCGGTCGCAAAGGAAACAAAAAATGGCCGGATTACGTCTCACACGTACAACCCTGATCGCACCTCGTGGATCTGATCACGCGAGTCAACAGACTCCCTAGATCACTTGGGCCTCGCGCCCACTGTTCCCACTGGGGAATTCATGCGCATTCGTGCCACCGTGGCCGCCGTCTCCGGCGCCCTGGCCCTCTCCGCGTTCGTCGCCCCGGCCGCGCACGCCGCCGGCAGTACCACGCTGGACGTCACCTTCTCCAGCATGACGGTCAACGCCGGCAAGGCGATCGTCGTGCCCGCCACGGGCACCGTGAAGGTCGCGGTCACCTACAAGGTGACCCACGCCGCGAGCCTGAGCACGGGCGACTTCTACGCCGTCCCGGTCATCTACCACGGCTCCTCGATCAAGACCTCCGAGTACGGCGTCGCCCCCGACACCGACCCGACCTGCACGGACACCTCGTCCACCGTCCAGAGCTGCAAGGCCACCCTCAACGTGAGCCGCGCCGACCTGGTCAACAGCATCGCCGGCACGTGGCAGAAGGGCGGTATCGCCTTCGACAAGAACGACGACCCGACCTTCCAGGACAACATGGGCAAGGTGCTCGTCCAGCGCCTGTCCAAGCTGACGGTCAACGCCGCCCCCGAGCCGGTCAAGAAGGGCAAGACCATCACGGTCACCGGCTCCCTGACCCGCGCCAACTGGGACGCCAAGAAGTACTCGGGCTACGCGAGCCAGTCCGTCAAGCTCCAGTTCCGCAAGAAGGGCTCCAGCACCTACACCACGCTGAAGACCATCAAGTCCTCGTCCACGGGCGCCCTGAAGACGACGACCACCGCGACGGTGGACGGCTACTACCGCTACTCCTTCGCCGGCACCTCCACGACCCCGGCGGTCAACGCCACGGGCGACTACGTCGACGTGCAGTAGTTGCAGCGCCCCGTCAGGGGCGCGGGGCTGTATCTGATGTGCGGCTACCGCCGCGCGGGCGCGACCCAGCCACCACCGGGCCCGCGCGGTTCCCGCAACCGCATCACACCGGGTACGTCCGCTCCACCCACTTCCACAGAAACTCCAGCACCGCCGACGCCACCACGGCCACGCCGACGGCGGTCCACGGCATCGCCATCCCCACCAGCTTCAACGCGAAGAAGCTCTGCAGCGCCGGTACGGTGAGCACGAACACGAAGGCCACGCCCATCGAGGCCACCAGGGCGACCCGCCACCACGTGTACGGCCGGGCGATGATCGCCAGCACCCACATCGAGATCAGGAAGAGGGTCAGGGTCGCGGCGCTGGTCTCGGCGTCCAGCGATCCCGTTCCCGTGTAGTAGTGCCGGGCGATCAGGTACGTCACGAAGGTCGCGGCACCGGCCACCACGCCCCCCGGGATCGAGTACCGCATCACCCGGCGGACGAAGTGCGGCTGCGCCCGTTCCCTGTTCGGTGCCAGGGCGAGGAAGAAGGCCGGGATGCCGATGGTCAGGGTGGAGAGCAGGGTCAGGTGCCTCGGCAGGAAGGGGTATTCGACCTGCCAGCAGACCACCAGGACCGCGAGCAGCACCGAGTACACCGTCTTGACCAGGAACAGCGTGGCGACCCGGGTGATGTTGCCGATCACCCGCCGCCCCTCGGCCACCACCGAGGGCAGCGTGGCGAAGCTGTTGTTGAGCAGGACGATCTGGGCCACCGCCCGGGTCGCCTCCGAGCCCGAGCCCATGGAGACGCCGATGTCGGCGTCCTTGAGGGCGAGTACGTCGTTCACGCCGTCGCCGGTCATCGCGACCGTGTGCCCGCGCGACTGCAACGCCCCCACCATGTCCCGCTTCTGCTGCGGGGTGACCCGTCCGAAGACGGTGCCCGCGTCGAGGGCCTCGGCCATCCCGTCCCGCTCGGCGGGCAGCCGGCGCGCGTCCACCGTCGTACCGGTGAGGCCGAGCTTGGCCGCCACGGCGCCCACCGACACCGCGTTGTCGCCGGAGATGACCTTGGCGCGGACGTCCTGGTCGGCGAAGTAGCGGAGGGTGTCGGCGGCGTCCGGGCGGAGCCGCTGCTCCAGGACGACCAACGCGGTGGCGTCGGCGCCCCGCGCCACCTCCGGGTCGTCGAGGTCCCGGCCGGCGCGGGCGAGCAGCAGCACCCGCAGCCCCTGCTCGTTGAGGCGTACGGTTTCGGCCAGTGCCGGGTCGTCGGCGCCGAGGAGCACGTCCGGCGCCCCCAGCAGCCAGGTGCTCAGCTCCCCGTCGCCCTCGCTGAAGGTCGCCCCGCTGTACTTGCGGGCGGAGGAGAAGGGCAGCGACTCCACGCACCGCCAGTCCTCGCTGTCGGGGTAGGCGTCGATGATCGCCTGGAGGGAGGCATTGGGGCGCGGGTCGGACTCGCCGAGCGAGCCCAGCACCTTGTGTACGTACGTCTCGTCGACGCCGTCCAGCGCCCGCAGCTCGGTGACGTCCATGCCGCCCTCGGTGAGGGTGCCGGTCTTGTCGAGGCAGACGGTGTCGATCCGGGCGAGACCCTCGATCGCGGGGAGTTCCTGGACCAGGCACTGCTGGCGGCCCAGCCGGATCACGCCGATCGCGAAGGCGACGGAGGTGAGCAGGACCAGGCCCTCGGGGACCATCGGGACGATGCCGCCGACCGTGCGGGCGACGGCGTCCTTGAGGCCGTTGTTCTTCACGACCAGCTGGGTGGCGACCAGGCCGATCGCGGCCGGGACCATCATCCAGGTCACGTACTTGAGGATGGTCGAGATACCGCTGCGCAGCTCGGAGTGGACGAGAGTGAAGCGGGACGCCTCCTCGGCGAGCTGGGCCGCGTACGCCTCCCGGCCGACCTTGGTCGCCGCGAAGGCGCCACCGCCGGCCACCACGAAGGAGCCCGACATCACCTGGTCGCCCGGGCGTTTGACGACCGGGTCGGCCTCACCGGTGAGCAGCGACTCGTCGATCTCCAGGCCGTCCGCCTCGGCGCACACCCCGTCCACGACGATCTTGTCGCCGGGGCCGATCTCGATCAGGTCATCGAGCACGATCTCGTGCGTACTCACTTCGACGGCGGCCCCGTCCCGGCGCACCGTCGGCCGCGCCTCGCCTATCACCGCGAGCGAGTCCAGGGTCTTCTTCGCCCGCCACTCCTGCACGATGCCGATGCCCGTGTTGGCGAGGATCACGAAGCCGAAGAGGCTGTCCTGGATCGGCGCCACGACCAGCATGATCAGCCACAGCACGCCGATGATCGCGTTGAACCGGGTGAAGACGTTCGCGCGCACGATCTCGCCGAACGAGCGGCTGCTGCGTACCGGTACGTCGTTCACCTGGCCGCGCGCGACCCGCCCCGCGACCTCGGCGGCCGTCAGGCCGGTCGCCCGCATGGGCGCCGGCAGCGGTACGGGATGCACAGGGTCGAGTTCGGCGCCCGCGTCGATGTGCTGCATGCCTTCGACGGTACGTGCGGATTTGCGCGTTCACCTGCCGAGTGCCCGGAAGATCCGACCAGGGGAGGACCGAGGTCGTGCGCAGGTTGTAGACGCCGGGACCTCTTCGCCCGCCCGCCCACCCGACTCGGTTACCTGAAAAGCATCCTCCAGCCGGCCGGCGTTCACGGGCGACGCCCGGTCCGTGTCCCCTTCGGTGCCTTCCGGTGTTCGGGGGCCAAGCCGGCTGCGCGTTCCCTTCGGGTCCGCCTGGGGTTCGGGGCGGAGCCCGTTCCGCAAACCCCTTCGCGCTGTCGGCGTTCAGGGCCGAGGGCCGGTCCGCATCCCCTCCAGCCCGTCCGGCGTTCCAGGACGAGGCCGTTCAGGCCGATGCCGTGAGGAGGGGGGTGCTTCTGGCCGGCTTCGGGGTGGTGCCCTACTCGGCCGTCGCCCGGTGCGCCTTGATCGCCGCGTCCCGCCGCTTCACGTAGTACACGCCGATCAGGCCGAGGCCGCCGCCGGCCAGGCAGGTCCAGATCCACCAGGTGTGGCCGTGGTCGGAGTACCAGCCGTAGAAGGGGAGCTGGGCCAGGAAGAGGACGAACCAGATGATCGTGCCACCGATGATCGTCGGGACGACAGGGCCCTCAAGGGGCTCCGGTGCCTCGTGCTGGGGGGTCCACTTCGCCATGGCGCTTAGCTTACGCACCCGCAAGGTCTACGCGCGGAGATAGCGATCTCGACATCATACGTTCATACTGAAACCGTTTGTGTTTGACCACTTCTGATCGTAGGAACCTCCAATGTCGAGCCCGGCTCCCACTCAGGCCCCCGCCCCCGAACAGCCGGGTGCGACCCCCGCGTACGGCGCGCTGGACCGTTACTTCAAGATCTCCGAGCGGGGCAGCACCCTGGCCCGCGAGGTGCGCGGCGGCTTCGCCACGTTCTTCGCGATGGCGTACATCATCGTGCTGAACCCGATCATCCTCGGCAGCGCGAAGGACATGTACGGCCACCACCTCGACCACGGTCAGCTGGTCACCGCCACGGTCATCACGGCGGCCTTCACGACGCTGCTCATGGGCGTCATCGGCAACGTCCCGATCGCGCTCGCCGCCGGCCTCGGCGTGAACTCCGTCGTCGCGCTCCAGCTGGCGCCCCGGATGTCCTGGCCGGACGCCATGGGCATGGTGGTGCTGGCCGGCATCGTCGTGATGCTGCTGGTCGCCAGCGGTCTGCGTGAGCGCGTGATGAACGCCGTCCCCTACAGCCTGCGCAAGGCGATCTCGATCGGTATCGGCCTGTTCATCATGCTGATCGGTCTGGTGGACTCCGGCTTCGTCACCCGTATCCCGGACGTCGCCCAGACCACCGTCCCGCTCCAGCTCGGCGCCGACGGTCACCTCAACGGCTGGCCGGTGCTCGTCTTCGTGCTCGGCGTGCTGCTCACCCTCGCGCTGATCGTCCGCAAGGTCTCCGGCGCGATCCTGATCTCGATCGTCGCGATGACCGTGCTGGCGCTGATCATCAACGCCGTCGCGCACGTGACCACCTGGGGCCTGACCGTCCCGACCTGGCCCGGCAACCCCGTCTCCAGCCCGGACTTCGGCCTGCTCGGCAAGGTCAGCCTCTTCGGCGGCTTCGGCAAGGTCGGCGTGCTGACCGGCATCCTCTTCGTCTTCACGGTCCTGCTGTCCTGCTTCTTCGACGCCATGGGCACGATCATGGGCGTCAGCGACGAGGCCAAGCTGACCGACGCCCAGGGCTACATGCCGGGCATCAACAAGGTCCTCTTCATCGACGGTGTCGCGGTCGCGGTCGGCGGTGCCAGCTCCTCCTCCGCCACCACCTGCTTCGTCGAGTCGACGGCCGGCGTCGGCGAGGGCGCCCGCACCGGCTTCGCCAACGTCGTCACCGGCGGGCTGTTCGCCGTGGCGCTGTTCCTCACCCCCGTCGCGACGATGGTCCCGTCCCAGGCGGCCACCCCGGCGCTGTTCGCGGTCGGCTTCCTGATCCTGGCCGGGTCGATCAAGGAGATCGACTGGGCCGACTACACGCTCGCGATCCCGGCCTTCGTGACCATGGTGATGATGCCGTTCACCTACTCGATCACGAACGGCATCGGCATGGGTTTCATCACCTTCGTGGTGCTGCGCCTGGCCGCCGGCCGGGCCAGGGAGATCCCGGTCGCGATGTACGTGGTCTCGGCGGTGTTCGCCTTCTACTACCTGATGCCGGCCCTCGGCCTCACGTGACCCGCGCGGGGGCGCGCCGGTCACGTGAGGCCGGCGGGCCCCCTCAGGAGACGAAGTCGCTCTTGTAGAAGACGCTCGCGTCCAGGGTGTCCGGATCGGTGGTCGTGGTCTTCGACGAGAAGCCGAAGGCCAGTCTCGGCGCCCCGGAGACCATCCAGATCGCCGTGCCCTGGGGCTCGCGCCCCGGCAGGGAGGCCCCGGCGGTCGTCTGGAACTTGTCGTAGTACGAGCCGCCGGTGTCGTTCAGGTCGAGCGTGACCAGGTAGGAGGGACCGCCGGGGCCGCCGTACAGGAGATAGGCGTACTGGCCGCACAGGGTGATTCCCTGGAACAGGTCGTCGTCGGTGAGGCCGAGCTCGTCGTTGTTGGGGATGGCCCGTTCCACGAGTCGGTAGCCGTCGCTGAGGCGCCCGGCGACGGCGTCCGCCATGGCGAAGACGGCCAGGCGCCACACCCGGGCGGCGGAGTCGCTGGTCGCGTAGCGGATCAGCAGCCGGTCGGTGTACGGGTCGATCGCCGGCCGGGGCAGCTTGACGAAGCTGGAGATGGTCGGGGTGCGGTCGTAGATCGTGATGCTGGGGTTGAAGTACTCGAGGGTCAGTCCGTCCGTGAACCGGAAGCGGGACAGCTTCTCGCCGGCTCCGTTGTCGTCGGAGTCGCTGCCCTCGATCCACAGGTACGGCGTCGAGCCCGAACCCGTCGGCTCCACGCCCATCGAGGAGCCGTGGCCGAATCCCTGGACGGCCATCGTGCCGAGGACGTTGCCCGAGAGGTCGGTCTGGGAGATCCACAGGTCGCCGTTGTGCCCGGCACTGTCCCCGATGCGGTGCTGGGCGAAGTAGATACGGCCGTTGACGTTGTCGTAGGCGAAGGACTGCATCGCCCAGTAGGGCTGGTGGAGAGTGGCGCGCCAGACCGGGTTGCCGCCGTCGCCGGACAGCACGAAGTGCTTCGAAGCCGCGACGGTGGCCTGGGCGGTGCCCGCCGCCACCAGTGGGGCCGCGGTACCGACCGCGGCCGCACCGACGAGCCCGGCGCCGGTGCGCAGCAACCGGCGTCTGCTCGGGTTCCACTGCTGCGGGACGGACGTTCCGTCGTCCATGGGTTGTAGCCCCCCTGTTGTCGCCGGGCGGGCGCCCGGCACGAGGGGTTAACGCTAGACGAACGGGAGTTGACATCGCATCTGTGTTCGTCGAAAACCTGTCGGGTCCGTCAGGTGACCCCGTAGAACCGCTCCGTCTCCTCGACGGCGGCCGAGAACCGTTCGTCGAAGTCGTCCCGGATGAGCGTCCGGATCACGTAGTCCTGGACGCTCATTCCCCTTTTCGCGGCATGGCACCGGAGCCGGTCGAGCAGCTCCTTGTCTATCCGCAGGCTGAGCACACTGGTCCCCATGGGTACGAGGGCGCCACATCCGCGCGCCCGATGCGTCACTTTCCGGTGTCGACTCACTCGTAAGGGTGATGAAGGGGTTCAGTGGCCGAGGTCACGGGCATATCGGCGCGCCCAGGTGGTCTTTAGGTAGGGTAATGAGTTACTCTAAAGAACATGCCGGACCTTACCCATGGCGACGACGCGGCCGCCGTGAACTCCCTCCGCTCCGCCGTGATGCGACTCTCGCGACGGCTCAAGCACCAGCGGGTCGACGAGTCACTGAGCCCCACCGAGATGTCGGTGCTGGGCACCCTCTCCAACTGCGGCCAGGCCACCCCCGGTGAGCTGGCCCGCAAGGAGCACGTGCAGCCGCCCTCGATGACCCGCATCGTCGCGCTGCTGGAGGCCAAGGGACTGGTCCGGCTGGAGCCGCACCCCGAGGACCGGCGCCAGAAGGTCGTCACCAGGACCGAACAGGCCGAGGCGATGCTCGAGGAGAGCCGTCGCAAGCGCAACGCGTTCCTGGCCGGCCTGGTCGACGGCCTCGACGAGGACGAGTGGGCGAAACTCCGCGCCGCCGCCCCCGTGCTGGAGAAGCTCGCACACCTGTAACACCCGAGAGAAGGAGGAGGCGAATCCGTTTGAGTACGGGACCCGGAACACCTTCCGCCCCCGCACCGACCGCCCCTACTACCCCCGCAGCCCGTAAGTCCTCGATGTTCAGCTCGCTGAAGGTCAGGAACTACCGGCTGTTCTTCGCCGGCCAGGTCGTCTCGAACATAGGCACCTGGATGCAGCGCATCGCGCAGGACTGGCTGGTCCTCAGCCTCACCGGCTCCGCGACCGCCGTCGGCGTCACCACCGCCCTGCAGTTCCTGCCGATGCTGCTCTTCGGCCTCTACGGCGGGGTCCTGGTCGACCGCCTCAACAAGCGGCGCGCCCTCCTCGTCACCCAGACCTCGATGGCCCTGACCGGCATCGCGCTGGCGCTGCTGACCCTCTCCGGCCACGTCCAGGTCTGGCACGTCTACCTCGCCGCCTTCGTCGTCGGCCTCGCCACGGTCGTCGACAACCCGGCCCGCCAGTCCTTCGTCTCGGAGATGGTTGGCCCGGACCAGCTGCAGAACGCGGTCAGCCTGAACTCCGCGAACTTCCAGTCCGCCCGCCTGGTCGGCCCGGCCGTCGCCGGCCTCATGATCACCGGCGTGGGCACCGGCTGGGCGTTCCTCTTCAACGGCCTGTCCTTCGTGGCCCCCCTCGTCGGCCTGCTGCTGATGCGGGCGCGCGAGCTGCACGTCGTCCGGCGCACACCCAAGGGGAAGGGCCAGCTCAGAGAGGGCCTGCGCTATGTCGCCGGGCGCCCGGACCTGACCTGGACCATCATCCTCATCGGGTTCATCGGCACCTTCGGCTTCAACTTCCCCGTCTACCTCTCCGCCTTCGCGGACGACGTCTTCCACGCGGGCGCCGGCTCCTACAGCCTCTTCAACACCCTGATGGCGGTCGGCTCCCTGGCGGGGGCGCTGCTCGCGGCCCGCCGCGGTACCGCCAAGTTGCGCGTGATGCTCGCGGCGGCGGTGGCCTTCGGCGGCCTGGAACTGGTGGCCGCGACCGCTCCCTCCCTCTGGCTGTTCTCCCTGCTCATGGTCCCGATCGGGATGTTCGGCATGACGGTCAACGTCACCGCCAACACCACCGTCCAGATGGGCACGGACCCGGCCATGCGGGGCCGGGTGATGGCCCTCTACATGATGGTGTTCATGGGCGGCTCACCCATCGGCGCGCCCATCGCCGGCTGGATCACGGACACCTACGGCGTCCGGGCGGGCCTCGCCGTCGGCGGTGCGATCGCCGCGGCCGCGGCGATCGTCATCGGCCTCGTCCTGGCCCGGGTCGGCAACCTCCGCCTCTCGGTCGGCTGGCACGGCGGCCACCCCTGGGTCCGCTTCGTCCCGAGAGAACAGCAGGAACAGCTCGCACCGGCCGCGTGAGACCCGTACGCGTCCGGCGCGGCCGCGGTCGGCGACCGGCCCGGAGGCGGGCCGTGACCACGCCTACAGCCTCCGGGCCAGTACCTGTCCGGGCCAGCCGTCGTCGCCCGGAACGCTGACGGTGAAGGTCTCGGTCGGGGTGAAGCCGTTGCTCTCGTAGAAGGCGACCAGTTTGCGGTCGTCGCCCGCGTAGCAGTCGACCCGCAGCAGCGAGATCCCGGCCCGGCGGGTCTCCGCGGCCGCGTGGGCGAGCAGCGCGGCGCCGGTGCCGGAGCCCTTGAAGCGGCGGTCCGAGGCCAGGATGTGGATGTACCGCTCGGGTTCGTCGACGGGCGCGAGATAGGGGCCGGGCGCGTCGGTGAGGGTGAGGGTGGCGGCCGGGACGCCGTCGTACTCGGCGATGTACGGGCTGCCCTCGGCGAAGTACCGGGTGACCATCTCCACTGCCTTCGGGTTCTCCGACCAGGGGGTGGTCCCCCATTGCCTGGTCCGCCCCTGGGACACCAGCCACGCCACGGCGCTGTCGAACATCCCGAGGACCACCGGGATGTCGTCGGCGCGGCCGTCCCGGATCCTGATCTTCCCGTTGCTCTCCGTGCTCTCCGTGCTCTCCATGCAGCGATTCACGCCGCCGTACGGCCCGCGCGCAATCCCTTTTTTGGCAGGGTTGCCTCCATGAGACTCTTCGCAGCCGTGCTGCCCCCGCCTGAGGTGGCCGCCGAACTCGCCGCCGAGGTCGACCGTTTGAAGCGGCTGCCCGGCGCCCGGACGCTGCGCTGGACCGGCCGCCCCGGCTGGCACTACACCCTCGCGTTCTACGGCGAGGTGGACGACGACGTCGTACCGGACCTCTCCGACCGCCTCTCCCGCGCCGCCCGCCGCACTCCGCCCTTCGCGCTGGCCGTCGCGGGCGGCGGGCAGTTCGGACACGGCAGGGCCCTGTGGGCGGGCGCCGACGGCGACCTGGACACCCTCCGGCTGCTGGCCGACCGCGCGGAGGCGGCGGCCCGGAAGGCGGGCCTGCCGATGGGGGAGCACCGCCGCTACAAGGCCCACCTGACGGTGGCCCGCAGCCGGGACGCGGTGGAGGTACGGCCGTACGTCGCGCTGCTCACGGAGTTCGCGAGCCGGACCTGGACGGTCGGGGAGCTGGCGCTGGTGCGGAGCACTCTGCCGACGTCGGGGGTGCCGGGGGAGCAGCCGCGGTACGAGGTGGTCGGCCGATGGGGGCTCGGCGCGGCCGGTTAGGCTCGTTGCCGTGGACCCGAAGACCCGGAACCGGATCATGGCCGGTGCGCTTGTGTTGTTGTTCGTGGTGGTTGCCGTGGCCTCTGCCATGAGGTGAGGGCAGGCTGGACGGCCCGCGGCCGCCGTTGTCGGCCGCGGGCCGTCCGTGGCCGGTCGTGCCCGCGGGGCGGTAGCCGCGTATCGGCTACCGCCCCGCGCCCCCTACGGGCCGCTTGCCCTCACGGAACTACCAGGCGAAGGCCTCCGGGGAGGGACCCGGGCCCGGGAAGATCTCGTCGAGGCCTTCCAGGAGTTCCGTGCTCAGTTCCAGCTCCACGGCCCTCAGCGCCGAGGCCAGCTGTTCGCCGGTGCGCGGGCCGACGATCGGGCCGGTCACTCCCGGACGCGTGAGCAGCCATGCCAGCGCCGCCTCACCGGGCTCCACGCCGTGCTTGTCCAGCAGGTCCTCGTAGGCCTGGATCTGGGCGCGGATGGCGGTGTTGGCGAGGGAGTCGGCGGCCCGGCCACCGGCCCGGCGCCCGCCCTCGACCTCCTTCTTGATCACACCGCCGAGCAGCCCGCCGTGCAGCGGCGACCAGGGGATGACCCCGAGGCCGTACTCCTGCGCGGCCGGGATGACCTCCATCTCGGCACGGCGCTCGGCGAGGTTGTAGAGGCACTGCTCGCTGACCAGCCCGATGGTCCCGCCGCGCCGGGCGGCGATCTCGTTGGCCTGGGCGATCTTGTAGCCGGGGAAGTTGGAGGAGCCGACGTAGAGGATCTTCCCCTGCGTGACGAGGGTGTCGATCGCCTGCCAGATCTCCTCGAAGGGGGTCCGCCGGTCGACGTGGTGGAACTGGTAGACGTCGATGTAGTCGGTCTGCAGCCGCTTGAGGCTGGCGTCGACCGCGCGCCGGATGTTCAGCGCGGAGAGCTTGTCGTGGTTGGGCCAGGCGTCGCCGTCGGCGGCCATGTTGCCGTACACCTTGGTGGCGAGCACGACCTTGTCGCGGTGGACGGGGCTCTTGGCGAACCAGTTGCCGATGATCTCCTCGGTCCGCCCCTTGTTCTCACCCCACCCGTAGACGTTGGCGGTGTCGAAGAAGTTGATGCCGGCGTCGAGGGCCGCGTCCATGATCGCGTGACTGTCGGCCTCGTCGGTCTGCGGGCCGAAGTTCATGGTGCCGAGGACGAGTCGGCTGACCTTGAGTCCGGTACGTCCGAGCTGCGTGTACTTCATGGTCACCCAGCCAACGGCGTGGAGTGCGCTCTAGGCAAGGACCTGGAGTCAGTTGGCCGGAGTTCCGCGAGGAGGCCGACGGCGACCGGGCAAGCGCGCCCCGTGGTGCCGGAGCCGCCGGTCGGTCCCCCGGCGGGAGAGCTAGTCGGTCGGGAACTCGTCGGTCCTGAGGACGAGGCCGACCACCGTGCCGGTCAGGTCGACGTCGGTGCCGAAGGCGACCCTCGTCTCGGTCGCGTAGTCCTCGCCCTTGGGGTTGGTGAAGACGTGGCAGCGGCGCTGGTAGGGGTCGGCGATCAGGTAGACGGGGACCTCGGCCACGGCGTACGCGGTCTTCTTGAGGCCGTAGTCGTTGGCCGCGGTGCCCTTGGAGATGACCTCGGCGACGAACTCGACGTCCTGATGCCGCCAGAGCCCGCTGTCCGTCTTGGCGGCGTCCTCGGCCATCACCGTCACGTCCGACGCGAACCCGTTGAGGTGTCCCGGGTAGTCGATACGGACGTCGGACTTGACCCGCTTCCGGGGATACTTGGTCCGCAACTGCTCGTAGATGTCCGCGATGATCTCCCAGTGGGTGTCCCGCTGTGGCGACATGAAGACGGTCCCCTCGACGATCTCGACCTTGTATCCCTCGGGGGCGGGCATCTTCTCGATCTGCTCGAACAGCTCGTCGAGCGTGATCTCGTCGTCGCTCTTGGCCATCGCGATCCTGTCTTCGAGGACGGTCATCCTGGCGCTCCTCCCCGGCTGCTCTCCGCACGAGTGCAGCCGCGCGGTTCAACGATACGCAGGGTGACCGGGAAGCGGCCGAATTCGGTCAACTGCTTCCGGCCGCGTACTCCCCGCCCAGGTCCCAGTCCTGCCACATCGCCTCCGCGAACGCCGCCGCGATCCGGTGCTCGCCGTTCGCGTTCGGGTGGGTGCCGTCGTAGGTGTCCGTGTGGATGTCGTACGGCTCCGGCGGCGCGGCCATGATGACGGGGGAGCGGGGCTCGTCGAGGTCGGCCGCGGTCTTGGCCAGGAGTTCGTTGAAGAGGGCCACCTGTTCCGCGAACGGCTCGTCCGTCGTCGCGCGGATGTTCGGGATCACCGGCAGCAGCACCATGTGGATGCCCGCGTCGGCCGCCCGTGCGTTCGCGACGAAGGTCCGTGCGTTCGCCGCCGTCTGCTCCGCGTTCGTGTAGAAGCCCAGGTCGATCAGGCCGAGCGAGACGAGGAGGACGTCGGCGCGGCAGGAGCGCACCGCCTCCCCGATCAGCGGCGCCATGTGCAGCCAGCCCTCGCCCCAGCCGGCCAGGTGGCCGCGGGGGAAGCCGGGCTCGGCGTAGGCGTACGAGGTGGGCGCGTCGGCCTGCTTGTCGTACAGCGTCTCGCGGGGGCCGACCAGCGTGAACGGGCCGCCGTACGTCTCGCACAGGTGCTGCCACATGCGGTACCGCCATGTGTGCTCGCCCGTGCTGCCGATCGTCATCGAGTCCCCGACGGGCATGAACCTGAGCATCCGCTCATGATGGACGATCAGCGGGAGCGGCGGGGTGTGAGGACCGACACGTCCGCCGCGTTCGGACACAGTGCGGGATGGCAGGCTTGGGCCCATGCGTCCACGATCGCTCGCCCTCCTCGCCGGTGTCCTGCTCACGGGTGCCCTCGCCGCCGCACCCGCCTCCGCCGCCGACGGCGCCGGTGACCAGGGGTTCACGATCAAGGACCCGCGCATCGCCGAGTCCAGCGGTCTCGCCGCCTCCCACCTGCACCCCGGCATCTACTGGACGCACAACGACAGCGGCGACGGCCCGTACATCTACGCCGTCGACAGCGCGACCGGGAAGACCGTCGCGAGAATCACGCTCAGCGGGGTCGGCACGCCCCGTGACGTGGAGGCCATCTCCATCGGCCCCGACCACCAGATCTACGTCGGCGACATCGGCGACAACCTCGACGGCAGCTGGCCGTACGTCTGGATCTACCGGCTGCCCGAGCCGAAGAAGCTGGTCGACCAGACCGTCCGGGCCACGCAGTACGTCGTCAAGTACGCGAACGGCGCCAGGAACGCCGAGTCGCTGATCGTGCACCCCAAGACCGGGCGGGTGTACATCATCGACAAGAAGGAGGACGGCGGGCATCTGTACGAGGGCCCGGCGACCCTGTCCCCGACGGGTACGAACATCTTCAGGCCCGTCGCCGCCGTCGACCTCTGGGCCACCGACGCCGCCTTCTCGCCCGACGGCACGCAACTCGCCGTACGCGGCTACTTCGGCGGCATCTACTACGACTGGAACGGCGGGAAGATCAAGCGCGAGGGGCGGCTCGACGTGCCGCTCCAGAAGCAGGGCGAGTCGGTCACCTACTCCGCCGACGGCACCAAGCTGATGTACGGCAGCGAGGGGGCCGACAGCCCGGTGCAGGCGAAGGACGCCCCGGGCGGCACCTCCACTGGCAACTCCAAGTCCCCTGCCGGGAGTGGCGGTTCGGTCGCGAGCGGAAGCGGCGGCGGCTCTACCGGCGGCAGGCTGAAGGTCGGATTCCTGGCGTTGGCGGCCGCCCTCGTCGTGATCTTCGGGGGCAGACGGTTGTTCCGCAGGAGCTGAACAGGCAGCGGGAGGACGTCGAGGGAACGCTGTGCCTCCTACGGCTCGGCCCACCCCGACGGGCCGATTTTTGCCGGTGTTGCATCACCCTGTCCGCGGTCGGCGGAAAGCGCGTCAACGTCCCCTTCACGGCGCATATGTGGCGACACGTCAAATAGGGCGCTTGTGTCGCGAAGGTGGCGTAGCTAGTCCTTCCGCCGTTCGGGATGCGGGAGGTGCGGAAGGCGCCGCGTGACTCCTTGACGTGATGACGGGGAGTCAGTTCCATGGAGGTGTGCGGCGCATGGGAGCGCTCCCATGTGTTCCGGGGCCGCGCCTCCTCGAAAGGAAGCAGCGACATGTTCCGCAGCCTGCGAAGAGTGCTGTGCGCTGCCGCCGCGGCGCTTCTGCTCCCGCTGGGAGCGGTCGGCGTCCAGTCGGCGCACGCCGCCGACGCCCCCGGCGCCGGCTACTGGCACACCAGCGGCCGGCAGATCCTGGACGCGGCCGGGCGGCCGGTCCGGATCGCCGGGATCAACTGGTTCGGCTTCGAGACCGCCAACCACGTGGTGCACGGCCTCTGGTCACGCGACTACAAGAGCATGATCGACCAGATGAGGTCGCTGGGCTACAACACCATCCGGCTGCCCTACAGCGACGACATCTTCAAGAGCGCGACCGTCCCCGACAGCATCGACTTCAGCAACGGCAAGAACGCCGACCTGCAGGGGCTGAACTCGCTCCAGGTGATGGACAGGATCGTGGCCTACGCCGGGCAGGACGGGCTCAAGGTCATCCTCGACCGGCACCGGCCGGACGCCGGCGGCCAGTCGGCGCTCTGGTACACCTCGTCCGTCCCCGAGTCGACCTGGATCGCCGACCTGAAGGCCCTGGCGACGCGGTACGCGGCCGACCCGACCGTCATCGGCATCGACCTCCACAACGAACCCCACGATCCCGCCTGCTGGGGCTGCGGGGACACCACGATCGACTGGCGGCTGGCCGCCCAGCGGGCCGGGAACGCCGTCCTGTCCGTCAACCCCGACCTGCTGGTCTTCGTCGAGGGCGTGCAGACGTACAACGGCGTCTCGGGCTGGTGGGGCGGCAACCTGATGGGCGTCGGCCAGTACCCGGTCCAGCTCTCCGTGCCGAACCGGGTGGTGTACTCGGCCCACGACTACGCCACCAGCGTGGCCCAGCAGAGCTGGTTCAGCGATCCCACGTTCCCCGCCAACATGCCGGGGGTGTGGGACTCGTACTGGGGCTACATCTTCAAGCAGAACATCGCCCCGGTGTGGGTCGGCGAGTTCGGTACGACACTCGCCTCGACCGTGGACCGGAAGTGGCTGGCCGCGCTGGTGAGTTACCTGCGGCCGACGTCGACGTACGGCGCCGACTCCTTCCAGTGGACCTTCTGGTCCTGGAATCCGGACTCCGGTGACACCGGCGGGATCCTGAAGGACGACTGGGCGACCGTGGACACGGTGAAGGACGGGTATCTGGCGAGCATCAAGGCGCCGTTGTTCCCGGGCGGCGGGGGCGGGAGCGGCGGCGGGGGGACGTCCGCTTCCTGCTCGGCCTCCTACGCCGTCAGCAGCGACTGGGGGAGCGGGTTCAACGCGGACGTGACGGTCACCAACACCGGGTCCACGGCCATCGGTTCGTGGACGGTGACCTGGACGTGGAGCGGGGCGCAGCAGGTGACGAACATGTGGAACGCGTCGTACACGCAGAGCGGCGCGACCGTGACGGCGGTCAACGCCGCCCACAACGGCGCGATCCCGGCCGGAGGCTCGGCGAGCTTCGGCTTCGGGGGCGCACCCGGGGGCGGGGGTGTGCCGGCGGTGACGTGTAAGGCTTCGTGAGGCGGCGGCGTGAGGCGGCGGCCGTCACCCGGGTGGCGGAGCGTGCTGCCCGAAATACACGCCTTCGGGAGACGGTGCAGCAGGCTGTTCCTGCCGGTCGTCGACAGGGGCGGCCGGACACCGCGCCACGACGGCTGATGGAGCAGACATGTCCAACGTGCCCGCCGACCTCCGCTACACCCACGACCACGAGTGGATCCACACCGAGTCCGACGGCAGCGTGACCGTAGGCATCACCTACCACGCGCAGAAGAGCCTCGGCGACATCGTCTTCTTCGAACTGCCCGAAGTCGGCCGGAAGGTCCAGGCGGGTGACCCCGTCGGCACGGTGGAGTCGGTCAAGTCGGTGTCCGAGATCTTCAGCCCGTTCGACGGCGAGATCGTCGCGGTCAACGAGGAGGTCGTCGAGAGCCCCGAGGACGTCAACTCCGACCCCTACGAGATGTGGCTCTTCAAGATCAAGACCAAGAGCGGGGCGTCGTCCAACGGGCTGCTCGACGCCAAGGCGTACGCGAAGCTCGTCAGCGAGGGGTGAAAGCCCGAGGGGCGCCCGGTGTACCCGCGCCGGGTGCCCCTCGTCGTCCCGGCGCTCAGCCCCGCACCGGCCTGACCGCGTGCCGGCGGCGTGGCTTGGGGGCGTCCAGCAGGCTGACGCCGTTGTAGACGCGGCTCCGGATGAAGAGCGCGGGAGTGACGGCGAACGTGACGAAGATCGAGACGATGCTGACGGGGAACAGGGTCGGCAGCGACTGGCCCTCGGGCAGGGTCTTGCCGCCTTCGTGGACGGCGTAGCCGAAGGCGGCGAAGAAGACGATCGCGCAGAGGGCGGCCAGGATGCCGAAGACGCCCCTGGTCCGGCGGGCGGTGGCCTCGGTGCGGACCTCGGCCAGCAGGGACGCGTCGCAGACGGGGCAGGTGAGCTCCACGGTCTGCTTGCCGGACTGCGGCCGGCGTACCCGGAAGACGTTGTCCTTCCAGGTGATGCGCCGGGTACGGACGAGGAAACCCGTGACCTTGTCGCTCAGGATATGGCGTACCCCTACCTCGACAGTGCCCGGTATCGGTCTGTTCATGTGCGCGTGGATCTCCTTCGTCGCATGGGGCACACAGTGTCCGGTGTGCGACGAAGGAGACTCAACTGTCCGCGGAAGGCTTTGCCTTGAGCATGCCTTCCGGGTAAACCAGCAGCTTGTTACGGGAGTTGCCGGGTCCTACAGCTTCTCGATCACGTGGTCGACGCACTTCGTCAGCGCCTCGACGTCCGCCGGGTCGATCGCCGGGAACATCGCGATGCGGAGCTGGTTGCGGCCCAGCTTGCGGTAGGGCTCGGTGTCGACGATGCCGTTGGCGCGCAGCACCTTGGCGACGGCGGCCGCGTCGATCTCGTCGGCGAAGTCGATCGTGCCGATGACCTGCGAGCGCTTGGCCGGGTCGGCGACGAACGGGGTGGCGTACTTGGACTCCTCCGCCCAGGTGTACAGGCGGGTCGAGGAGTCCTTCGTGCGGGCCGTCGACCAGGCGAGGCCGCCCTGGCCGTTCAGCCACTCCAGCTGCTGGTCGAGCAGGAAGAGGGTGGCGAGGGCCGGGGTGTTGTACGTCTGGTTCTTGCGGGAGTTGTCGATGGCCGTGGGCAGGCTGAAGAACTCCGGGACGTGGCGGCCGGACGCGTGGATCCGCTCGGCGCGCTCGATCGCGGCCGGGGAGAAGACGCCGATCCACAGGCCGCCGTCGGAGGCGAAGGACTTCTGCGGGGCGAAGTAGTAGACGTCGGTCTCGGCGACGTCGACCGGGAGGCCGCCGGCGCCGGAGGTGGCGTCCACGAGGACCAGCGCGCCCTCGTCGGCGCCCGCGACCCGCCTGATCGGCATGGCGACGCCGGTCGAGGTCTCGTTGTGGGTGAAGGCGTACACGTCGACGCCGGCCTCGGCCTGCGGCTCCGGGTGGGTGCCCGGGTCGGAGGCGATGACGGTGGGCTCGGCCAGCCAGGGGGCGAGCTTGGCGGCCTTGGCGAACTTGGACGAGAACTCGCCGAAATTGAGGTGCTGCGACTTGGTGTCGATCAGGCCGTGGGTGGCGACGTCCCAGAAGGCGGTGGAGCCGCCGTTGCCGAGGACGACCTCGTAGCCGTCCGGCAGGGAGAACAGGGCGCTGATGCCCTCGCGGACCCGGCCGACCAGGTTCTTGACCGGGGCCTGGCGGTGGGAGGTGCCCATCAGGGAGGTACCGGTGGCGGCCAGCGCGTCCAGCGCTTCCGTCCGCACCTTGGAGGGGCCAGCGCCGAAGCGTCCGTCGGCGGGCTTGATGTCAGCGGGGATCTGGATGTCAGCCACGGGGTGAGGTTAGCCCGTGGAGGAAACCTGGGCGAAACCTCGTCCGTCGGGTGAGACGCGTGGGTGCGCGCCCGAGCGCGTCGTAGCGCCGGGCGGGCTGGTTGAGTGGACGCATGTCGGAATTCTCGGAATCCTCGGAATCGGAATTCTCGGACCTCGAGGCGGAGCTGCGGGGCGCCGTCCGGGGTGAGGTCGGCTTCGACGTCACGTCCCGGGCGCTGGTCACCATGGACGCGTCCAACTACCGGCGGGTTCCGGTGGGGGTGGTGGCTCCGCGGGACGCGGACGACGTGGCGGCCGTGCTGGAGCTGTGCCGGGCCCGTGGCGTGCCGGTGGTGGCGCGGGGCGGCGGCACCTCGATCGCGGGCCAGGCGACGGGCACCGGCGTGGTGCTGGACTTCACCCGCCACATGAACCGCCTGGTCCGCCTCGACCCGGCCACCCGTACGGCCGTCGTCCAGCCGGGTCTGGTCCTCGACCGGCTCCAGGAGGCCGCCGCCCCGCACGGCCTGCGCTTCGGCCCGGACCCCTCCACGCACGGCCGCTGCACGCTCGGCGGGATGATCGGCAACAACTCCTGCGGCTCGCACAGCGTGGCCTGGGGGACCACGGCGGACAGCGTCCGGGAGCTGGACGTGCTGACCGCGCGGGGGCGGCGGCTGCGGCTGGGGCGGGACTGGGCCGGGGCGCCGGAAGGGCTGCGGGAGCTGGTCGAGGGGGAGCTGGCGCGCCTGCGCACGGGCTTCCCCGACCTCCCCCGCCGTATCTCCGGCTACGCCCTGGACGCCCTCCTCCCCGAGAAGGGCGCGGACGTCGCCCGCTCCTTCTGCGGCAGCGAGGGCACGCTGGGGATCCTCACGGAGGCGACCGTAGGGCTCGTGGCGGCGCCACGCGCGCGTGCGCTCGCGGTGCTCGGCTACGGCGACGAGAGAGCGGCGGCGGAGGCGGCGGCCGGACTGCTGCCGCACGGCCCGCTCACCGTGGAGGGCATGGCCGCCGACCTGGTGCCCTCCCCGGCCGGACTGCCCCGGGGCGGTGCCTGGCTGTTCGTCGAGACGGGCGGGGAGACGGCGGCGGAGGCACGCGCGCGTGCCGAGGCGATCGTCCGGGCGGCGGACGTCCTGGACGCGCTGGTCGTCACCGACGCGGCCGGGCAACGCGCGCTGTGGCGCGTCCGCGAGGACGCCTCCGGTACGGCGACCCGGATGCCGGACGGCAGGGAGGCCTGGCCGGGCTGGGAGGACTGCGCGGTACCGCCGGCCCGCCTGGGCGCGTACCTGCGTGACTTCCGCGCCCTGCTGACCGCCCACCACCTGCGCGGCACGCCGTACGGCCACTTCGGCGACGGCTGCATCCACGTCCGTATCGACTTCGACCTGCTGAGCGAGGCGGGCGTGGCCCGCTTCCGCCGTTTCTCCGAGGAACTGGCGGACGTGGTGGTGGCGCACGGCGGCTCGCTGTCCGGGGAGCACGGGGACGGGCAGGCGAGGGCGGAACTCCTCCCGAAGATGTACGGCGCGGAGACGGTGTCGCTGTTCGAGCGGGCGAAGGGCGTGTGGGACCCGGACGACCTCCTGAACCCGGGCATGCTGGTGCGGCCCGCCCCCCTGGACACGAACCTCCGCTTCGCGGTCCTCCCGCGCGAGCCGGTGCCCGTGGCCTTCGGCTACCCGTCCGACGGCGGCGACTTCTCCGCGGCGGTCCGCCGCTGCGTGGGCGTGGCGAAGTGCCGTACGACCGGGGTGTCCGGCGCGTCCGTCATGTGCCCGTCCTTCCGGGCCACGGGCGAGGAAGCGCACTCCACGCGCGGCCGGGCCCGGCTGCTGCACGAGATGCTGGCGGGCGAGCTGGTGACGGACGGCTGGCGCTCGACGGAGGTCCGGGACGCCCTCGACCTGTGCCTGTCCTGCAAGGGCTGCCGGTCGGACTGTCCGGTGGGGGTGGACATGGCGACGTACAAGGCGGAGTTCCTGCACCACCACTACGCGGGCCGCAGGCGGCCGATGGCGCACTACAGCATGGGTTGGCTGCCGAAGTGGCTGCGCCTGGTGGCCAGGACCCGCACGGCGGGGCTGGTCAACGTGCTCACCTCGGTACGACCGCTGGCGGCGCTCGCCAAACGGCTGGGCGGGATCGCGCCGGAGCGGCGGATCCCGCGCCTGGCGGCGGAGCCGTTCAGCCGGTGGGAGCGGCGACGGGAGCGCGGGCGGCTGCGGGAGTGGACGGCGGACGCGCGGGCGGGACGGCGGCCGGACCTCCCGAGGCGGCTGGCGTTCCTGTGGCCGGACACCTTCACGGAGCACCTGTCGCCGGCCGTGGGGCGTGCCGCCGTACGGGTCCTGGAGGCGGCGGGCGTGGGGGTCGTGGCACTGCCGACCCGGCCGTCGCGGGTGCGGCTGTCGGACGACGGTGAGCTGCAGAGCATCGGCGTGTTCCCGTGGGGGACCCGCCGGGTGCACGCCTGCTGCGGCCTCACGTACCTCTCGACGGGCCAACTCGACCGGGCTCGCGCGGTGTTGCGCCGGACACTGGACCTGCTGGAGCCGCTCCTGCTGCTCGAGGACCTGGAGGTGGACGCGGAGTCGGAGTCGGATGCGGACGACTCGGTCCCGTACCCGCCGCCGTTCGTCGTCCTGGAGCCCAGCTGTGCCGCCGCCCTCCGTGTCGATCTGCCCGAGCTGCTCCCCGACGACCCCCGCGCCGCCCGGCTCGCCGCGCGGGTGCTCACCTTCGCGGAGGCCCTGGAACGGCTGGCCCCCGACTGGACCCTGCCCCGCCTGGACCGTCCGGTCACCGGCCAGACCCACTGCCACCAGCACGCGGTCCTCGGTGACACCCCCGACCGCCGCCTCCGCGAGGCCGCCGGCCTCACCGGCGACCTCGTCGGCGGCTGCTGCGGCCTGGCCGGCAACTTCGGCTTCGAGAAGGGGCACTTCGAGGTGTCGAGGACGTGCGCGGAGGAACAGCTCCTGCCTGCGGCCCGGGAGGCGGCGCCCGGCACGGTGGTCCTCGCCGACGGCTTCTCGTGCCGGACGCAGCTGGAACAGCTGGCGGGGGTACGGGGGAGACATCTGGCCGAGGTGCTGGCGGAGGGACTGGACGGGGAGTGGAAGTGACGGGCGACGAAGCCGAGTTCGGCCGGGTGGCGGTGCTCTCCGACATCCACGGGGTGCTTCCGGCGCTGGAGGCGGTGCTGGCGGAGCCGGACGTGGCCGCGGCCGACCGCATCGTCCTCACCGGCGACATCACGGCGGGCCCGCAACCGGCCGAGACCATCGACGTGCTGCGTGACCTGGGCGACCGGGTGCTGTGGCTGTCGGGGAACGCCGACCGGGAACTGGTGGAGTACCGCAGGGGAGAGCGCGCCGGGATCCCGGACCCGATCGGCCCGTTCGCGGCGGCCGCGCTCCGGGACGACCAGGTCGACTTCCTGGCCGCCCTCCCCGGGACGGCCACCCTGACGGTCCGAGGCCTCGGCCGGGTCCTCTTCTGCCACGCGACGCCGCGCGACGACGAGGAGATCGTCCTGGTCGACTCCCCTCTGGACCGCTGGGCGGAGGTCTTCGGCTCCGTCGCGCCCGACGTCGGCACGGTCGTCTGCGGCCACACCCACATGCCCTACCTGCGCCTCGCCCACGGCCGTCTGGTCGTCAACCCCGGCAGCGTCGGCATGCCGTACGGCCGCCCGGGCGCCCACTGGTGCCTCCTCGGCCCCGGTGCCGACCTGCGCGTGACGCGGTACGACATCCCCGCGGCCGTCGCCCGGGTCGTGGCGGAGTGCGCCCACCCCGACATCGAGGAATGGGCCGACTACTTCCTGCGGGCCCGGGCGTCGGACGGGGAGGCGCTCGGGGTGTTCGGGGCGCGATAGCGGGCCAGGGCCTCACGGGGGCGCGGCGTGGTGGCTGCCGTGCCGCGGGGGACCCCGCGTCCGGAGGCGCCCCGGGGCGACCCCTCGCACCATGGAGAAATGAGAGCCGACCGCACTTGTCCGGGTGGGTTTCCGCGGCATCGGGTTCCCCGGAACGGGCGCGTCGCCGCGATTCGGCATGCCCGACCGAACAGGAGACCGCAATGAGCTACGACGCCTCGACCACCGCCGTCCTGCTGGTCGACCCCTACAACGACTTCCTCAGCGAGGGCGGCAAGGTCTGGCCGCGGGTGAAGGCGGTCGCCGAGGAGGTGAACCTGCTCGATCACCTGCGGCAGGTGGTCGCGACCGCGCGTGCCCGGGGGCTGAGGATCGTCTTCGTGCCGCACCACCGCTGGGAGCCCGGCGACTACGTCTCCTTCGACTTTCCCACGCCCTACCAGCTCGGCTCGGCCGCGAAGGAGGTCTTCGCCAAGGACACGTGGGGCGGGACCTTCAGCGACGACTTCCAGCCCCAGCCCGGAGACGTCGTCGCCCACGAGCACTGGGGATCGAGCGGCTTCGCCAACACCGATCTCGATCTGCAGCTCAAGCAGCACGGCATCCGCCACATCGTGCTGGTCGGCCTGATCGCCAACACCTGTATCGAGGCGACCGGCCGCTTCGGCACGGAGCTCGGGTACCACGTCACCCTGGTCAAGGACGCCACCGCCGCCTTCGGCCGGGAGGGCATGCACGCCGCCCACGCCGTCAACGGCCCGACCTTCGCCCACGCCATCCTCACGACCGAAGAACTGCTCGCACAGCTGGGGTGACGCCCGCGGACGGACGGCTCAGTCACAGGTGGTGCGCACGCGCCGACGAGCGAACGCGCCCCGCGCACGGCCGGCAGGCCCCGTCCCGGCGCCGGGTGCCCACCGTCCCCGGCCGCCGCCGACACGCCTTCGCCCACCTGCGCGCCGAAACGATTCCTGGCAGGCACGCGTCTGTTGTTCTTGATGCCGACGCCACCGGTCCCCTCCGCCGTCCCGGCCGGTGCGCATCGCCAGTGAGCCGTCGCCGACCCGCCCAGGAGCACCGCCATGACCGCAGCCCTTCGCCTCCGGCCCATCTCCCGTGCCGAGCATCTCGCCTTCGCCGGGTCCCGTCCCTCCGTCAGCCATATGCAGCTGCCGTCCTGGGGGGACGTGAAGCGCGACTGGGAGGCCGAGAGCCTGGGGTGGTTCGACGGGGAGGGGCGGATCGTCGGGGCCGGGCTGGTGCTGCTGCGTGCGGTGCCCAGGGTGAAGCGGTATCTCGCGTACCTGCCGGAGGGGCCCGCCATCGACTGGCACGACCCGGAGCTGGAGCGGTGGCTCGACCCGCTGCTGGCGTATCTGAAGGGGCGCGGGGCGTTCGCGGTGAAGATGGGGCCGCCGGTCGCGGTACGGCGGTGGAGCGCGGAGGCGGTGAAGGAGGCCATCGCCGATCCGGCCGCCCGGCGGCTGGGTGACACCGAGCCGACGTCGTACGACGCCCATGGCACCGGCCTCGCCGAGCGGCTGCGCCGGACGGGGTGGCGGCGGGCCGAGGCGGGCGGGGAGGAGGGGTTCGCGGCCGGGCAGCCCCGGTACGTGTTCCAGGTGCCGTTCGCGGGGCGGTCGTTGGAGGACATCCAGCGCGGGCTCAACCAGCAGTGGCGGCGCAACGTGAAGAAGGCGGAGAAGGCTGGGGTCAAGGTGGTGCGGGGCGGGTACGAGGACCTGTCCGCCTTCTACGGCCTGTACACGGAGACCGCCGAGCGCGACCGCTTCATCGCGCGCCCCCTCTCCTACTTCCAGCGCATGTGGACCGCGCTCACCGCCGAACACCCCGACCGCATGCGCCTTTACCTCGCCCACCACGAGGGTGACGTCCTCGCCGCGGCCACCATGCTCACCGTCGGCGACCACGTCTGGTACTCCTACGGCGCCTCCACCAGCCGCCGGCGCGAGGTCCAGCCCAACAACGCCATGCAGTGGCGGATGATGTGCGACGCCCACGAACTCGGCGCCGCCGTCTACGACTTCAGGGGCATCACGGACACCCTGGAGGAGTCCAACCACCTGCTGGGGCTGCTCCGCTTCAAGGTGGGCGCCGGCGGCGAGGCCGTCGAGTACGTCGGGGAGTGGGACTTCCCGCTCAACAAGCTGCTCCACAAGGCGTTCGACCTGTACATGGCCCGCCGCTGAGACCTGCCCGGGGTGCGGCGAGCGCCTGTCCGGGGCTCCTTCCGCTCAGCTTCACAAGGTGACTCTCAGGTTCATAAGAGAACTCTCAGGTTCGGGGTCGTTATACAGCTGTTACCCAGGTATTCACAGCACCTGTTTGCCGTTCGCGAGCCGACTTTGCCGTTGCTTGGCTTCTGGGCCGTGTAAGTTTCTCGGTGTCGGGCGGCGGGGATTGCCGAGGATGACGATCCGAAATCCCCGGACGTTGCCCCAAGAGAATTCTCGTACCATCCTGCACCAATTGCACTTCGAACTCTCAAGGAGTCGGAATGAGCCTCAAGAAGCTCGCCCCGCTGCCCCCCAAGCCCAAGAAGCAGCTGCCCCCGCCGCCGCCGAAGCCGAAGAAGCGCGCGCCGAAGCCGGCTCCCAAGCCCATCCCCGGCGACCGCGACAACTGAGTAGGCCGTAAAAAGGACCGACGGTTCGCCGTCGGTCCTTTTTCACTTCCTGAATTTCGGTAATTCCAGCGACGGAGAACGGAGGCGTGTGAAATGCGCGTGAAGGAGAGTGAAGGCACAGAATACGAGTACGAAGTCGCCGCCCCGACCTACGAGGGCGATGGCGGGGACGACGCCGAGGAGTACGAGGACGAGTACGACGGCGATTACGAGGACGAGTACACGCCCACCATCCCGGCCCGCGCCGCCTTCCGCCGCTTCTGGCCGCTGACCCGGGGCCTGCGCGGCTGGCTGGTGATCGTCTGGGTGTGCACGGTGATCGCCGCGCTCGCCGAGACCGAGGCCATCCTGCTCTTCAGCGACCTCACCGACCACGCCCTGCAGAAGGGCTCGCTGAGCGCCTTCTGGAGCCCGGCGACCAAATGGCTGGGCATCGCGATCGTCGGCGCGATCGTCGCGTACGCCGGCAACTCCCTGGCCGCCTGGGTCACCGAACGCTTCGTCATGCGGCTGCGCGAAAACGTCTTCGACCACGTCCAGCAGCTGCCCCCGCACTTCTTCCAGCACCACCGCCAGGGCGACCTGCTCTCCCGCCTGACCAGCGACGTCGAGGCCATCGAGACCATGGTCGTCTCCGGGCTGGTCGGCGCCGCGTCCGCCCTGTTCAGCGCCCTCTTCTACGCGGCCGCCGCGTTCTGGCTGCGCTGGGACCTGGCCGCCGCCACCTTCGTTCTCGCGCCCCTGTTCTGGCTGGCCGCCCGCCGCTTCTCCGGCTCCATCAAGGACGTGTCGCGGCAGGGCCGGGTCGCCGACGGCGCGATCACCTCCGTCGTCGAGGAGTCCCTCGGCAACATCGTGCTGACGCAGGCGTACGACCGGCGCGACGCCGAGCGGCGGCGCCTGAACGAGGAGGCGAGCGCCTGGTTCCGCGCCTCCGTGCGCTCCACCCGGCTCAACGAGGCCTACGAACAACTCGTCCAGGTCATCGAGACGATCTGCGTCCTCGCCGTCATCGGCATCGGCGCCTGGGAGATCTCCACCGGGCGCATGACCCTCGGCCAGCTCCTCGCCTTCTCCGCCTTCCTCGGCTACCTCTACCCGCCCGTGCGCGGCCTCGCCCAGCTGGGCCTCACCGTCACCGCCGCCACGGCGGGCGCGGAACGGCTGATCGAGATCCTGGACGTGCGGCCGTCGGTCACCGACCCCCGGCGCGGCACCGGCACCGACACCGGCCGCCCGGACGGCGCCGTCGAGGTCCGCGACGTCGGCTTCCGCTACCCCGGCGCCGACCAGGCCGCCCTGGAGGGCCTCTCCTTCGCCGTCAGCCCCGGCGAACTCGTGATCATCACCGGCCCCAGCGGCGCCGGCAAGTCCACCGTCTCCAAGATGCTGCTCCGCTTCTACGACCCGGACAGCGGTGAAGTGCTCCTGGACGGCGTCCCGATCCGCGATTTCCCGCTGGCCCGGCTGCGCGAGTACATCACTCTCCTCCCCCAGGAGACCCTCGTCCTGCACGACACCGTCCGCGCCAACATCGCCTGCGGCCGCCCCGGCGCCAGCGACCAGGCCATCGAGGACGCGGCCAGGGCGGCCGACGCCCACGACTTCATCGTCCGGCTCCCCGACGGCTACGACACCAAGGTCGACCCCAACTCCGCCCGGCTCTCCGGCGGTCAGCTCCAGCGCCTGGCCATCGCCCGCGCGATCCTGCGCGACGCCCCGGTCCTCGTCCTCGACGAGCCGACCACCGGCCTGGACGCGATGGCCGCCCGCCGGGTCGTCAAGCCGCTGCGGCGCCTGATGACCGGCCGTACGACCATCATGATCACCCACGACCTCAACCTCGCCCCCGACGCCGACCGCATCCTCGTCGTCGACCGTGGTCGCATCGTCGAGACCGGCCGCCACGACGAACTCCTCGCCCGCGGTGGCGCCTACTCCCGCCTCCACCGCTCCCAGAACAACGCGGTGATGGACACCGGCGAACTGCGGCTGCCGCTGTTCGTGGAACAGGGCGGCACCGTTCCGGCGGCGGGGGCTGTGGGGACCGTGGGGGCGGGGGTGCCCCAGGCCGCCTACGCGGGGGCGCAGGGCGGTGGGGACGGTGGGTATGCCTGTCAGCAGCCGTACGGGAACATGTACGACTACAACGTGTACGCGGCCGCGGGGCTATGGCCGCAGCCCGTGTACGAGGCCCACATACAGGCCGACCACGAGGCCCACATACAGGCCGACTACGGGGCCGACGTGCCCACCAGCCTCCCCGACGGGCGGCCCCTGTTCCGCGACGAGGAGCCCTGGCCCGGCATCTGAGCTCAAGAGGGCGAAGGCTTCAGTACCGGCGGCGGTTGAGCACCCCGATGAGAGTGGCAAGGTCGGCGGCGCCCGCCGGGTCGTCCGCGTAGCGGGTGGTCTGGAGAGGGCCCACCTCAGGAAGGACGATGCCCTCCCGGGCCAGGACGTGTACCAGGGTCAACAGGGCGGCGCGGGCGTTGCCGTCGGCGAAGGGGTGGAAGAACGCCACGTCGAGGTACGCGCGGGCCGCGCGGGCCGCCGGCGGGATGTCCGGGTCGGCCGTCTCGCGCAGGCAGGAGGCGAAGTCGGCCCGGGTGCGCGGGGTCAGGCCGTAGCGCTCGCGGCCGGCCTTCGCATAGGCGTCGTTCGCGCGGAACGGCGCCTCCGCTTCGCCGAGGACCTCGCGCTGCCAGCCGGACAGCACGGCGAAGCTCAGCGGGGTATGGCGTGCGGCATCGGCCAGGGCCAAGGCGTGGGCAGCGAGCAGACGTTCGGCGCGAACGGGGTCGCGTCGGCGCACCGGCCCTTCGCACCAGGTCCGGAACCCGTCGCTCGCGGACGGGTCCCGTCGTAGCACCGGTGCGTGCCGCCAGTCGACCTCGCGGCGCACGCGCAGCCAGACCGCAAGGCTGTCAGTAGCGGTCATGGAGATCCTCCAGGGCCGCCCTCTCACGATGGTCCCGGTAGGGGGCGTGGCCGGTGAGGCCGACGGCGAGGTCCTCGCCCACGGAATCGATCAGCGTCTGTTCAGGGGGGACCCAGCTCTTGAACCGGCCGCCGATCGCGCTGTCCACCGCTTGTGCGGCCGCGGCCTGGTCCATGCCGGTGGAGGTGAGGAACCAGCGCAGAACCATCGCGGCCTGCCCGTGCCAGCCGCCCTCCGCCCCGGAGCAGTCCAGCGCGTACGTCACAAGCCGGACGCAGGCCCGCTCCAGGTGCCAGCTGCGGTCCTCGGGTGAGGCGTCCGGCGGCGGCGCCAGTTCGGCGAAGCGCTCAGCCATCCGTTCCAACCACTCCCGCCATTCCAACAGCGCGGCTACGGCACGTGCCGCGGTCTCGTCGGGGGTCGTCACCGAGCCCGGCCCGTCGACCCAGCTACCGATGGGCCCGCCGTGCCGGCAGCACCAATTCCATCCCCAGGCCCAGTTGCCGTACCGCTCCCGGATGATCGCGTCGACCTGGCGTTCACACCAGTGTTCGCCCTGCCACCAGCCGGCCATACCGGAGAGCACCGGCGGCACCCACTCGCGGACCAGCGAGCGGAGGTGGGCGTCCTCGTCCTCGTCCCAGGGGAACGGGTTCCGGGCCGGTGCGAGTTCGTCCCAGCCCGGAATGCCCCGGTAGGTGACGGGGGGCACACGGTTCTCGGGGAAGGGCAAGGTGTCACGGTTGTACGTCAGCGCCGGCCACTCTTCCTGTCCGATGTGATCGCCCCCCAGTCTCGGCTCGAAGCCCTCGGGGCGCGAACGGTTTTCCGGACGGCACCCCGGTGCGGCCATCCGCGCATGCCCGCCGCGCACCGGGTCTGCCCGAGGCCGTCGTCGCCGACGTCGGGGCCCGTGGAACTGCCGGCCGCATAGGTCCGACTGGCCGGCGGGCGGACACCCGTGAGGTGCCCGTTGCCCGGCGACAAGCATGGTGAAAGGGAGTCAGAGGCTGATGTCCGGCGCCAGGCTGCCGAAGCCGAGTCCCCACGGCTTCGGCGCAGAACCCCGACGAGGCCGAGACCGGCCGCCACGGCGAACCCCTCGCCCGGGACGGCGCATCCGAGGTGCCCCCGGACGGGCCGCAACGCTGGTGAGTGCCCGTCACATCGGTCTTGTTACACACCTATTGCACAAGGGATCTTCAAGAGTTCTCCATGTTGTCCGTAGGCTGCGTACGCCAATGGGCTCGGCCGGGGGCGACCCGCCGGGCCCCTCGCGATCCCAGGGGGATTCACATGCGTATACGCGTCGCGGCCACCGTTCTGTCCGGTGCGGTCGCACTGTCCGCGCTCGCTGTCCCGGTGGCCGCCCAGGCGGCGTCGAGCCCGAGCGTGAAGGCGCAGCTCAGCTCCTTCTTCGCGAACTCCGCGTCCGCCGCGCACGCCAAGAACTCCGCGCAGACCGTCCGCCCGAAGACGGGGATAGGGACCATCTCCTTCTCGAACGGCGTCGTCAACGGCGGCAAGGACATCGTCCTCGGCACCACCACGAACAAGTCCGTCACCGCGACCTACACCGCCACCAGCTCCAGCGGCGTCGCGCTCACGGAGGCGTTCCTCTGGCAGGGCACCGACCCCTCCAGCACGGACACCATCACCGGTGCCCTGGGCACCGACGACGACCCGGTCTGCACCGAGTCGACCACCCAGACCGGCGTCTACAGCTGCAAGGCCGTCTTCAACATCCACGCGGCCACCGACATGAAGAACAACGGTGTCGCCGGCACCTGGAAGCTCGCCATCGGCGGCTACGACCTCGACGCGAGCGCCAGCTTCGACGACAACATCGGCACCGGCAAGATCAAGAAGGCGTCCAAGCTGACCGTCAATGCCACCCCGGAGCCGGTGAAGAAGGGCAAGACCATCACCGTCACCGGCAAGCTGACGCGCGCCGACTGGAACACCGGCAAGTACCCCGGGTACGCGTCGCAGAAGGTGCAGCTGCAGTTCCGCAAGAAGGGCAGCACCACCTACACCACCCTCAAGACCATCACCGCCGGCACCGGCGGCGCGCTCAAGACCACCACCAAGGCCACGGTCGACGGCTACTACCGCTTCTCCTTCGCGACCAACGCCACCACCGGCGCCTCGACGGCGGCCGGCGACTACGTCGACGTGAAGTAGCTTCCGGCCGCCACCTGAAGATTCGTTTCACTGCCGTTCGGCCCCGCCCGGTGCACTGGGCGGGGCCGAACGTGTTCGCGCCGTCTCGGCGTGCGGCATCTCACCATCCAGGACAGTTCCATAAGGGGTTCACGCGCCTGTCGAAGTCCATTACCCTGGACTGAGAAGTCCATCGTAATGAACAACGAATCCTCTGGACCGCCCGTGACCACCCCCAGCACCTCACAGCCGACGTCGACGCCCGCCCCGGTGTCCGGTCCCGCCGCCACCGGCACCCCGGGCCGGCTCGGTTCGCTCGGGCCCGTCGGGCTGGTCCTGGCCGGAGGGATCTCCGTGCAGTTCGGCGGTGCCCTCGCGGTGACCCTGATGCCCAGGGCGGGCGCGCTCGGCGTGGTGACCCTGCGGCTCCTCGCGGCCGCCGTGGTCCTGCTCGTCGTCTGCCGGCCACGGCTGCGCGGCCACTCCCGCACCGACTGGGGCACGGTGATCGTCTTCGGCATCACCATGGGCGCGATGAACGGCCTGTTCTACGAGGCCGTCGACCGCATCCCGCTGGGCCTCGCCGTCACCCTCGAAGTGCTCGGACCGCTCGCCCTGTCCGTGCTGGCCTCCCGGCGCCTGATCAACGCCCTCTGGGCGGGACTGGCGCTGGGCGGCGTCTTCCTGCTCGGCGGCGGAAACTTCAGCGGCCTCGACCCGGTGGGTGTCGGCCTGGCCCTGGGCGCCGGCGCCATGTGGGCCACCTACATCATCTTCAGCGCCCGCACCGGCCGCCGTTTCCCGCAGGCCGACGGTCTGGCCCTGGCCATGGCGGTCGCGGCCCTGCTGTTCCTCCCGCTGGGCATCGCCGAGGCCGGCGGCAGGCTCCTGGACCCGACCACCGTCGCCCTGGGCTCATCGGTCGCGGTCCTCTCCTCGGTCCTGCCCTACACCCTCGAACTCCTCGCCCTGCGCCGCCTTCCGGCCCACACCTTCGCCGTCCTCATGAGCCTGGAACCGGCCATCGCCGCCACCGCCGGCTTCCTCGTCCTCGGCCAGGCCCTGTCGGCGACCCAGGCGGCCGCCGTCGCCCTCGTCATCGCGGCGAGCATCGGTGCGGTCCGCTCCCAGGTGGGACGCGGCCGGAAACCGGCGGGCAGTCCTCAGGTGAACCCGGCGGTCGCCGCCCGGCCGGAGCCGGTCGTCGGCGCTCAGCCCGACGGAAACGGCAGCGCGTCCTGATACCCGTTCGAGGGCCGCTGGATCTTCTTCACGGTCTGGGCGTCCAGCGCGACCGGCGCGGACCTCGTGCCCAGCTTCCCGCCGGGATGCCAGTTTCCGGTGACGGAGACCCAGGTGTTGGCGGGCGGGATGCTGTCGCTGTAGATCCGCACCTTCACGGACTGCGCGTCGGCCGCGCAGCAGGAGATGATGATCCGGGTCAGGTCCCAGCTCCCGCCCCCCGGGACGGGCGTGACCAGCCCGCTCATCTCCACGGTCCGCGCCTTGATGGCCAGCGAGCGGTCCTGCTGCACCCGGGTGGTGAAGTCCGTGAGCGTGATGGGCAGCGGTGAGGTCTTCGGCAGCGGATCGAAGTCGTCCTGCTCCGCGATGACCTTGGCGGGCTGCCGGGCCGCGGTGTACGCGCCGAGCGCCGGCGGGGCGTAGAAGAGCAGACTCAGCGCCGGGAGCAGGAGCAGCCAGGCGACCCGGGGCACGGCCGAGTGGTCGTGTCCGTGGTGGGTGCCGCCGTGGCTGTCGTTGTCCCCGGGGTGTGGTTCGTGACCGTGACGCTGTCCCGGCTCGCTGTGTGGCCCGGAGACATGTGCGTGGGCGCCATATGCGTGGCCACCATGCCTGCCGTGTCCCCGCTGCCCTTCCCGTCCCTCCCGCGCCGCCGCCTCCACGATGCCCAGCACCAGCAGCACGAACCCGGAGGCGATCAGCAGCGGCCGCATCCCGGGCTTGACGTAGCGCAGGCACAGGTCGGTGAAGAGGGAGGCGTGCAGCAGGCCGAGGCCGCTGAGGACCAGCAGGGTCACCTGAAGCGGACGTCTCACAGCAGCATCCCTCCGACCAGCACACTGCACAGGACCGCGACGACCGTCGTGGCGGCCGAGAAGCGGGCCGCGAAGGCCCGGCCGAACGTGCCCGCCTGCAACGCGATCAGCTTGAGGTCCACCATGGGGCCGACCACCATGAACGCCAGCCGGGCGGTGGGCGAGAAACCGGTGAGCGACGACGCCACGAACGCGTCCGCCTCCGAGCACACCGCGAGGATGACCGCCAGCGCGGCCAGGAACAGCACCGACAGCCAGGGCGAACCGGAGAAGGTGTCGAGCACCGAGCGCGGTACGGCCACGTTGAAGGTGGCCGCGGCCATGGCGCCGACCACCAGGAAACCGCCTGCCTGGAGGAAGTCGTGCTGGAAGGCGCGGCGGAACTCCGTCCAGCGGTGGTGCCCCGGCTGGTGCCCGGTGTGCCGTACGGCGGGCCGCAGCCACTCCTCCCGGCCCAGCCAGAGCCACAGCCAGCCCATCACGGCGGCGGTGACCAGCGAGGCCAGCAGCCGGGCCAGCACCATGAGGGGAGTGCCGGGGAAGGCGATGGCGGTGGCGGTCAGCACGACCGGGTTGATGGCGGGTGCGGAGAGCAGGAACGCGAACGCGGCGGCCGGGGTGACCCCGCGTCCGATCAGGCTGCTGGCCACCGGCACCGACGCGCACTCGCACCCCGGCAGTACGACTCCGGCGACTCCTGCGACCGGCACGGCGAGCGCGGCCCGCTTGGGCAGCAGCCGCGTGAACACCCGCTCCGGCACGAACGCGTTGATCGCCCCCGACAGTGCCGTACCGAGCAGCAGAAACGGTGTCGCCTGCACGATCACGGCGAGGCACACCGTCTGCCAGGCCTGCAGCGCGGCCTTGCTGACGCCCTGGCCCACGAGGAAGAGGGCGGTACCCGGCAGGACGGCGGCGGCCA
Source organism: Streptomyces sp. NPDC001714 (assembly GCF_042892755.1). Lineage (NCBI taxonomy): Bacteria > Bacillati > Actinomycetota > Actinomycetes > Kitasatosporales > Streptomycetaceae > Streptomyces > Streptomyces sp. NPDC001714. The sequence continues at coordinate 151,033 of NZ_JBIAUL010000015.1, forward strand.
CCAGGAGAAGGGGCCACAGGCGTGGAGGTTCGCGTGGCGGCGGGTCCTCGGGGTCCGCGTCCACCGGGTAACCGTTCGCCGGGAGCTCGACGACGGCGGTCGCCTTCGCCCCCGCGGCGAGTTCATCTGTCCTCCGCACGCCCCGCACGCCTCACACATCACTCCATCGCCGGATGTTCGCATCGAACATAGGGCATCGCGGTGCCCCTGCCACGACGGGCTGTGCCAAGGATTGACCCAGGGTGATTCCAGAGGTCGCCAAGAGACAAATTCATGCAAGCGTGCTTGATTGTTTCCGGGCCCGCTGCCATGCTCCCCCCATGTCCGATCCGACGCCCGTCATCGCCGACCTGCGTGAGGAGAGTGCGGAACTCGACCGGCTGGTAGCCGAGTTGGGTACCGAGCAGTGGGCTCTCGCCACCCCCGCGCCCCGCTGGACCGTCGCCCACCAGATCGCACACCTCGCCTGGACCGACCACTCCTCGCTGCTGGCCGTGACCGATCAGGACGCCTTCGCCCGCGAGGTCGAGAAGGCGCTGACCGCACCCGGCGACTTCGTGGACAACGGGGCGGAGGACGGCGCCGGCAAGCCCCCCGCCCGGTTGCTGGCGGACTGGCGGGCCGGACGCGAGGCCCTGGACCAGGCGTTGCGCGCCGCCCCCGCACGGGCACGTTTCCCCTGGTACGGCCCCCCTATGTCGGTCGCCTCCATGGCCACCGCCCGGCTCATGGAGACCTGGGCGCACGGCCTGGACATCGCCGACGCGCTGGGCGTGACCCGTACCCCCACCGACCGGCTCCGGCACATCACCCGACTCGGCGTCCGCACCCGTGACTTCGCCTTCGGCGTGCACGGGCTGGCCGTGCCGTTCGAGGAGTTCCGCGTCGAACTGACCGCCCCGTCCGGCGACCTGTGGACGTACGGCCCCGAGGACGCCGACGACCGGGTCACCGGCCCGGCCCTCGACTTCTGCCTCCTGGTCACGCAGCGCGCCCACCGCGCCGACCTCGCCCTCGAAGCCGTCGGCCCCGACGCCGACCGCTGGCTGGACGTCGCCCAGGCCTTCGCCGGCCCGCCCGGCCCCGGCCGCGCCCCGAAGGGCGGCACCGAGTGACCCTGCGCCTAGGCAACGCCTCCGGCTTCTACGGCGACCGCTTCGACGCGCTGCGCGAGATGCTCACCGGCGGCGAACTCGACGTCCTCACCGGCGACTACCTCGCCGAACTGACCATGCTCATCCTGGGCCGCGACCGGCTCAAGGACCCCGGCGCCGGATACGCCCGCACCTTCCTGCGCCAGCTGGAGGACTGCCTGGGCCTGGCCCGGGAGCGGGGCGTACGGATCGTCACCAACGCCGGCGGCCTCAACCCGGCCGGACTCGCCGACGCCGTACGGCAGCTGGCCGACCGGCTCGGCATACCTGTGCGCGTCGCACATGTGGAGGGCGACGACCTCACCGCCGCCCACCCCGGCAGCCTCGCCGCCCACGCCTATCTCGGCGGTTTCGGGATCGCCGAGTGCCTGCGGGCCGGCGCCGACATCGTGGTCACCGGCCGGGTCACCGACGCGGCCCTGGTCACCGGTCCCGCCGCCGCGCACTTCGGCTGGCGGCCGGGGGAGTACGACCGGCTCGCCGGCGCCGTCGTCGCCGGGCACGTCCTGGAGTGCGGCACCCAGGCCACCGGCGGCAACTACGCCTTCTTCGCCGAAGCGGGGGCCCGCTGGGACCTGCGGCGGCCCGGCTTCCCGCTCGCCGAACTCCACGAGGACGGCAGCTGCGTCATCACCAAGCACCCCGGCACCGGCGGCTTCGTCGACGTCGGCACGGTGACCGCCCAGCTCCTCTACGAGACCGGCGGCGCCCGCTACCCGGGCCCCGACGTCACCGCCCGCCTGGACAGCGTCCGGCTCAGCCAGGACGGCCCCGACCGGGTGCGGATCGAGGGCGTCCGGGGCGAGGCACCGCCCCCGACCCTCAAGGTCGGCCGCAACCGGCTGGGCGGCTTCCGCAACGAGGTCGTCTTCGTGCTCACCGGGCTCGACATCGAGGCGAAGGCCGCGCTGGTGCGGGAGCAGATGGCCGACGCGCTCGCCAAGTCCCCGCCGGCCGGGACCCGCTGGGAGCTGGTGCGCACCGACCGCCCCGACGCGGACACCGAGGAGACGGCCAGCGCGCTGCTGCGCCTCGTCGTGCGGGACCGGGACCAGGAGACGGTCGGCCGGGCGCTGACCGGAGCCGCGGTGGAACTGGCGCTCGCCAGCTACCCCGGCTTCCATGTGCTCGCCCCACCGGGAAAGGGCGCACCCTACGGGGTCTTCGAGGACGTGTACGTCCCCCAGGGTGACGTGCCCCATATGGCGGTCCTCCACGACGGGCGACGGATCCCTGTGCCGCCGGCCCAGGACACCCTCGTACTCCAGGACTCGCCCGCACCGCCCCTGCCCGAGCCGTACCCGGCCGGTGGTCCCACCCGGCGGGCGCCCCTCGGGCTCGTCGCCGGGGCCCGCAGCGGGGACAAGGGCGGGAACGCCAACGTCGGCGTCTGGGTGCGCTCGGACGAGGCCTGGCGCTGGCTCGCGCACACCCTGACCGCGGAGACCTTCCGCCGTCTCCTCCCCGAGACCGCCGAGTTGGCGGTCACCCGGCACATCCTCCCCAACCTCCGCGCCCTCAACTTCACCGTCGAGGGCGTGCTCGGCGAGGGGGTGGCCGCCCAGCACCGTTTCGACCCCCAGGCCAAGGCCCTCGGCGAATGGCTCCGCTCCCGCCACCTGGACATCCCGGAGGCCCTGCTGTGACCGTCCTCTCCTCGGCGTTGGACACCGCCTCGCCGGACTACCGCGCGAACCGCGACGCCATGCTCGCCAAGCTCACCGACCTGGAGGCCGAGCACGCCAAGGCCCTCGCGGGCGGCGGCCCGAAGTACGTCGAACGGCACCGGAAACGCGGCAAGCTCCTCGCCCGCGAACGCATCGAGCTCCTCCTCGACCCCGACACCCCCTTCCTGGAGCTGTCCCCGCTGGCCGCCTGGGGCAGCGACTACGCCGTCGGCGCCTCGCTGGTCACCGGCATCGGGGTCGTCGAGGGCGTGGAGTGCCTGATCACCGCCAACGACCCGACCGTGCGCGGCGGCGCCAGCAACCCCTGGTCGCTGAAGAAGGCCCTGCGCGCCAACGACATCGCCCTCGCCAACCGGCTGCCCTGCATCAGCCTGGTCGAGTCCGGCGGCGCCGACCTGCCCTCTCAGAAGGAGATCTTCATCCCGGGCGGCGCCATCTTCCGCGACCTCACCCGCCTCTCGGCCGCCGGGATCCCCACCGTGGCCGTCGTCTTCGGCAACTCCACCGCCGGCGGCGCCTACATCCCGGGCATGTCCGACCACGTGATCATGGTCAAGGAGCGCGCGAAGGTCTTCCTCGGCGGACCGCCCCTGGTGAAGATGGCCACCGGCGAGGAGAGCGACGACGAGTCGCTGGGCGGCGCGGAGATGCACGCGCGCGTGTCGGGCCTCGCCGACTACTTCGCCGTCGACGAACCGGACGCGCTCCGGCAGGCACGGCGCGTGGTGGCCCGCCTCAACCACCGCAAGGCCCACCCTGACCCCGGCCCCGCCGAACCGCCCAAGTACGCGGCCGACGAACTCCTCGGCATCGTCCCCGGCGACCTGAAGATCCCCTTCGACCCGCGCGAGGTGATCGCCCGCCTCGTCGACGCCTCCGACTTCGACGAGTTCAAGCCGCTGTACGGGACCAGCCTCGCCACCGGCTGGGCGAACCTGCACGGCTACCCGGTCGGCATCCTGGCGAACGCCCAGGGCGTGCTGTTCAGCCAGGAGTCCCAGAAGGCCGCCCAGTTCATCCAGCTCGCCAACCAGCGCGACATCCCCCTCCTCTTCCTCCACAACACCACCGGCTACATGGTCGGCAAGGAGTACGAGCAGGGCGGCATCATCAAACACGGCGCGATGATGATCAACGCGGTCAGCAACAGCCGCGTCCCGCACCTCTCCGTCCTCATGGGCGCCTCCTACGGCGCCGGGCACTACGGCATGTGCGGCCGCGCCTACGACCCCCGCTTCCTGTTCGCCTGGCCCAGCGCCAAGTCGGCCGTCATGGGCCCGCAGCAGCTAGCCGGCGTCCTCTCGATCGTCGCCCGCCAGTCGGCCGCCGCGAAGGGCCAGCCGTACGACGAGGACGGCGACGCGGCCCTGCGCGCCATGGTCGAGCAGCAGATCGAGTCCGAGTCGCTGCCGAAGTTCCTGTCCGGGCGGCTGTACGACGACGGCGTCATCGACCCGCGCGACACCCGCACCGTCCTCGGCCTGTGCCTGTCCGCCATCCACACCGCCCCCCTTGAGGGGGTGCGGTATGGCTATGGCGTTTTCCGGATGTGAGGGACCACTTGAGCCCTCCCCCCAACTGATGCGAGGGGATTCCTGGCTCACGTCGGCTGACGCCCGGCGGGCCATCAGCTCTTACACGATCAACACCAGCCGGGTTGGAACCAGCCCGGTTCGGTAGGACAAGCAAGGACGTCACTGATAGTACCAGCTCCGTCACTGAAGGCATTTCGCTCTATGCGTCGGGGCGCTAGTGGAGAGACCACGTGATCAACAGCCTGCTCGTCGCCAACCGCGGCGAGATCGCCTGCCGGATCTTCCGCACCTGTGCCGACCTCGGCATCAGGACCGTCGCCGTGCACTCCGACGCCGACGCGAACGCGCTCCACGCGCGCGTGGCCGACACCGCCGTCCGGCTGCCGGGCGCCACGCCCGCCGACACCTACCTCCGTGGCGACGTGGTGGTGAAGGCCGCCGCGAGCGCCGGCGCGGACGCCGTGCATCCCGGGTACGGCTTCCTCTCCGAGAACGCCGACTTCGCGCGCGCCGTCCTCGACGCCGGCCTGGTCTGGATCGGCCCGCCGCCGGAGGCGATCGAGGCGATGGCGTCCAAGACCCGCGCCAAGGAGCTCATGGGGATCGCCCCGCTCGCCGAGGTCACCGAGTCCGACCTGCCGGTGCTGGTCAAGGCGGCCGCGGGCGGCGGCGGGCGCGGCATGCGCATCGTGCGCCGCCTCGACGAACTGGACGCCGCCCTGGAGGGCGCACGCGCCGAGGCCGCGAGCGCCTTCGGCGACGGCGAGGTCTTCGTCGAGCCCTACATCGAGCGCGGCCGGCACGTCGAGGTGCAGATCCTCGCCGACACGCACGGCACGGTCTGGCCGCTCGGCACCCGCGACTGCTCACTCCAGCGCAGGCACCAGAAGGTCATCGAGGAAGCACCGGCGCCCGGCCTCCCCGAGGGGCTGGTGAAGGAGCTGCACGCGCTGGCCGTGCGCGCCGCGCGCGCCGTCGCCTACGTCGGCGCGGGCACGGTCGAGTTCCTCGTCGCCGACGGCAAGGCGCACTTCCTGGAGATGAACACCCGCCTCCAGGTGGAACACCCCGTCACCGAGGTCGTGTTCGGACTCGACCTCGTCGCCGAACAGATCCGCGTCGCCGAGGGCCACAGCCTCCCCCTCGACCCGCCACGCGCGCGTGGCCACGCGATCGAGGCCCGCCTCTACGCCGAGGACCCCGCCCGCGACTGGGCCCCGCAGACCGGCACCCTGCACCGCCTCGCCGTACCGGCCGGCGTCCGCCTGGACACCGGCTACACCGACGGCGACGAGATCGGCGTCCACTACGACGCCATGCTCGCGAAAGCCGTCGCCCACGCCCCCACCCGCGCGGAAGCCCTGCGCAAACTCGCCCACGCCCTGGAACAGGCCACCCTGCACGGCCCCACCACCAACCGCGACCTCCTGGTCCGCTCCCTGCGCCACGAGGAGTTCGCGACGGCCCGCATGGACACCGGCTTCTACGACCGCCACCTCACCGAGCTGACGGCACCCACCGCCGACCCGCACGCCCCCCTCGCCGCCGCCCTGGCCGACGCCCACGGCCGCTCCCGCTTCGGCGGCTGGCGCAACCTGCCCTCCCAGCCCCAGACCAAGCGCTACCTGATGGCCGGCGAGGAGCACGAGGCCCCCTACCGGCACACCCGCGAGGGCCTCACCGCAGACGGCGTACGGGTCGTGCACGCCGGCGCGCACCTCGTCGTACTCGACATCGACGGCGTGCACCGCAAGTACGAGGTGACGAGCTACGGCGACCAGGTCCACGTCAACAACACGACCCTCACCGCCCTGCCCCGCTTCCCCGATGCCAAGGCTCAGTTGGCACCGGGGTCGCTGCTGGCACCGATGCCGGGGACGGTCGTACGGATGGCGGAGGGGCTGGAGGTGGGGGCGCCGGTGGAAGCCGGCCAGCCCCTGCTCTGGCTGGAGGCGATGAAGATGCAGCACCAGATCACAGCACCGGTCACGGGCACGCTGAGCGAGCTGCGGGTCGTGGTCGGACAGCAGGTAGAGCCCGGCTCTCTACTGGCGGTAGTGCAAGCAACTTAGGGGCGCTGGGGGTACCCCCGGCCGAAGGCTGGGGGAGGAACTGCGCGAGCAACCACACACAACCCGCACCCGAAGGAGCCACCATGAGCCCCCAAATCGAAACCGACGAACACAAGGCACTCCGCGCAGCGGTAGCAGCCCTCGGCGCGAAGTACGGCCGCGACTACATCACCCGCACCATCGCCGCGGGCCGCCACCCGACCGAGCTCTGGCAGGAAGCCGGAAAACTCGGCTACCTCGGCGTCAACCTCCCGGAGGAGCACGGCGGCGGAGGGGGCGGCATCGCCGAACTCTCCATCGTCCTGGAGGAACTCGGCGCCGCGGGCTCCCCGCTCCTCATGCTCGTCGTCTCACCCGCCATCTGCGGCACGGTGATCGCCCGCTTCGGCACCGAGGCACAGAAGCGGGCCTGGCTGCCGGCCCTCTCCGACGGCTCCCGCCTGATGGCCTTCGGCATCACCGAACCCGACGCCGGCTCCAACTCCCACCGCATCACCACCACCGCCCGCCGCGACCCGGCGAGCGGCGACTGGCTGCTCACCGGCCGCAAGGTCTTCATCTCCGGCGTCGACATGGCCGACGCCGTCCTGATCGTCGGCCGCACCGAGGACGCCCGCACCGGCAGCCTCAAACCCTGCCTGTTCATCGTCCCCACGGACGCCGAGGGCTTCCACAGGCGCCCCATAGACATGGAACTCAGCGCCGCCGAGAAGCAGTTCGAGCTGACCCTCGACGACGTACGGCTGCCCGCCGACGCACTCGTCGGCGACGAGGACGCGGGCCTCCTGCAACTGTTCGCCGGACTCAACCCCGAGCGGATCATGACGGCCGCGTTCGCGATCGGCATGGGCCGCTACGCGCTCTCCAAAGCGATCGAGTACGCGCGCGACCGCACCGTCTGGAAGGCCCCCATCGGCGCCCACCAGGCCATCGCGCACCCCCTCGCCCAGGCGCACATCGACCTCGAACTCGCCCGCCTGATGATGCAGAAGGCGGCTCACCTCTACGACGCCGGCGACGACGTCGGCGCAGGTGAGGCCGCCAACATGGCGAAGTACGCGGCGGGGGAGGCCTGCGTGCGGGCCGTCGACCAGGCCGTGCACACCCTCGGCGGCAACGGACTCACGCGCGAATTCGGGCTCGCCTCGTTGATAACGGCCGCGCGCGTGGCTCGTATTGCTCCGGTGAGCAGGGAGATGATTCTCAACTACGTCTCCCACCAGACCCTCGGCCTGCCCAAGTCGTACTGAGGCCCCACTCAGGTCGTACGCAGGCCGCACTGAGGCCCAAGGCCGCCTTGGAGGAACCGTGTTCCGCAGCGAGTACGCAGACGTTCCGCCCGTAGAACTCCCCATCCACGAAGCCGTGCTCGGCCGGGCCGCCGAATTCGGGGACACGCCCGCCCTGATCGACGGCAACGACGGCACCACCCTCACCTACGCACAACTGGACCGGTTCCACCGGCGGATCGCCGCCGCGCTCGCCGACGCCGGCGTCCGCAAAGGCGACGTACTCGCCCTGCACAGCCCCAACACGGTCGCCTTCCCGACGGCGTTCTACGCGGCCACGCGCGCGGGTGCCTCCGTCACCACCGTGCACCCGCTCGCCACGCCCGAGGAGTTCGCCAAACAGCTCAAGGACTCCGCGGCCCGCTGGATCGTCACCGTCTCACCGCTCCTGGAGGCCGCCCGCCGGGCCGCCGAACTCGCCGGCGGCATAGCGGAGATCTTCGTCTGCGACAGCGCACCCGGACACCGCTCCCTCCTCGACATGCTGGCCAGTGAAGCCCCCGAGCCGCAGGTCGACATCGACCCCGTCGAGGACGTCGCCGCGCTGCCGTACTCCTCCGGCACCACCGGCGTCCCCAAGGGCGTGATGCTCACCCACCGGCAGATCGCCACCAACCTCGCCCAGCTGGACGTCTCCGTGCCGTCCGGGCCCGGCGACCGCATCCTCGCCGTCCTGCCGTTCTTCCACATCTACGGCCTCACCGCGCTCATGAACGCGCCGCTGCGCAAGGGCGCCACCGTCGTCGTCCTGCCCCGCTTCGAGCTGGAGACCTTCCTCGCCGCGATCCAGAACCACCGCATCACCGGCCTGTGGGTCGCCCCGCCCATCGTCCTCGCCCTCGCCAAACACCCGCTGGTCGAGCAGTACGACCTGTCCTCCCTGAAGTACGTCATGAGCGCCGCCGCACCCCTGGACGCGCAACTCGCCACCGTCGGCGGGCAGCGCCTCGGCCTGCCGCCCGTCGCCCAGGGCTACGGCATGACGGAACTCTCCCCCGGCACCCACATCGTCCCCCTCGACGCGCTGCGCCAGGCACCGCCCGGCACCGTCGGCAAGCTCATCGCCGGCACCGAGATGCGGATCGTCTCCCTCGACGATCCGCACAAGGACCTCGGTGTCGGCGAACCCGGCGAGATCGCCATCCGCGGCCCCCAGGTCATGAAGGGCTACCTCGGCCGCCCCGACGCCACCGCCGACATGATCGACAGCGACGGCTGGCTGCACACCGGCGACGTCGGCCACGTCGACGCCGACGGCTGGCTGTACGTCGTCGACCGGGTCAAGGAACTCATCAAGTACAAGGGCTTCCAGGTGGCCCCCGCCGAACTGGAGGCCCTCCTGCTCACCCACCCGGGCATCGCCGACGCCGCCGTCGTCGGTGCCTACAACGAGGACGGCAACGAGATCCCGCACGCCTTCGTCGTCCGCCAGCCCACCGCCGGCGACCTCACCGAGAACGAGACCATGCTCTACGTCGCCGAACGCGTCGCGCCCTACAAGCGCGTCCGCAAGGTCACCTTCATCGCCGGCGTGCCCCGCGCGGCCTCCGGAAAGATACTCCGCCGCGAACTGCGTGCCCTCGCGAAGACCGCGGAACCCGAGGAGCGCCCATGACGTCGACCGGAACGCTGATCGGACAGACACACACGCGTGCCGTCACCACCCTCAGCCTCGACGCCACCGCCACCCGCAACGCCCTGTCCGCCGCTCTCGTCGCCGAACTCGCCGGGGCCCTCACCGACTGCGCCAAGGACCCCGACGTCCGCGCGGTCGTCCTCACCCACACCGGTACGACGTTCAGCGCCGGCGCCGACCTGCGGGACCCGCCCGACCCCGACGCGCTCGTCGGCCTCCTGCGCCAGATCGTCGAACTGCCCAAACCGGTCGTCGCCCGCGTCACCGGCCACGTCCGCGCGGGCGGCCTCGGCCTCCTCGCCGCCTGCGACATCGCCGCCGCGTCCGCCGAGTCCACCTTCGCCTTCACCGAGGTACGCATCGGCGTCGCCCCCGCGGTGATCTCCCTGCCCCTCCTCCCACGCACCGACCCCCGCGCCCTGGCCCGCTACTACCTCACCGGCGAACGCTTCGCCCCCGCCGAGGCCGTCCGCCTCGGCCTCCTCACCACCACCGCCGACGACGTCGACACCGCCCTCGCCCCCGTCCTCGACGGCCTCCGCCGCTCCGCACCCCAGGCCCTGGCCGAGACGAAACAGCTGCTCACGGCTAGGGTGCTGGAGACATTCGACCGGGACGCGGCCACCCTCACCGCACTCTCGGCCCGGCTGTTCTCCTCCGACCAGGCCCGCGAGGGGATGACGGCCTTCCTCGAACGACGGGACGCGGCGTGGGTGGTGTGAACACGGGTGTGAGCACGGGGGCGAGTACGGCGGAACGCGCCCCGAAACAGGACCGCAGCCGGGCCACCCGGCAGCGGCTCCTGGAAGCCGCCGTCGCCTGCCTCGCCGAACACGGCTGGACGGGCTCCACGGTCGCCGTCGTCGCCGAACGCGCCGGGGTCTCCCGGGGCGCAGCCCAGCACCACTTCCCGACCCGCGAGGACCTCTTCACGGCCGCCGTCGAATACGTCGCCGAGGAACGCTCCACGGCCCTGCGCGCCCTCTTCCCGCAGGGCGCGACCGGCGACCGCAGAGCAGCCGTCTCCGCCCTCGTCGACCTCTACACCGGCCCCCTCTTCCGCGCCGCCCTCCACCTGTGGGTCGCCGCCTCCAACGAGGACCAGCTCCGCCCCCGGGTGACGGAACTGGAAGCCCGAGTCGGCCGCGAGACCCACCGCATCGCCGTCGACCTCCTCGCCGCCGACGAATCCCACCCCGGCACCCGGGAAACGGTCCAGGGCCTCCTGGACATGGCACGAGGCCTCGGCCTGGCCAACCTCCTGACCGACGACAGGGCGCGGCGGGAGCGGGTGGTGACGCAGTGGGCGGCACTGCTGGACGAGGTGCTGGGATGAAAAGCAGGGCCCGAAGGGCCCGCTTTTCAGGGGCGCGGGGAACTGCGCGACAAGCCACAACGCACCCGCAGTCGCCCGTGCTCCCCAGCCGGCCCCCTCAGTGGGCGATGTCCCCGTACCCCTCGATGTCCTGAGGCCTCCGCACCCCCGGCCCCACATACTCCGCCGACGGCCGCACCAACCGCCCCGTCCGCTTCTGCTCAAGAATGTGCGCCGACCACCCGGCGGTCCGCGCACACGTGAACATCGACGTGAACATGTGCGCCGGCACCTCCGCGAAGTCCAGCATGATCGCCGCCCAGAACTCCACATTGGTGGCCAGCACACGATCCGGCCGACGATTGTGGAGCTCCTCCAGCGCCGCCTTCTCCAGCGCCTCCGCGATCTCGAACCGCGGCGCCCCCAGCTCCCGCGCCGTCCGCCGCAACACCCGCGCCCGCGGATCCTCCGCCCGGTACACCCGGTGCCCGAACCCCATCAACCGCTCACCACGGTCCAGCGCCCGCTTGACGTACCCGACCGCGTCCCCGGTCCGCTCGATCTCCTCGATCATCCCGAGCACCCGCGAGGGCGCACCCCCGTGCAACGGCCCCGACATGGCCCCCACCGCACCCGACAGCGCCGCGGCCACATCCGCACCGGTCGAGGCGATCACCCGCGCCGTGAACGTGGACGCGTTCATCCCGTGCTCGGCAGCCGAGGTCCAGTAGGCATCCACAGCCGCCACGTGCTTGGGATCCGGCTCCCCCCGCCACCGGATCATGAACCGCTCGACCACCGAGTGCGCCTTGTCGATCTCCCGCTGCGGCACCATCGCCAGCCCCTGCCCGCGCGCCGACTGGGCGACGTACGACAGCGCCATGACCGCGGCCCGCGCCAGATCCTCCCGAGCCTGCTCGGCATCGATGTCCAGAAGCGGCTTCAGGCCCCACACCGGCGCCAGCATGGCCAGCGCCGACTGCACGTCCACCCGGATGTCACCCGAATGGACGGGGATCGGGAACGGCTCGGCCGGCGGCAGCCCCGGGTTGAAGGCCCCGTCGACCAGCAGCCCCCACACGTTCCCGAACGAGACGTGCCCGACCAGATCCTCGATGTCGACGCCCCGGTACCGCAGGGCGCCGCCCTCCTTGTCCGGTTCGGCGATCTCCGTCTCGAACGCGACGACTCCTTCGAGCCCGGGTACGAAGTCCGACATGGGGCGGCTCCTCATGGGTGTAGGCGGAGGCAACTGCACCATAACCCCGAGTGCCAGAGTTGGGGAGCCCGGCGGCACTCAGTGCCACGGTGGGTATGCGTCACATGTGCCCCGGACCCATATGTGCATACGGCAAGATGACCGCGTGACCGATCGCGACGCCGCCGCCTCCGACGAACCCATCCTCGACCCCGCCGCGATGCGCAAGCACTACCGGGCCGAGGGCCTCGAAGAACACGACCTGGCCGAACACCCCATGGACCAGTTCACCCGCTGGTTCGAACAGGCCGCGCGAGCCGCCGCCGACGGCATGATCTACGAACCCAACGCGATGGTCGTCGCCACCGCCGACGCCGAGGGCCGCCCCAGCTCCCGCACGGTCCTCATGAAGCAGTACGACTCCCGCGGCTTCGTCTTCTACACCAACTACGACTCCCGCAAGGCCCAGGACCTCGCCGCGAACCCGTACGTCTCCCTGGTCTTCCCCTGGCACGCCATCGCCCGCCAGGTCGTCGTCACCGGCACCGCCCGCCGCACCGGCCGCGACGAGACCGCCGCCTACTTCCGCACCCGCCCGCACGGCTCCCAGCTCGGCGCCTGGGCCAGCACCCAGTCCACGGTCATCTACTCCCGCGCCGAACTCGACGCCGCCTACGCGGAGCTCAGCGCCCGCTACCCCGAGGGCGAACAGGTCCCGGTCCCCCCGCACTGGGGCGGCTTCCGCATCGCCCCCCAGACCGTCGAGTTCTGGCAGGGCCGCCAGAACCGCCTCCACGACCGCCTCCGCTACGTCGCCGACCCCGCCGGCACCTGGCACGTGGAACGCCTCAGCCCCTGAGGCCCTAGGGACCTACCGGCCCCGAAAACGCAGACGACCCGCGAGCTCGGGGTCCCTCCGCCATACGGCGGAGAAGCCGGCCGGACGTACCGGCGAGCTCGCGGGTCGGGTGACTGCGTTGGATTGGCCGACTGCGTGCAACGCTCGCACGCTGGTCCGGCACCGCACTGGCGTGGTGACGGGCGCTAGCCCGCAGCCACCTCCGACGTCCGGTGTGCATACATGCTCCGAACCACCTCCTTTCCTCGGTGCCCCACACATTACGAGGCTGGTTGGCAGGGCTCAAGGGATTTTTGGAGATGCCGGCGGGGCTGCCTCCGGCTGGGTGGAGTAGCCGTTCGGGCGACGACGCGGTTGTTCGATCGCGGTGCTCGGCAGCGGCAGTTTGCCGACCGCTTCCCGAACGGGCACGTGATCTCCCTGCCAGGTGGCCGAGCCTCACCGCTTGCGGGCCAGTATTTGCACGGCCTGCGACTGGTGGCCGTTCATCGTGGTGACCTTGATCGGGTGCTCGTCCACCAGGTCGAAGTCGGACAGGAGCAGGAGGGTGTGCAGTTCCGAGATGTCGTGGTGTCGGCAGACCGCGCCGTCGTCGGTGGCGAACACTCCGTAAGGGGTGTTGAACCGGTCGGCGTGGGTGGCGTAGCGATGTCGGTTTCGTTCGTCGTCCTGCAGGATCATGTCGCTGATGTAGAGCAGCCCGCCGGGTGTCAGGAGGCGGTTGAGCTCGGTGACGAGTGCTTGCCGGGTGTCGTCGTCCGGGACGCAGGTCAGCACGGCGAACAGCAGGACGACATCGAAGGTCTCGGGATCGCACGGCAGTTCCGGTGGGGACGTGAGGACCGTGAACCGCAGGTCCGGCCTGAGTCGGCGGGCGCGTGCGATCAGTGTGGGAGAGGGGTCTGCGCCGGACACGTCGGAGAAGCCGTGTTCGCTCAGCTCGGCGGTGACGCGTCCGTATCCGCAGCCGTAGTCCAGGATCCGAGCGGTCCGGCCCACTCCGGTCAGCCAGGTGAGGTTGACCGGGTGGGTGAACGTCTTCGTGGCCCCGATGCTGTCCCAGTATGCGATCTGATCGCCTGGATCCTTCATGCGCGTGCAGCGTACGGCTCTGTGGTGCCCCCTAGCATCCCGTGCATGACAAAACGGCGCGTGAGTGATCTCCGGATGGTCCTCGTCGACGGCGATGAGGCGCTGGAACGGTGGCGGTATGTGCACAACGTGGTGGTGCCGCCTGCCGCCATGTCGGTGGTGGAGGCGGGGGAGCGGCTTGCGCGGGGGTATCGGCTGGAGAACGCGTACGACGGGGATGTGCTCGTGGGGTGTTCGACCGTGCGGCCTGTGGTCGACGGGGTGGTGACGGTGATCGCGCGGGTGTTGCCGGAGTTTCGGCGGCGGGGGTTCGGGGCGGCCTTGTACGAGCACGCGCTCGGGTACGCGCGCGTGCAGGGTGCCGAGGTCGTCGAGACCTGTGTGCTGGGTGTCAATGAGGACGGGTTGCGGTTTGCCCGTCGGTACGGGTTTGCCGAGGTCGAGCGGTATGTGCTGGACGGGGAGAGCGACGAGTGGGTGGACCTGCGGCTCGTGCTGTGAAGCGGAGGTGGACGGCGGGTTGCAACGATTCCTTCAATCTTGCGGGAACACGGTGTGGGCTGCGTCACGTTCGAGTTGAATGAAGGGCAGTGAGTGAGCCTGATGGGGGTCCAGGTGAGTGCTTCCCGGCGTAGTGGGGCCACGGACGAGCTGGGGCCCGACGAGCCCGAGCCGGATCCGGAGCGGGATGTTCCGGAGGACTCGGGTGGCTCCGACCTGCTCGCCGCGCTGCTCGACGGTATGGACGCGGCGCTGTGCGCGTTCGACGCGGACGGTTTCGTCACCCACTGGAACCGTGAGGCCGAGCGGATCCTGGGGTGGACGGCGGCCGAGGCGGTGGGGCGGCACGGGTTCGCCGGGTGGGCGGTGCGTGAGGCGGACGCCGACGAGGTGGAGGGGCGGCTGTTGTCGGCCATGCACGCCCCGGGGCGGCAGGTGCATGAGTTCGCGCTGGTCACGAAGGACGGCGGGCGGGTGCTGGTGCGGACGCAGTCGGCGGCCGTGCGCGGGCCGGACGGGAAGCCGGCGGGTGTGTACTGCGCGTTCAGCGAGGTGCACGCGCAGATCGACCTGGAGCGGTCGATCGCGCTGAGCGAGGCGCTGTTCGAGGACGCGGCCTGGGGTGTCGTACTCGTGGACGCGGATCTGCGGCCCGCCGTCGTGAACGCGCATGCCGCGCGGGCGCTCGGTATCGGGCGTACGTCGGCGCTCGGGCGGCCGCTGGGGGAGCTGCTGGCGCTGGGTGTGGAGGACCTGGAGAGCGCGCTGACGCATGTGCTGGCCGAGGGGGCGCCGCCCGCGCCGGCCGAGATGTGGGTGAGTGTGCGGACGGCGGAGGGCGAGCAGCGGCGCTGCTGGCGGTCGGGGTTCCTGCGGTTGGCGTCGCCGCTCGCGGAGGAGCCGGTGCCGCTCGGGGTCGGCTGGCTGTTCCTGGACGTCACGGAGGCCAAGCACGCCGAGCAGGAGGCGGCGATGCTGCGCTTCCGGGCCAACCAGCTGCATCGTGCGGCCCGTGCGGCCGCCGAGTGCGAGGATCCGGCGGAGGCTGCCACCGTGCATCTGGACTTCGCGTTGGCCGGGTTCGCCGACCACGCGGTGATCGACCGGGTGGTGGGCGGTTCGCGGGCCGACGGGGAGGTGGGGCCGGTGCGGCTGGTGCGGATCGCGGCGACGCCGTCCGGGACGCCGGGGCCGAGCATGCTGACGGGCGCGGCGGGGCTGCCGGTGCGCTACGAGGAGGGGCATCCGGCGTTGCAGTGCGTGGCGCGGGCCGGGAGTGTGCGGGCGGATGCCGGTTCGGTGCCGCCGGACCGGGCGCGGGCCTGGGCGCTGGACCGGCAGTGGCCCGGGGACGCGGTGCACGCGTTGTGCGCGGTGCTGCGCAGCCGGGGGCGGACGCTGGGTGTGGTGACGTTCCTGCGCGGGTCGGGCCGCAACCGTTTCGAGCGCATGGACGCGACGTACGCCGAGGACGTGGCCGTGCGTATCGCGACCGCGCTGGATCTCGCCCACCTTGAGAAGGAGCGGCAGCAGTGACTGCCGTTCAGTGCTGGTAGAAGATCCGGTCGCGGTACTCCTCGAACACGCGGGCGTTCCATTCGTGGCCGCCGTCGACGTTGCCGGAGCGCAGCAGCGGGGGTTCGGTGCCGCGGTCGGCGAGGGTGGCGGCGGTGGTGGCGAGGACGGCCTGGAGCAGGGCGCTGGTGACGACCGTGGAGGCGGGCGCGAAGGGGGCCGGGATGGTGTCGAGGGTGAGTTCGGCGTCGCCGACGGCGATCTTCGAGTCGAGGACGATGTCGCAGTGGTCCTTGAGGTAGGTGCCGGAGGTGTGCCGGGAGGTGGTCTCGGTGGCGTACGCGACCGAGGTCACCCCGATGACCTTGGCGCCGCGGTCGCGGGCGCTGATGGCCATCTCGACGGGCAGGGCGTTGCGGCCGGACAGGGAGATGATCACGAGGGCGTCGCCGGCGCGCAGGGGTGAGGTGTCGAGGACGGCGGTGGCGAGTCCGTCGACGCGTTCGAGGCGGGAGCCGAGGGTGGCGGGCATGACGTCGACGCCGACGAGGCCGGGGGCGGCGAGGAGGTTCATGAGGGCGAGGCCGCCGGCGCGGTAGACGACGTCCTGGGCGGCGAGGGAGGAGTGCCCGGCGCCGAAGGCGAACAGCCGGCCGCCGGAGGCGACGGTGTCGGCGAGGAGGGTGCCGGCGGCGGCGATGGCCTCGGCCTCCTCGTCGCGGACCCGTTGCAGGAGGCCGATGGCGGCGTCGAAGAACAGGTCGGCGGGTGTGCCGTCGCTCATGCGGGCCCCTTCGCAGCGTCAGCGTCTGTGTCTCTGTGTCGCCGATCACCCTTAGGTCTGGACCAGGGTGGTGTCAATACGGCCGGTGGTTCGGTGCGGGTGGGTGGGGGCTGGGGTCGGGGGTGGGGACGCTTACCGGCGCTGGCAGGGTGCCGGCTGTGCCCACCCGTGCCGCCCTGCGGCACGCCTGCCCGCAGCTATGTGGCTGACGTGACTGCAGCGCCCCGTCAGGGGTGCGGGGCACTGCGCGAGCAGCCCTCAGGCCCGCAGGTGAAGGACGGTCCGCACCCCCGTTTTTCCGGTGTGCCCCGCTTGTCAGTGGGATCCGGCAGAATTGGTTCAGGGCCAGCGCACGCCGCCGGGGTTTCCGGCAGAGGTAATCGAGGGGCACGAATGTCCGGACTGATCGACACAACGGAGATGTATCTCCGCACCATCCTCGAGCTCGAAGAGGAAGGCGTTGTCCCCATGCGCGCCCGCATCGCGGAGCGGCTCGACCAGAGCGGGCCGACGGTGAGCCAGACGGTGGCGCGGATGGAGCGGGACGGTCTGGTGTCGGTCGCCACCGACCGCCACCTGGAGCTGACCGACGAGGGCCGGCGGCTGGCGACGCGCGTGATGCGCAAGCACCGGCTCGCCGAGTGCCTGCTGGTCGACGTGATCGGTCTGGAGTGGGAGCAGGTGCACGCCGAGGCGTGTCGCTGGGAACACGTGATGAGCGAGGCCGTGGAGCGGCGCGTCCTGGAGCTGCTGCGGCACCCGACCGAGTCGCCGTACGGCAATCCGATCCCGGGTCTGGAGGAGCTGGGCGAGAAGGACGGCGCGGACCCGTTCCTGGACGAGGGCATGGTGTCGCTGGCCGACCTGGATCCGGGCGCGGACGGCAAGACGGTGGTCGTGCGCCGGATCGGCGAGCCCATCCAGACCGACGCGCAGCTGATGTACACGCTGCGGCGGGCGGGGGTGCAGCCCGGTTCGGTGGTGAGCGTGACGGAGTCGGCCGGCGGGGTGCTGGTGGGCAGCGGCGGCGAGGCGGCCGAGCTGGAGGCGGACGTCGCCTCCCACGTGTTCGTCGCCAAGCGCTGAGCGCCGGGACCGGAGCGTCGCCGGAATCGGAGCATCGTTCAACTTCCGTTGCTCGTGGGGAAGTTGACGCTTCCCGGTGGACGTCTTTCCGGCGTGTGTCGAACGCGTCGATTCCAAGATTCAGTGCGCCGAATCGCAACGCTGGAACGTTTCGCGTGCGAGGCTGTCGCGAGAGGCATATGACCTGAGGGGGCGGGGAGGATGTGCCGAAGACGTGGACGCGGACATGTGCACGGACGTGGGATTGGCCCCGGCACCTTTCGGTACCGGGGCCTGTCCTCCCCAGTGCTGACCCGGAGCCCCGAGCTCTCAGGGTCATCCCCTCGGACCGTTTTCCCCGAGCGGTCCGCCCCCCGCAGAACAAATCCCCCCGGTGACGCCGATCATGCCTGGGGAGGGGTCACTCGAATGAGGGGTGTTGCCCGCAGGAAGCCGATTTTCGAATAGGGGTTCGATAGTCTGCAGGGGTACCGAAGCACCACGAAGCGATACGAGGCGACACTAGGCACGCGGAGCTAGGGGGGTGCCAAGCCCATGGCACGGCGCATCGACGTGACAGGAGCCGGCGGCGTACACCTCGCCGCCTGGGAGTTCGCGGACCCGCCCAAGACGGAGGATCCCGACCACTCCTCTCCCGGCGTGCTGTTATTGCACGGCCTGATGGGCCGCGCCTCGCACTGGGCGTCCACCGCCCGCTGGCTCGGCGGCCGGCACCGTGCCGTCGCCCTCGACCAGCGCGGCCACGGCCAGAGCGACAAGCCCCCGCAGGCCGCCTACACCCGCGAGGCCTACGTCGAGGACGCCGCGGCCGCCGTCGAGCAGCTGGGCCTCGCCCCGGCCGTGCTCATCGGCCACGCCATGGGCGCGCTGACCGCCTGGCAGCTCGCGGCGAAGCGCCCCGAACTGGTGCGGGGCCTGATCATCTGCGACATGCGGGCCTCCGCGCTCGGCGCGGCCTCGCAGCGCGAGTGGGCCGACTGGTTCAAGGCCTGGCCCGTTCCCTTCGCCACGCTCGCCGACGTACGCAAGTGGTTCGGCGAGGACGATCCCTGGGTGGAGCGGCCGAACCCCGCGCGCGGGGAGTTCTACGCCGAGGTGATGCACGAGTGCGCCGACGGCTGGCGGCCCGTGTTCGACCCCGACCGGATGCTGAGGTCCCGGGAGACCTGGGTGTACGACGCGCACTGGGAGGAGCTGGCCCAGGTGCCGTGCCCGACGCTGGTCGTGCGCGGGGTGGACGGGGAGCTGGGGCGGGCGGAGGCGCAGGAGATGGTCCGGGTGCTGCCGAAGGGGGAGTACGCCGAGGTGGCGGACGCCGGGCATCTGCTGCCCTATGACCGGCCGGAGGCGTGGCGGGCGGCTGTGGAGCCGTTTCTTGATCGGGTGGGGGAGTGAAGAGCGCCTAGGGGGCAGGGGCCGTGCGATGTAGGCGGCTGCGGGCCCGTGGTGGCTGGTCGCGCAGTTCCCCGCGCCCCTGACGGGGCGCTGCCTCCGCGTCCCCGGGATGGGGCCCTGCTTCCCGCCCCCTGACGGGGTGCTGCTTCCGCCCCCCTGACGGTGTGCTGCTTCGCGCCCCTGACGGTGTGCTGCTTCCGCCCCCCTGACGGTGTGCTGCTTCGCGCCCCCTGACGGTGTGCTGCTTCGCGCCCCCTGACGGTGTGCTGCTCCCGCCCCCCTGACGGGGTGCTGCTCCCGCCCCCCTGACGGGGTGCTTCCGTCCCTGACGGGTTGCCCCGGCTAGCCCTTGCTGACGGCCGTCAGGATCTCCGGCAGGTTCGCCGCCGTGCGCGGGGCCGCCGCGCGCAGCCCCGCCCAGGTGATCGCCGCGCCGTAGGCCGCGCCGACCGGCAGGAGCAGCCAGGTCCACTCATCGCCCCCGGCGCTGACGTTCAGTGCGATCGCGAGGGCGATGACGGGCGAGCACAGCAGGGCCGCCGAGACCATGCCGCCGAAGATCGAGATCCAGGCGAGGCCGGCCTGGCCGGGGGCCACGTTCTTGTGGCCTTCCTGGGGGATGGAGTAGGGGAAGCGGGCGGAGGTCCAGGCGCCGGTCGCCAGCATCGCGCCGAGCAGGGCGAAGGAGAGGCCGAGCACCTCGGGCAGCCGGGGCCAGTCGCCCAGCATGGCCGTGGTCAGGACGGTCACCAGCGTGGCGTACGGCAGGGTGATCACCAGCAGGGCCAGCGCCCGCCCGCGCAGTTCGGCGTAGGCGTCCCGCGGGGACGAGATGGTGGTCGCCACCAGCCAGAAGGCGGAGGTGTCCTGCCCGAACTGGTTGTACATCTGGATGCCGAGCATCCCGGCGGCGAAGCAGGCGAAGTAGATCGACCCGGTGCCCTGCAGGGCGTTGAAGACGGGCACGATCAGGCCGATGGCCAGCGAGGTCACCCAGGCGGCCTTGGTCTTGGGGTCGCGCCACACGTAGCGCAGGCTGCGCGCCATGACCGTGCCGGTGCGTCCGCCGGGCAGCAGCCGCCCCAGACCGCCGCCCTCGGGCGAACGGCTCCGGCCGGCCGCGTCGGGTGCCTGGAGCGTGGAGCCGTCGGGTGAGGTCATCAGCCGGGTCAGCGTCCTCGCCCAGGCGCCGACGAGCAGTGCCAGCGCGGCGAGGGACAGGCCGAGCTGGAGGACCGCCGTGCCGTACGACCCCTCGCTCGCCGAGTCGACGGCGCCGATCGCCGACGCGGGCGGCAGCCACCGCACCACGTCGGACACCGGCGTGAGCCTGCCGAGTCCGGCCGAACCGAGGCTCTGGGCGCCGAAGTTCACGAGCTGCACCCCGACGGCGATGACCAGGCCGCTCAGGACGGCCAGGTCCCGTCCCTTGCGGCTGCTGAGCAGCCGTACGTTCGCGGTGGCCACGGTGCGCGCGAGGGCCACGCAGACCAGCAGCGCGAGGGCCACGCCGACGACCGCGACGCCGTAGCCGGCCGCACCGTGCGCCACCGACACCGCGCAGCCCACCAGCAGCAACAGGCTGAACAGCGGACCGATGCCGACCAGCGAGGCGGCCAGCAGGGCCCGTACCAGGGGCCGGGGCCGCAGCGGGAGCATCACCAGCCGGGTCGGGTCCAGGGTCTCGTCGCCGCCCGGGAAGAACAGCGGCATGAAGGCCCACCCCAGCGCCAGTACGGCGGCCCCCAGCACCGCCACCGCGTCCGCGTGCGCGTGCCCGCGCAGCAGGACCAGGCCCAGCAGTTGCAGTGCCGCGAAGAGCAGCGCGACGACCGCCGACGCGACGAACGCGGCCCGCCGGCCGCCGGACTGCCGCAGTCCGTTGCGCAGCAGCGACAGCTTCAGCCGTACGACGGTGGCGGTCACGTCCGTCATCGGGCCGCCCCGCCGCCCAGCCAGTCCAGGTCGGAGGCCGTGTCCCGGCCGCTCGCGCCGACGAGTTCGAGGAACGCGGCCTGGAGGGTCGGATGCGCCCCGCGTACCTCTTCCAGCGTGCCCGTCGCGCGGATCCGCCCGGCCGCCAGCACCGCGACCCAGTCGCACAGCGACTCGACGAGCTCCATGACGTGGGAGGAGAAGACGACGGTCGCGCCGGAGGCGGTGTAGCGCTCCAGCACGCTCCGGATGGTCTGCGCGGACACCGGGTCGACGCCCTCGAACGGCTCGTCCAGGAAGAGGACTTCGGGGTTGTGGAGGAGAGCGGCGGCGAGCCCGATCTTCTTGCGCATGCCGGTCGAGTAGTCGACGACGAGTTTGTGCTGGGCTCCGGCGAGGTCGAGCACGCCGAGGAGCTGGGTGGCCCGCTTGTCGACCTCGGCGCCGGGGAGGCCGCGCAGGCGGCCGGAGTAGCCGAGCAGTTCGCGGCCGGAGAGCCGTTCGAAGAGGCGGAGGCCTTCGGGGAGGACGCCGATGCGGGCCTTCACGGCCACCGGGTCCCGCCACACGTCGTGGCCGACGACCTCGACGGAGCCCTGATCCGGGCGCAGCAGCCCGGTCACCATGGAGAGGGTGGTGGTCTTGCCGGCGCCGTTGGGTCCGACGAGCCCGACGAACTTCCCGGCGGGCAGCGACAGGTCGATCCCGCCGACGGCCACCTGTTGCCCAAACCGTTTCCAGAGCCCACGAACACGCACGGCATCGGTCATGGGTGAACCCTAAGGGGGCGGCGAGGGTGCGGGTGGGTAGGGCGGGGGGTTCGCTTGCCGGCGCTCGCAGGGTGCCTCCCCCAGCCTTCGGCCGGGGGGACCCCCAGCGCCCACCCGTGCCGCCCTGCGGCACGCCTGCCCGCAGCTATGCAGCCGACATGACTGCAGCGCCCCGTAAGGGGCGCTGGGGGCACCCCCGGCCGAAGGCTGGGGGAGGAACTGCGCGAGCAACCACACGCGACCTGTACTCGCGCACACATCGCACCCGGCAGCCCAACAGGCGCCCTACCGATCCCTCCCGCACGCATACGCCAACGGCGAGATCAACTCCTCCGCATCCGGCAGCCACCGGTTCGCGGCCGTCGGCCGGCACGCCCACTGCACGGCCCCCCGCGACCCGTACCGTGTGGGCGGCGCCGGCACGTACGCGCCCTCGCCCAGTGCCGTGAGGTCCAGCGACGCAGGCGACCAGCCCAGCTTCCGGACCAGATCCGGAACCTTCACCGACGCCCCGGGAAGAACGAAGAACTGCATCCGGCGGTCGGGCGTCAGGGTCACCGGCCCCAGCGTCAGCTCCATCCGCTCCATGCGCGCCAGCGCGAGGAACCCCGCCGTCTCCGGGACGGACAGCGCGTCGAAGGTCCGTCCCGTCGGCAGCAGGATCGACGCCGTCGGCTGCTTCTGCCACATCCGGCGCGCCACCGTCGCACTACCGGTCGCCTGCGTCGCCCAGTCCGGGCGCGTCGCATGCGCGCCGGGCGCGACGCACGCGACCTCACCACAGGAACAGCGTTGCACCCCCTCGACCGCTTCCAGCCAGGTGCCGGGGAAGACGTCCCAGTGGCGCTCCTCGGCGTAGCGTACGGCGGTCTCCAGCAGCGATTCCCCACGCTGCTTCGGAATCTGAGCGGCTTCGGTGCCCACGATCGTCTCTTCCACGCTCAACACAACTCCCGCACCCACCTGGAGTTACGGGCGTAGCGCGCGCGGGGGAGGAGCATCTTTCCCGTAACTGGGGCGCATGGATGCACGTGTGGGGGCGCGCAGGAGGAACCGGGGCGTGAGCGGGTAGTCACACGTGGGGGGTTGGTGGCGGTCGTACCCGTGGTTCCGCCGCCTTTACCCGGCAATCCTCGCATGTCCCGCATTTTCGGTATGTCCGCTGGGCAGTGATCGCAAAGGCCGGATCTTTTCCCTACAGGGAGTTCGCAGGGGGTACGCCATGGCCGCAAGGCCGCTTGTCGCGCGGCAGCCGAACGAACGGTTGCAGGCGCTCATCCAGGAGGCGGGGTGCTCGAACGCCGGGCTCGCCCGCCGGGTCAACATGTGCGGCGCCGAGCACGGTCTCGACCTGCGGTACGACAAGACGTCCGTGGCACGCTGGCTGCGCGGCCAGCAGCCGCGGGGCCGGGCGCCCGCGATCATCGCCGAGGCGCTGGGGCGCAAGCTGGGCCGTACGGTCACGATCGACGAGATCGGCATGGCCAACGGCAAGAACCTCGCCTCGGGTGTCGGTCTCCAGTTCTCGCCGACGGTGCTGGGGGCCATCGAGCAGGTCTGCGAGCTGTGGCGCAGTGACGTGGGGCGCCGGGACTTCCTGTCCGGTTCCTCGGTCGCCGCGTCCGCGCTGGTGGAGCCCAGCCGGGACTGGCTGATCTCGGCGCCGGACGCGCAGGTGGCGCGGCAGGCGGGGCCGCGGGTCGGGCAGTCGGACGTCGCGGCGGTCAAGGCGATGACGCAGGCGCTGACGGACCTGGACCATCAGTTCGGCAGCGGGCATGTGCGCCCGGTCGTCGTGCACTACCTCAACAGTGTGGTGTCCGGCCTGCTGGCCGGGTCCTACCGGGAGTCCGTGGGACGGGAGTTGTTCGCCGCGGTCGCCCGGCTCACCGAGCTGGCCGGGTACATGGCGGTCGACACCGGTCAACCCGGGCTCGCCCAGCGGTACTACATCCAGTCGCTGCGCCTCGCGCAGGCGGCCGGCGACCGTGGCTACGGCGGCTATGTGCTCGCCTCCTCCATGAGCCACCTCGCCGCCCAGCTCGGAAACCCGCGTGAGATCGCGCAGTTGGCGCGGGCGGCGCAGGAGGGGGCGCGGGGTCGCGTGACCCCGCGTGCGGAGGCGATGTTCTTTGCGGCCGAGGCCCGTGGGCACGCCCTGCTGGGCGATGTGCGGTCGGCGCAGCTGGCGTCCGGGCGGGCGGTGTCGGCGATGGAGGCGGCCGATCCCGCGTCCGGCGACGACCCGGCGTGGATCAAGCACTTCGACGAGGCCTATCTGGCCGACGAGTTGGCGCACTGCCACCGCGACCTGGGCCAGGCCGAGGCGGCCGCCAGGTGCGCGCAGCAGTCGCTGGACGGGCATCCGGAGACGCGGGCCCGGCGCCGGGCGATCGGCTATGTGCTCCTCGCCACAGCGCAGGTGCAGCAGCGTGAGATCGAACAGGCCTGTGCCACCGGGACGAAGGCGGTCGAACTGCTGGAGACGGTTCGCTCCAACCGGGGTGCCGAGTACCTGGAGGACTTCCAGCAGCGACTGGAGCCGTTCCGGGACGAACCGGTGGTCAGGGAGTTCGGAGCGCGTCTGGATCTGCAGGCGGCCGCATGAATTCCTGCCCCGCGGGTGCGTGAACGTGTGGGAAACCACACGTTGCCGCGCAAGAAGCGGCATATACAGCGCACCGCGGGGCGGTTTTGTTACTGCTGTCACAGGGAACAAGATCGCGTCCTCGGCTGCGTGGCACCCTGCCGAGGGGACCCGGTAGCGTGAGCCCGATTCACAAGGTCCCCCATTAGTAGGAGTCCCGGTGACGCAGAGTGGACAGGGCGAGCCCGCGCGCGAAGGCATCGTGCTGCCCTCCGACGGTGGCGAGCCGCTGCTGCCGGGTATGACGGGCAGCCCCGTCCCCGCAGCGCAGCCGCCCGCCCCGGCCGCCGCGCCGTCCGAGGGCCGGTCCTGGGGCCAGCCGTGGGGCCCCGGCCACGAGCAGAGCCCGCAGCCCCAGCAGCCCGGCCAGGGCTGGCCGCAGGCGGCCGGCCAGGAGTGGGCCGCTCCGGAGCAGCTCCCGGCCGCCTGGAACGCCCAGTCGCACGCCGGCCGGACCCACACCGACCAGGCCCAGGCCCCCGGCGCCGGTCCGCTCCCGCCGGAGGGAGAGCCCGCCCCGTCGTACGGCGGCTACGAGCAGTCGTACGGCTACGGCGCTCCCCAGCCCCAGCAGCCGTACGGCGCCCCGCTGCCCCCGGCCGCCGCCCAGGACCCCTACGGCGCTCCGGGCGCCGCGCTGCCGCCCGCCGTCCCGCAGGGGGCCCACGGCGGTTACGGGGGTGCGCTGCCGCCCGCCGACGAGGGCGCGACCCAGTACATACCGCCGGTGCCCGCCGCACCGGTGGACGAGGGCGCCACGCAGTACATACCGCCGGTGCCTGCGGCCTCCGAGGGCGCCACCCAGCTCATACCGCCGGTGGGCCCCGGGGCGCTGCCGCCGGAGATGTCCCACGAGCAGACCACCTACCTCGGCGGCCCGCCCGCCCCCGCGGCGCACGCGGACGCCGAGGCCACGCAGTACATCGCGCCGTACCCGGGCGGCGGCCCGCAGGGCGGTGGCGCCGACCGGCAGCCGCCCGCCGAGTTCGACAACCTCTTCCGCAGCGCGCCCGGCGGCGAGCCCCCGGCCATGTCCACGGCCCACCTGCCGCGCTTCCAGCAGCAGCCCCAGAGCACCGCCTACCAGCAGCCGCTGGCGTACACCCCGCCCCCGACGTCCTTCGACCATGACGACGACGGTGGCCGGGGCGGCCGCGGCGGCAGGTCGAAGGTGCCGCTGATCGCGGCCGTCGGGATCGGCATCGCCGTGCTCGGCATCGGCGCCGGTGCCCTGCTCAGCGGGGGCGGCGGTGACTCGGACGCCAACAAGACGGTCGCCGCGTCCGCCTCGGCCACCGACGGGTCCTCGTCGGCCGCGGCCGACCCCGCGAAGGCGCAGGCCGTCGCCCTGGACAAGCTGCTCGCCGACAGCGGCAGCAGCCGCGCCTCGGTGATCAACGCCGTCGCCCAGGTCAAGCAGTGCAAGAACCTCGACGGCTCCGCCTCCGACCTGCGCAACGCCGCCCAGCAGCGCGCCGACCTGGTCACCCGGCTGTCGAAGCTGTCCGTCGACAAGCTGCCGGGCAACGCCGAGCTGAGCGCCTCCCTCACCAAGGCCTGGCAGGCCTCCGCGAACGCCGACAACCACTACGCGGCCTGGGCCGAGCAGGCCAAGGGCAAGCACGGCTGCCGCAAGGGCCAGGCCCGCACCACCGGCCAGACCGCCGCCGGCAACCGCGAGAGCGGCACCGCCAGCAGCCAGAAGGTGAAGGCGGCCGCGCTGTGGAACACGATCGCGAGCAAGTACGGACTGACCCAGCGGCAGCCGACCCAGCTGTGACCACGGCCGGGCCGGCTGGGGGAGTCAGCTGAGGGGGTCAGCTGAGGTCGGCGTTCTCCAGGATCCTGGTCATGTCCAGGGCCTGCTTGTTCGCCGACTGCAGCAGGCCGCTCTTGACCGTCTGGACGTTCACGTCGGCGTTGACCAGCCGGGCGAAGCCGGCCGCGGCCAGCTTGCCCTGGTAGGGCCAGGACAGGGACGGGGTGAGGCCGCCGGTGGAGACCTTCAGGCCGCCGTTGAGGGTGCGCCGCACACTGTCGGCGCTGATCTCGCCGTCGCCGGTCTTCTCCAGTGCGGCGGTGAGGACCTGGTAGGCGATCCAGGTGGTCTGCACGCCGGCGTCGGCCGGATCGATCCGGTTGTCGCCGAAGGCCTCCTTGCTGATGACCTTCTTCATCTCGTCCCAGCGCGAGTCCGAGGCGACGGGGTACCAGCCGGTGATGTACGACCCCTCGTACGGGCCGCCCGCGCCGCCGGTGGAGTTGATCACCGTCTGGTCGACGCTGCCGATCTCGGCGGCCGTCTTCACGGCCGGTTGGCCCTGGCGGGCCCGCTGGAAGCTGTCCATGAAGGTGGCCGTGCGGTCACCCAGCTCGGGGACCACGCAGCCGGTCTTCCCGGAGTCCGAGGTGGCGCTCTCCAGCGCCTTCTGCGACTGCTGGTCGTACTCGGTGAGGTCCTCGGCCGCGAGCTGGTCGATCGCCTTGGCGTGGCCGCCCGCCTGCAGGCCCGAGTCGAGCAGCTGGGGCAGCTGGTCGCCGGCGATGCTGTCGGGGCGGACCAGGGTGACCGGGCCGCAGGAGTCGGCCAGCGCCTCCCCGAGTCCGGCGAGCAGGGTGAGCGAGCCGCCGTTGACCGGGTAGGAGACGGGGCTGGTGAACTCGTCGTTCGACGCCCCGTAGCCGCCTATGTAGGGGATGGCCGCGCCCTCCAGCGGGGCGAAGTAGGAGTCGCCGAACTGGCTGTAGGAGCCGACCACGGCGACGACGTTCTGGTCGACCGCGCGCTGGGCGCAGCTCGCGGCGCCCACGCTGGTGTTGTGGTCGTTGCAGGTGAGGAGCTTGAGCTTGTGGCCGTGGATGCCGCCCTGGGAGTTGATCCACTTGATGTAGGCGGAGGCCATGGCGGGCATGCCGGGCTTGTTGGTGGCGCTGGTTCCCTGTGGCGCCCAGGTCATCACCTTGATCGAGTCGTCCGTGGAGGCCGAAAGCCCTGGGACGACGCCGCAGCCGGCCGCGAGTGACGCACAGGCGGCCATGGCCACCGCGGACAGAGCGGCGGCTCTGACGCGCCGGTGGGCCGCGGGGCGGATGCTGCCGATGATGGTGCTGCGGGTGGGGCGCCTGCCGGTCATGGACATGCACGATTCCGTCACATCACTAACCCGGAAGTGACCTACGGTCAACGAAGGGTGACGTACAGGTGAATTACGGGGGGTCTGCCAAGGGCCTGGGACGAGGAACGTACGATCGACGACCGTGCAAGGTTCGGAGAACTCTTCCCGTCGCGGCCGTCGCTCCTCCACCATGGGCGGCATGCCACTCAATGACATGCCGTGGTGGCGCTGGCGCAGCAATGTGCGCTCCGCGCTGCACATGCTCTCCGACCCGGACTTCCAGCGGAACGTCTGGCTGGCCGGCCAGGACGGGTACGGCGACGTGACCGACGCGGTCTACCGGCTGGTCGAGGACACCTGGCTGGACAACTGGTCCGCGGAGAAGTACGTAGGGACGATATTCCGCGACTCGCAGGAGGCGGCGCTCGTCGACACCGCCGTGCTGCGGGTGCTGCGGATCATGCACCAGGTGGGGCCGGACGCGCACGTCTCCGCCTACCTCGAGCACCAGGGATGGCCGGACGCGGTCCGGGCGGCCCGGGACGCGCACATACGCCTGGCGGCGAGCGACGGCGACGATCCGGACGTCCCGCCGCGCAGCCTCGACGTGCTGCGGATCATGACGCGGGCCGCCTGAGCCGCCGGTCCGCGGTGCGGACAGGGGCCGCCCGGGCGGGCGGGGCATGAGATTCTGTGACGCATGACCGATCAAGGCACCCGAGCCCAGGCCGCCCCGGCGGACCAGTACGTCCTCACGCTCTCCTGCCCGGACAAAAAGGGCATCGTGCACGCCGTGTCGAGCTACCTGTTCATGACCGGCTGCAACATCGAGGACAGTCAGCAGTTCGGGGACCACGACACGGGTCTGTTCTTCATGCGCGTGCACTTCTCGGCCGACGCGCCGGTGACGGTCGACAAGCTGCGGGCGAGCTTCACGGCGATCGGTGACTCCTTCCACATGGACTGGCAGATCAACCGGGCCGACGAGCGGATGCGCATCGTCCTCATGGTCAGCAAGTTCGGCCACTGCCTGAACGACCTGCTCTTCCGCGCCCGCATCGGCGCCCTGCCGGTGGACATCGCGGCCGTGGTCTCCAACCACACCGACTTCGCGGAGCTGGTGGACTCGTACCACATCCCCTTCCACCACATCCCGGTGACGAAGGAGACGAAGGCCGACGCCGAGGCCCGGCTGCTCGACCTCGTCCGTGAGGAGAACGTCGAACTGGTGGTGCTGGCCCGCTACATGCAGGTCCTCTCGGACGACCTGTGCAAGCAGCTGAGCGGCCGGATCATCAACATCCACCACTCGTTCCTGCCGAGCTTCAAGGGCGCGAAGCCGTACCACCAGGCGCATGCGCGGGGCGTGAAGCTGATCGGTGCGACGGCGCACTACGTCACCGCCGACCTGGACGAGGGCCCGATCATCGAGCAGGAGGTCGAACGGGTCGGCCACGACGTCACCCCCGACCAGCTGGTCGCGATCGGCCGCGACGTGGAGTGCCAGGCGCTGGCGCGGGCGGTGAAGTGGCATGCGGAGCGCCGCATCCTGCTCAACGGCCGACGGACGGTCGTCTTCGCCTGAGGGCACTTTTCCGCGCGGGGGGTTGGGCGTCGCCCGAGGGGCGGGGTGGTTCCGTCGTACGGCGACTGCGGGCGCGTGGGGGCCGTTCGCGCAGTTCCCCGCGCCCCCAAAAGAAAGGGGCGCTGCCGTTCGCCCCTTCAGGGGCGCGGGGAACTGCGCGACCAGCCACGGACTACCCGCAGTCGCCGTACGACGGAAAGCACTCCACCCCGTGGGCGAACGCTCCTACATCCGGCTCAGGCTCGCGGCGGCGAACAGGACGTCCCTGATCGCCGCCCGGTCCCCGAGCTGCCCCGCGGCGGCGTCCTCCGGCGGCACGTGGCCCGCGGCCAGCCTGCAGAACTCCACGTCGTCCAGCGCCACGTGCGCCACCTCGAACTCCGGTGAGCCCACCGCCCCCGGCGAGTCCAGCGGGATCAGCCACTCACCGCCGCCGTTGCCCTCGATCTCCAGCCGCAGGCTGCGGCCGGGCCGTCCCGCGGGGACCAGATGGGGGGCCTGGCCGGGCGACGCCAGCCCCGCCCGGCGGCGCTCGGCCAGCGCGACGGGCAGCATCCGGGCCGCGAGGTCGATCATCCGGTGCAGGTGCTTGGGGGCCGGCGGCCCGTAGGGATAGTCCACGGCCTCCGCGATGTCCTCCGCGTGCACCCAGCACTCGAAGGCGCGGTCCAGCATCGCGTCGTGCAACGGCAGTTCGAAGTCCCCGTACGACACCCCGAGGCGCCCGGCGCCGCCGCCGGTGAAGGAGACGGTCTGCACGAGCCGGTGGCTCTGCTCCCGCCAGGGCACCCGCACCGCACGCGTCGGCGGGAAGTGCGAGGCCTGCCAGAACGCCTCGGTACGGGCGGCCGGGCCCGTCACCCGGGTCTCCCCGAGGGGGTCGCCGAGGCCCAGTGCCGTCGCCACCAGCCCGTCGACGGTCAGCAGATGCGCGATCACTCCGGCGACCGTCGTACGGCGGGTCGCCGCCGCCTCGCCGTCGAACCAGCGCAGCCGCACCGGCGCGTGCCACTCCGCGTCGCCGATGTCCTGGAGCAGGGCGTCCAGGCGGGCGGTCTCCGCGTCGTAGGGGGCGGCCCAGGCGGGGACCGGGATCCTGGCCGGCCGGCGGTCCAGGCAGGCCTCCAGGACCCGGGTGCGCAGGCCGGGGTCGAGGTCCAGGCTCTCCGGCTGGTGCAGCAGGCCGACCGCCTCGCGCAGCCGCCGGGCCTCGTCCGCGCAGGCCCCGCAGTCGCCGAGGTGGGCCTCGACGGCGAGGGACTCCGCCGTCGAGCACGCGGCCAGCGCCCACGCGCCGAGCAGCGACTTCAGGACGTCGTGCGACAGCTCCAGCGGTACGGGCGGCAGGCCGGCCGGCTCGGGCAGCGGCTGCCCGCCGTCCTCGACGGAGGCCCGGGGCAGGGGTATGCGCGGCGGCCGGCCGAGGTCGCCGCCGCTCTCGCGCGGCACGTCACCGTCCCCGGAGCCGGTGCCGCCGTGCGCCCCGGAGAACTCGGCGCCGGTCACCGCCCACCTCCGTATCCGGGCGGCGCCCCGGCATCGTGCGCGGTGGACAGCAGTTGCAGGCCCAGGCGCAGCCGGCGGCGGGCCTCGTCCTCGGTGACGCCGAGGTCCACCGCGGTCTGCCGGTAGTCGCGGCGCTGGAAGTAGGCGAGGTCCAGGGCGGCGCGCAGCGGGGCCGGCATGGAGTGCACGATGTAGTCCGCGCGGGCCGCGACGGACGCCCGCCGCACCTTGTGCTCCAGCTCCTCCGCGGCCTGCGGGGAGCCGCTGTCGCCCGGGGCGAGCGCGGCGGTCTCGGTGGCCCTGAGGCGCTGCACGGCGAGCCGGTGGGTCAGCGCGGCGAGCCACGAGCGCAACGGCCCCTGCCGGGGATCGTAGGCGTCCGGGTGCTCCCAGACCTGGGCGAAGACCTCGCGGGTTATGCCGTCGGCGGCCCGCTCGTCCCCGAGGACGCGATGGGCGAGCCCGTGCACGAGCGAGGCGAAGCGGTCGTACAGCTCACCGAGGGCGGCCGCCTCGCCGCGTGCGAGCCGCTGCTGCATCTTGCGGTCCCAGCGGGGCGGTACGTCCTTCTTCGCCATGCGGCCCCCTCCCCGTGTCCGTGTCCAGCGTGTCTCCACCGTCACCTCGAATGTAGTCGGCACGTCCGGCAACGCACGCCCCTTTATGGCAATGCGCGCCCCTTGACGGACCTCGGGTGGTAGTAGGCGCTCCCGGTGCTTCTCCCTGCCTTTCTCCGCGCGACGGCCGTGTCCGGCCGAACCCTCTGTCGCTACCGAACCCTCTGTTTCTGATCGAACCGGATCGACAGTGACCGAAACAAGCCCCTTCCTGATCGACGTTCGTTTGTCGTCCGGGGTTTCGGGGAACGGCCGGTGGGCAGCCGCGCGACAAGAAGCGTAGGAACTGGCTCCGTTTCCGGGCGGTTCCGGAGATCCGGCGAGCGGAGGGCTGAGCCGTGGCTTTCAAGGTGACCGGCGTCGAACAGGGTGAGTGGGCCGTGCTCGGGGTGTCGGGCGAACTGGACCTGGTGACCTCGCCGGTGCTGCGCCAGCGGGTGCACGACGTGGTCGCCGAGGGCCACCACAGCCTGGTCCTCGACCTCTCCGACGTGTTCTTCTGCGACTCCAGCGGGGTAGGCGTCCTCATCGCCGCCCGCCGCCTGATCCGTTCCTGCCGGGGCCGGCTGCGGCTGATACTGCCCGCCCACGGCGCGAGTGACGGTTCTCACGTCAACCGGGTTCTCGGCGCCCTCGGCGTACGACGGCTCTTCGACGTGTACGCCGACATCGACAGCGCGACCACCGACGAGGAGGACCCGCTGTCGGCTTAGCCAGGCCTCGTGACCCCATAGCCGACTATTACGACAGTGCCACGTTGTTGTCGCGGAATTCCCCCGGTCTTGGCACAACCGTCGTTTTCCCGCTCTCCGGCCGCCGCCGCGTCGTACGCTCCCAGCGAGATGAACCCCCACGTCAAGTAAGGCGGCCCGAACAGACATGGTCAGCACCGAGTACGAGCGACGGATCGCCGCCCGGTTCGCAACCTTCGACCAGGACGGCAACGGCTGGATCGACCGCGAGGACTTCAACTCGGCGGCCAAGGCCCTGCTCGCCGAGTTCGGCGTTCCCGCCCGCTCCGACAAGGGCCAGGCCCTGTACGCCGGTGCGGAGGCCTTCTGGCAGGGCATGGCCGGCATGGCGGACCGGGACGGCGACCAGCGCATCACCCGCCAGGAGTTCGTGAGCGGCGCGGTCAAGCGGCTGCACGACAACCCCGAGCGGTTCGGCGAGATCGCCCGCCCCTTCCTGCACGCGGCCCTCGCCCTCGCGGACACCGCGGGCACCGGCACGGCGACCGTCGCCGACACCGCGCGCGTGCTGTGCGTCCTCGGGGTCGCCCCGGAACTCGCGCAGGCGATCGCGTCGGGCCTCGACACCGACGGCGACGGCAACGTGGCGGAGACCGAGATCGTCCCCGCGTTCGCCCGCTACTTCACGATCCCGGAGTAGCGCTCTCCGGAGCGGGGCTCTCCGGGGTGGAAGGCCCTGCCACGGCACTCCCCGGTGCGGGAGGCCCCGAGAACCGCTCGCGCAGCTTGTACTTGAGCACCTTGCGCAGCGTCTCGTTGCGCGGCAGGGCGGCCACCACCTCCAGCCGCTCCGGCAGCTTGTGCACCGACAGCCCCTCCGCCCGCAGGTACGACACCACCGCCGGGAGCGTCAACGCGGCGGCCCCCGGTGGCTGCTCGACCACCGCGCAGACCAGTTCCCCGCGCTCCGCGTCCGGCAGCCCGACCACCGCCGCGTCGGCCACCGCCGGATGCGCGGCGAGCAGGTCCTCGATCTCCTTCGCCGAGATGTTCTCGCCCTTGCGGATGATCACGTCCTTGAGCCGCCCGGTGAGGACGAGATGGCCGGTCCCGGTGACCCGGCCCAGGTCGCCGGTGCGCAGGAAGCCGTCCTCGTCGAAGGCCGCGGCGGACTGCGCCGGATCCAGGTACCCCTGGCACACCGCCTCCCCGCGCAACCGCACCTCGCCGCCCTCCGCGATCCGTATCTCCATCCCCTCCGGCGGCCGTCCCTCGGTCGTCGCCAGGTTCTCCGCGGTGTCGTCCGGCGCCCCCATCGTGATCATCGGCACCTCGGTCATGCCGTACCCGTGCGTCAGCTGCACCCCCATCTCGCGCACCACCGCGTGGTACACCTCCGGCGGCTTGGGCGCCCCGCCGCCGGCCAGCAGCCGCAGCGAGGGGATGACCGGCACCCCGGGCTGTTTGCGCTGCTCGGCCAGGAACATCGAGTAGAACGCCGTCGAACCGCCCGCCACCGTCACCCCGTGCCTGCGGTACTCCGGCAGCGCGTCCGGCAGCGCGAACTGCTCGAACAGCACCGCCGGGAAGCCGTACAGCAGCAGCATCACCGTGTAGTCGGGGCCGGCGATGTGCGCGTACGGGAACGCCATCGAGCCCACGTCCGCCGCCGTGAGCCGCAGCGCGTGCGCGAGGCACGAACCGCCCGCGATGAGCGAACGGTCCGTATGCAGAACGCCCTTGGGGTCGGAGGTGGTTCCCGACGTCCAGTAGATCCACCGGACGGAGGTGCCCTCGGCGGGCGGCGCGGGCAGCACGGCCGGATCGCCGTCGGGCAGCCCGGCGCCGTCGTACGCCTCGAAGATCCCCTTCGCGCCCAGCCGCCGCGCCATCTCGGTGTGGTCGAAGCCGCGCCACACGCCGGGCACGGCGAAGAACTCGGCCCTGGACTCGCGCAGCGCGAAGCCGACCTCGCGGTCCCGGTAGAAGGGGATGACGGGTGACTGCACGGCGCCGAGCCTGGCCAGCGCGAAGGACAGCACGGCCGTCTCGATCCGGGTGGGCAGCTGCCAGGCGACGACCGTTCCGGGGCGCACGCCCATGCCGTACAGCCCGGCCGCGACGCGTTCGGCGCGCGCGTGCAGCCCGCCGAAGGAGAGGACGCGGTCGCCCTGGAGGAACACCGGCCGGTCGGGGGTGAGCCCGGCACGGCGGGTGACCAGGTCCCAGAGCGTGCGGGAGGTGCCCAGTTCGTGTGCGATGGCGTTCGGATCGTGTGCGGTGGCGTTCGTGGCGTCCATGGCCGGCCCCCTGCTCGCTCCGTCGTTGGCTGACGAGTCGTCAGATCGTAGGTCCTGGCGCCTTGTCGGTCCAGGGGTGCGGGGCTAGCCTGCGATGTCCGACGAATTCTGACGAACCATCAGTTCGGTGGGGGTGGCTGCCGGTGGACCTGTCGTACACGCCCGAGGAGGAGGACTTCCGGGCGCGGCTGCGGGAGTGGCTCACCAAGGTGCTGCCCGGCCTCCCGCCGAAGCCGAGGCCCGAGGACTGGCCGGGCCGTCGCGCCTACGACCTCGGCTGGCAGCGCACGCTGTACGACGCCGGGTACGCCGACGTCCACTGGGACGCCTCCCCGACCACCCGGCTGATCTTCCTCGAGGAGACCGAGAAGGCCGGCGCGCCCTATGTGGGCGCCAACTTCGTCGGCCTGCTGCACGCGGGCCCCACCATCGCCGCCGAGGGCACCGAGGCGCAGCGGGCCCGCTGGCTGGCGCCGATCCTGCGCGGCGACGAGGTGTGGTGCCAGGGCTTCAGTGAGCCGGACGCCGGCTCCGACCTGGCCGCGCTGCGCACGCGCGCGTGGCGCGACGGCGACCACTACGTGGTGAGCGGATCCAAGATCTGGACCTCGCACGCGGAGGTCGCCGACTGGTGCGAGCTGCTGGTGCGGACGGACGCCCAGGCACCCAGGCACCGGGGCATCACCTGGCTGGCCATGCCCATGGACGCGCCGGGCGTCACGGTACGGCCGCTGCGCACGCTCGCCGGGTCGGCCGAGTTCGCCGAGGTGTTCCTCGACGAGGTGCGGGTGCCCGTGGCCAACCGGGTGGGCGCCGAGAACGACGGCTGGCGCGTCACCATGGTGACCCTCTCCTTCGAACGCGGGACCGCCTTCGTCGGCGAGGTCGTCGCCTGCCGCCGGGTCCTCGGCGACCTCGCGCGCGTGGCGCGTGGGAACGGCACCTGGGACGACCTGGAACTGCGCCGCCGCCTCGGCCGCCTGAACGCCGAGTTCCGGGCGCTGTGGCGGCTCACCCAGTGGAACGTCAGCGAGGCGGAGGGCCGGGGCGTGCCGGGCGTCGGGGGCTCGGTCTTCAAGCTGCGGTACTCGCACGCGCGGCAGGAGCTGTACGACGCGGCGGCCGCCGTGCTCGGACCCGACGCGCTCGACCTGGACCGGCCCTGGGTCCTCGACCGGCTCTCCTCGCTCTCGTACACCATCGCGGCCGGGACCTCGCAGATCCAGCGGAACATCGTGGCCGAGCGGATCCTCGGGCTGCCGAAGGGGCGGTGAGCGGACGTGCGCTTTCGACTGACCCGTGACCAGGAGGCGTTGCGGGAGGGCATGCGGGAGCTGCTCGCGCGCCGGTTCGACGGCGAGGCGCTGCGGGCGGCGGCGGACGGGCCGGTGCGTCTCGACCGGGCCCTGTGGCGGGAGCTGGGGGCCGCCGGGTTCTTCGCGCTGCGGCTGCCCGAGGCCGACGGCGGGGTCGGACTCGGCCTGCCCGAAGCCGTGTTGGTGTTCGAGGAGGCGGGGCGGGCGCTGCTGCCCGGTCCGCTGGTGGCCACCCACCTCGCGGCGGCCGACGTGCCCGGCGCGGCCACCGGCGAGGCCGTGGTGGCCCGCGTGGACGGCGGCCTGGTCGAGTGGCTGGCCGGGGCGGACGCGGTGACGGGGGACGCCTCGGGGGCCGTACCGGTGCGCTCGGTGGACCCGTTGACGCCCCTGCACCGGGTCCCCGGACCGGTCTCCGGGCCGCCCGATCCGGTCGCCGTGCTCCTCACCGCCGCCGAGCAGCTCGGCACGGCCACGCGCGCGTGCGAGCTGGCCGTGCAACACGCCCGCACACGCGTGCAGTTCGGTCGGCCCGTCGGGGCGTTCCAGGCGGTCAAGCACCTGTGCGCCGACATGCTGGTGCGCGCCGAGACCGCGCGGGCTGCCGTCTATGCCGCCGCCGTCACTGCAGACCCCGTGGACATCGCCGCGGCCCGGCTGCTCGCCGACGAGGCCGCCGTACGCGGCGCCCGGGACTGCCTCCAGGTGCACGGCGGGATGGGCTTCACCTGGGAGTCGGAGGTGCATCTGCATCTGAAACGGACATGGGTACGGG
Organism: Streptomyces sp. NPDC001714; assembly: GCF_042892755.1. Lineage (NCBI taxonomy): Bacteria > Bacillati > Actinomycetota > Actinomycetes > Kitasatosporales > Streptomycetaceae > Streptomyces > Streptomyces sp. NPDC001714. The sequence continues at coordinate 187,411 of NZ_JBIAUL010000015.1, forward strand.
CGCAGCGTGGTGGAGTGAATACGGAGAGTGAGGAAATGCTCGCCGCGGAGTTGCTCGGCTGAGCGTTCGAAACGGCCCTGGCCTGCGGAATCAGGGGTTCGGGCGACCCTGATGTCGCGGATTGTGGCATACCGGAATCACGGAGCGTTGATACAGGGTTGTGTCCAACGCGTGACTCGTCACGGACTGGAGTCGACTGTCCCCTCGGGTACCTTCTGTGGGATGCGAGTGGTTCCGAGGACGAGCCATGCCGGCGGTGCCGTCGAAGCGGCCCCGCCGATCATGGTGCGCACCGCCGCTCGCAGGGCGGTCAGGGCCTGGGCCCCCGCCTGTTCGACTCCCCGCCGCGAGCGTCGCACAGTATGCCGTAGGCGTACTCCTTCGCGCTGGAATATGCCCGAAGCGCTTGTTGGGGTGACTGTACGTCAACCATGCTGTCTCGTAAGGGAATCACGTTCCGTGACCCTTGCTCTGGCCGTTGTTCTGGCCATGCAGAAAATGGCTACGATCGTGGCCCTCGTCGTCCTTGTCGTCGCGGCCCTCGTCGTGGCGCCCAGTCGGCGCGGGTTCATGTGTCCGCCGGTTCGGATGGTGTGAGCGGTGCAGGTGCTTCAAGTGCAGCTGGAGATCCGGCCCGACCCCACGGAGGTGGGGCGGGCCAGAAGGTGGGCCCGCTCGCGCCTCGCCGGGTCCGGTATAGCGGCGGACGAGCCGCTGGCCGAGACGCTGATCCTGCTCGTCTCCGAGCTGGTCACCAACGCCGTGGTGCACACCGGCTGTCCCGCCGTGCTGCGGCTCTCGCTGCCGGGCGCGGACCGCGGGGGCGGCGACGAGTCGGTCACCGTACGGCTGGAGGTCGCCGACGCCAGCGACCGCGCGCCCGTGCCGCGGTGCGCCGACGGCGACGCGACCGGTGGCCGGGGTCTCGCCCTCGTCGACGGGCTCGCCGACCGCTGGGGCTGGAGCCCCGAGGGCGGCGGCAAGCGCATCTGGTGCGAACTCGACCGCTGTTCGGAAACCCGGCAGGGTGCGGCGGTGGCGTACGGGGGCGGGCTGGCCTCGTACGAAGGGCTGGCCTTCGAGGCGGTGTGATCCCGGTGTGCGGATGTGCGCCGGGGTTTGCATCCGTGCGCGCCCATGGTGAACCGGGGCATAAGTCGTAAAACCCCGTACGGGTGTTGACGCCTTGTGACCGTTTGCTCACGCTTGAGGTCTGCGATTCGCCGCGAGGGGACGACGAGGGTCTGGGTGACGGGCGCCCTCGTCGAGTGTGGGTCGAGCCGGACGGCGGCGTGCGGGACCGGGCTCGGGGCGGGCCGGTGCGCGCAGCCGTCCGGATTCAGGGGGGAATGGGGGAGGGTCGGTGTCACGCCCCCTCGGGCGTGACACCGGCTTCCAGCGAGACGCCGTTCAGAGGATCGCCACGGGGGCGACCGGAGTGCCCGTCGCCCCGACGAACGGCTCGGGCATCGCCGACAGCAGGAACGTGTACCGGCCGGTTTCTCCACAGGCTGTGGACAACTCTTCGAGATTCCAGTTCTGCCCCTGCAGCATCCCCATCTCGACCAGGTCCAGGGCGTGCACGGGCAGCCACAGGTCCTCGATCTCGGGCGGGAAGATCTCGAACGTGAGGGTGTCGTTCGCGACGGCGGCCACATCGCGCGCGTGGAACCACTCCGGGGTGTGCACCGAGAGGCCCGGCGACGGATAGCCGTACCCGTGCTTGTCCCCGGCGAGGTACACCTGCACCTGCCCGGTCCGTACGAGGACGACGTCGCCGCCGCGGACGGTCGTCCCGGCGAACTCCTCCGCCGCGTCGAGGTCTTCCGGGGTGACCGCGTGGCCGCCCGCCAGCCGGTCCACGCCACGCGCGCGTGCCACGTCGAGCAGCACCCCGCGCGAGACGATGTGCCGCGCCTTGTCGATCCCGCTGAACTCGGCACCGCCGTGCGCCGTGACGGTGTGCGCCGGACGGCCGTTGTAGAGCTTCCCCGAGTGCGAGACGTGGGTGAGCGCGTCCCAGTGGGTGCCGGCCTGCAGCCCCATGGTCACGGCGTCGTCGCTGCACGCGACCGTCCCGGGGCCGAAGAGCTCCTGGTTTATCTGCACCATGGCGTGCAGCGGGTTGACCCGGCCGGGGATCATCCCGGTCTGCACGCCGTCCTGCTGGAGCGGCAGGGCGAGCGGCACGCGCCGCCCGGTCCTGACGGTCGCCGCCGCCTCCCGCACCACCTCGTCGGTGATCAGGTTCAGCGTGCCGATCTCGTCGTCGGCGCCCCAGCGCCCCCAGTTGTTGACGCGCTTGGCGATGTCGTGGAACGCGGGATGAGGTGACGGCACTGACATCTGGGTCCTCCCCGGGGCTTGTGTCCGCACATCCGACGCGCCATAAAATCTAACGGTCCGTCAGAAACCGCGGGAAGGGGCCGGGCGTGGGGAACTTCTTGGCAGGCAAGGTCGTCGCCGTGACCGGTGCGGGGCGCGGCATCGGACGGGCGGTGGCGCTGGCGGCGGCGGCCGAGGGGGCGAAGGTCGTCGTCAACGACTACGGCGTCGCGGTCGACGGCGCCTCGCCCACCAGCGAGGTCGCCGAGGCCGTCGTCAAGGAGATCGAGGCGGCCGGCGGGGACGCGGTAGCGGTCGCCGACGACATCTCCACGATGGCGGGCGGGCAGCGGGTCGTGGACGCGGCGCTGTCGTCGTACGGCCGGCTCGACGGGGTCGTGTGCGTGGCGGGGATCCTGCGCGAGCGGATGCTGTTCAACATGGCCGAGGAGGAGTGGGACCCGGTGGTCGCCACCCACCTCAAGGGCACGTTCACGGTGTTCCGGGCGGCGTCCGCGGTGATGCGGAAGCAACGCGCCGGCACGCTGATCGGCTTCACCAGCGGCAACCACCAGGGCTCGGTCTCGCAGGCCAACTACAGCGCGGCCAAGGGCGGGATCATCTCGCTGGTGCGGAGCGCGGCGCTGGGGCTGCACAAGTACGGGGTGACCGCGAACGCGGTGGCGCCGGTGGCCCGGACCCGGATGTCGGCGGGCGTGCCGATGGAACTGACGGAGATCGGCGAGCCGGAGGACGTGGCCGCGTTCGTGGTCTACCTGCTGTCGGACGCGGCGCGGGACGCGGGGGTCACCGGGCAGGTCTACACGGTGGCCGGGCCGAAGATCGCGGTGTGGGCCCAGCCGAGGGAGTTGCGGGCCGCGTACGCCGACGGGGGCTCCTGGACACCGGAACGGATCGCACAGGCGCTGCCGGGGAGTGTGGGGGTGGATCCGATGCCGATGCTGGCGCGGCTGGCGGCGATGGAGGCCGCCGCGCGGGCGGGGGAGCGGCCGAACACATGAGGGAGTGGGCCGGGCACATGAGGGGGTGGGTCGGGCACCCGCCCGCCGTTGTGGGTTGCGGTGTGCGGGCGGGTGCGGCGCCCTCGTGGTTGCTCGCGCAGTTCCCCGCGCCCCTGAGGGGATTGCGGTGGTCGGTGTTCGGAGGCTCGGTTGGGGGGGTGGCGCGTGGGCAGGTGCGGCGCCCTCGTGGTTGCTCGCGCAGTTCCCCGCGCCCCTGGCGGGGCGCTCGCCGTTGTGGGTTGCGGTGTGTGGGCGGGTGCGGCGCCCTCGTGGTTGCTCGCGCAGTTCCCCGCGCCCCTGGGGGGTGCGCCTGCCGGCGTTCAGAGGTCCCGTTCGCCGAATCTCCGAGGGGTCGAAGCCTTTCACTACGCGTCGCTCGGTTCGGCAGCCGTCCGCCTCCGTCAGCTCACTCACCACCGGTCCCACTCCTCGGCCGATCACTCGCCCACCTTGCCTGCTCCCCTGTCGGCCCCCTGCTCTTCTCCGCCGCAACGGTGATCAGCTGTCACGGCGGTGGCCGGCGGTTTTCGTACGGCCTTGAACCCCGACGCATCTCTGGAGGTCACCGTGGATTTCGGCGCAGCGCCGGAGGACGAGGTGTTTCGCAGTGAAGTCCGGACCTGGCTCGGCGTGCATGCCACATCCGGAGTGGACCGGCGTAGTTGGGAGCGCACCCTCGGGGGTGCCGGGTGGATCGGGCTCGGGTGGGCGGAGGGCGGGTACGGGAACCGGACCGCCACGCTCACCCAGCAGGTCGCCTGGGCCGAGGAGTACGCGCGGTCGGCCGCGCCGCCGCGGTCCGGGCACATCGGGGAGAATCTGCTCGCTCCGACGCTCATCGCGCATGGCAGCGATGAGCAGAAGGCGCGCTTTCTGCCGGCCGTCGCGGCCGGGGAAGAGCTCTGGTGCCAGGGGTACAGCGAGCCCGGCGCCGGGTCCGATCTGGCCGGTGTGCGGACCGTGGCCGTGCGGGAGGGTGGCGGGTACCGCGTCTCCGGGCAGAAGATCTGGACCTCGCTCGCCCACGAGGCCGACTGGTGTTTCGTGCTGGCGCGGACCGAGGCGGGCTCGCGGCGGCACCACGGGCTGAGCTTCCTGCTCGTGCCCATGGACCAGCCGGGCCGCGTCGAGGTCCGCCCCATCCGGCAGATGACCGGCACCAGCGACTTCAACGAGGTCTTCTTCGACGGGGCGCACGCGCGCGCGGAGCACGTCGTCGGCGGCGAGGGCAACGGGTGGCGCGTCGCGATGAGCCTGCTCGGCTTCGAGCGCGGGGTGTCCACGCTCGCCCAGCAGATCGGGTTCGCCGCGGAGTTGGGGCGGGTGGTGCGGGACGCCGTGGCGAACGGGGCCGTCGACGATCCCGTCGTACGGGAGCGGCTGGTGCGGCAGTGGGCCGAGTTGCGGGTGATGAGGTGGAACGCCCTGCGGACGTTGGGGAGTTCGGCAGCGGAACCCGGCGCGCCCAGTGTGGCCAAGCTGCTGTGGGGCCGCTGGCACCAGCGGCTCGGTGAGCTCGCCGTGCTGGTGCGGGGCGCGTCCGCGAGCGTCGGCCCGGTCGGCTGGTCGGCCGCCGCGCCGTACGAACTGGACGCCGCCCAGCACCTGTTCCTCTTCTCCCGGGCCGACACCATCTACGGCGGCTCGGACCAGGTCCAGCGCACCATCATCGCCGAGCGGGTGCTCGGTCTGCCGAGGGAACCGAAGGGGGTCGAGTCGTGATGCGTGGGGTCGTGTTCGACGGCAAGCAGGTGCAGGTCGTCGACGATCTGGATGTGCGGGAGCCGGGGCCCGGGGAGGTGCTGGTCGCCGTGGCCGCGGCGGGGCTGTGCCACAGCGATCTGTCGGTGGTGGACGGGACCATACCCTTCCCCGTTCCTGTGGTGCTCGGGCATGAGGGTGCGGGTGTGGTGGAGGCGGTCGGTGTGGGCGTCACCCATGTGGCACCGGGAGACCATGTCGCCCTGTCCACGCTCGCCAACTGCGGTGCCTGCGCAGACTGCGACCGGGGCCGGCCCACCATGTGCCGCAAGGCCATAGGGCGCCCGCAGCAGCCGTTCACGCGCGGCGGCCGGTCCGTGTACCAGTTCGCGTGCAACTCGGCCTTCGCGGAACGGACGGTCGTCAAGGCCGTGCAGGCGGTACGGATCCCGGCGGACATCCCCCTGACGTCGGCCGCCCTGATCGGATGCGGGGTGCTGACCGGTGTGGGCGCGGTGCTGAACCGCGCCCGCGTCGACCGCGGCGACACCGTACTGGTCATCGGCACCGGTGGGATCGGTCTCAACGTCATCCAGGGCGCGCGGATCGCGGGCGCGCTGCGGATCGTGGCCGTGGACGCCAACCCGGCGAAGGAGGAGGCGGCCCGGCAGTTCGGGGCGACCGACTTCCTGACCTCGACGGAGGGAGTGAGGGACCTGCTGCCGACCGGGGTGGACCACGCATTCGAGTGCGTCGGCCGGGTCGAACTGGTCCGGCAGGCCGTCGACCTCCTCGACCGGCACGGCCAGGCCGTTCTCCTCGGCATGCCCGCCCCCACCGCCGAGGCGTCCTTCGCCGTCGCCTCCATGTTCCTCGACAAGTCCATCCTGGGCTGCCGGTACGGCTCCTCGCGGCCGCAGCACGACATCGCGCTCTACGCCGGGCTGTACCGCCAAGGGAGCCTGCTGCTGGACGAGTTGGTGACCGAGACGTACCCGGTGGAGGACTTCGAGAAGGCCCGGGCCGACGCGGAGGCGGGGCGGGTGGCCCGGGGGGTGCTCACGTTCTGAGGGGCGCAGGGCGGGTCGTCCACAGCGATCCGAGTTGTCCACAGCCCCGGGAAAACCTCTCGTCGTTGTCGGTGCCGTCTCCTACCGTCGTCCCATGACCTACCGCGACGTCGCGTCAAAGCACGTCCTGACCTGGGCCGGTACCGCCCTGGGGGCCCGGATGCCGGTCGCCATGGCGCCGTTGGCGCTGGTGTTCCTGGTGCGCGAGCGGCCCGGCGGCTACTCGCTGGGCGCGCTGCTCGCGGCCGCCTATGCGATCGGCGAGATCGCGGGTGCCCCGGTGCTCGGGATGCGGCTGCGTCCCGAGCGGGCCCGTGCGCAGCTGACGGCCGGACTCGCGGTCGGGGCCGCCGGATTCGCGGGCCTCGGCGGTTTCCCGGACGCGCCCCCGGCCGTCCTCGCCGTCCTCGCGGGCGTCGCCGGCGCCGCGCCTGCCGCGGCCACCGGGGCCCTGCGCACCCTGCTCACCACGCTGGTCCCGGAGCGGGCGGCGGCGCAGGCGCTGTCCGTCGAGTCGATACTGATGGCCGCCGTGTGGGCCGTCTCCCCGGCCGCGGTGGCCGGTCTGGCCCTGGGCGTCGCCCCCGCCGTCCCGCTGCGGCTCGCCGCCGCCCTCATGGCCGCGTCGGTGGCCGGACTGTGGCTCCTGCCGGCGGCCTGGGGCCCGCCCGGGCGGCAGGCCGTGCCCCTCGTGCGCGTCCTGGCCGGCGCCTGGCCGGTGTACATCACGGGCGCGGCCAGCCTGACCCTGCTCGGGCTGTCCGAGCTCGTACTGCCCGCCCTGCTCGAACAGCGCGGGATCGACGTCGGCTGGTCGGGGCCGCTGCTGACCGGGATGGCGGTGGGCGGCGGGCTCGGCGCGTTCCTGCACGGCCTGCGCGCCTGGCCGGGACGGCTGCGCGACCACAGCGTCCTTCTGATGACCTCCATGGCGGTGTGCGTGACGCTCGCGGCTCTGGTACCGCACACGGTCGGGATCGCGGCCGTGCTGGTGGTGGGCGGCATGCTCCAGTCGGCCGCGATGCTCACCCGCAACCTGTCGCTGCGCGAGGTCCTCCCGCCGAGTGCCCTGGCCGCCGGCTACTCCGTCATGTACGCGGCCGCGGGTGCCGGTTACGCGGCGACCGGCTCCCTCGCCGGGGCGCTGCTGCGGGTGGTGGCGCCGTCCACGGCCGTGCTGGCCGGGGTCGGGGTGACCCTGGTGCTGAGCGGGCTCGGCTGGTGGGGCGAGGTGTGGCGGGCCGGGAGGTCAGCCCGGGGCGCCGACGACGCCGGGGCTGCCGGTCGAATTCGTGCCGGGGCGGAAGGTGCGGAAGGTGCGGCGATAGGCGGTCGGGGTGACGCCGAGCGCCGCCTGTAGGTGCTGGCGCATCGACTGGGCGGTGCCGAAGCCGGCGTCGCGGGCCACCTGGTCGACGGAGCGGTCGGTGGACTCCAGGAGGTGGCGGGCGCGTTCGACGCGCTGCTGGGTGAGCCACTGGCCGGGGCTGACGCCGGTCTCCTCGCGGAAGCGGCGCGTGAAGGTCCGTACCGACATGGCCTCCTGCTCGGCCATGTCGCGCAGCTGGATGGGCTCGTGGAGGCGGCCGAGGGCCCAGGCGCGGGCCGCGGTGGTGGTGGCGACCTGGGGGTCGGGGAGCGGCCGGTGGATGTACTGGGCCTGGCCGCCGTCCCGGTGCGGCGGGACGACCGTGCGGCGGGCCACCTCGTTGGCGACGGCCGTGCCGTGGTCGCGGCGGACCATGTGCAGGCACAGGTCGATGCCGGCGGCCACCCCGGCCGAGGTCAGCACGTCACCGTCGTCGATGAACAGCACGTCCGCGTCCACCTTCAGCTGCGGGAACAGCTTCTGGAGGTGGTCCGCCTCGGCCCAGTGCGTGGTCGCCGGGCGGCCGTCCAGGTAGCCGGCTGCGGCCAGGACGTAGACACCGGTGCAGATGGAGGCGAGCCGGGTGCCGGGGCGGATCCGGGCCAGGGCGGCGGCCAGCTCGGGGGTGAGGACGCCCTGCTCGAAGACCGGGCCCAGTTCGTACGACGCGGGGACGATCACCGTGTCGGCGGTGGCCAGCGCCTCCGGGCCGTGCGGCACATGGATCGCGAAGTCGGCGTCGGTCTCGACCGGGCCCGGCGGCCGGATCGAGCAGGTCACCACCTCGTACAGATGCCGGCCCCGCGCGTCCTTCGGGCGGCCGAAGATGCGGTGCGGGATGCCCAGCTCGAAGGGGAGCAGGCCGTCGAGGGCGAGGACGACGACGCGGTGCGGACGGAAGCCGGGGTCACTGCTCATGGCCCGATCCTAGCGAATACTGTCCTCCGGGCCACTCGATGGAGTGATCCCGGCGGCCGAAGCTTTATGGCGTGACCCAGACAAGCGAAGCCGCAGCAGCCCTCCAGGACGCGAAGCCGACCCGATCGCCGCGCATCCACCGCGCCTGGTTCGTCGCCGCCGTCACCTTCGTCACGATCATCGGTGCGGCCGCCTTCCGCTCCCTGCCCGGCCTGCTCATCGACCCGCTGAACCAGGAGTTCGGCTGGTCGCGCGGCACCATCGGCGCGGCCGTCTCCGTCAACCTCGCGCTGTACGGGCTCACCGCGCCCTTCGCGGCCGCGCTGATGGACCGGTTCGGCATACGGCGCGTGGTGGCCGTCGCCCTGACCGTCATCGCGCTGGGCTCGGGCCTGACCGTGTGGATGACGGCGGCCTGGCAGCTGCTTCTCTGCTGGGGCCTGCTGGTCGGCCTCGGGTCCGGCTCGATGGCGCTCGCCTTCGCCGCCACGGTCACCAACCGCTGGTTCACCACCCGGCGCGGCCTGGTCAGCGGCATCCTCACCGCCGCCTCCGCCTCAGGACAGCTGATCTTCCTGCCGCTGCTGTCCTGGATGGTCGAGACGCACGACTGGCGCCCGGCCGCCGTCACCGTCTCCCTCGCCGCCCTCGCGGTCGTCCCCTTCGTGTGGCTGCTGCTGCGCGACCACCCGGCCGACGTGGACCAGAAGCCGTACGGCGCGACCGAGTTCGTGCCGAAGCCGGCACCGGTCACCGGGGCGGCGCGCAGGACCCTCAGCGTGCTGTTCTCCGCCGTGCGCACCGGGCCCTTCTGGCTGCTCGCCGGTACCTTCGCGATCTGCGGGGCCTCCACCAACGGCCTGGTCCAGACCCACTTCGTGCCCGCGGCCCACGACCACGGCCTGCCCGTCACGACGGCGGCCTCGCTGCTCGCGGTCATCGGCGTCTTCGACGTCGTCGGCACGATCGCCTCCGGCTGGTTCACCGACCGCTTCGAACCGCGCCGCCTGCTCGCCGTCTACTACGCCCTGCGCGGCATCTCGCTGCTCTTCCTGCCGATGCTCCTCGGACCGTCGCTCCACCCCTCGATGATCTTCTTCATCATCTTCTACGGCCTCGACTGGGTCGCCACCGTCCCGCCCACCCTGGCCCTGTGCCGGGAGCGGTACGGCGACGACAGCGCCATCGTCTTCGGCTGGGTCCTCGCCTCCCACCAGGTCGGCGCGGCCCTCGTCGCCTGGCTCGGCGGCGTCGCCCGCGACGTCTTCGGCAGCTACGACATGGTCTGGTACGCCTCCGGCACCCTGTGCGCGGCGGCGGCCCTGATGGCCCTGCTGATCCGGCGGCGGCCGGTGACCGCGGTGGGGGGACCGGGTGCCCTGAACCGGCCGGTGCCGGCGGCTTAGGGCAGGAACTCCGTCGGCACGGACCGGCCGTACAGCTCGTCCAGGGACCGTGGTACCGGCAAACGGTTCAGAACCGGCGTCCGGTCACTCCGACGGTCCGCGGACTGGCTGAACTGCTCAGCAGGGACGAGGAGTTCGTTTCCCTGGCGGTTCTTTACTCGCGGTCGTACGCGCAGGGAGCGGCGAACGTGGGCGAGGTACGCACCGTCCGGCGTCGGCCCTCGACCCGCCGCTCACGCGAAAGCGGGGGAGGAGCCTCTTGGCCGCCGCCACACCGGACACCTCGCCCGCCTCGGCCTGTCCGCCGAGGGAGTGATGTCGTGGCGTCCCGCAGCTCCGAAAAGAGGCAGGCCGCGCAAGGGTGCTCGATCGGTCACAGGAAGCGCCCTTTGTGGAAGAGCAGGGGCGCCCGGTCCGAGGTCTCGCCCGTGCCCAGTGCGGTCACCCGGCCGACCACGATCAGGTGGTCGCCGCCGGTGTGGACCGCGTGGACCGTGCAGTCGATCCAGGCGGCCGCGTCGGTCAGCCGGGGGGAGCCGGATACCGGGGCCGCGTCGTACGTGACCCCGGCGAACTTGTCCGCGCCGCTCACCGCGAAGGCGCGGCACAGCTCGCCCTGGCCCGCGCCGAGGACGTTGACGCAGAAGACGCCGGCGCGGGCGATGCGCGGCCAGGTGGCCGACGTACGGCCGACCATGAAGCAGACCAGGGGCGGGTCGAGGGAGAGGGAGGAGAAGGACTGGCAGGCGAAACCGGCCGGGGCGGGCTCGCCCTCGGCGGCCGGTGCGGTGATCACGGTCACCCCGGTCGCGAAGGTGCCGAGCACGCGCCGGAACTCCGTCTGGTCGACCGACGCCCGCTCGTCCGCGCGCACGCACCGCAACTCCGGGCGCGGCAGCGCCTCCACGGGCCCCGCCGCGGGGACCGACCTCAGATAACGGACGGCGGCCGCGGCCGCCCCTGCGTGTCCCATCACCTCTTCATTGAAAGTGACGGATCGTCAGATGGGAAGGGGCAGGGACCCGGTATCGCGGTCATCGGCCCTGGAAGCCGGGGCTCCTGCGCTCCACGAAGGCCCGTACGCCCTCCTGGGCGTCCCGAGTCGTCATGTTGATCTCCTGGGCGGCGGCCTCGGCGGCGAAGGCGGCCGTCCGGTCGGTGTCCAGGGACGCGTTGACCAGCTGCTTGGTCAGCGCCAGGGCACGGGTGGGGCCGGTGGCCAGGCGGGCCGCCCAGTCACGGGCCGTCTTGGGCAGGTCGGCGTCCGGGACGACCCGGTTGACCAGGCCCAGCCGCTCGGCCTCCGGTGCGGAGAGCGCGTCGCCGAAGAACATCAGCTCCTTGGCGCGGTGCGGGCCGATCAGGCGGGGGAGGAGGTAGGCGCCGCCGCCGTCGGGGACCAGGCCGCGCCGGACGAACACCTCGATGAACCGGGCCGACTCGGCGGCCAGCACCAGGTCGCAGGCGAGCGCGAGGTGCGCGCCCAGACCGGCGGCGGTGCCGTTCACCGCCGCGATCACCGGCTTCTCGCAGTCGAGGACGGCGGCGACGAGCCGCTGGGCGCCGAGCCGGATGGTGCGGGCCACGTCACCCGGCACGCGCTCACCCGTGGCGGTGCCGCGCAGGTCGGCGCCCGCGCAGAAACCGCGGCCGGTGCCGGTGATGACCACCGCTCCGATCTCCGGGTCCGCGGAGGCCTCGCCGAGGAGGTGGATGACGTGGTCGCGCTGGTCGGGGGTGAGGGCGTTGAGGGCGTCGGGGCGGTCGAGGGTGAGGTGGGCGACCCGCTCCGCCGTCACGTACCGGACGGTGTCCATCAGCGGCACACCGCCAGCGCGTCCAGCGCCACCGCGCCCTGGCCCTGCTCCAGCACCATCAGCGGGTTGATGTCGAGCTCGGCGAGCTGGTCGCCGAGTTCCAGGGCCATCCGCTGGACGCGGAGGATCACCTCGACGAGGGCGTCCAGATCGGCCGGCGGGCGGCCGCGCACCCCGGCCAGCAGGGCCCGCCCACGCAGCTCCGCGAGCATGTCCCGGGCCTGGTCCTCGCCGAACGGCGGCACGCGCACGGCGGCGTCGTGCAGGACCTCGACTAGGACCCCGCCGAGCCCCACGGTCACGGTCGGCCCGAACAGGTCGTCGTGGGTGACCCCGACGACCATCTCCACGCCCCGCTCGACCATCTGGCAGACCAGTACGCCGTCCAGGGCGACCCCCTCGTAGCGGGCGATGTCCGTCAGGTCGCGGTAGGCGTCCCGGACCTGGCTGGCCGAGGTCAGGCCGATCTTCACCAGGCCCAGCTCCGTCTTGTGGGCGAGCTGGCCGCCGGACGCCTTCATCACCACCGGGTAGCCGACCAGCCCCGCCGCGCGCACGGCCGCCGCCGCGCTGGTCACCAGCTGCTCGCGCGGCACCCGGATGCCGTACGCGCGCAGCAGCTGCTTCGCCGCGTGCTCGCTCAGCTGCTGTCCGGGCCGCATCAGCGCGAGCGCCTTGCGGTAGGAGGGGGACGGGGTGCGCGGGGCCTCGTCGAAGGGGGAGCGGTAGTCGCTCACGAAGCGGTGGTGGTCGAGGTAGGCGCGGACGGCGGTGAGGCAGTTGCCGACCGTGCGGAAGGTGGCCACCCGGGAGGAGCCGAGCAGGACGTCGCGGTAGGCGGCCTCGGTGCCGACCGGGGACCCCCACACCACGCACACCAGCTTGTCGGTCGCCTCGGCCGCGTCGACCAGGTCCTGGACGAGTTTGTCGCTGAGCGGCGGGAAGGGCCCGGTGATCGGGCAGACCAGCACCCCGACCTCCGGGTCGGCGAGGATTGCGTCGATGATCTTCCGCCCGCGCCAGTCGCCCACCGGGTGCCCGCCGTTGTCGACCGGGTTGGCCACGCTCAGGTACTCCGGTATCCACTGGTGGAGCTCGGCCTGCCGGGCCTCGGACAGCACCGGCAGCTTCAGCCCCAGGCCGGCGGCCAGGTCGGCGACGTGCGCGCCGGTGCCGCCCGAGATCGAGTAGACGACCACCCCGTCGGCGCGCGGAGCCCGGGCCCGGGCCAGCAGGGCGGCGGTGTCCTGGAGTTCGTCGAGGCCGTCGACGCGGATCACGCCGTACTGGCGCAGCGCCGCGTCGACCACGTCGTCCGCGCCGGTCAGCTTGCCGGTGTGGGAGGCGGCGGTGCGGGCGCCGGCCTCGGTGCGGCCCACCTTCACGGCGACGACCGGCACCCTGCGGCGGGCCGCGCGGTCGGCGGCGAGCAGGAAGGCGCGGCCGTCCTTGAGGCCCTCGACGTAGCAGGCGATGGCGCCGACCTCGGGGCGCTCGGCGAAGTAGGAGATGAAGTCGGCGGTCTCCAGGTCGGCCTCGTTGCCGGTCGGCGCCCAGTGCGAGAGCCGGATGCCGAGTTCCTGGGCGGCGAAGACGGGCCGGCCCTGGTGACCGGACTGGGTGATCAGCGCGATCGCCGGGCCGTCCAGGTCGTCGCGGAACCGCTCGAAGGCGTTCAGGTTGGTGTTCGGGCCGAGCAGCCGGAGCCCGGACCGGCGTACGGCCGCCGCGAGCCGGGTCTGGGCGGCCGCGCCCTCCTCGCCGGTCTCCGCGAACCCGGAGGCGAAGGCGACGGCGAACCTCACCTTCGCCTCGGCCAGTTCCTCGATCACCGGCAGCGGGTCGGCGACCAGGAGCACGGCGAGGTCGACCTGCTCGGGCAGGTCGGCGACGGAGGGCACGCAGGCGATGCCGAAGACCGACGGCCGGGTCGGATGCACCGGGTGCACCCGGGCCCCGACCCGCCCGGCCCAGTCGAGGAGCTGCCGGGTGATGCCGGTGTTGGGCCGCCCCTCGGCGTCCGAGGCGCCGATCACGGCGACGGACTCGGGGCGGAAGAACCTGTCCAGATCCGGTACGTCCGCGTACAGCGGCCGTCCGCTGACGTCCAGCGCGTCCGCGTCGCCCGCCTCGGCCGCGCGGCCGTGGACGGCGGGCCCGGGACGCTGCTCACCGCAGGCGATGACCCGGGCCCGGCGGGAGTCGGTGGTGAGGGTGCCGTGGGTTGATCCAAGCATCGTTCCGCCCGCTCCTGTGTGACAGCACAATTACCTGACGCAGTGTCAGATTACTGAACTGACGCTGCGTCAGGAACTGGTCTGCACGCAAAGTTGAGGGACGAAGCAGCTCTTCCTCTCAGCCGAGGGCGGCCAGCACCTCCTTCGCCGCCCGCTCGCCCGACCGCACCGCCCCGTCCATGTACCCGGCCCAGAACGTCGAGGTCTCCGTCCCGGCCCAGTGGATACCGCCCGCCGGCGTGCGCAGCGCGGCCCCGTACTCGGTCAGCACCCCGGGCGGTGCGTAGGCCACCGGGCCGCCCCGCGAGAAGCCCTCATTGTCCCAGCGTTGCAGCACGAAGGAGGTGGGGGATTTCGCCTTGTCTCCGAAGTAGTTGGCGTAGTCGGCCAGAACGGCGGCCTTGACGTCGGCCTCGCTCGCCGCGTCGTACGCCCGCATCTCGTCGGCCTCGACGAAGCCCATCAGCGCGCCGTAGGAGCCGTCCGGCGGGGAGTTGTCGAAGGTCGAGCGGACCACTCCGGCGTCGCTGACCGCCTGCCCGTTGAGGCCGTCGGCCCGCCAGAACGGGGTGTCGTAGACGGCGATGGCCTTGCCGATCGAGCCCATCGGCATCCGCTGGGTGAGCTGGTCGCGGGCGGCCGGGAGCAGCGGGTCGTAGGTGATCCGGGCGGCCAGCGGGGGCGGCAGGGCGACGACGACTCGGGTGGCGTTCACGGTGATCCCGTCGGCCGTGACGACGTACGCACCACCGGACTTGACGATCGACCGCACCGGCGCGCTCAGTACCACCCGGTCGCCGAGGGTCGCGGCGAGCTTGATCGGGACCTGCTGGCTGCCGCCGACGAAGCGGGACTCCTGGGCGCCGCCGGCCGTGTCGGTGAGGCGTTCCAGGGTGCCGGCGTTCGACTCGTCCCCGGCGGCGGCGATGTAGTAGAGGACGTAGAGCAGGGAGAGCTCGCGGGGCTGGGCCGAGAAGATCGACGTGCAGGCCAGGTCCAGCAGGAACTTGGCGGAGGGGATGATCGCGTTGGCGTTCAGCCAGCTCTCGAAGGTCTGCTTGTCCCATTCGGCGGCCTTGGCGGCCGTCCACGGCGCGTCCACCGGCACCTGCGCGGCCATGCTGTCCAGCTCCGACTGCACGATCGCCGCGTTGGCGAGCCCCGCCGCGTCCACCGGCGGGACCGAGCCGAGCAGGCCGCTGGTGTCGTACGGGGTGCGCTTGCCGTCCTTGTAGAGGAGGTTCTTCCCCGTGTTGTACGTGGTGAAGGTGGCGACGCCCAGGGAGTCGGCGAGGGCCTTGATGCGGTTCTGGGTGGGGCCGATGAACTCGCCGCCGCCCTCGGTGAAACCGCCGTTCGCCAGCTTCAGGTTCACCACCCGGCCGCCGACCCGGTCCCGGGCCTCCAGTACGGCCACCGACTTGCCGCCGGCCACCAGGTCACGGGCCGCGGTGAGCCCGGCGATGCCGCCGCCGACGATCGCGACGTCGACGGTCCGGGAGGCGGCGGCCGAGGCGGTGCCTGCGGAGACCGCGGTGAGGCCGACGGCCCCGGCGGCGGCACCGCCGAGGAGGGAACGGCGGGAGAGCCGGGGCGAGGGCCGGGGGGAGAGCTGTCTTTCACGTGCCACGTGCGTCCTCCGTGCTGGGCGAGAGGGGGAGCCGGAAAGTTGAGCAGGGCTCACATTCTGGTCCCGGGCACGGGCGCGATGCTACCGCCGGTAACAAAGAGCATCCGTCGCCTGCGTCACATGGGCAACAGGGTTGCTGTGTAAAGGGGGTTGAGGCTATCCGGAGCCGTTCGCCGGCGTTCGCGGCGGCTCGCCGGCGTTCGCGGCCGCTCGGTCGCGCCGTCGGCTGCCGCTCGGTCTACGTCGTCGGCTGCGACTCGGACCGGGTCGGCCGCTGCTGCTTGGCGGTCGCCTTCGCGGTCGTCCTCGCGACCGCCTTCGCGATCTTCTCCGCGTCGATCGCCATCTCGCGGAAGTTGCCGCTGATGGGGTTGGTGTAGCCGGTGAAGTAGAGGCCGGGGGCGTTCTTCGGGGTGCGGGGGCCGTGGGCGACCGGTCGGCCGCGGCCGTCGAGTACGCCGAGGTGGCCGACCAGGCCCTCCAGGGCGCGGACGTACCCGGTCGCGGCGATCACCGCGTCGGGGGAGATGCGGGTGCCGTCGGCGAGCGCGACCTCGCCGTCCTCGAAACCGTCCACGGCGGCCACGATCTCGATCTTCCCCTGGCGCACCGCGTCGATGAGGCCGACGTCCAGGATCGGGATGGCGCCCTGCTTCACCCGGCTGTAGAGGCCGCTGTCGGGGCGGGGCAGGCCGTGCGCGGCCAGGTCGGGCACGCTGACCTTGGCCATCGTGCGGGCCAGCCGGTCGACGAAGGCCGTCGGGAGCCGCCGTACCAGGATGGAGTTGTACTGGGCCGCCCAGCCGGCGGTGGAGCGGCGCACGATGTGCGGGACCGTGCGGACGGCCAGCCGTACCCGGGAGGCGCCGCCCTCGGTCAGGTCGACGGCGATCTCGGCGCCGGTGTTGCCGGGGCCGACGACGAGGACGTCCCGGCCGGCGAAGGGCTCGGCGTTGCGGTACGCGCCGGCGTGCAGGAACTCGCCGCCGAAACCGTCCCGTCCCGGCCAGTCGGGGATGCGCGGGGTGTGGTTGAAGCCGGTGGCGATCACCACCGCGGAGCCGGTCAGCTCGCGCCCGCCGGAGGCGTGCAGCAGCCAGCCGTCGCCGTCGGGCGCGCGTTCCACGCGGGAGACCTCGACGCCGGTGACGATCTCCAGCTCGTGGTGCTCGGCGTACTTCTCCAGGTAGCGCACCACGTCGTCACGGGAGACCCAGCGGCCGAAGCGGCGCGGCATGGGCAGCCCGGGCAGCGCGGACAGGCGCCGGGTGGTGTGGAGGTGGAGACGGTCGTAGTGGCGGCGCCAGGTCGCGCCGACGTCGTCCGACTTCTCCAGGATCACGGCACGGATGCCCCGGGCCCGCAGCGCGTACGCGGCGGCGAGCCCTCCGGGGCCTGCGCCGATGACGTAGACGGGCGATGCGGTGGGGGAGAACACGGCCATGAGCGCGAGCGTAATCACGCTTCACGTTGATGGGTCTCGGTCAAGACCGGAATTGGTTGCGGATTGATCACACCCGTAGGAGAAGTGGGTGGGAGTTGTGACGTAGCCCACCTCATCTGCCGGAAAACGGCCCGGAACCGACCCGGAACCGACCCGGAACCGGCCCGGAACCGGCCCGAAAAGCGAAAGGCGCGTGACGTCGGGCCCCGGTGCGCTGGGGCCCGACGTCACGGGTGGGCGGTGTCCTCAGACAGACGGGAAAGGACACCGCGTTCGGGGAGGCTATCGCGGCTCGAGAGCGCTATCACGACTGTGAGAGCTTCTTACTTCCGCGGGGGCCTATCGGTTCCACGGCAGCCTGTCGGGTTCGCGGCAGCCCGTTAATTCCGCTTGTCCTTCTTGCCCTTGCCATAGCCCGTCACCGTCGCGATCCAGGTGATGAAGTCGCCCGGGTCGGTGTTGGCGCCGTGGCCCTGGTCCCAGTAGTAGAGGTGGTTGACGTCGTCGCCGAGGTTGTCCAGGCGGGCCGCCAGGTTCGCGGAGATGACGTGCGAGGTGTCGGAGTCGCTGGTGCCGAGGCGGATCCACCAGTGCTTGGAGCGGCGGTCGTTGACCTTCTCCACCAGGTGGTACATCGGGTTCATGAGGTTCAGCTTCTCGGGGATGTCGGCGGCGACCCGCTTGGTGCTGAGTCCGGTGGAGTCATTCTTCGCGCCGTACGCCGTGAAGTGGCGGGTCTCGGTCGTACCCGCTCCGAATTCATTGTTCTCGCCGGCCGACAGGTCGAAGGCGTCGAAGGCCGGGGTGTCCTTCTTGCGGGCGCCGACGTGGGAGAGGAAGTCGTCCCAGGCGAAGGTGGCCTTGCCGCCCGAGAAGGTGATGAAGGTGTTCTTCGCCAGGTACGTCTCGCGGTCCGAGTCCGAGAGATCGGTGAGGTACCTGGTGGCGGACGGCTGCAGGTACTGCTCGACCAGGTAGTCGTCGTAGTTGCGGGCCGTCAGCGGGCCGAAGCCGTTCAGGCCGCGCAGCTTCAGGCCCGCCTGGTACTCGGCGAACTGGGCCTTGAGGTCCTTGGAGACGGTCTGGTCGACCTGCTTGCCGGTGGAGAGGTCGTTGGTGCCCCAGTTCCACTCGTAGGCGCCGTCGGCGTGCTCCAGGTCGGTGATCGGGCACCAGGCGCCGACCGCGAAGATCACGTCCGAGGCGTCGGCCGCGCCGAGCTCCTTGAGGTACTTGTCGTAGATCGGGCTGTCGCCGGACGCGCCGAGCAGCGCGGAGAGGGCGCCGCCCGCGCTGGTACCTGCAGAAACGATTCGCTCGACGTCGCCCGGGATCAGGCCCTTGTTCGCCCTGATGTACCGGACGGCGGCCTTGAGGTCGACGATCGCGGCGGGCGCGGTGCCGTAGTACTCGCCGTCGGAGTTCTTGAGGGTACGGCCGCGGGCGCCGGGCTCGATCACGACGTACCCGGCGGCGAGCGCGAGCAGCTGGTTGCTGGAGGTGGCGCCGCCGGTGGCGTTGGTGTTGCCGTTGGCGTTGGAGGCCGCGCTGCTGGAGGAGCTGGGCGCCGCGCCGCTCGGGGCCGCACCGCTGGGCGCCGCGCCGCCGCCCGTCGCGGAACCGCCGCCGCCGACCTCGGTGGCGTCGGCCACGGAGGCGGGCATGTAGCCACCGATGGAGTTGGCGAGCAGGATCGGGGCGTTCGTCGGGTCGACCGCCGTGCCGTCGATCTCGACCGGGGCGCTGACGATCAGGGACTGGTAGGTGGCGTCCACCGGGTCGGCGACGTAGGTGATCGCCTTCCAGAAGTGGTACGTCACATTGTGCTCGGTGCCCTCGGTGTCCGTGATCGTCTTCGTCAGCTTCGCATAGCCGTCCGGGTCGAACTTGAGGGAGTCCGCGGACGAGGAGGACTTGCTCGATGCCTGCGCGCTGAGGGCGATGCCGCCGACTGCCGCGACACCGGCCGTGGCGCCGATCCCCATGACCACGGTCCTGCGCTTCACTGCCCTGTGCTTCACATTGCTGCCTCTCGTGTCGGGCTCCTTGGCCTTGCGGCTGCGAACGTAATCTCGGCCCGACAAAATCGTCAACAATTTCCCGGGATCTCACGGGGGACCCACAGGGCCACGGGAAATGCACAGGTTTTGCCTATCCGGGGCTGGGCTGCGCTTCAGTATCTGACGTAACGTCAGATTCATGGACGCGACGAGTTCCGACGGCATACGCAGCGAGCGCCCGCGGTACGACCGCCCCGAACCGGACGCCTTCACCCGCCCCTACTGGGAGGCCGCGGCCGAGGGGCGGCTCCTGCTCCGCCGCTGCGGCTCCTGCGGCCGGGCCCACCACTACCCCCGGGAGTTCTGCCCGCACTGCTGGAGCGAGGACGTCACCTGGGAGCCGGCCACCGGCCGCGCGACCCTCTACACCTGGTCCGTCGTCCACCGCAACGACCTCCCGCCGTTCGGCGACCGCGTCCCGTACGTGCCCGCCGTGGTCGACCTCGCGGAGGGGCCGCGCATGATGACGGAGCTGGTGGCCGCCGACCCGGAGGCCCTGCGCGCCGGACTGGAACTGGAGGTGGCCTTCCGGGAGGGGGCACCGGTGTTCCGCCCGGCACCGGCGCCGCCGCGCTGAGCCCGGCCGGGCCGCGCGCAGCGAATCCGCCGGGCCGCGCGCAGCGCATCTGCCGGGCCGCGCGCAGGAAACCCGCAGGGCCGCCGGCGCCGGCGACGCATGGATACCCACTCGACGGCTGTCCGGCGACGCATGGATACCTACTCGACGGCTGTCCGGCAGTGCATGGAAACCCATTCGACGGCTGCCCGGCAGTGCATGGAAACCTCTGGGCCCTCCCCTGGCGCGCGGGTTTCAATAACGCCATGGCCCTCACCGACGAACAGCCAGCCGTCCCCCGCCCCGACGTCACCCCGCACGGTCACGGTCTGCGGCTCGACCGCTGGGACCTGGACGCGGAGGCCCACGTCGAGGCGTGGCTGCGGGGCCGTACCGACCCGGAATTCCGTCGCTGGAACACCCCGCTGATCCTGGAGACCGATCTCGCCGGTGCCCGGGCCGCCATGGTCAGGCAGCGGGAACAGGCGGCCGCCGGTGCCTGCGCGCCGTTCCGGATCACGGACGCGGAGCGCGGTACGACCCTCGGCCACATCGGCGTCAACATGATCGACCGGACGTTCCGCACGGCCCGGGTCGGCTACTGGACCCTCCCCGAGGCCCGGGGCCGCCGGGTCGCCACCCGCGCCCTGGCCCTGGCGGCGGACTGGGCCTTCACCGAACTGGGCCTCTACCGCCTGGAGTTGGGGCATGCCCTCGGTCATGACGCGTCCTGCCGTGTGGCCCGGACATGCGGGTTCGCCTACGAGGGGACGCTGCGCGGAGCGATGTTCGAGGCCGGCCGGCAAGACGCCTTCCGCGACGTACACCTGCACGCCCGCCTGGCCACGGACCCGAGCCCGGACCTGGACCGGGTCCTGGCGCGGGGTTAATTCGGGTGCGGAGCCCGGCGGTCCGCCGGGACCATCGACCATGACTTCACAACTTCGTGTCGCTGATTGGCACTTCACTGCCGACGTCGACGAATTCCTCGCCCGCACCCACGACTTCCTCCACTCCCGCCCGGATCTGCACACCGTTCAACTCACGGTGACGGCGCAGCTCCGGCTACGGGGGCCGCGGGCGTACGGCGACGACCCACCGTTCTTCGGCCTCCTGACCCGCGGCGACGGCGGCGTGGCCGCGACGCTGTTCCACACACCCCCCTACGCCCTGAACGTCA
The DNA here is from genome assembly GCF_042892755.1 of Streptomyces sp. NPDC001714. Taxonomy (NCBI): domain Bacteria; kingdom Bacillati; phylum Actinomycetota; class Actinomycetes; order Kitasatosporales; family Streptomycetaceae; genus Streptomyces; species Streptomyces sp. NPDC001714. The sequence goes on from NZ_JBIAUL010000015.1 coordinate 208,146, forward strand.
CCCGCCTCACGGCCGAGGAGACCGAGGCGCTGGCCGACCGTCTTGTCGCCCTCGGCCACCCGGTGTCCGGTATCTGCGCCGAGAACGCCACGGCGGAGGCGTTCGTGGCGGCGTGGGAACGGCGGACAGGGACGCCGGGAAAGCTGCGCGAGCTGCAACGCCTCTACCGGCTGGCCGAGTTGACGCCCCCCGCTCCGGCGCCGGAGGGGCGGGCGAGGGTGGCTGCGGCCTCCGACCGGGACTTGCTGATCCGGTGGTACGAGGGGTTCGTGGCCGACGCGGGCCTGCAGGGCGGCGGCCGGGACGCCGGGGACTGGGCGGACTTCCGGCTCTCGTACGGCGGCGTCACCCTCTGGGAGACCCCCGACGGCACCCCCGTCTCCATGGCCGGCGTGACCCTGGCGGTCGCCGGCCAGGTCCGGGTCGCCCCCGTCTACACCCCGCCGGACCTGCGCGGCCGCGGCTACGCCGGTGCGGTGACGACGGAGGTGGGCCGGGCGGCGCTGGCCGCGGGCGCCGCCGAGGTGCTGCTCTTCACGGACCTCGCGAACCCGACGAGCAACGCGCTCTACCAGCGGATCGGCTACCGGCCGGTGGCCGATTGGGCGGTGTACGACCTCGGGGAGGCGTCCTGAGCGAACGGGTGGAAGTGCCGCGGTCGTCTGCCGTCGGTCGGCTGCGGCGCCGTCGTGGCTGGTCGCGCAGTTCCTCCCCCAGCCTTCGGCCGGGGCTACCCCCAGCGCCCCTATGGGGCGCTTCCGAGCCGCCGTCGGCTTCGTCGGACCGCCGTCGGTTTCGTCGGACCCGCTCGGGCAGGTCGGAGACGGACGGGCGGGCCGAAGCGAGGTACTCCGCCCGGCTCGCATTCCTCGCCTTGCGGAGCCCTCCGCGGAGGCACAGGCTGGGAGGGAGGCATGCCGACCACCGTATGGATCGAGCGCGGGTGGCCGCGGAGTCCGCGGGGTTCCGCGGCCCGTGCAGGGAGCGGGTGCCCGATGAGGCTTGTCGTCGATCTCAACCGGTGCCAGGGGTTCGCGCAGTGCGTCTTCCTCGCGCCGGACGTCTTCGCCCTGCACGGCGATGAGGCGCTGCTGTTCTCCCCTCGCTTCGACGAGGCACAGCGTGACCGGGTGGAACAGGCAGCCGCCGCCTGCCCGGTCCAGGCCATCCTCGTCGACTACTCCGACGAGCCGACGCGAGGGGTGGCATCCCATGTCGGCTGACACGGACGTCGAGGTCCTGCGGCGCCAGGGCCGCATCGTCGTCGTCGGTGCCTCGCTGGCCGGTCTGCGCGCGGCGGAGACCCTGCGCGACCAGGGCTTCACCGGATCGCTGACCATGATCGGCGACGAGCCGTACGAACCCTACGACCGGCCGCCGCTGTCCAAACAGGCGCTGCTGGGACGAACCCGGCCGGAGGACACCGAGCTGCCGCGGCGGCGGGACATCGACGCCGAATGGCATCTGGGCGTCGCCGCCGAGGAACTGGACCGGGGTGGCAAGCGGGTGATCCTGGCGAACGGCGACAGCGTCCCGTACGACCGCCTGCTGATCACCACCGGGACCAGGGCCCGGCCCTGGTTCCACCCGGAAGAGGCCGCGCTGGACGGGGTGTTCGTGCTGCGCACCCGTGACGACTCCGCGCGTCTGACCCGGAAGCTGGCCGGGGGTGTGTCCCGGGTGCTGGTGATCGGGGCCGGCTTCACGGGTTCCGAAGTCGCCTCCGCCTGCCGGGAGCTGGGCCTCGACGTGACGGTCGCGGAACGCGGCCCGGCACCGCTGGTGGGCGCACTCGGCGGGGTGATCGGCGCGGTCGCGGACGGGCTGCAGCGCAGGCACGGCGTCGACCTGCGCTGCGGCATCAGCGTCACCGCCCTGGAGGGCGACGATGTGGGGCGGCTCAGGCGCGCCCATCTGTCCGACGGTTCGGCGATCGACGTGGAGGTGGCGGTCGTCTCGCTCGGTGCCGTGCGGAACACGGACTGGCTCGCCGGCTCGGGCGTGGCCGCGGGGCCCCGGGGGATCGCCTGCGACGCCGGGTGCCGGGTGTTCGACGTCAACGGCATCGTCACCGACGACATCTACGCCGCCGGGGACGTGGCACGCAGCCCCCACCCGCTGTTCGACTACCAGTTCCTGTCGCTGGAGCACTGGGGCAACGCGGTCGAGCAGGCCGAGATCGCCGCCCACAACATGATCTGCGCGAGCCCGGAGCGGCGTCCGCATCTGTGGCTGCCGATGTTCTGGTCCTCCCAGTTCGGCGTCAACATCAAGTCGGTGGGTGTGCCCTCGCTGGGCGACCAGCTGGTCGTCGCGCAGGGGGCGCTCACCGAGGAGCGGTTCGTCGCGGTGTACGGGTACCACGGCCGCTGCATCGCCGCGGTGGCCTTCGACGGAGCCAAGTGGCTGGGGTTCTACGAGCAGCAGATCGCGTCGGGCGCGCCCTTCCCGCCGGAGTACCGCACGGTCGACCGCCGGACCGAGACGCTGCAGCCGGTCGACCCCGCCTTCCCCGACCCCCATCTGCCGACCCACGGGGCCACGGTCACGCTGACGGGTCACTCACCGAGCGAACGGCGCGTCGAGTTCGTTCCGTCCCATGCCTGATCACCGGCCTTGTACCGCTCGGAGCCCCGAGGAGACGCCATGACGCCCGAGCCCATCTCCGCGCAGATCACCGACTACGCCAACCGGGCCGATCCGTACCCGCTCTACGCGGAGCTGCGCAAGACACCGGTCGTGCGGGAGGACGACGGCACCTACCTGGTGAGCACCTACCACGAGGTACGGAGCCTGGCCAACGACCCTCGGCTGAGCAACGACACGAGCAACCGCCCACCGGGCTACGTCCGCACCGGTCAGCCGGCGGAGGAGTCCGGCCTGCCGCCCAGCTTCATCTTCACCGACCCGCCCGTGCACGACCGGCTGCGCGACACCATCAACCGGCCGTTCGGCCCCCCGCACAGCCCCCGGTTCCTCGACGGCCTGCGCGGTGAACTGTCCAAGGTCGTCACCGAACTGCTCGACGACTTCGACGGCAAGGACCGGGTCGACATCGTCGAGGACTTCTCCTACCCCCTTCCGGTCACCGCCATCTGCCGGGTCCTGGGCGTACCGCGCGAGGACGAACCGCGCTTCCACGGCTGGGCCGACGCCCTGGCGTCGTCACTCGATCCCGCGTCCGGCGGCGGCGACGCGCAGGAAGCGGCACAGCGGGCGCGCCAGGACCTGGGCGCCTACCTGGCCGAGCTGATCGAGACCAGACGCCGCCACCCCGGTCCCGGGATACTCAGCGCGCTCGCCCCCGACATGACACCGATGGACCTGGAGGCCACCGCGGTGCTGCTCCTGGTCGCCGGCCACGAGACCACCGTCAACGCGATCAGCAACACGACCCTCACCCTGCTGCGCCACCCCGACATCCTCGAGCGGTTCCAGAAGGAGCCGGGGCTGGCCGTCCCGCTCGTCGAGGAGGTGCTGCGGTACGAGCCCCCCGTCCAGTTCATACCGTTCACCACCGCCCTCGCCGACATCGACGTCGCCGGCACGACGATCCCCAAGGGCTCGCCGGTCTGGCTCATGCTGGCCGCGGCCAACCGCGACCCCGCGCGTTTCCACGACCCCGACCGGTTCGATCCCGACCGCAAGGACAACGAGCACCTGGGTTTCTACACCGGCATCCACTACTGCTTCGGCGCCCCGCTCGCCCGGGTGGAACTCCATGCGGCCGTGCCCGAGTTGTTCCGGCGGGTCAAGTTCACCGGGCTCCTTGAGGACCCGCCGCAGTACCGCGCCAACGCGGTGCTGCGCGGCCCCCGGCACCTTCCCGTGGCGATCGAGGGCCTCGTGGCCTGAGCGCCGGCGCTCACGGCCACAGCAGTTGCTTCCGCCACCCGCCGTCCGGCTCCGCGACGTACCGGAGCCGGACGTGCCGCCGGTCCGGGTCGCCCTGGAAGAACTCCGCCTCCTCGGGGTGCAGGTGGTAGAGGGTCCAGGTCGGGGAGGAAGCGGCCGGGTCGGCGTGGGCGCGTTGCCAGGCCGCCTCCGACTCCGTGCGCAGTTCCTCCAGCGAGGACAGGGGACTGCTCTGGCGGCCGGTGAGGGCCGCCGCCAGGGCGCCCGTCGAGCGGGCGTGCAGGTCGGCCTGGCTCTCCTCGGCGGGGGCCGCGGTGACCGGGCCGCGGAGCCGGACCTGGCGGCCCAGCACCGGCCAGTAGAAGGCGAGGGCCGCGTACGGGCGGGCGCTCAGCTGGTGTCCCTTGCGGCTGGTCACGTGGGACGCGAAGGACCAGCCCCGCGCGTCCGCGCCGTGCAGCATCACGATCCGGACGTCCGCCCGGCCCTCCTCGTCCGACGTCGCCAGCGATACGGTGTGCGGCTCCGGCTGCCCGGCCGCCACCGCCTCCGCGAACCACGCGGTGAAGAGGGGGAGCGGCGCCGCCGGAGCCGACGCCGGGTCGAAGGGCCGTAGCTCCGTGGCCTCGGGGTGCCAGACGCGGAGCGACTTCAGGAGCGCGTGAAGATCCGTTGCTGCCATGTGCCGAGTATCACTCGGTACCTCCCGCAACCGTGCCATCAGCCACCTCGTGCGGCGGCCCCGGGGTCCCCGCGGCCAGACCCCGGGGCACAACAGAGCAAACCGCTGCGAACACCTGTGCCCCGGCCCCACACTGTCCGGCATGAGGGGACCGAAGACCGTGAAAGTGGCTGTACGCCATGTAAACGGCGATGTCGGACGGCGCAGGACACGGGCCGTCACCTGGGCCGCCCGCGACTTCCGGCTGGTGCGGCCGGCCGAGGGGCGGGACCGGGTCGAGCTGGAGTGCCCCGTCTGTACGGCGTCCGTCCTCGCCGAGGTCGCCGACCACACGCGCACCCGGCGGGTGCGGAACGGGTGGGCGGCGGTGTCGGGGCTCTCCCTGCTCGTCTCCCTCGCCGCCCTCGGCTATGCGGTCCACGGGGGCGGCAGGGCGCTGCCGGCCCTCCTCTCGACCAGCGTGCTCGTCGCGGTCGTCGGGCTCGTCATGACGCCCACGGCGTGGGTGCGCAGCCGCCACCACATCGGCGTCGTCCTGCTCGACGGCCCCGCGCCGCGCCGCGGCCACCGGATCGTGCCGGTGCGCTAGACGCTTCGCGGGCCGCAACGGGTCGTCGGTCGCCTGCGGCGCCGCCGCGGCCGGTCGCGCAGCCCCCGCGCCCCTGACGGGGCGTTGCGCGGGGGCCTCCTCAGTGCCGGGCGAACTGGACCCCGGTCCGCTGCACCACGTCCGGGCGTACGGCGAGGGCCGGCACGGTGAGTTGCTCCCCGTAGATGTCGGTGAGGCGGATCTCGCCGCCGCAGCCGGTGCCGTGTTCGGAGAGGAAGTAGTTGTACCCGGTGCGGGTCAGCGCCAGCCAGCCGCCGCCCGTGCGGACTTCCAGGCGGGCCAGCGGGTTGCGGTGGCCGATCGCCTGGATGCCGCACCAGTACTGGCTGGAACCGGTCTTGTAGCGGATCGAGACGGTGTCGGAGGTGGCCGGGCTCAGCAGGCTCCAGGTGATCGCGATCCGCCCCGCCGACAGGGGGGCCAGTTTCGCGAACGCCTGGTGACTGAGGTCGAGTTGGCCGACCGCGCAGGGCGCCGGGCACTCGTTGGTGATCCGTACGGTGATGGCCGTACCGCTCGCCGCGCGGACGGAGACGTACGCGCCGCAGGCCTTCGCCGTCTCGTAGTCCGCGGTGTTCATCGCCGCGGTCATCACGTCGGAGGTCGGGCCGTAGGAGCAGGCGCCGTCGCCGTTGCCGACGTCGTAGGAGGTGGCGACCCCTCGGTAGGTGGTGCCGGGGCGGATCCGGCCGGCCGCGGGGGCCGTGGTGGTGGAGGAGGCACCGGTCGCCGAGCGCCGGGCCGGGGCGGCGGACGGGGTCGCCGATACGGCCGCGGAGGCCGGCGTGGTGGGCCTGCTCGCCGTGGGGGTCGGCGTGGGCGTCGCGGACGGCTTCCGGGACGGGGCCTTCGGGGTCGCCGCGGCGCTCGTCACGGCGTCCGACGCGGCTCCGGAGACCGCCCGGTCCTGCCCGGTGGCGTCGGCCGCGGCGCCGGGGCGGAAGGCCACGGCCAGGGTCACGACCAGGGCGACGACGGCGACGGCGGCCACCGCGAGCAACGGTCCGCGGACCGGGCGCCATGCGAAGTCCCGGTCCCGGTTCGGCTGCGCGCGGCGGCGATGTGAGGAGGAGGCCACGGAGTGATCCTTACGCGATTCGGCGGTGCACGTCCTTCGAACATCGAAGCTTCCGGTACGACAGTGGCCGCCGGGACGGAAAAGGTTGCCGCCGTTGCGCGAAAAGTTGCCGCCGATCGGAGGGAGGCCGCCCGCGCGGCTACCCGCGCCCCAGCACCACCGTCCCCGACGAGCAGAACCAGCCCCCCGTCCCCGACGCCACCCCCAGTTCCGGCAGCCCCCCGTCCGCCCGCCGCACCTGCCGGTCCCCGGCCTCGCCGCGCAGCTGCCGTACCGCTTCCACCAGGAGGAACAGCCCCCGCATGCCGGGGTGCTGGGCCGACAGGCCGCCGCCGTCCGTGTTCACCGGCAGCTCCCCGCCCGCGACCCGCAGCCGCCCCTTCTCCACGAACGCCCCGCCCTCGCCCTTGGCGCAGAAGCCGAGGTCCTCCAGGGTGACCAGGGTCATGTAGGTGAACGCGTCGTAGATCTCGGCGAAGTCGATGTCGGAGGGGGTGACTCCGGCGCGCCGGAAGGCCAGTTGCCCGCTCACCGCCGCCGGGGACACCGTGAAGTCCTCCCACTCGGACATGGTGGCGTGGGAGAGGCACTCGCCCGTGCCCAGGATCCACACCGGGGCGGTCCGGCAGTCCCGTACGTACTCCTCGGCCGCCAGCAGCACCGCCGCGCCGCCGTCCGAGCGGATGCAGCAGTGCAGCTTGGTGAAGGGGTCGGCGATCATCGGTCCGGACAGGACCTCGTCGACCGTGATCGGGGTGCGGAACATCGCGTCCGGGTTCAGTGCCGCGTTGGCCCGCGCCTGGACCGCGACCTCGGCCAACTGCTCGATCGTGGTGCCGTGTTCGATCATGTGGCGGCGGGCGGCCATCGCGTACTTGGCGATGAGGGTGTGGCCGTAGGGGACCTCGAACTGCAGGGGGCCGCGGGCGCCGAAGGACAGGTTCCCGGTGCGCCGCCCGGCCCGGATGTCGGCGCGGGCCGTCGAGCCGTACACCAGCAGGACCGCGTTGGCGTGGCCCGCGGCGATCGCGTCGGCGGCGTGGGCCGCCATGACCTCCCAGGTCGAGCCGCCGACGGAGGTGGAGTCGGCCCAGGTGGGGCGCAGGCCCAGGTACTCGGCCACCTCCACCGGGGCCAGCGTGCCCAGCCCCGCCGACGCGAAGCCGTCCACCGCCTCACGGGCGAGGCCCGCGTCGGCCAGCGCGCGCCGGGCCGCCTGGGCGTGCAGGGCGTAGGGGGTGGCCTCGTCCACCCGGCCGCAGTCGGACAGGGCCACGCCGACCACGGCGACCTTGCGGGGTCCAGTCATGAATCTGACGGTACATCAGATCCGCGTGACTCCGCCCCTGTGCATCTGCATCCAACGCCCCTAGCATGACGGGCCGTCAGATCGTCAGGAGGTCCGGTCATGGACGCCCGCTTCACCGACGAGCAGGACGAGATCCGGCGCGCCCTGCGTGAACTGCTCCACAAGCGCTGCGGTACGGAGGACGTGCGGGCCGCCGTCGACAGGCCGGAGGGGTACGACCCCGGCCTGTGGACCACCCTCGGCGAACAGCTCGGCCTGCCCGGCCTCGCCCTCCCCGAGGCGTACGGCGGCGCCGGTTGCACGCGCACGGAAGTCGCGCTCGCCGCGGAGGAGTTGGGGCGGGCCCTGGCCCCCACCCCGTTCCTCGCCACCGCCGTGCTCACCGCCCCGCTGCTGCTCGCCCTCGGCACCGACGCCCAGCGTGCCGAGCTGCTGCCGAGGATCGCCGACGGCGGCCTCACCGCCGCGCTCGCCGTCCCCGGCACCCGGCTCGGCACCGCCCTCGCGCTCACCGGGCCGGGCGGCGCCGGGCCGGACGGCGCGGACTGGGCCGGCGGCGGGCGGGCCGGGGGCGTCCAGGCGCGGCGCACGGGGGACCGGTGGCGGCTGTACGGGGAGGCTGACCAGGTCCTCGACGGCCACAGCGCCGGGCTGCTGCTCGTCCCCGCGCACACCGGCGGGTACGCCCGCTCGCGCGTCCTCCTCTTCCTGGTGGCCGGGGACGCCGCCGGGGTCGTACGGACGCGGCGGACCGGTCTCGACGCCACCCGCAGCCAGGGCCGGGTGCAACTACGGAACGTCCAGGCCGAGTTGCTCGGGCCGGACGAGGACACCGACGTCCGGGCCGCCCTCGCCGCCCTCGGCGACTTCGTGGCCGCCGTGCTCGCGGCCGAAGCCGTGGGAGCCGCCGACCGGGCGCTGGAGCGGACCGTGGAGTACGTGAAGCAGCGGGAGCAGTTCGGGCGGCCCATCGGGTCGTTCCAGGCGGTCAAGCACCGGCTGGCCGACGTCTACGTGGCGGTGCGGGCGGCCCGGTCGGCGGCCTACTACGCGGCCTGGGCGACGGCGCACGAAACAGGAGGTGCGGCGCGAAGCGCCTCCTTGGAGGGGCGGTGGCGGGCGACGGGTGGGCAGGCCGGCGGGCTGGCGCTCGCGCAGGGGCTGGAGGCGCTGCGGACCGCCGCGGGGGAGGGGATCCAGCTGCACGGCGGGATCGGGTTCACCTGGGAGCACGAGGCGCACCTGTACTTCAAGCGGGCCGCCGGGGACGAGTTGCTGTTCGGGCCGGGCCACCGGCTGCGCGCGCACGCGGCCGACGCGGCCGGGCTGTTCACCGGACGGGAGGTGGCGGTGTGATCGGCCGACGGCTGGTTCAGAAGGTGTCCGCCACCCGGGGGTTCGCCAAGGTGGCCCCGCACGTGGTCCCGGCCCTGGACCGGGCCGTGCACCGGCTCAGCCGCGGCCGGGTGCTGCTCAGCGCCCAGATGCTGCCCGGCGTGATCCTCACCTCCACCGGCGCGCGCAGCGGCCGGCCTCGCCGTACGCCGCTGGCGTGCATGCCGGAGGGCGACGGCTGGCTCCTCGTCGGCTCCAACTTCGGACGCACCGGCCATCCCGCCTGGACCTACAACCTCCTCCACCGTCCCGACGCCGAGATCAGCTGGAAGGGCCGGGACGTCCCGGTCACCGCCCGCCTGCTGGAGGGAGCGGAACGGGCGGACGCCTGGCGCCGGCTGCTGGTGTTCTGGCCGCCGTACGCCGCCTACCAGGAGCGGGTGGACCGGGAGATCCGGATCTTCCGGCTGACCCGGAGGTGAGCGCCCCGCTGGAAGGCCGCGACCTGCCGTCAGCCGACCGCGGCGCCGTCGTGGCTGGTCGCGCAGTTCCCCGCGCCCCTGAAGGGGCGCTCACTGCAGCGCCCCTGTTTTCAGGGGCGCGGGGAACTGTGCGACCAGCCCCCACGCACCCGCGGCCGAAGGGCTACAGGGCTACCGGGGTGCGCCGTACGCCGTCGGTGTTCACGTCGGCCCCCTCCGCGGAGCGGCACGCGTGGTCCCCCGGTGCGTGACTGGAGGCTGGGATGACGCGTTGAGCATTCCCGCCTCCGAAAGGCCGACGAATGACCACACGTGAACCGCTCGCGCCCCAGCGGCCCGTCAGCTCCTCCGCCCGCCGGCTGCGCCTGGCGGCCTGCCTCGTGGGCGCCGTGACGGTGACGGTGGCCGCGCTCGCCGTGCGGCCGGCCGGCGCCGAGGCCGGCGGCCGCGCGTCCGGGCCCGGCTGTGCCGACCTCGCGCGGACGGTGCTCGCCGACTCGCACGTCAAGAGCATCAGCTCCGAGCTCGTGCCCGCCTCCGGGACGCTCCCGGCCTACTGCCAGGTCGACCTCGTGCCCACCCGCGCCATCAACGTCCGCGTCGCCCTCCCGCTCAGCACCGCCGACGCCGGCACCGGCGGCACCTACGCGGGCGCCTGGAACGGCCGGGTCCTGAACACCGGCGGCGGCGGGTACGCCGGCACCCTCGGCGACCTCGGCGTGACGGTCCAGCGCGGCGAGGTCGGCTCGGTCACCGACACCGGCCACAGCTCCGCCTGGTGCGACGCGACCAATCCGAGGACCGGCCGGCCCAACGCCCAGCCCGGCTGCGGTGAGGCCGGCGGCGGCTTCGTGCTGTCCCCCTCGGGCGAGCTGAACACCCGGCAGGTCGACGAATTCATCGACCGCAGCCTGCACGAACAGACGGTCTGGGCGCTCTCCCTCGCGAAGAGCTACTACGGCCGGGCCGCGCAGCGGAACTACTGGGTCGGCGGCTCCACCGGCGGCCGGCAGGGCTGGGAGATGGCCCAGAAGTACGGCGACGAGTACGACGGCTTCCTGCTCGGCTACCCGGCGGTCAACTGGAACCGGTTCATCGTCGGCGAGGCCTGGCCCGCGGTCGTCGTCAACGAACTCCTGGGCGCCGGCGGCCTGTCACCCGCCAAGAGCGACGCCGCGAACGCCGCCGCCGTCGCCGCCTGCGACCCCGAGGACGGCGTCACCGACGGGGTCGTCGCCGACCCCCGCCGCTGTGCCTTCGACGCCCGCGAGGTCAAGGGACTCACCGCCCGGGAGGCCGAGGCGATCGACCTCATCTGGGACGGCCCGCGCGACGCCCACGGCAACCGGCTGTGGGGCGGCATCACCCGGGGCACCACCTTCGCGGTCCTGCTGCCCGGCGGGAACACCATGAGCCCGCTGATCGAGACCTACCTCCGCAACTGGCTGAAGCAGGACCCGGACTACGACTGGCGCAAGAACCTGACCATGGAGAACTTCCCGCGGGTCTTCGAGGCGTCCTACCGCAAGTTCGAGAGGACCGCCGCCACCGACAGCACCGACCTGTCCAAGGTCCGGCGGAACAACGGCAAGATCCTCTACTACACGGGGACCGACGACCCCCTGATCCTGCCGTTCAACACCTACAACTACCAGCAGCGCCTGTTCGACCGTTACGGCGTCCAGGGCACCCGTTCCGTCGTCCGCACCTTCTACTTCCCGGGCGTCGGCCACACCGAGCCGGGCCTCACCGGCACCGCCGACGCGCGGTCGCAGCTCCTGGACGCCCTGGAGGCGTGGACCGAGCACGGCCGCGCCCCCGAGTCCTTCGACCAGAAGGACCCCGGCACCGGCACCGAGCGCACGATCTGCGCCTACCCGGACACCGCCACCGCCCCCGGCGCGAACGCCTCCTGCACGACCAGGACGAGCGTGCCCGCCGACCTGGCCGCCCAGTCGACCACCGCCCTGGACCGCCGCTGAGCGCTCCGCCGGAAGTGCCGCGACAGGCCGTCACCCGCTCAGAACAGCCGCTCTCCCAGCAGCAGCGCCCCGATGCCCAGCATCGCCGCCCCCGAGGTCCGGGTCACCGCGCGGGCGGCCCGGGGGCGGGCGGCCAGCAGAGCGCGTGAGAGGGCGCCGACCGCCAGATAGACGGCGGCGCAGGCGGCCATGTGCAGGGCGCCGAGCACGGCGGTCTGGGCGGCCACCGGGAGGTGGGTGCCCGTCGTGACCAGGAACTGGGGGAGTACCGACAGGTAGAGCAGCAGCGCCTTGGGGTTCAGGCCGCTGATCGCGGCGCCCCGCCGGAAGCCCTGCGGCCCGGCCTCCGCCTCCTGCGGGACCATCGGGCGGCGCAGCACGCCCCAGCCCAGCCACAGCAGGTATCCGGCGCCGGCCACGGTCAGGGCCGTGAGCAGCCGCGGCGACCGGGCGACCAGCACCGCGAGGCCCGCGACCGCCAGCGCGGTGTGCAGCGCGTACCCGGCGATCAGGCCCGCCACCGCGCGCGGCACCGAGCGGCCGCGCACCCCGGCGGCGATCACGTAGGCCCAGTCGGCGCCCGGCACGCACACCAGCAGCAGGTCGACGGCGAGGAAGGAGAGCAGGAGTCCGGTGTCCATGGAAGGGACATTAAGCGCGATTGGCCCGAAAGTGTTTCTGGAATTTGCTCGAGAGTGCAGGTTCCGGGGGAGAATCTTGCTCATGGACGACGTGGACCGGAAAATCCTTGCCGAGCTTCAGCAGGACGGGCGGCTGACCGTGACCGAGCTGGCCGGGCGGGTGCGGCTGAGCGTCTCGCCGTGCCACCGGCGGCTGCGCGAGCTGGAGCGGTCGGGGGCGATCAGCGGGTACCGGGCGGTGGTGGACCCGGCCGCCGTGGGGCTGACCTTCGAGGCGCTGGTCTTCGTGTCCATGCGGCAGGAGGACCGGGACACCGTCGCCGACTTCGAGCGGGCGCTCGCGGAGATCCCCCATGTGCTGGACGCGCAGCGGCTGTTCGGCGAACCCGACTACCTGCTGCGGGTGGCCACCGCCGACCTCGCCGCCTTCCAGCGGCTCTACGACGAACGGCTCGCGACCCTGCCGGGCGTGCAGCGCCTCACCTCGACGCTGGTGATGAAGCACGTGGTGCGGGACCGGCCGTTGCCGGCGTAGGGCGACAGGCGGTGGTTCACCGCTGCACGTGAACCACCGCCTGCCAGACAGGACCCAGGACGCGGGCTACTTCGTGGGCTTCTTCCCGGTCACGCCCAGATGCACCAACAGCGCCAGGTTCGGCTTGAGTTCGGCCTGCTTCACACCCCAGGTCTGGAAACCCTTCTGGTGCGCGGCGACGGCCGCGAGCATCGCGACCAGCGAACCGGCCACGGCCGCCGGGTTCACGTCCTTGTCGACCCTGCCCTTGGACTGCAACTCCGCGATGGAGTCGGTCAGGGAGTTGTTCACCGAGTTCAGGATCTTCATACGGATCTTGTAGAACCGTTTGTCCCCCTCGGCCGCCCCGAGGTCGACGACGCGCAGGATCGCGTCGTTCTTGCGCCAGAACTCCAGGAAACCGTCCACGAGTTCCTGCGCGGTCGCCCAGCCGGCCTTGCCGACCCAGGAGCGCCCGGCCAGCAGCTCGGTCAACTGACCGCCCTCGGTGGCCATTTGCTCGGCGATCTCCAGAACGGCGCCTTCGACGTCCGGGAAGTACTGGTAGAAGGTCGCGGGCGAAGTGCCCGCTTTCCGGGCGACATCGATGACCTTGACGTCCCGGTAAGGGGAGGAGCTGAGCATCTCGCTGAGGCAGTCGAGCAGCTTCTGCCGGGTCGCCTGCCCACGCCGGCCGGCCACGCGGCCGTCGACGGTACGCACTTGTCCTGTCATGCCGTCAGCTTACCGAGGGGTGATCGGAGCGCGATTCGGCCGACTGCAAATGGGGTGCACGGGTGTATAGGGGCCGGTGCGGCTGGTCTGCGCGGTGCGGGCCGGGCGGTTACTTTGACGGCATGGCCGAAAACAGGGCATCCGGATACGCGGAGGGCGTCCCGTGCTGGGTGGACGCGCAGCTCCCCGACGTCGAGGCGGGCAAGCGGTTCTACGGCGGGCTCTTCGGGTGGACCTTCGAGGACGCCGGCGCGGAGGCCGTGTGGGCCCGGCTGGGCGGCGCGGCCGTCGCCAGGCTGGCCCGGAAGCGGGACGGCCGGATGCCCACCGTCTGGACGGTGTACTTCGCGACGCCGGACGCCCAGGACCTCGCCCGCCGGATCCGCGCCGCCGGCGGACAGATCGTCAACGAGGTGGTGCCCGTCCGCGACCTCGGCACCGCCGCCCTGGCCGCCGATCCCCAGGGCGCCGTCTTCGGCCTCTGGCAGGCCGCGGGCCACCCCGGCTTCGGCGTCCGGCACGCCCCCGGCACCTTCGCCTGGGCGCAGCTCTACACCAGCGACGTCGACGCGGCCGACACCTTCTACGGCCGCCTCTTCGCCGACGTCCTCTTCGGTACCGACGCCGACCCGGACTTCGGCCGCGCCCCGGTGACCGAGGTGTTCGCGGCCGGGATGCCGGCCCAGTTCGTCGTCCACTTCCGCACCGGGGACGTGGCGGCCGCGGCCCTGGCCGTGCACCAGCTGGGCGGCCGGGTCCAGGCGCCGCCCTTCGAGACGTCGTACGGAAAAGTCGCCGTCGTGACCGACAATCAGGGGGCGTTCTTCGCGCTGCTGGAACGCTGAGGCCGGAAACAGGCGGCTCTTGGCGGGTAAATGTCTGACTTTGTCATGAGACACCCCGATTGGTCGCCGGGTTCGCAACCTGTGCCCGGGCCAGGAAGAATCGGGGTGCGTGCCGCCATGGCGGTGCGGTGGTGAGACGCTGCACGGGGTCGCGTACATATGTGGGTGGACGGGGCCCGTACGGGGAGGTGGCAGGCAAGTGGTGGATCAGCTGACGCAGCACGATCCGCGGCGGATCGGGCCGTTCGAGGTGCTGGGACGGCTGGGGGCCGGCGGCATGGGGCTGGTCTATCTGGCGCGCTCGGCGTCCGGACGGCGCGTGGCGATCAAGACGGTACGGACCGAGCTCGCCGAGGACCAGTTGTTCCGGGTCCGCTTCACCCGCGAGGTGGAGGCGGCCCGCGCGGTCTCCGGCTTCTACACGGCGGCCGTGGTCGACGCCGACCCGCGCGCGGCCGTGCCGTGGCTCGCGACCGCGTACGTGCCGGCGCCCTCCCTCGAGGAGATAGTGAACGACTGCGGGCCGCTCCCGGCCCAGGCGGTCCGCTGGCTGGCGGCGGGCGTCGCCGAGGCGCTCCAGTCGATCCACGGCGCCGGACTGGTCCACCGCGACCTCAAGCCCTCCAACGTGCTCGTCGTCGAGGACGGTCCCCGGGTCATCGACTTCGGTATCGCCTCCGGTGTCTCGAACACCCGCCTGACCATGACGAACGTCGCGGTCGGCACCCCCGCCTACATGTCCCCGGAGCAGGCGAAGGACTCCCGGTCGGTGACCGGCGCGAGCGACGTCTTCTCCCTCGGCTCCATGCTCGTCTTCGCGGCCACCGGCCACCCGCCCTTCCACGGCGCCAACCCGGTCGAGACCGTCTTCATGCTGCTGCGCGAGGGCCCCGACCTCGAAGGCCTCCCGGACGAGCTGCGTCCGCTCATCGAGTCCTGCATGCAGATGGAGGCCACCGCCCGCCCCAACCCGGCCGACCTCCAGGCCCAGCTCGCCCCCCATCTGTTCGGCTCCGGCTCCGACGACAGCGGTACGGCGTCCGCCTGGCTGCCCGAGAAGGCGGTCGGGCTGATCGAGTCCCGGCGCGGCGGCCGCCCGGCCGTGAAACCCTCCGCCAACCCGTCCGGCGCCCGCAGCGCCGGCCGCCTCGCGGTCCCTCCGCCGCCCTCCTACGACCCCGTGGTCCCGGCCCCGGTACCGGTCGGCGCCCCCGACACCGGCCCGGTCCGCCTCGCCGGCGCCCGGGTGCCGATCGGCCCGGGACCGCGGGTCGCCGACGCCCGCGCCGCCGCCGTGAAGGCGCCTCCGCCCGAGGCCGGCCTGGTGGCCAGCTGGTCCCGCCCGCACCCCGGTGTCAACGGCGCCGACCCCGCCGTACCGGGGGTCCCCGCCCTGCCCCCGGAGACGGCCTCCGGCTGGCGGCCCTGGCGGTTCCGGATGTCCAACGACGTCTGGGGCACCCCGGCCGTCGACGGCGACCTCGTCTACGTCACCTCCTTCGAGGTGCACGCCCTCGACGTGGCCACCGGACGCCGCCGCTTCAAGACACGGGACGTCGCCTGGTCCATGGCGGTGGCCGACGGCCGTATCCACGCCTCCGACGGCCCCACCCTGTTCGCCCTGGAGGCACGCGAGGGCGGCGACCTGTGGCGGCTGTCCACCGACGCCTGGGTGTACTCCCTCAAGGCCGACCGCGGCACCCTCGCCACCGGCACCCGGGGCGGCGGCGTCCAGGCCTGGGAGGCCTCCAGCGGGCAGAAGCTCTGGGAGCTGTCCGGTGCCCAGACCGACTTCGAGGCCCCTGAGTCCGGCCCCTCCCTCCACGACGGCACGGTCTACGTCTGGCAGGACGCGCGCCTGCGGGCGCTGGACGCCCGTACCGGCGACGAACGCTGGTCCTACCCCATCGGCGACGCGGCCTCCTGCGGCGGCGTCCCGGTCCGCCTCACCCACGCCGACGACGGCTTCGTGTACGCCTCCGCGGGCACCCGCGTCATCGCCCTCGACACCGCGAGCGGCCGCGTCCGCTGGCACTTCGAGGCGCCTGCGGTCTTCCTCTCCCCGCCCACCCACGTACCCGGCCCCGCCGTCACCGGCGGCGGCATCTACCTCGCCGACTACCTCGGCACCGTGTACGCCCTCGACGCCACCGACGGCCGCGACCGCTGGCGTATCGCGACGGAGGCCCGCGCCTCGATCGAGCCGGTCCTCGTCGCCGCCGGCCACGTCCACGTCGGCAGCGGCAAGGGGCTGTACACCCTGGACGCGGTGACCGGTACGCCCAAGTGGCGTTTCCAGGCGGGCGGCGATGTCGTGGGCGCTCCGGCGGTGGCCGAGGGCCGCATCCACTTCGGTTCGACGGACCACCTGTTGTACACGCTGAAGGCCGACGACGGCCGGCTGCGGTGGAAGCTCGCCACCGGCGGGGAGATCACCGGGTCACCGGTGGTGCGGGACGGGGTGGTGTACGCGTGCAGCAAGGACCGCTGCGTGTACGCCCTGGACGCCGAGAAGGGCACGGGGACGGCCCGCACGGCGTGAGTGCCGGGACCGGCTGACGGGCGGCTGCAGCCGAGTGGGGGCCGATCGCGCAGTTCCCCGCGCCCCTAAAGGGGCGCTGGTGCAGCGCCCTGCTTTTAGGGGCGCGGGGAACTGCGCGACAAGCCACCACGTACCCGCAGGCGCTCGGCGGCGCCGGGTGGCGCCCTCTTCGGCGTTCGGGGGCTGCCCGGGACGGCCGTCGCACCAGTGGTCGCACGGAAGGGCTGCGCACGGCGGCCGTCGCTCGGGGTGGGAGTCGGCTCCCGCAGCGAACGTTACGCCCGAGTCCCGGACGCCGCCACGCGACGACTCAGCGGGTGTGCGGCGCCGTACGCGCCCGGTCGGCGAACAGCTCCGCCTGCCGTTCGCCGGGCAGGTTGCCGAGCGTGATCAGGTGCGGGGCCTCGGCCCAGCCCCGCTCGCGGGCCGCCGACTTCGCCGCCCACAGCGCCCGCACGCTCCCCTGCACCCCCTCCGTCGGATACCCGGCGATCACGGTCGCGCACCGCACGGCGGCCGCCAACGCCTCCCCGGCGGCCGTCACTTCGGACACCAGCCCCACCTCGTACGCCCGCCGCGCGGAGACCCGCTCGGCGTTGCCCATGAGCACCATCCGGGCCACTTCCCCGTACGGCATCCGCTGCGCCATCAGCACCGACTCGTACGCGCTGACCATGCCGTAGGAGGTGTGCGGGTCGAAGAAGGCCGCGGTCTCGTCGGCGATGACGAAGTCGCACTCGCCGAGGAGGTAGAAGGCGCCTCCGCAGGCCATCCCGGCCACCGCCGCGATCACCGGTTTCCACAGGTCGTTCGACTTCGGCCCGACGGCGATCAGCGGATCGTCCTGGCTGTACGGCGAGGACGGCTGCGGCACGACGGCGTCCCGGTCGAGCCCGGTGCTGAAGGCGCGCCCGCCGGCCCCGGTGAGCACGACGGCGCGTACCGCGTCGTCGAAGCGCAACGCCCGCCAGGCGGAGGAGAGTTCGGCGGCCGTCGCGAGGTCGATGGCGTTGAGGCGCTCGGGCCGGTCGAGGGTGACGACGGCGACCCCGCTCTCCTTGTCCGTGTCCAGTCGCAGGCTCACGGCCGCTCCAGGACCCACTGCGGCAGACCGTCCGCGAAGACCGCCTGCACCCGGGCGCCGATCCGGATCCGGTCCGGAGGAAGGGAGTTGAGCGGCGCCCCTGCCTCACTCACCACGTTGCCCACCAGCCGTATCCGGGGCGCTTCGTCGAGTTCCACGACCACCACGTTGTACGGAGCCTGCGCCGCGTACTCCGGCAGCAGCGGCGGGTGCGGGACGACGTACGACCAGATCCGGCCCCGCCCGCTCGTCGGCCGCCACCTGCTCGCGAAGGACTGGCAGTGCGGGCAGCAGGGGCGGGGCGGGAAGCGGGGCTCGCCGCAGTCGGCGCAGGCCTGGACGCGGAGTTCGCCGCGGGCCGCGTACTCCCAGAAGGGGGCGCCGTCGGTGTCGGTGGCCGGTCGCAGCATCTCAGCTCCGGTTGGTGAGGAGGAGGGCGGAGGTCGGGACGCCCTCGCCGGCGGTGACCAGGCAGGTGGCGGCGCCCGGCACCTGGGCGGTGCTGGTGCCGCGCAGCTGCTTGACGCCCTCGGTGATGAGGTTGAAGCCGTGCACGTAGGCCTCGCTGAGGCCCCCGCCGCCGGTGTTGATCGGCAGCCGCCCGCCGATCTCCAGGGCGCCCTGCTCGGTGAAGGCCCCGCCCTCCCCGCGCCCGCAGAAGCCGTAGCCCTCCAGGGAGAGCGGGATCAGGGCGGTGAAGGCGTCGTAGATCTGGGCGACGTCGACGTCGTCGGGGGTGAGGTCGGCGTGCTTCCACAGGTGGCGGGCGGCGGTCCAGGCGGGGCCGGTGAGGGGGTCGTCGTTCCAGTAGTTGACCATGCCGTGGTGCTGGGCGGGCAGGCCCTGGGCGGCCGAGTGGATGTGGACGGGCCTGTGCCGGCAGTCCCTGGCCCGCTCCCTGCCGACCACCACACAGGCCAGCGCCCCGTCCGTCTCCAGGCAGTTGTCGAAGAGGCAGAGGGGCTCGCTGATCCACCGGGAGGTCATGTACATCTCGCGGGTGAGGGGGCGGTCGTACATGACGGCGGCCGGGTTCTGGTTGGCGCGGTTGCGGCAGGCGAGGGCCACGTTGAAGAGGTGGTCGCGGGTCGCGCCGTACTCGTGCATGTAGCGGCGGGTGAGCATGGCTATCTCGTCGGCGGGCCGGAGCAGGCCGAAGGGGCGGGTCCACTGGGCGGGGGTGGGGAGCTGGACGGTGGTGTTGGTCCAGGGCCGGGGGCCGGAGCCCCGCTTCCGCGACCGCCATGCCACGCCCACGCTCGCCTGCCCGCTCGCTATCGCGGCGGCGAGGTGCGCGACCGTGGCGCAGGAGCCGCCCCCGCCGTACCCCACCTTGCTGAAGAAGGTCAGGTCGCCGAAGCCGACCGCCTTGGCCAGCTCCACCTCGTCGGTCTCCTCCATGGTGAAGGAGGCGAGGGCGTCGACCTCGCCGGGTGCGATGCCGGCGTCGTCGAGGGCGGCGAGGACGGCCCGGCAGGCGAGGGTCTTCTCGTCCTCGTCGAGCCGTTTGGCGAAGGGGGTCTGCCCGATCCCGACGATGGCGGTGGCGTCCTTGACGCCTCTGAGACCGGCCATGTGCCCGCACCTCCACGGCTGTCGCGGCTTGCTGACAGGTCGTCAGGCTACAGCTAATCTGACGGACAGTCAGCTATGTGTCCGGGGAGGCCGGTTGTGCGCGGTGACATGGAGTGGGGGACCGTTCCGGGGCTGGTGCGGTCGGCGGCGACGCGGTACGCGGACGTCGAGGCGGTGGTGGACGGCCGCACCCGGATCACGTACGCCGAACTGGGCGCCCGGGTGGAACGGGCCGCGGCCGCCTGCCTGGCCGCCGGTGTCGAGGCGGGCGACCGGGTGGGGATCTGGGCGCCGAACTCCCTGGAGTGGATCGTCGCGGCGCTGGGCGCGGTGTCGGCGGGCGGGGTGCTGGTCCCGCTGAACACCCGCTTCAAGGGCACGGAGGCGGCGGACGTGCTGCGCAGGAGCGGGGCCCGGCTGCTGTTCGTGACGGGGACGTTCCTGGGGACCTCGTACGTGGCGTCGCTGCGGAGGGCGGCGGGGGAGGGGGACGGGAGCGGCCCCCTCCCACGACTGCCGTCCCTCCGGGACGTGGTGGTGCTGTCGGAGGACGCGCCCGTCGGCTTCCGCACCTGGAAGGACTTCCTGGCGGCCGGGGAGGGGGTCGGCGCCGGTGAAGTGTCCGCGCGGTCGGCCGGGCTGGACGGCACCTGCCTCTCCGACATCATCTTCACCTCCGGTACGACCGGCCGTCCGAAGGGTGCGATGATCACCCATGCGCAGACCCTGCGGGCGTACGAGATCTGGGCGGACCTGGCGGGCCTGCGCACCGGCGACCGCTACCTGATCGTCAACCCCTTCTTCCACACCTTCGGCTACAAGGCCGGGGTGATCGCGTGCCTGATGCGCGGGGCGACGATGATCCCGCAGCCGGTCTTCGACGTGGCGACGGTCCTGGCCAACGTGGCGGCGGAGCGGGTGTCCGTCCTGCCCGGCCCGCCGACCCTCCACCAGTCCCTCCTGGACCACCCGGCCAGGGACGCGCACGACCTCTCCGCCCTGCGGCTGGTGGTGACGGGTGCGGCCGTCGTACCGCTCCTCCTCGTCGAACGCCTGCGCGGCGAGCTCGGCGTCGAGACGGTCCTGACCGCCTACGGCCTCTCCGAGGCGAGCGGGATCGTGACCATGTGCCGCCGGGGCGACGACCCGACGGTGATCGCGTCGACGTCGGGCCGTGCCATACCCGGCACGGAGGTGCGGGTGGACGAGGCCGGGGAGGTGCTGGTCCGCGGGTTCAACGTCATGCGCGGCTACTTCGAGGACCCGGCGGCGACCGCCGAGACGCTGACGGCGGACGGCTGGCTGCGCACCGGCGACGTCGGCGTCCTGGACCCCGCCGGGAACCTGCGCATCACCGACCGCCTCAAGGACATGTTCATCGTCGGCGGCTTCAACGCCTACCCGGCGGAGATAGAGCAACTGCTGGGCCTGCACCCGGAGGTGGCGGACGTGGCGGTGATCGGCGTACCGGACGGACGGCTGGGCGAGGTCGGCAAGGCGTTCGTGGTGCGGCGGCCGGGGGCGGTGCTGACGGCCGACGACCTCATCGCCTGGGCCCGCCGCGAGATGGCGAACTACAAGGTGCCGCGGACGGTGGAGTTCGTGACGGAGCTGCCGCGCAACGCCGGCGGGAAGGTGGTGAAGGGGGAGCTGCGGGCCGGCTAGGCGGGGTGGGTGCGGGTGCTGTCGTGCGGGTGCCGCTTGCGGGTACCCGGACACACCTCGGCCGCGGCGGCTCCCCCTCCGCGCCGCCGCGGCCGTCCCCGTCCGGGTGTGGTCTGTCAGGCCTTCTCGTCCGTCGCGTGGAAGTCGGCGGGGGAGTTCAGCGGTTCGGACGTGGCGTGGAAGTCCTTGCTGGCTATGTCGCCCTTGCCGGTGGCCGGGGCGGTCGCGGTGTCCGTGGCCGGCTTCGTGGCGGCGGTCGGAGCGGCCGCCGGGTCGAAGTCCGGCTTCGGGTCGATGACGAGAGCAGCGGCGGTGTCGGCCGGCTCGCTCGTGGCGTGGAAGTCGTCGGGCTTGACGGTCCCGGTGTTGTCGGCCATGTGTGACTCCTAATGAACAGGATGGTTCGAAGCGGGAGATGCCCGCCCGGTCACTCCCCCGAGCGCCACCGGGCGGGCATCGCATGGCCGTTCACCCTAGTGGTGCGGCCATCGCACCGAGCCGTCTGCCCCCCGACGCGACGGTCCGGCACCACTGAGAGTGCCGGGCGGCGATAAACGAACGATGAACGCGGGTGCGGTTCCTGGAGCGGGCCTAGCCCACGGGGGCGGACGCCAGCAGCCCCCGCACGTCCGCCGCCTCCGGTGCACCCGATGCTTCGAAGACCGCCAGTGCCTCCTGCCAGCAGACCTTCGCGCGATCGGTCTGGCCGATGCCGTGCAGACCGCGGCCCAGGGCCGTGAGGATGTTGGCGCGGCGCCACTCACCGCCGATGCCGTGCAGCACGGCCAGCGATTGTTCCGCGCATGCCGCGGCCTTCGCGGCGCTGTGGTCGACCAGGTGGAGTTCGGCAATCCGGAAGAGCGTCATGCCATGCCACAGTTGCTGTCGCGCGTCCTGGAACATGCGCAGGGCGTCGGTGAGGGTCTCCAGGGCCAGCTGCGTCTCGCCCGCGCTGGTCAGCGCGAGCCCCAGCGCGTACTTGCCGTTGGCCAGGCGCAGGGCCATGCCGGTGTCGTCGCGTTCGTAGATAGTGACCCCCTGGCGAGCCAGGGAGACGGCGCTCTCGGTACGGCCGGTTGCCAGGTGGACCCGGGACAGATTGCACAGGGCGCTGGCCTCACCCGGCGTGTTCCGGTCGGCCCGGAAGGCGGCCAGGGCCTGCGTGAGATGTTGCTCGGCCTCGTCGTGCCGCATGTTGTAGAGGGCGATGATGCCCTGCTGGTTGGGTGCCTGGGCACACACGACGGGATCCCCGGCGGCGAGACCGAGCCGGAGGGCCACGCTCGCCTCCCGATCCGACTCGGTGAACTGACCGAAGAAACCGAGGAGATGACTGTGCATGAGACGGGCGCGGCCCTCGGCGTAGGCGTCGCCGTGCTGCTGGGCGGCCGAGATCACCGCACTGGCGGCCTGGACGTACTGGCGTGCGCCGATCCCGGACTCCCCGAGGTCGACGGCCGCGACGAGGAGATCGGCCGCCCGACGCAGCCTGCCCGCCGTACCGGCCTGCTGTACGGCCGCCAGCAGGCCGCTCGCCTCGGTGAACAACCAGTCCAGCGCTTTGTCCCGGTTGGTGAAGGTGAGGCCCGGGTAGGTGTTCCGGCTCAGATGGTCCAGTACGCGTTCCCCCGGGCGCTCGATCGCGTACACCCCCGCCGCCGTGGCCAGATAGAAGTCCAGCAACCGCGACATCGCCGACTCCCGCTCACCAGGCGGCTGCTCGTCCCGTTCCGCGCATGCGCGCGCGTAGAGCCGTACGAGGTCGTGGAAGCGGTAGCGGCCCGGAGCCGCCGATTCCAGCAGTGAGGTGTCGACCAGGGCCTCCAGCAGGTCCTCGGTCGCCGCCGCCGGCAGATCGAGTACGGCCGCTGCCGCCGCGAGCGAGATGTCCGGGCCGTCCGCCAGGCCGAGGAGGCGGAACGCCCGGGCCTGGGCCGGCTCCAGCTGGCCGTAGCCCAGTTCGAACGTCGCCTTCACCGCGAGGTCGCCGGCCTGGAGTTCGTCCAGGCGGCGGCGTTCGTCGGCGAGCTTCGCCGCCAGCACCGAGACCGTCCAGGTGCGGCGGGCCGCCAGGCGGGACGCGGCGATGCGGATGGCGAGCGGGAGGAAACCGCAGGCCGCCACCACGTCGAGGGCCGCCTCGCGCTCGGCGGCGACCCGCTCCGCACCGACGATCTTCGTGAACAGCTGCAACGCCTCGTCGGGGGACATCACGTCCAGGTCCACCAGGTGCGCCCCGGCCAGGTCCACCATCCGTACCCGGGCGGTGACCAGGGCCGCGCAGCCCTCCGTGCCGGGGAGCAGGGGGCGTACCTGGGCCGCGTCCTTCGCGTTGTCGAGGAGGACGAGGACCCGGCGGCCGTCCAGGACCGAGCGGTACAGTGCCGAACGCTCCTCCAGCGAGTCGGGGATGGACGCATCCGGCGTGCCCAGGGCGCGCAGGAAGGATCCCAGGACCGTCTCCGGCTCCGCGGCGCGGGGGCCCGCGCCCTGCAGGTCCACGTACAGCTGGCCGTCCGGGAAGGCGGACCGGGCCTGGTGGGCGACGTGCACGGCGAGGGTCGTCTTGCCGACGCCCCCGATGCCCGCCAGCGCCGATACGGCCATCACCCGGCCCTCGGCCGACGCCAGCACCTCGCTCAGCTCCGTGACGAAGGCGGCGCGTCCGGTGAAGTCGGGGACGGTGGCGGGGAGCTGGGCGGGGCGGACCTGGACGGCGGCGGGTTCCGGCGCCGGGGTCGAGGGCTCCGCCAGGGCCGGGTCGGCCTGGAGGATGCGCTGCTGGAGTTCGCGCAGGCCGGGGCGCGGGTCGACGCCCAGCTCCTCCGCCAGCAGGCGGCGGGTGTCCGCGTACACCGCGAGGGCCTCCGCCTGGCGGCCGCTGCGGTACAGGGCGAGCATGAGGAGTTCGCGGAAGCGCTCGCGGAGGGGGTGGGCCGCGGTGAGTGCCGTCAGCTCGGAGACGGCCTCCGCGTGGCAGCCCTGCTCCAGGTCCATGTCCAGCCGGGCTTCCAGGAGTTGCAGCCGCAGCTCGTCCAGGCGCACCCGCTGGGTCTCCGCGTACGGCCCCGGCACACCGGCCAGCGGCTCGCCGTCCCACTGGGCCAGCGCCCGCCCGAGCACCTCCCGTGCCTGGTACAGGTCCCCGGCGCTCCTCGCCTTCTCCGCCTCCGCAGCCAGATCCTGTGCGACCGCCAGGTCCAGGGCGCCCTCGCCCAGCCCGCGGACCGCATAGCCGCCGGACTCGCTGACCAGGACGCCGGAGTCCAGGACCTTCCGCAGCCGGGACGCGTAGGTGCGCACCGCCGCCAGCGCCTGCGACGGCGGCTCGGGACCCCACAGTGCGTCGATCAGCTCCGCCGCGGTCGCCGTGCGGCCCTCGCGCAGCAAAAGGGCGGCGAGCAGCGCGCGTTGCTGCGGGGAGCCGGTGTTGAGCGGTTCCTCGGCACGCCAGGCGCGCACCGGACCGAGCACGCTGAAGCGCAACGCCGCCGCCTCCGTCGAGGAGGAGGCACGCCGCTGCTCCGGCACCCGCGGTCCACCGTCCATGCCCGTCCCCCTAGACATCCCGCTTCACCCCGTCAGTCTGCCTTGTCCGGGCGGGTTGCGTCAGCCGGGGGAGATACCGATCACACGGCGACACGCGGTGGTCCACACGGTCTTCACACGGCGGCGGCCGCCGCCAGCAGGGCCGACTCGTGGCGGAACGATTCCGCGGGCGGCTCGGCGTCCTCCGCGCCGGAGTCCGTGAACGCGCCCGCGGCGCACGCCCGCCCTGCCTGACGAACCGTCATCACACTAGCTGACGGTTCGTCAGATCGGCGCTACCGTGAGCGCCATGGACACCCAGGACGGCACCTTCCCGCTGATCATCTCCGTCGACGACCACACCGTGGAGCCGCCGGACGTCTGGCAGTCCCGCCTCCCGAAGAAGTACCTGGACACCGGTCCGCGCATCGTCCGGGCCCCGCTGAGGGAAATGAGTTTTCTCGGCGGCCGCTTCAAGCCGGTCATGGGCAAACCGGGTGAGGACGGCCCCATCGGCGACTGGTGGATCTACGAGGACCTGCACCGCCCCCTCACCCGCCTCGACACCGCCGTCGGCTACGGCAGGGACGAGATCAAGCTCGAAGTGATCACGTACGAGCAGATGCGGGCGGGGTCCTACGACGTGCCGCAGCGGCTCGCCGACATGGACGTCAACCACGTCCAGTCCGCGCTCTGCTTCCCGACCTTCCCGCGCTTCTGCGGGCAGACCTTCACCGAGGCCGAGGACCGCGAGCTGGCCCTGCTCTGCGTCCAGGCCTACAACGACTGGATGGTGGAGGAGTGGTGCGGCCCGTCGGCCCGGGGGCGGCTCATCCCTCTCATCCTCATCCCGCTGTGGGACGCCGAGCTGGCCGCCGCCGAGGTCCGCCGCAACGCGGCCCGCGGGGTCCGCGCCGTCGCCTTCTCCGAGATACCCCCGCACCTCGGGCTGCCCTCCGTCCACACCGACGACTGGGACCCCTTCCTCGCCGCCTGCGACGAGACCGGCACGGTCGTCGCCATGCACATCGGCTCCAGCAGCCGGATGCCCTCCACCTCCGCCGACGCCCCGCCCGCCGTCGGCTCCACCATCACGTTCGCCAACTGCTGCTTCTCGATGGTCGACTGGCTGATGAGCGGCAAGTTCGAGCGCTTCCCCCACCTCAAGGTGATGTACGCGGAGGGCCAGATCGGCTGGATCCCCTACATACTGGAGCGCGCCGACGTGGTGTGGGAGGAGAACCGGGGCTGGGGCGGGGTCGCCGACAAGGTGCACCGGCCGCCCTCCGAACTCTTCGCCGAGCACGTCTACGGCTGCTTCTTCGACGACGCCTTCGGCCTGAAGAACCTGGACGCGATCGGCCTCGGCAACGTGCTGTACGAGACCGACTACCCGCACTCCGACTCCACGTGGCCGAAGTCGCGGGAGGTCGGCGAGGCGCAGATGGGCCATCTGGCGCCGGACGTGGTGGAGCGGATCGTCCGCGGCAACGCGATCGAGCTGCTGGGGCTGACCCCCGAGGGGCTGTGGGGCGGTCCCCGGTGAATCCCGACTACGGCATCCAGCTCCCCGTCCAGTCCCAGTCGACCATCTACGCCGAGGGCTGGGAGGCCGGGGCCGGCGCCGCGGACCTGGTCGAGATCGCGCGAGCCGTCGACCGGGCCGGCTTCGCCTACCTCGCCGTCTGCGACCACGTGGCGATCCCGCGCCGGCTGGCCGAGGCCATGAGCACGGTCTGGTACGACCCGGTGGCCACCCTCGCCCACCTGGCCGCCGTGACCGAGCGGGTACGGCTGCTCAGCCACGTCGCCGTCGTGGGGCTCCGGCATCCCCTGCTCTCCGCCAAGCAGTACGCGACCCTCGACCACCTCTCCGGCGGCCGCCTGATCCTCGGCGTCGGCGCCGGGCACGTGCGGGAGGAGTTCGAGGTGCTGGGGGTGGACTTCGGGCAGCGCGGGGCGGTGCTGGACGAGGCGATCGACGCGTTGCGCGCCGCGCTCGGGCCGGACGAGTTCTCCTCCCACCACGGCAAGTTCTACGACTTCGAGGGGCTCGGGCAGCGGCCCCGGCCCACGCAGGAACGGGTGCCGGTGTGGGTCGGCGGATCGTCGCCGGCCGCGGTGCGGCGGGCCGCGCTCAGGGGCGACGGCTGGCTGCCGCAGGGCGACCCGCGGGACCGGCTCCCCGCCCAGATCGCCCGGCTGCGGCGGCTGCGCGAGGAGGCGGGCATCGAGGAGCCGATCACCGTCGGCGCGATCACCGAACCGCTGTACGTCGGCACACCGGACTGGGCGGTGGGCCGCCGCACCCTCAGCGGTGCCCCCGAGGCCCTCGCCGAGTCGCTGCGGGCGTACGGGGAGCTGGGCGTGCACCAGATCCAGGTGCGGTTCCGCAGCCGGAGCCGGGCCGAACTCATCGACCAGATCGAGGCGTTCGGGGCGGACGTCGCGCCCCTTCTCACCTGAGGGAGTGGCATGGGCAAGCTGGACGGGCGGGTCGTCATCGTCACCGGGGCGGCGCGCGGACAGGGCGAGCAGGAGGCGCGGCTCTTCGTCGCGGAGGGCGCGAGAGTCGTCGTCGCCGACGTGCTGGACGACCTGGGCGAGGCCCTCGCCAAGGAGATCGGGGCGGCCTACGTCCACCTGGACGTGGGGGTGGAGGAGGAGTGGCAGGCCGCCGTCGCCGCCGCGAAGAGGGCGTACGGCCGTCTCGACGGGCTGGTGAACAACGCCGGCATCCTGCGCTTCAACGCGCTCGTGGACACGCCGCTGGCAGAGTTCATGCAGGTCGTGCAGGTCAACCAGGTCGGCTGCTTCCTGGGCATGAAGACGGTGGCGCCCGAACTGGACGACGGGGGGACCATCGTCAACACGGCCTCCTACACGGCGCTGACGGGAATGGCCGCGGTGGGCACCTACGCGGCCACCAAGCACGCGGTGCTCGGGCTCACCCGGGTCGCCGCGCTGGAACTCGCCGACCGGCGGATACGCGTCAACGCGATCTGCCCCGGCGCCATCGACACCGCGATGTCCAACCCGGCGCGCCTCGACCCCACCGCCGACCCGGCGGAGATGAGCCGTGCGCTGGACGAGCTGTACCGCAAGCTCGTGCCGCTGGGCCGGATCGGGCGGGCGGAGGAGGTGGCCAGGCTGGCGCTCTTCCTGACCTCGGACGACTCGTCGTACATCACCGGGCAGCCCTTCGTGATCGACGGGGGGTGGCTGGCGGGGGTCAGTGTCATCTGACGGTACGTCAGCTATTGACGCTGGAAGCGGCCGGTGCGACAGTCGGCCAACGAACGGTATCTGACGGAGCGTCAGGAAATATGGGACGGTGAACCGCCTTGGAATTCGGGCTCTTTGTACAGGGATACGTGGGCAAGCGAGCCGAGACCGACCCGCTGGCCGAGCACAAGGCACTGATGGAGGAGACCGAGTACGTCATCCAGGCGGACCAGTCCGGCTTCAAGTACGCCTGGGCCTCCGAGCACCACTTCCTCGACGAGTACTCCCACCTGTCCGCCAACGACGTGTACCTGGGCTACCTGGCTCACGCCACCGAGCGGATCCACCTCGGCTCCGGGATCTTCAACCCCCTCGCCCAGGTCAACCACCCGGTCAAGGTGGCGGAGAAGGTCGCCATGCTCGACCACCTCACCGGCAACCGCTTCGAGTTCGGCAGCGGACGCGGCGCCGGCTCCCACGAGATCCTCGGATTCATCCCCGGTGTGACCGACATGAACTACACCAAGGAGATCTGGGAGGAGACCATCGCCGAGTTCCCCAAGATGTGGCTCCAGGACGAGTACGTCGGCTTCCAGGGCAAGCACTGGCAGCTGCCGCCGCGCAAGGTGCTGCCGAAGCCGTACGGCAAGTCGCACCCCGCGATGTGGTACGCGGCCGGGTCGCCGCCGTCGTACGCCATGGCGGCGAAGAAGGGGCTCGGGGTGCTCGGGTTCAGCATCCAGAAGGTCTCCGACATGGAGTGGGTCCTTGAGCAGTACAAGACCGCGATCGTGAACGCCGAGCCGGTCGGGGACTTCGTCAACGACAACGTCATGGTGACGACGACGGCGATCTGCGCGCCGACCCACGACGAGGCGATCCGCATCGCGGCGTCCGGCGGGCTGCACTATCTGCCGTCCCTGGTGTTCCGGTACCACGACACCTTCCCGCGGCCCGAGGGGTTCCCGGTGTGGCCGGAGACGCTGCCCGAGTACACCCCCGAGTTCGTCGAACTCCTCGTGGAGGAGGAGCTGTTGATCTGCGGCGACCCCGACGAGGTGCTGCGGCAGTGCAAGCGCTGGGAGCAGGCGGGCGCCGACCAGCTGAGCTTCGGGTTGCCGGTGGGGGTGCCGAAGGAGGAGACGCTGCAGACGATCCGGTTGATCGGGGAGCACGTGATTCCGAAGATCGACACGGATCCTGTGCACCGAACTACGCGGTTCCGTCAGGGGGCTTGAGCGTGCGTTGGCGGGTGCGGGTGCGTTGTGGCTGGTCGCGCAGTTCCCCGCGCCCCTAGGTAGGCAGTCCTGCCGCATACCAGGAGGTGAGCCCATGCTTGATCACGTCATCAAAGGGGCGACGGTTGTCGACGGGACCGGCGCGCCCGCCTTCACCGCCGACGTCGGTATCCGCGACGGTCGGATCGCCGTCATCGGAACCGTCACCGAGGAATCCCGCACCACCGAGGACGCCGCCGGGCTCGTGCTCGCGCCCGGGTTCGTCGATCCGCACACCCACTACGACGCCCAGCTCTTCTGGGACCCGTATGCGACACCTTCGTTGAATCACGGGGTGACCACGGTCGCGGCGGGCAACTGTGGCTTCACCCTCGCCCCGCTCAACCCCGCCCGCCCCGCCGACGCCGACTACACCCGCCGCATGATGTCCAAGGTCGAGGGGATGTCCCTGGTCGCCCTGGAGGAAGGGGCGCCCTGGAGCTGGAACTCCTTCGGGGAGTACCTGGACGCGCTCGACGGGCGGATCGCCGTCAACGCCGGGTTCATGGTGGGGCACTGTGCCCTGCGCCGGTACGTGATGGGGCCCGACGCGGTGGGCGGGCAGCCGAGTGAGGAGCAACTCGCCGAGATCGTACGGCTGTTGCACGAGGCCATGGACGCCGGGGCGTGGGGTTTCTCCACCACCCAGTCCAGCACGCACTCCGACGGGGACGGGCAGCCGGTCGCCTCCCGGCACGCGCTCCCCGCCGAACTGCTGGCCCTGTCGAAGGCCGTCGGGGAGCACGAGGGGACGCAGATCGAGGCGATCGTCGCCGGGTGTCTCGACCAGTTCAGCGACGCCGAGATCGAGCTGTTCGCCGAGATGAGCGCGGTCGCAGGGCGGCCCCTGAACTGGAACGTGCTGACGGTCGACGCCGCCGTGCCGGAGAGGGTGCCGCGGCAGCTCCAGGCAAGCGAGCGGGCCCGGAAGGCGGGCGGCAGGGTCGTGGCGCTGACCATGCCGATCCTCACGCCGATGAACATGTCGCTCGGCACCTTCTGCGCGCTGAACCTCATCCCCGGATGGGGGCCGATCCTCGGGCTGCCGGTTCCGGAGCGGATCGAGAAGCTGCGCGATCCGGACGTACGGGCGGAGATGCTGGCGCGGGCCCAGTCCAAGGAGGCCGGGGTCTTCCGGCGGCTGGCGAACTTCGGGCGGTACGTCATCGGGGACACGTACAGCGAGGCGAACGCCGGGCTGACGGGACGGGTGGTACGTGACATAGCACAGGAGCGGGGCCAGGACCCCTTCCGCACCCTGGTCGAGATCTGCGCCGCCGACGACCTCCGCACCGTCCTGTGGCCCATGCCCACCGACAACGACCCGGCCTCCTGGGCGCTGCGCGCCGAGACCTGGCAGCACGAGGACGTCATGCTCGGCGGGTCGGACGCCGGGGCGCATCTGGACCGGATGTGCGGGGCCCCGTACACCACCCGTTTCATCGGCGACTGCCTGCGCGGCCGGAAGCTGCTCGGCCTCGAACAGGCCGTGAAGATGCTGACCGACGATCCCGCCCGGCTCTTCGGCCTGCGGGAGCGGGGCCGGATCGCGGAGGGCTGGCATGCGGACCTCGTGCTCTTCGACCCGGAGCGGATCGCCGCCGGCCAGGCCACCCTGGTGCACGACCTGCCGGGAGACAGCCCGCGCCTGGACGCGAAGGCGATCGGGGTACGGGCGGTCTGGGTCAACGGCGTCGAGGCCATCCGGGACGACGTGGTGAGCGGGGCCGTACCGGGGAAGGTGCTGCGCTCCGGGCGGGACACCAGGACGGTGAGCACCCGGTGAGCGAGGCGGCGGACGGGCAGCGGCTGTTCCTCGGGGGCCGGTGGGTCGCGCCCGACGACGGGTACTACGAGGTCGTCGACCCGGCGACCGAGGAGACCGTGGGCCGGGCGCCGGAGGCCTCCCGGGAACAGGTGCTGGCGGCCTGTGCGGCCGCCCGGGAGGCGTTCGGGGCCTGGTCGCGGACGCCCGCGGGGGAGCGGGCCGCGGTGCTCGGCCGGGCCGCCGACATCATCCGCGGGCGGCTCGGCGAGCACGCGGACCTCGCCCGCGCCGAGACGGGCGCGACCACCGCCACCGCCCGCGCGATGCAGGTCGGGGTGGCGGTGGCCCGGTTCCGCCGGTACGCGACCGTCGAGCCGGCCGAGTGGCCGATCCCGCCGCAGATCAACGAAGCCGGGCCGATCGGGAAGGCCGGCGTCATGGGCGCGCTGGCCGTACGCCAGCCGGTCGGGGTGGTCAGCTGCATCACCTCGTACAACAACCCGTGGGCCAACCCGGCGGGCAAGGTCGCGCCGGCGCTGGCGATGGGCAACACGGTGGTCGTGAAACCGGCCCCGCAGGACCCTCTCTCCGTCTACCGGATGGCGGAGGCGCTGGAGGCGGCGGGCGCCCCGCCGGGCGTGGTGAACGTCGTCTCCGGCCGGTCCACCGCCGTCGGCGAGGCGGCCGTGGCGTCCCCCGACGTCGACATGGTGAGCTTCACCGGCTCCACGGCCGTCGGGCAGCGCATCGCCGAGGTGTGCGGGCGGGACATGAAACGCCAGTTGATGGAGCTGGGCGGCAAGGGCGCGGCGGTCGTCTTCGACGACGCGGACGTCGGCTCGGCGGTGGCCGGGATCGGCACCACCTTCTCCTTCTACAGCGGGCAGATCTGCACGGCGCCCACCCGGGTGCTGGTGCAGCGGGGGCTGTACGACCGGCTGGTGGACGGACTGGCCGCGTACGCGGGGCGGTTGACGGTGGGCGACCCGGCCGCGCCGGACACCGTGGTCGGGCCGTTGATCACCGCCGAGCACCGGGCACGCGTCGAGTCGTACGTCGAACTCGGCAGGAAGGAGGGGGCGACGGTGGTGTCCGACGGCGAACGCCCGCTGCCGGCGAAGGGGTTCTATGTGCCTCCCACGGTCCTCGCCGACTGCACGAACGACATGCGGGTGGCCCGCGAGGAGATCTTCGGCCCGGTCGTCTCCGTCGTCCCCTTCGACGACGAGGAGGAGGGCATCGCCCTCGCCAACGACTCCGACTACGGCCTCATCGACTACGTCTGGTCCGGGGACGTGGCCCGGGCCTTCCGGGTGGCGCGGCGTTTGCGGGCGGGCGGGGTCGGGATCAACACCGTGGGGCGGAACATGGAGGCGCCGTTCGGCGGGTTCAAGAAGAGCGGGGTGGGCCGGGACGTGGGCTCCTACGCCCTGCACGCCTACAGCGAGGTGCAGGCGATCGTCTGGCCCGGCTGAGGTGACAACAAGGGCCCTACGGCTGCCCCTTGGGGATCTGCGAGGTGTCCCGTGTGGGCAGAGATCGTGAAACCGGCCCCGGACCGGGTGGCGGATCCGTAGCGTCCGGACTCGACAAGGGGGACGGCCGGTTTCCGAGTCGTCGACGTCCGGCCGCTCCCTTCCCGGAACACGCACGACATCCTTGGAGCCCACTCCATGAAGCTCGCCAAGAAGATCGCCCTGACCACCACGGCCGTCGCCGCCGCGGCCGGCGTCACCCTGCTCGGGACGACCGCCGTCCAGGCCTACTCCGCGCAGCCCGCCCACCTCCCGGCCGTGCACGCCCCCGCCGCGCTCGCGGTGCCCGACGGCAACAAGCTGACCGGCGTGTACTCCGCGCACGGCGTGCAGACCTACACCTGCACCGACGGCGCCTGGAAGCTCCTGGAGCCCGCCGCCACCCTCTCCGACAAGCGGGACCGCGCCCACCGCCCCGTCGCCCTGCACTCCCGTGGCCCGGTCTGGGTCTCCACGGTCGACGGCAGCGCCGTCAACGCCTCAGCGGTCGCCACCTCCGCGAAGGACGGCGCCGTCCCCGAGCTGCTCCTGAAGGCCACGGCCACCCGCGGCGCCGGGACCTTCGAGGGCGTCACCTACGTCCAGCGCCTGGACACGGAGGGCGGCGTGGCCCCGGCGGCGGCGTGCACCGGCACGGACCAGATCTCGGTGCCGTACTCGGCGACGTACGCGTTCTACAAGGCGAGCTGAGCGCTCCGCTGGAAGCGCCGCGATAAGCCGTCTGCCGTCTGTCGGCTGCAACGTCGTCGTGGCTTGTCGCGCAGTTCCTCCCCCAGCCTTCGGCCGGGGGTACCCCCAGCGCCCCTTCGGGGCGCTCCTGTTCGGGGCGCTCGTGTTCGGGGTGCTCGTGTTCGGGGTGCTCCTGCTCAGTCGGTCAGGTCGACCCGGATCGTCAGGAGCTGTGTGCCCAGGGCCTTCACGGCCATGCTGTTGCCCTTGGGCAGGGTGCGCAGCCGGGCGACCGGGTCGTCGTCGGGGAGCAGGTGGGCGGTGCCGGAGTGCCACCGCCCGCCGATCCGCACCCGGACCCGCGGATCGGCCTGGATGTTGCGCACGTACTGGGACTTCGTCCCGAACTCCGACACCAGCCAGAAGGAGTCCCCGACCCGCTTCCCGCCCAACGGCGTCCGCCGCGGCTGCCCGGAGACGCGGCCGGTGGTCTCCAGCAGTGTCTGGAAGGGCATGAGCCGGGTCAGCGGGTTGGCGACGTACCGCTGGAAGGCGGTGGTGATCCGGAATCTGCGGTCGGACATCGTTCCTCTGTTTCCGAAGTGGGCTACAGGCCGGTGGGCTTTGCGCGCCGACATGACGTTCTTTGACAGAATCGGGTACGCAGGTCCGGTTCCGTACACGTTCTCCTTCTCGAATGGCGGTGCGTCACCCGCAGGGGCACAAGCTCCGCACAGTTTCGAGGAGAACCCCGTGTTCCGACACCCGCTCCGTCCAGTCGCGGCTGCCGCCGCCGCGCTCGCCGCCGTCGGCGGTCTGACCGCCGCGACAGCCGGTCCCGCCTCGGCCTCCCCCGCGTCCCGCTCCCGGCACGTCCTGCTGCTGTCGGTCGACGGCCTGCACCAGTCCGACCTGGCCTGGTATGTGGCCCGGCACCCGCGTTCCGCGCTCGCCCGCCTGGCCGGCGGCGGCGTGGAGTACACCCATGCGAGAACCACCGTCCCCTCCGACTCCTTCCCCGGCATGGTGGGGCAGCTGACCGGCGGGGACCCGGGCGTCACGGGCGTCTACTACGACGACTCCTACAGCAACGCCCTGCTCCCGGCCGGCACCTCCGACTGCGCAGGCGTCAGGCCGGGCGCCGAGGTGGACCTCACCGAGGACCTCGACAAGGACCAGAACTCCCTCGACGCGGGCCAGGGCCTGTCCGGCCTGCCCGGCAGCATCCTGAACATGACCGGTGACGCCGCCGCCCTCATCGACCCGGCGAAGCTGCCCGTCGACCCGAAGACCTGCAAGCCGGTCTACCCGCACTCCTACCTCAAGGTGAACAC
The DNA here is from genome assembly GCF_042892755.1 of Streptomyces sp. NPDC001714. Classification (NCBI taxonomy): domain Bacteria; kingdom Bacillati; phylum Actinomycetota; class Actinomycetes; order Kitasatosporales; family Streptomycetaceae; genus Streptomyces; species Streptomyces sp. NPDC001714. Next base: position 242,416 of record NZ_JBIAUL010000015.1, read on the forward strand.
GGTCTTCGACGTCGCCCGCAAGGCGGGGCTGCGCACCGCGTGGTCGGACAAGCACGTCGCCTACGAAATCCTCGACGGGCCGTCCGGCGACGGCATCCAGGACCTGTTCGCGCCCGAGATCAACAGCCAGGCCATCGGTTACCCGGCCGGCAAGGACTGGACGAAGGACAACGCGGCCACCGAGCAGTACGACGCGTACAAGGTGAAGGCAGTCCTCAACGAGATCGACGGCTACGACCACAGCGGCACCGACAGGACCGGCGTCCCGGCGGTCTTCGGGATGAACTTCCAGTCCGTGTCCACCGCCCAGAAGCTGCCTGTCTCCGACGGCCTGACGGGTGGTTACACCACGCCCGGCACCCCCGGCCCGCTGCTCGCGAAGAACCTCGACTTCGTCGACCAGGAGGTCGGGGCCTTCCTCGACGAGATCCACCAGCGGGGTCTCGACGGAAGCACCACCGTCATCCTGTCTTCCAAGCACGGCCAGTCGCCCACCGACCCGAAGGCACTGACCCGCATCGACGACGGGCCGCTGCTCGACGGGCTGAACGCCGCCTGGAAGGCCGCCCACCCCGGCGCCGGTGATCTGGTCGCCCACGCCGTGGACGACGACGCCATGCTGCTGTGGCTCAGCGACCGTTCCCAGGCCGCCACCGAGTTCGCCAAGGCCTACCTGCTCGCCCGATCGGGCACCGGCAACGGCATCGACGGAGCCGCCAAGACGTTCACGGCGAGCGGCCTGAAGACCGTGTACGCCGGTACGGAGGCCGCCCGGTACTTCCACGCCCGGCCCGGCGACTCGCGCGTGCCCGACGTGTTCGGCATCAGCCAGTACGGCGTGGTCTACACCGGCGGCAAGGGCAAGATCGCGGAGCACGGCGGAGCACACGCCGACGACCTCGACGTGCCGCTCGTCGTCTACGGCGCCGGCACCCCGCACGACGTGCGCGTCGACGCTCCGGTGCGGACCACGCAGATCGCGCCGACGATGCTGCGGCTGCTCGGCCTGAACCCGCGGGCCCTGGCCGCCGTGCGCATCGAGCACACCCGGTCGCTGCCGGTGCGCTGACCAGACCCGGGGCCGCACCGTCGGCTGCGGCCCCGGCCGACGGTGCGGGGGTGTGGGGGTGTGGTGGGGGTGTGCCGGGATGTACGCCGAAGGAGCTTCTGTTCTGCTCCCCGAACCGCGCTGAGCATCCGTCGGCGGCGCGTAGGACTCACTCGTCCTGAAGTTCGACAGTGTTGCTGGGTGCGGTCTGCTGCAGGACCTCGATGCCCAGTTGGTCGGTGCGGTCTGCCTGTCCGGTGAGCCGGTGCACCACTACCCATCTGCCGTCCGGCACGGCGCCGGCGAAAACGGAGGCGTCACCGGTGGCGCCGTTGTGCCAGAGCACGGTGCCGGATTTCTGCCAGGACAGGGCGGGCTCTCCCAGTTTCCGGTCGACGAGGAGGGCGACCACCAGATCGGCGGCGGCCCGCGGGGTGGCCCAGAGGCCTCCGGCGGGCAGGATGGCGCCGGTCATGGTCCAGGGGCGACGTGGGCGGCCGAACAGCCCGCGGCTGTGCAGGCGTCTGTCCGGCGGAGGAGTGCCGGTCACCTCCGTGATGTCCAGAGGGGCAAGGACGTAGTGGTTCAGGAGGTCCTGGTAGGACATCCCTGTGGCGGAGGTGAGTGCGGCTCCGAGGATGGCGTATCCGAGGTTGGAGTACTCCTCGGTGTGGCCGGGGGCGGTGGCGGCGAGGGTGTCCAGTCCGTGGAGTACGGCGTGCAGGGCGGCATCGTCGAAGGCGGCGTAAGGGTCGCGCCGGTTCAGGTGCGGGGGCAGCCGTGGCAGTCCCGAGGTGTGCTGGGCGAGATGCCTCAAGGTGATGCCGGTACCCCGCGGTACCGGGAGGAACTCCTCCAACGGGGCGTCCAACCGAAGCACCCCCGTCGCAGCCAGTCGGGCCAGCACGGTTCCGGTGAGCGGCTTGCTCAGAGAGCCGATCTGGACGTACGAGTCCAGGGCGTGTCCATGCTGGACCTGGGGGGCTTGGCCGCTGCTGAGGACACAGGTGGGAACAGGGCGCACGGCACGCTCTCCGTAGGGATCGGATGATGGTGGGTGAGGAGGCGCCCGACGTCGACTCCCGTTGCTCCTTTGGCGCGCATCTCGGTCACATCCCGGCGGCTGCCTGGCACGGTCACCGTCCGCCGGACGACTTCACCATGTCGAGCAGACCGCCGAAGGCCCTGGCACCGACGGTGAGGACACTTCGGGGCGGGTCGGCGTCGGCTATGTGGACGAGGGTGGGGGCGGTGGATATGTGGACGCAGGCCTCTCCTTCTTGGCAGTAGGACGACTTCCGCCAGGGGGGTGTGGGCATGCCGACTCCTCACATGTTCTGGATGATGGCGTGGATCAGGTCGCGGGACTTCTCAGGGCTGAGGGCGGTGGCTTCGACGACGTCCAGGAGGCGTCGGTACTTCTCCAAGTGGGCCTCGGCGTCCAGCAGCACGGGACCGTGGAACTGGTCGAGTTGTACGGTGTCCAGCTCCGCCACGGGCCCGCACAGGTAGTTGATGGACTGGCCTGATCCCGGGAAGGCTCCGACGTCGAAGGGAAGCACCCGCAGGGTGATGTGATCCCGCAGGCTCATACTGATCAGGTGCCTGAGCTGGTCGCGGGCCACTTTCCGGCCGCCCACCCGCATGTGCAGGGCGGCTTCGTGGATCACGGTGCTGTACGGATTCGGAGTTTCCCGGAACACCACGTCCTGGCGCTTGATGCGGTGCGAGACGCGGTGCTCGACTTCCGGTGGGGTGGGAGCCGGGATCGCCTTGCTGAAGATCTCCCGGGCGTGTTCGGCGGTCTGGAGCATGCCCGGGATGTGCGCCGTGAAGGCGGTACGGACAGCTGTCGCGTGGTGTTCCAGTTCGGCGAGGGTGAGCAGTCCGGAGGGAAGCACCTCGCGGTACGTCTCCCACCACCAGCCGCGTGTCTTCTCCGCGGCCATGTCAGCGAGGGCATCGACGTAGGGCTGGTTCGTGCACGAGTAGACGTTGGCCATGGCCCGGACTCGGTCAGGGCTCACTCCGAACCTGGCCGACTCCACATTGCTGAGTTGACCCGAGCTGGTACCGAGCATCTGTGCGGCCTCGGTGGAGGTCAGGCCTGCCCGTTCGCGGAGTTTGCGCAGCTCGGTGGCGAGTCGGACGCGTCGGGCCGTCGGAGCGGGCCTTGGCGTCATGAGTGTTCCTCCTGGCGGACGTACAGCGAGCTTGTCACTCACACGAGGGAGATGAGGTCCAGATCCTTCGAAAGTTCGCAAAGGTGCTTTGCGGGACCTCTATCGTCATTCCTGGGCGCCCCCTCCTGGAAGCGCACCGTGGGACGCCACGGCACAGACACCAGGCACCTGTCGAACTCCCCTCAGCGACCGGAGACTTCCGATGGTCACCGTATCCCCGTCCTGGAACTACACCCTGCACCTTCCGCACGATCCACGCGCACCGGGTATTGCACGGGGCACCCTGAGACTCATTCTCGCCGCGCACGAGATGACCGAGCTCACCCCCACAGCTGAACTCGTGGCGGCGGAACTGCTCGCCAACTCGCACTGTCACACGAAGGGGCCGTACGCCCTCCGCCTCCGTTCGACCACCCCCGGACGTCTCCGCGTGGCCGTATGGGACACCGATCCGCACATTCCGCCCGGCTTCTCTCATGCGCCCGCCCCGCCACCCCCACCCGACGCCGAGCACGGCCGTGGACTCCCCTTGGTGCGGGCCTGCGCGGACACCTGGGGCGCGTCGCGGCTCCGTGAACTCGGCAAGCTGCTGTGGGCCGAGTGCGGAGGCGGGGCGGCGGCATGGTGACCAGGGCCATACTGGGAGGTGGAGCGATGTCCGTCCGTCAGGAGCTGATCATGAGCGCACAGCCCGAGCACGGCTGGGGAGCGATGCCCCTCCCGGAGATCCGGACCGTGGACGACCTGCGCAGCGCGCTCAGCCGCTACGGCTTCCCGGGTGATCGCGAGCGCTTCGAGGAGGAACTGGCGGCCGCCATAGGAGCATCTCCGACCAACGACTTCGCCGGCGCCGCAGCCGTGGTCCGGGCCTACCGGCACCGGGTCCTGATCAGGAACTCGCCCGAGATCATGAGGGCGCTGGAAGACGCCCGAGCCGGAGGCGGCGGCGCGTGAACGAAGTCCCGTTGGAAGAGGCCGAGCCCGCCAGGAAGGCGTTCGGCGACCTGACGGAGGGGGAGCGGGAACTGGTCCGGGAGGCGCTCGCCGCAATCGCCCGCGATCCGACGGCGGGCCGCGAGATCCCTGGGTGGCGGCCTCCGTCCGTGGAGTACACGTACACCACACCACTCGCCCGTGACTCGGCCGAGGCGATCACGGTCGTGTACACGCACACCCCAGGCATGGGGGTGACCGTCGTGTACTACTTCCGTGATCCACAGGTGGTGGACTGACCAGTTCTTCCGCCCGCTCACCGCTCCCGAGCGGGAAAGGCGGCGCGTTTTCGTACCCCAGGCTCACCAGAGACCGGGGGGCTCCCGGTCGGTCGCCCGGAGCAGGATGTGCCGGGTGGAACCCATCCCGTACTTGTCGGCGTCGCTGGAGAGTTCGGCCACGTCCAGGAGCAGCGGACGGATGTCGACGCCGGCGTCCCGGGCCTGCCCGCACAGACCGTTCAGGGTGACCATCATGTCGCGGGCGTCGAGGCCCTGGTCCTCGACCGATATCTTCAGCAGTCGCTGCCGGAAGCCCTGGGGGGTCGGCTCGAAGGGCAGCGTCGTCGCCCAGCCGAACCAGTGACACCGCTCCAGGAGGGCTCGCAGGCCGGCCCGGACGCCGTCGTTGCCCTCCTCGTAGCGGGTGAGCACGTCCCGCAGCGCCGCCTCGGCCTCCGCGCGGATCCCCGCCTCGTCCAGCGGATCCGGGCCTTCCTGCATCGTCCGTACCCAGTCGGGGTCGGTGAGATCCACCGGCCGCCTCGCGATGGGCGCGAGGCACGCGTCGATCAGTGCGACCCGTTCCGCGAGTTCCGCCAGTTCTCCCATGGCAGCCCTTTCCCCTCCACCCGTCAGGCGAGGTGGTCCACCGGGGCCGGCCAGCGGCCCCGCGCGGAGAGGTGAAGGACGAGGGCCGCAATGTTCCAGGCGTCGTCCTCGCCCCGGTGGTGCCGGCCTTCGAGCCGCAGCCCGGCGATCTCCAGGGCCTGGGCCATGCCGGGGCGCTTTCGCAGGCCGTACGCCTCGGTGAAGGCGGCCTTCGCGTTGGTGTGGCGGCGGTTGAAGGGGTAGGCGGTCCGGGTCGCCCGGCACTGGCGGGTGAACTGGTGGCGGTCGTAGTCGCCCCAGCTGGCCCACGGCCGGGCGCCCGCGCGGTGCTCGGCCGCCAGCAGCCGGCACGCCTCGGCGAAGGTGACCCCCTGGTCGACCTCGGGCTGGGTGAGGCCGGTCAGCTCCGTGCAGAACTCGCTGACCGTGGACCGCGCGGGCCGCACCAGGATCCGGTGCCGGGCGAGGCGCTCACCGGCCGCCAGGTCGACGACGGTCAGCCCGATCTCGATGATCTCGCTGACCTCGCCGGGCGGTGGGGAACCGGCCCAGCAGGTCGCCTCGACGTCCACGACGTTGACGAGACCCGCGGTCCAGGTGCTGTCCATGGCGGGAAGCGTAGGGAGGCACGGCGGCCGCGGCACCTGGTTTTCAGGGCGGTTCACCGCATACCCCCAACCTGGCGCAGGACCGCGCGAATGGGACGATGCCCCGGTGAACCACTTCTCGTACGGGCGCATCGGTCCTGGTCATGACCCGCAGCGGCTTCCGGAGCCCCGGCCGGCCGAACCCGGGCGGTGGCCGAAGCTGGAGGCCGCGCTGGCGGTGGTCAACCGCGACGTGACGGCGACCTTGCCGGGGCAGGAGCCGCTGATACTGATGGCCGACCCGCCTCGGGAGTCCACGCCCTGGGGCGGCGTCGACAGGGGGCGCGTCTACGTGGCGATGCCCGACGGCCGCTGGCAGGGCAACCAGGTGAACGCGTACGACCCCGAGGAGGGCGACCCGCTGGAGCCCGACGACGCGGACACGGTCCTCACCGTGGTCGCGGACGCCGCGCAGGAGACCGTCATGGAGCTGCTCTGGCAGGTCTGGCCGGTGTGCTGGGAACACAGGACCGGAATGCACGTTCGTCCCGCAGGAACCGCCGACGACTGGTACCCGGGTGCGACGGACGCGGCCGGTCCACCGGTGTGGTGGTGCCGGGGCGGCCGGGAGGGCAGCGGCCACGACGTCGCCCCGGTGGGCGAGCTGGCCGCCACCCTGCCGGGCAAGCAGCGTCGCGCACTGCGGCGCAGCGAGCGCCGGCGGGACGGCCGCCGGTAGTTCGGAATCCGGCCGCCCTGTTCACCAGGTGTCCCAGTGCAGCACCTCCTCCCTCGGGATGCGGCGGGCCGCGCGGAAGTCGGTGCCGAGGGTGAACGCCACCGGGATGAAGGCCGTCTGCATGACGTCGTCGTAGGGGATGCCGAGAACGCGGGCCGACTCCTTCTCGTGGACGAGGTTGCCGGTGGTCCAGCAGCTGCCCATGCCGCGGGCGCGGGCGGCGAGCATGAAGCTCCAGACGGCGGGGAGGACGGAGCCCCAGGTACCGGCCTGCTGCAGGACGGACGCGTCGTCGGTACGGCCCTCCACGCACGGCACGACGATCGCGGGGACCTCGTGGATGTGCTGGTAGAGATGGGCGGCGCCGGAGTACACCCGCCCCATGTCCGCCACGCCGGCTCGGCGTACGTCCCGTTCGGGGACGGGGGCGGACACACCCGGCTTGCGTACGCCGTCGCGCCACACCTCGGCCAGCGCGGCCCGCCGCCCGGGGTCGGTCACGATCACGAAGTGCCACCGCTGGCGGTTGCGGCCGGTCGGGGCCTGGACCGCCAGGTCCACGCATTCCTCGAGCAGTCGGCGAGGTACGGGCCGGGTGAGGTCGAGGCGGTGACGGACCGCCCGGGTGGTGGAGAGGAGCTCGTCGGAAGAGAGGGCGAGAGTCATGCGTTGACCTTCGCGGAGCGTGCGGTGCGGCGACAACGCCGGACTTTCACTGGATGAAAACGCGGGGGCGAAATGGCCGGGAGCGTTGCCGGGCGGGTCTTCTCGGTGCTGGACGCGTTCGTGGGTGCGCCGGCCACGCTGCGCCTGACGGAGATCGCCCGCCGGACCGGGCTGCCGGTGCCGACTGCGCTGCGGATGGTGCGGGAGCTGGTCGCGTGGGGCGGGCTGGAGCGGGCGGCCGACGGCTCCTACCGCCTGGGCACCCGCATCCGCGCCCTCGGCGCCGCGGCTCCCTGCCCGCGCGGCCTGCTCGGCCTCTCGCTCCCCGCCCTCCGCACGCTCACCTCCCGCACCGGCGGCCACGCGGACGTCGCCGTCCCCTCAGAGGGCGCGGCCCTGTGCCTGGTCAGCGGTGAACGCCTGCCCCTGCACGCCACGGCGGCCGGCAAGATCCTCCTTGCTCACGGCCACGGCCCGCCGGCGGACGTACGGCGCCACACCCGCCATACGGTGACCGCTCCGGGCACCCTCGGCTCCCAGCTGACCCGCATCAGGAAGACGGGCCTGGCCACGGCCCACGAGGAGTACGTACTGGGCGAACTCTCCTTCGCCGCACCGGTGCTGCGGGACGGCCTCGCTGTGGCGGCGGTCCTCGTCACCCTGCCCACCAGCACCCCGCACGACCGCGTCGACGGCGCCCTCCGCGACGCGGCCCGCACCATCGGCCGAGGACTCGCCGACCTGCCTCGATAGCCGCACAGCCATTGCGCCCGGCTGGAGCTGTTGTCGCCCGGGGCGTCAAGCCGGGTCGTTCCGCGTGTGGACGAGGCGCGGCTGGCAGAGGGCATTCGGTGGCGGACGGACGTTCCCCCGAAGCCCGAGTCGAAGATCTGCCACGACGGCTTCTGCAGGATGCCCGGAGGAACGGCCTGGATTCCCGGCGCGGGACGCACAGGTGGTCACGACCTACCCGTCCGTGGGCCCGGCCTGGAAGCTCGGCCGAGTGCGTCAGGTGCCGTCCGGCGGGCGGCACCCGACCGGGGTCACTTCTCCGGCCGCCCCAGGAAGATCGGGTTCGTCAGTGCCGCCAGGGCGCCGGGGACCGGGCCCGCCGCTGTCTCGTGGCGGATCTCCGCGCGGACGTAGGCGGCGTACGACGGGGTCGTCTGCCACTCGACCACGCCCGAGCCGGCCACCGGGAGCGGGTCGCTGGTGAGGAGGACGCCCTCGTCGGTGACGAAGCGGACCGTGCAGCGGGGGACGCCGGAGGCCTCCAGACGGACGGTCACCGGGGTGTCGGGGGCGACGGCGAGGCGTTCGCCGATGCCCGCCCGCTCGCCGCGGCCGCCCGTCGCCGTGAAGCTCAGCGTCACGTTCTTCGACTCGGCGATGTAGGAGCGGCCCGCGCGCAGGCCCTCCTGGATGGCCTCGCGGCTCAGGTCGTCGGCGAGGACGACCGTCTGCGGCGAGCCCACGGCGTCCGGGTCCCGGTGCGCGTCGCTGTTGCCCATGCCCGGGAGCCACTGCCGGTTCTCCCGGACCGACGCCACCAGCGTGGCGTCCCACGCGGCCAGGGCCACCTCGTCGTCGGGGGTGTAGGGGCCGTTCCAGACCTCGACCGCGTCCGCCTCCCCGAAGCCGAACTTCCAGGCGCAGCCGACGCAGGTCGCGTGCGGGTGGGCCGGTACGACCAGGCCGCCGGCCTTGTGGATCTGGTGCGCGAAGCGGCCGAACCGGTTGTCGCGGGCCCGGTAGCGCCAGTCGACGAAGGTCCCGGGCTCCGTGCCGAGGGCGACGACATGGCCGTTGCGGGTGGTGACCTCCTCGCCGAGCATGATCAGCAGGTCGTCGCCGGCCTGGTCCGCCCAGTGGGCGTGCGACGAGTGGGTGTTGTGCTCGGAGGAGTTGATGAAGTCCAGACCGGCGGCGCGGGCGAGGGCCGCGATCTCGGCGGGGGTGCGGCGGCCGTCGGAGTACCAGGAGTGCAGGTGGCAGTCGCCGCGGTACCAGTCCCGGCCGCGGCCCTTGGCACGGGAGGGCGGGTAGACCGGGCGGACGGGGGTGCCGGGTTCGCCGTACGTCAGGGTGATCGTCAGCTCGTACGACAGGCCCTGTGAGGCCACCGTGTAGGGGCCGAGGGCGACGTACCAGGTGCCGGCGCCGACCGGGCCGGGGATGTAGCCGGGGGTCGCGTCGTCGGCGCGGACGAAGAACTCCGTGCGGGCGCCGCCCGACCAGCCCCGGAAGCCCTTGCCGCCCAGTTCGGTGCCGTGCTGGTCGAAGAGGCCGATGTCGAGCGCGTTGCCCGTGGTGCCGGCCGGGACGCCCGGCCTGTCGTAGGTGTAGGAGACCTTGAGCTCCCGTACGCCGGTGGGCACTTCGACCGGTACGTACACGAAGTCCGGGCAGCCGGGCGGCAGGGTGCCGCTCACCGTCGCCGTCTTCCGAGCCCCCTGGTCCTGACCGTCCGCCGCTGCGAAGCTCACGCTTCCCAACGTAAGGGCTGTGGCCGCGCCCGTCACGATCAGCGCGCGTCTGCCGATGCCGTGCGTGTCCTCACACATGCCGCTCACTCTCCCCTCCGGACGTGAACTCCCACGGAAGGAAAGGGAATCCACAGGCATCCGTCTGTCATGTGCATAGCTGTGTGAAAGGCGGGGCGTGTGATGCCGACTGGTCGGTATGGACATATCGAGCCACCCCCGGTACAGATGGGGCATGCGCATAGCCGTCACGATCTTCCTCACCGACGAGACCATCGCCCCCGTCCGGCTCGCCCGTGAGCTGGAGGCACGCGGGTTCGCCGGGCTGTACCTGCCCGAGCACACCCACATCCCCGTCGAACGGGCCACCCCGTACCCGGCGGGCGGCGACCTGCCCCGCGAGTACGGCCGTACCCTCGACCCCTTCGTCGCCCTCGGCCAGGCCGCCGCCGTCACCGAGGGGCTCGGCCTCGGCACCGGCATCACCCTGGTCGCCCAGCACGACCCGATCGACCTCGCCAAGCAGATCGCCACCCTCGACCACCTGTCGGGCGGCCGCTTCACGCTCGGCGTCGGCTTCGGCTGGAACGTCGAGGAGGCCGCGGATCACGGGGTGCGGTGGCGGGACCGGCGTGAGCTGGGCCGGGACCGGATGGCGTTGATGCGGGCGCTGTGGGCGGACGAACCGACCGGCTACGAAGGCGAGTTCGGGAGCGTACGAGCCTCCTTCGCCTTCCCCAAGCCGGTGCAGAAGGCGCGTGGGCCGGTCGCCGGGCCGCGCACGCTGATCGGCGGGGCGGCGGGGCCGAAGCTGTTCGCGCACATCGCGGAGTACGCCGACGGATGGCTGCCGATCGGGGGACGCGGGCTCTCGGAGTCGGTGCCGGTCCTGCGCGAGGTGTGGGCCGACGCGGGGCGCGACCCGGCCGCGCTCCAGGTGGTGCCGTATGCGGTGCTGCCGACGCCGGGGAAGCTCGCGCACTACGCGGAGCTGGGTGTCGAGGAGGTCGTGGTGCAGTTGCCTCCGGCGGGGGAGGCCGAGGTCCTTCGGGTACTGGACGCGTGTGCGGAGTACCTCTGAGGGGGGTGTGCCGACTCGTCGGCCGAGCCGGCCGGCCGTGCTCCGTCGTGTGGTGACCGAGGGAGCGCGGCCGGCCGCCGGCCTGCGGGCATCCGGTCAGCGGACCCGGATGAACAGCACGTCGTATCCGCTGTTCGTGCTGCGGGTCTTGACGTAGACACCGTCCGAACCGCCGTTGGGGTTGCTCGTGTTGCCCTCGACGGTGGTGAAGCTGGAGCCGCCGCTCACCGTGCGCACGATGCCTATGTGCTCGTGCCCGCCGGTGTAGTCGTTGCCCCCGTTCCAGTCGAAGGCCACGATGTCGCCCGGCTGCGGGTTCGTCGTCACCGAGAGGTGGTAGTTGCCGGCCCGCGCCTGCTTGACCCAGCCCGAGACGTAGGTGTTGCGGTAGGAGGTGGCCCCGGTCTGCTTGGCCACCCAGCTCACGAAGGTCGCGCACCAGGCGTAGTCGCGGGTGGACAGCGACAGACCCACCGCCGAGCCGTAGCTGTTCGCCCGGGCGCTGCCCTCGACCGTGCCGGCCTCCGCCTCGGCCACGGCGAGGATGTTGCCGTACCCGCCGCCGGGCGGGGTCGAGGTCGGCGGGGTGACCGCGCCGTACAGGGCGGCCTTGGTGTTCGGGCCCACCTGGCCGTCGACCGACAGGCCCTTCTCGGCCTGGAAGTCCCGTACCGCGCTCTCGGTGAGCGCTCCGAAGTCGCCGTCGACGGCGAGATCGGCGCCGTGGTGGTTGAGCAGGCTCTGCAGCTCGGTGACACAGCCGCTCTTCTGGCCCTTGACGATGTTGCTCGGGCACGAGCTGGAGTTGAGGTTGACCGGTGACGGTGCGCCGCTGCCGCCGCCGGTGCTGATGTTCGAGTAGAGGGCGGACTTGGTGTTGGGGCCGACCTCGCCGTCCACGGAGAGGCCCGCCGACGACTGGAACGACTTCACGGCCGCCAGGGTCTGGGGACCGAACTGGCCGTCCACGTCGACATGCTGGCCCTTGCCGTTGAGCAGAGCCTGCAGCGTCGAGACGCAACCGCCGCTCATGCCCTCCGTGATGTTCGACGGGCAGGACGCCGAGCGCAGGTCCATGGCGGTGGACGGCGACTCGTCGGTGTCGTAGAGCGCCCGCTTGGTGTTCGTGCCGACCTGGCCGTCGACCGACAGGCCGTTGGAGGACTGGAAGTCCCGGACCGCGCTGTCCGTCGCCGAGCCGAAATCGCCGTCCACGTCGATCGAGTAGCCGAAGTGGCGGAGCAGCCGCTGCAGTTCGGTGACGCAGCCGCCCTTGTCGCCCTTGACGATGTTCGCCGGGCACGCGGAGGAGTTGAGGTTGATCGGCGACGGCGCCGAGCCGCCGGTCGCGTACAGCTTGGCCTTGGTCTGCGGGCCGACCTGTCCGTCCACGGCGATCGCCACGGAGGCCTGGTACTGGCGCACCGCGTAGAGCGTGTTCGCCCCGAAGTCGCCGTCCACCGTCAGACCGGCACCGTGCGCGTTGAGCAGGTTCTGCAACTCGGTGACACAGCCGCTCACCTGACCCTGCACGATGTTCGCCGGGCAGGACGAGGAGGTCAGCCTGATCGCCGCGGGCGCCGCCGACGCCGGGACGGCACCGAGCAGGGAGCCCGCCGAGAGGAGCGCCGCCGTGGCCGCGAAGACGCCGGCTCTGACTCTCCAGCCGGGTCTCGCGGTCATGGTGCCCCGATGCCGGACGGCCGCTTTGTCGGTGTGCACACGATGTGGAGTTCTCATGGCTGCGAAACGTCTCCTTCGCTGGAGGTGCGGATGGCGGTCGGGCGGGCCGGACCGGTCGGCCTGGTAGCCCTGGCCGGCTCGACGGGCCCGGCCTGGCGGGCCCGGTCCTGGGCCTGGCGGGCCCGGTCGGCCGGGCGCCCGGTGAGCAAGGCGGAAGCTACTGACGGCGGCCCGCCCCGAGAAGGAGAACCACCGGCCGCGGGAGACTGGGATGCCGTTGCCGCACCGACCTGCGACGCTCCGCCGGCGCTGGGATGTCCCTGGGACGCGCGCCACAGGGTGCGCGGCGGCGCGGTCCACGAAGAACGTGATCTGTCAGCCGGCCGGCCGGGCGCACGCGCACCCTCCGTGCATCGCGTGCCCCCGCCCCCACCGAACCCATGGATCCCCTACGTATGCTCGAAGGATGACGACTTCCGCGACCTCCGGAACCGGCCCCACCGACCGCCCCGGCGGTACCGGCCCCACCGAGAACTCCATGCGTCGCGCCCTCAAACGCGCCCGGGACGGCGTCGCCCTCGACGTCTCCGAGGCCGCCGTCCTGCTCCAGGCGCGCGGTGCGGCCCTCGACGACCTCGCCGCGTCCGCCGCCCGGGTCCGCGACGCCGGTCTGGAAGAGGCCGGCCGGCCCGGTGTCATCACGTACTCGAAGAGCGTCTTCATCCCCCTCACGCGCCTGTGCCGCGACAAGTGCCACTACTGCACGTTCGTCACCGTCCCCGGAAAGCTCCGCCGGGCCGGGCACGGGATGTTCATGTCCCCGGACGAGGTCCTCGACGTCGCCCGCAAGGGCGCGGCCCTCGGCTGCAAGGAAGCCCTGATCACCCTCGGCGACAAACCCGAGGACCGCTGGCCCGAGGCGCGCGAGTGGCTCGACGCGCACGGCTACGACGACACCATCGCCTACGTCCGGGCCATCTCCGTCCGCATCCTGGAGGAGACCGGCCTGCTGCCCCATCTCAACCCGGGCGTGATGTCCTGGACGGACTTCCAGCGGCTCAAGCCGGTCGCGCCGTCGATGGGCATGATGCTGGAGACGACCGCCACCCGGCTGTGGTCCGAGCCCGGTGGTCCGCACCACGGATCGCCGGACAAGGAACCCGCCGTCCGGCTGCGGGTGCTCGAGGACGCCGGGCGCTCCTCCGTCCCCTTCACCTCGGGGATCCTGATCGGCATCGGCGAGACGTACGAGGAGCGGGCCGAGTCCCTCTTCGCGCTCCGGCGCGTGGCCAGGTCGTACCACGGCGTCCAGGAGCTGATCATCCAGAACTTCCGCGCCAAGCCGGACACGGCGATGCGCGGCATGCCGGACGCCGAACTGGACGAGCTGGTCGCCGCCGTGGCGGTGGCCCGGCTGGTCATGGGACCGGCCGGCAACATCCAGGCACCGCCGAACCTGGTGGACAGCGAGTACGAGCGGCTGATCGCGGCCGGTATCGACGACTGGGGCGGGGTCTCCCCGCTCACCATCGACCACGTCAACCCCGAACGCCCCTGGCCGCAGATCGAGGAGCTGGCGCGGAAGTCGGCGGCCGCGGGCTTCGAGCTTCGGGAACGTCTCTGCGTGTACCCGGAGTTCGTCCGCCGCGGCGAGCCCTGGCTGGACCCGCGGCTGCGCCCGCACGTGGCCGCGCTGGCCGACCCGGAGACGGGCCTCGCGGTGCCGGACGCGGTGGTCGAGGGGCATCCCTGGCAGGAGCCGGAGGAGGTCTTCGTCGCCTCCGGCCGCACGGATCTGCATGCCTCCATCGACACCGAGGGCCGTACGGCCGACCGGCGCGACGACTTCGACGAGGTGTACGGCGACTGGGGCGCGCTGCGGGAGGCGGCCGCCCCCGGGATGGCGCCGGAGCGCATCGACACGGACGTGCGCGCGGCCCTGGCGACCGCGGCCGACGACCCCACGAAGCTGACGGACGCCGAGGCCCTCGCCCTGTTCCACGCCGACGGCCCGGCGCTGGACGCGCTGACGGGGATCGCCGACGACGTGCGGAAGTCGGCCGTCGGCGACGACGTCACCTACATCGTCACCCGCAACATCAACTTCACCAACGTCTGCTACACCGGCTGCCGGTTCTGCGCCTTCGCGCAGCGCCGCACCGACGCGGACGCCTACACGCTCTCCCTGGACCAGGTCGCCGACCGCGCCCAGCAGGCGTGGGACGTCGGCGCGGTCGAGGTCTGCATGCAGGGCGGCATCCACCCCGACCTGCCCGGCACGGCGTACTTCGACATCGCGAAGGCGGTCAAGGAACGCGTCCCCGGCATGCACGTGCACGCCTTCTCGCCGATGGAGGTGGTGAACGGCGCGACCCGCACCGGCATGTCGATCCGCGAGTGGCTCACGGCGGCGAAGGAGGCGGGGCTCGACACCGTCCCCGGCACGGCGGCGGAGATCCTGGACGACGAGGTCCGCTGGATCCTCACCAAGGGCAAACTCCCCGCCGCCACCTGGATCGAGGTGATCACCACCGCCCACGAGCTGGGCATCCGCTCCTCCTCCACCATGATGTACGGCCATGTCGACCAGCCCCGCCACTGGCTGGGCCACCTGCGCACCCTGGCCGGCATCCAGCAGCGCACCGGCGGCTTCACGGAGTTCGTGACGCTGCCCTTCATCCACACCAACGCGCCCGTCTACCTGGCGGGCATCTCCCGGCCGGGCCCGACGATGCGCGACAACCGGGCGGTGACGGCGATGGCCCGTCTCCTCCTCCACCCCTACATCCCGAACATCCAGACAAGCTGGGTGAAACTGGGCACAGAGGGTGCGGCGGAGATGCTCCGCTCGGGAGCCAACGACCTCGGCGGCACCCTGATGGAGGAGACGATCTCGCGGATGGCGGGGTCGTCGTACGGTTCGTACAAGTCGGTCCGCGACCTCGTGGCCGTGGCCGAGGCCGCCGGGCGCCCGGCGAAGCCGCGTACGACGCTGTACGGGCCGGTCTCCGAGGAGCGGCAGCGGGCGGCGGAGGCCTCCGACGGGCATCTGCCGGAGCTGCTGCCGGTGCTGGACTGAGCCGTCGGGTGGGCGGGCGGCGCACAGTACGATGATCCGACCCCTGTGCGAAGAGGCAGGGGGCCTCATAGCGCTCTTAGCGGAGGAGATGCGTACCCGTGGCTGCCCGACTGCTGCCCTCCTGGGTCTGGGTCACCGGTCTGACGGCGGGGGCGACGGTGGCCGTCGTCCTCCTCGCCGTACAGGCCGACAAGGGGCCCCACCCCACGGCCGCGGCGGTCCGCCCGTCGGCGAGCGCGTCGGCGGGCGCCCACCCCTCCGCGTCACCGACGGCCAGGGCGAAGGCGCCCGCCGTACCGGCGGCCTCCGGCACCGGCCGCCGGATCGTCTACTCGCTCGGCGCCAAGCGGGTGTGGACGGTCGACGCGAGCGGCAAGGCGACCCGCACGTTCACGGTGTGGCCGGGGACGGTCGCTCCCGATCCCGGCACCTACACGATCTCCAAGACCCTGTCGGCCACGACCGGCTCGGACGGCGTCCAGATCGAGCACATTCTCTACTTCGCGTCCAAGTCGGGGCTGTCGATCGCCTTCTCCAACGCGGTCGACGGCTCCTCCCCGCCGCCCGCCGCGGGCAAGCAGACCAGCGGCATCCGGATGCACACGGCGGACGGCGCGGCCCTGTGGACGTTCGGCACGGAGCCGAACACCAAGGTGACGGTGGTGAATTGACCTGCACCTCGGGCCGAGGCCCGAGGATTCCGGCCTTCTCGATCGTCGCTGTGCCGCTACGCGGCACGGGGTTCGGCCGGGAATCCGTGCCTTCCCGTTTCGTCGCGCTGTGCCGGGACCGCTCTGTGCATTCCGGTAGCCGCCGGGGGTGGCGAACAGCGCGGGGATGACGGAGTGCCGTGCAGCCGCCGGGGCGGCGGTGGCCGGGTGGCGGTCAGGAGATGGCGCGGAGGGCGGGGAGCCGCCGGGCTCGCCGGAGCCGCTCGACCGCCTCGGCCGTCTCCTCGTCTGCGGGCAGGAGGACGACCAGCTGCTGCGCGTCCTCGGTGATGTCGAGCGCCTGGCGCCGCAGCCGAAGCCCGGCCCCCGACGGGTGCCGCAGCCGCAGGACCCCACGGGCCGGAACGACGTGCCGGTTGAGCCGCCCGGTGAAGTCCGCCCCGGCGACGGGTGCCAGTTCCGCCGTGAACCACTCGCTGTTCTCCACCGAGGGCCCGAGCCACAGGTCGAAAGCCTGCTCGTCGGCGACGGCGTCCCAGTCGGCGAAGAGCTCCCGCGCGCGGGGGTCGGTGAAGACGTACCGGGTGAGATTGGGCGCCTCGGCGTCCAGGAGCCCGGTCCCGCCCATCAACGCCTCGTACGCACCGGTGCGGGCGAGGATGTCGCCGAGCCGGTTGGTGACCAGGGCGAGGCCGGGCTCGAGCAGGCGGAGGGTCTCCAGGACGGCCGGTCGCACCTCGCGCCGCGGCGGGGCCGGCCGCGGATGCGCCACGCACTCACCGCCGGTGATCTTCGCGAGGTAGCGGAGGTGGGCACGCTCGGCGGGATCGAGGCTGAGGGCGTCCGCCAGGGCGTTCACGACGGCCACCGACGGATTGCGGTCCCGGCCCTGCTCGATGCGCGTCAGGTACTCCACGCTCACACCGGCCCGGTTGGCGAGGTCGAGCCGCCGCAGCCCCGGCGACCGGCGCCGCCCGCGCTCCGGCAGTCCCAGCGCCTCCGGCTGGATACTGTCACGCTTCGCCCGGACGAAGTCCCCCAGCGGTGTGCCCATACGGCCGAGGATAGGCGGGCCGGAGCCCCCGCAGCGTGGCCCTGCGGGGGCCAGCCTGAGCGCGGTCTGGCTGCGCCGCCGCGGCGGTCGCAGGCTGACGGCCATGGACAACGACACACACAAGCTGGTGATTCTCGTGGGCAGCGTCAGGGAGGGCCGGTTCGGCCCTGTGGTGGCCGACTGGATGGCCGAACAGGCCTCCGCGCACGGCGACTTCGGGGTGGAGATCGTGGACCTTGCGGCGTACGACATCCCGTTGACGTTGCCGTCGGAGTCACCGAAGCACGCGGGCGACGCCTACCCCCGCCCGGCCGGAATGAGCGCACTGACGAGGGCCCTGACGTCGGCGGACGCGTTCGTCATCGTCACCCCCGAGTACAACCACAGCTATCCGGCCTCGCTGAAGGCGGCCGTCGACTGGCACTTCACCCAGTGGACGGCGAAGCCGGTCGCGTTCGTCAGCTACGGCGGTGCGGCAGGGGGCAGGCACGCGGTGCTGCATCTGGAGAACGTGCTCACGGAGTTGCACGCGGTCACCGTCCGGGACGGCCTGGCCTTCCCGAACTACTTCACCGCGTGGCAGGACGGCCGCCCCCTGGATCCCGGGGCCGCCGGGTACGCCAAGGCTCTCCTCGACCAGCTGGCCTGGTGGACGGCCGTCCTCCGCGCGGGCCGCGAGGCGGCTCCCTATCCCTCCTGACGAACCTCGTGATCAGGCCTCCTGATCAGCCCTCCTGGTCCGCGGGGCTCACCTGCACGACGATCAGCGCGAGCCCGGTGAGGACCAGCACCCGGGTCGCGGCGTCCAGCCCGTTCCACGTCTTGGACTGCCACATGGAGAACCACTCACCGCCGATCCCGATGAACCCGGCGCCGAAGAGCAGCACGAGCATCAGCAGACCGTAGGTGGAGACGCGCCGCGCGCGAACGTTGTCACGGCGTGCCCAGAACCAGGTGCCGGCGATCAGCACGAGCGCGGCCAGCGTCTCCCACACGATGATGAGGACGTAGGCGGTGTTCTCGAGCCCCTTGTTCGTGACGGCCCGCCACATCAGGTCGTCGTCCTTGAACGTCGTGTCCATGGCCAGCACATGCTGGACGAAGGCCTGGTTGGTGCCGAAGTCGGTGATGTTCCCGAAGGCGACGAGGGCGATGTAGAGAGCGACCGTTCCGGTCAGAACGGCAGCGGCAAGCGAGAGCGCACGAGGCGCGTGGGAGGCGGACATGTCACCGTCCTTCCCCAACTCGGCCGTTCACACCCCCTGTTCGGCGGTTGCCGGGCGCCCTGACGTCGTGGCGCCGCGGCAACCAGCTCGCACGCGGGTACCTTGGTCGAAGTTTCGTGCGAAGTGCGAAGGGGGTCTCGTGGACGGCTTCGCGGAGTTGCGGACGCGCGAGTTCGGCTACCTCGACGAGGGCGGCCACACCTACCTCGACCACACCGGCGCCGGACTTCCCCCGCGCTCCCTCGTCATGGGCAGCGCCCGGCGGATCACCGGCGGGCTGTTCGGCAACCCGCACTCCGAGAGCCCGGCCTCCCGTGCCTCCGGACTCCTGCTGGCCGAGGCCCGGCAGGCGGTGCTCCGCCACTTCAACGCGGACCCCGACGAGTACGCCGTGATCTTCACCCCCAACGCGACCGGGGCCCTGCGCCTGGTCGGTGAGGCGTACCCCTTCACCCGCGACAGCAGGCTCGTCATGTCCCTCGACAACCACAACTCGGTCAACGGCCTGAGGGAGTACGCGCGGGCGCGGGGCGCCACGACCGTGTACGTGCCGGGCCTGCACATCGACGAGGGGCGGCTGCGCGCCGCTCTGTCCCCGTCCGGCCCGCGCCGGGGCGCCGGCGGCCTGCTCGCCTACCCGGCGCAGAGCAACTTCACCGGCGTCCAGCACTCACTGGACTGGATCGCCGCCGCCCGGTCGCACGGCTACGACGTCCTGCTCGACGCGGCGGCCTTCGCCCCGACCAACGTCCTGGACCTGAGCCGCCACCACCCGGACTTCACCGCCGTCAGCTGGTACAAGGTCTTCGGGCACCCCACCGGCATCGGCAGTCTGATCGCCCGCCGCGAGGCCCTCGCCAGGCTGCGCCGCCCCTGGTTCTCGGGCGGCACCATCTACGCCGTCAGCGCTCAGGCCCAGTGGCACGTCCTCGCCGCCGACGAGGCAGCGTTCGAGGACGGCACGGTCAACTTCCTGTCCCTGCCCGACGTGACGGCGGGACTCGCCTGGATCGACGGCATCGGCATGGACCGCGTACACGCCCATGTCACCGCCCTCACCGGCCAACTCCTCGGCGGCCTTGCGGCGTTGCGGCACAGCGACGGCTCACCGCTGGTGCGCGTGTACGGCACCGACCGCGCCGACGGGGCCCGCGGCGGCACCGTCGCGCTGAACGTGCTCGGGGCGGACGGCCGGATCGTCGACGAACGCGTCGTCACGCGTGACAGCGCCGCCCACGGCATATCCCTGCGCACAGGCTGCTTCTGCAATCCGGGCGCCGGAGAGGAGGCGTTCGACCTGCCGCTGACCCGGCTGCTCTCGGCGGCCGACGCGCAGGTCGCTTCGCTGGACGAGTACTTGGAGCTGCTGGAGCTGCCGTCGGCGGGCGCCGTCCGGGTGTCCCTGGGGGTGTCGTCCCAGCCCAGGGACATCGAGACGTTCCTGGCGTTCGTGACGGAGACCTACCGGGACCGGGTGCCGACGGTGACCGGGCTGGCCGCGCGGGAGAGCTGCTGAGCCCGCGCCAACCCACCGGAGGTCAGTGCCCCGCCCGGCTCCTCGCCGCCCCGTCCCGGCACTTGCGCACCAGGATCACCCACGTCCAGGCCAGGAACGCCAGCGCGAACCCCGCCAGGATCACCCACCCGCGGCTCGCCGGGTGCCCGAACGAATCCCCGTACGACGCCAGCAGCGGCGGACCGAGCGGCGAGCGGCCCGCCCGCCACAACGACTCAAGCCCCACCCCGCTGCCCAGTGCCTCGAACGCCCAGCGGTTGGTCATCGCCCAGCTGATCGCCTTCCCGGCCACCGTCATCCGGGGCACCGGCACGAAGGCGCCCGAGAACAGCACCTGGGGGAAGCAGAGCAACGGCAGCATCAGCGTCGCCTGCCCCGGCTCCGACACCGCCGCCGACGCCAGCAGCCCCAGCGCGAGGGCGGCGGCCGAGGCCAGCACGCTCGACACGAACAGCGATCCGTACGTGTCCCAGCCGGCCGCCGGCAGCCGGTCAAGGGCCCGCAGCACGGTCAGCAACAGCGCGTCGGCGACCGCGAGCACCGGCAGCATCGTCGTCAGCTTCGAGGCGACGTACGGGCCGATCCGCAGCCCCGCGAGCCACTCCCGGCGCAGCACCGGCAGTTCGGTGCAGATCTGGAGCAGGCCGTACGTCAGCCCGAAGAAGAACGCGCCGAACGCGATCCAGAACATGATCATCGCCGAGGACCCCGGATCCGGTGCCGCCGGATCGAACGCGCCGGCCCGGAACAGCACCGCGAACATCGCGACGATCATCACCGGCGAGCCCGCCAGGACGGCGGCCGAGAGCCGGTTGTGCAGCATCAGCGCAGTACCGCGTCGGGTCAGCAGCGCCCACTGACGCAGGGCGCCGACCCGCGGCGGCCGCACGGACGATGACGGGGCGTCGGCAGGCCCGTCGTCCTCGGGTACGGCCCGTTCGACGCGTGCGCCGCCCGCCACCGCCTCGTACACCTCCTCCACGGTGCCGACCCCGAAGGCCTCGAACAGGGCGGACGGTTCACCCGCGTACGCGACCTCGCCGCCGGCGGAGAGGAACACGACCTGGTCGGCGCGGAGCAGATCGGCGAGGACGTGCGTGGTCAGCACGACGGTGGTGCCGTCCTCGGCCAGCGCCCGCAGGGTGCGCAGCAGGGCCGCGCCGGTGACCGGGTCGAGCCCGGACGTCGGCTCGTCGAGGAAGAGCACCCGGGGACGGGTGAGCAACTCGACCGCGATACTGGCCCGTTTGCGTTCCCCGCCGCTCAGTGCGCGCACCGGCGTCTCCGCCCGCTCCGCCAGACCGAGCGTGTCCAGTACCCGGTCGACGGTTTCCAGCACGGTCCCGGCCGGCGTCCCCGGAGCCATCCGCAGGCCCGCCGCGTACACCAGCGTGCGGCGCAGCGGCAGTTCGCGGTGGATGATGTCGTCCTGCGGGACGAACCCGAAGTCCGGCCCGGGCGGCCCGGGGCGTGCCCCGTCGTGCAGCACGTCGCCGCCGCTCGGCGCGCTCAGCCCGGCCAGCGTCTGCAACAGCACGGTCTTGCCCGCACCGCTGCTCCCGGCGATCACCGTGAGCTGCCCGGGAGCGACATCGATGGATATGTCGTTCAGTATCCGCCCACCTCCACGAACCTCCCGGCTCACCCGACGCGCCCGCAGGCGCAGGCCGTTGACGGAGGGGACGGGAGCCTCGACGGCCGTGGGCGGGAGCGGGGGCGGTGTCGACATGGGGGCAGCATGTCAGGTGGGCCCGCTACGGGGAGGGGCGCGGCACGGAGCCGTGCACCGGCCGTCGTCGGATCGCGAGGAGCAGTGCAGGTCCGGCGCCGAGGGCGAGCAGGCCGGCAGCCAGCAGGAGCCAAGGGTTGAGCAGGCCCTCGGTGCAACTGCTGCCGCCGGCCGAGGCGGTGCAGTAGGTGCCGGGGCCGTGCCGGTTGAGGTAGGCGAGCAGGAACAGCGGCAGGCTCGCCCCCGACAGCAGGCCGGGCAGGCCCGGACGGGTGTCCCGACGCGTGGCCAGCACGACGGTGCCGGCGACGGGGATCGGCAGGATGAAGATCCCGATCGACAGGACGGTGACGAGGGCGAGCAAGTAGCAGGCCCCCGTCAGAAGCCATCCGGTGAAGAGCAGCCAGGCGCGTCTGTTGCCGGTCATGCCTTCTTCTCTCGTTTGAAGATGTCCAGGAGGGAGGCGCTTTTCCCAGTGTTTGAGCAGTCGCTCAAAAAATAGGAGTCATCAGAAGCTCCGGGCAAGAGACCAAAACCAGCCAGTGATCGACACCCCCGTCAAGTCGTCGACCCGGAGGCTCCGTCCGGGCGCAGGGGGGTCTCTGCCAGACTCACTGTGGGCCGACTGCGGGGGAGGCGTGGATGGGGTCGACACGGCCGTCGATGCAGGAGCTGATCGGGCGGCGCCGGAGGGCCGGGTTCGTCGGGCGGGTCGAGGAGCGGGCCGCGTTCCGGCGGAACCTCCAGCTGCCGCCGGAGGACGAGCGGCACCGGTTCCTGTTCCATGTGCACGGTGCGGCGGGCGTCGGGAAGACCCGTCTGGTCAGGGAGTTGGAGCAGATCGCCCGGGAGGCCGGAGCGCTGACCGCGTACGTCGACGAGGGCGTGGCCGGGGTACCCGAGGCGATGGCGGCCGTGGCCCGTCAGTTCGCGGCCCAGGGGCGGCGGTTCAAGGAGCTGGAGCGGTTGCTGGCCGTCTACAGGGAGCGGCGGCACGAGGCGGAGTCCGCTCTGGTGCTGGGCGGCGCCGAGGAGCGGGAGGGGCCGTCGGCGGGGAGTCTGGCGGTGGCGCGGGCGGCACAGGTGGGGCTGGGGATGGTCCCGGTGGCCGGCGCGTTCGCCGTCGCCCTGGACACCGACCGGCTCGCCCAGGGCGCCGACCGGCTCCGGGCCCGCTTCCGCAGTCAGGAGGACGTGCAGCTGGTGCTGTCCCCCGAGCGGGTGCTGACCCCCCTGCTGCTGACGGAACTGGCGGGCGCCGCCGACACCGCCCCCTGGATCGTCCTCCTCCTCGACACCTACGAGCGCACCGGCCCCTTCCTCGACCCCTGGCTGCACGACGTGATGACCACCGACCGGTACGGCGCCGTGCCCGCCAACGTCGTCGTGGTCACCTCCGGCCAGCGCCCCTTCGACACGGCCCGCTGGGGCAGCTTCGCGGACTTCAGGACGGACCTGCCGCTCCGCCCGTTCACGGAGGCGGAGGCCCGGGGACTGCTCGCCGACAAGGGGGTGCGGGACGAGCCGGTGGTCGCGGAGGTGCTGCGGCTGACGGGCGGGTTGCCGGTGCTCGTCTCCACCCTGGCCGAGTCCGGGCCCGTCGGCCCCGCGGAGGTCGGCGATCCCAGTGCCACGGCGGTCGACCGCTTCCTGAAGTGGGAGCGGGACCCCGTACGCAGAGCCGCCGCGCTGGCGGGCGCGCTGCCCCGGCAGCTCGACGAGGACCTGTTCCGCTCCGTCGTGGAAGGCTCCGAGGACCAGTCCGACGTACTCTTCGCCTGGCTGAGAGGCATGCCGTTCGTCGACGAGCGCGGGGGCCGGATGCGCTACCACGGCGTCGTCCGGGCCCCGATGCTCCGGCTCCAGCGGCTGCGCTCGCCCCGGGGCTGGGCAGAACGGCACACCCGGCTCGCCGAGGCGTACGGCAGACGGCGCGCGGAGGCCGAGACCGACGTGCGGCCCGAGGAGCCGTGGGCCGACGAGGAATGGCGGGAGCTGCGGCTCGGCGAGTCGTACCACCTGCTGTGCGCGCGGCCCCGCGCCGCGCTGCCGGCCGTCCTCGCGGACCTCGTCACCGCCTGCGTGTACGGCGACGACGCGGTACGGCCCTGGGTGCGGCTCCTGGCCGAGGCGGGCGAGGACGCGGACGCCGAGGCCGTACGGACCTGGGGCGCCGACCTCTCCGAGGCGCTCGCCGGGGGCGGGCTCGCCGGACTGCTCCGGCTGCTGCTCGGCCGCGCCCGGGGCGACGAGCCGTGGCGGGCGACGGCCTGGGCGCTGCGCGCCGACGCGCTCGCCCGGGACGGCGCGCACGAGCAGGCCCTGGAGGACTACGGCCGCGCCCTCGCCCTGGACCCGGCCCTGGTGCGGGCCCACCGCGGCCGGGCCGTCACCCGGGGCGGGACGGGCGATTACGAGGGCGCGCTCGCCGACCTCGACCGGGTGCTGGAACTGGAGCCGGACAACCCGTGGAACGTCATCCTGCGCGGCGAGCACCACCGGCTGGCCCGCCACCACGACGAAGCGGTGGCCGACCTCAGCGAGGGGATCAGACGCAACCCCACCAGCGAGTTCGCCTGGGCCTCCCGCGGCGCCGCCCACGAACGCCACGGCGACCTCGACGCGGCCCTCGCCGACTTCGACCGTGCGCTGGCCCTCAAGCCGGACTACGCCTGGGCCCTGGCCCGCCGCTCCCGCGTCTGGCGCGGACTCGACGACACGGCCCGCCGCCTCGCCGACCTCGACCGCGCCCTCGCCCTGCAGCCCGACTGGGCCTGGGGCCGCTGTGAACGCGGCGACGCGCTGCGCGTCGCCGGCCGTGACGAGGAGGCCCTGGCCGACTACGACCGCGCCCTCGAACTCGACCCCGAGTACGCGTACGCCTACGCGAGCCGAGGCGTGTCCCTGTCCAACCTGGGCCGCCACGAGGAGGGCCTCACCGACCTGGACCACGCCATCGCCCTGCAACCGGACTACCCCTGGGCCCTGGAACACCGGGCCGCGATCCGTCAGCACATCGCCCTGTGAACACCGGTCGGCTCCTGGAGGTCGTGTTCATGGCCTTGGTGGGCAGGTCTGTTCTGTCCAGACGCTGCGCATCCATGGAGGCGCGCTGCCGTCCCGGTCATCGGCCGATGCCGTGTGCGAGGAGACTCTCGGCGGTCTCGGCGATGGTGTCCTCGATCGGCCGGGCCCGCCACCCCAGGAGTCGCTCGGCCTTGGCGCTCGTGGCGTCGAGATCGCGGCCGAGCTGGTGCCTGAGCAGTCGCAGTTCCGGGTTCACGACACCCAGCGCGCGGGTGAGCCGGACGGGCAGTTCGCGGGTCGGGGCCTTCGCGGCGCGCTCACCCAGGCGGTCACGCAGTATGCGGGCTATCTCGACGACGCGCAGGCTGTGCCCGGCGACGGCGAGGAAGCGTTCGCCGGCGGCTGCCGGATCGGTCATCGCGCGCACGTGCAGGTCGGCGACGTCGCGCACGTCCACGTAGCCCATTCCGAAGGGCGGGCACGCCGGAACCCGTCCTTCGAGCATTCTGCGCACCAGACGCAGGGACGGCGGGTCGTCCGGGCCGAGCAGGGGGCCGAAGACGCCCACGGGATGCACCGCTGCCAGCTCCAGACCATCACCTTCCTCTTCGACGAACTGCCAGGCGGCGCGCTCGGCCAGGGTCTTGGAGCGCTGGTAGGGCGGGATGTCGCTGTCGACGTCGGTCCAGTCCCCCTCGGTGAACGGGGTCGAGCGCGGGGGGTGCCCGATCCCGATGGCGCCGAAGGCACTGGTGAGGACGACCCGGCGGACTTTGGCGTCACGGGCGGCGCGCAGCACTCGTACGACGCCCTCCCGTGCCGGGACGACCAGGTCGTCGTCGTTCGCCGGGGTGTGACGCAGCGTCGGGGAGGCGACGTGCAGGACGTAGTCGCAGTCGGCGACGGCGTCGTCCCAGTCCTCGGGGTGTTCGAGGTCGGCGCGTACCACCGTGAGGCGGTCGTCGTCGAACGGACCGGCCGCGTGGAGCCAGGAGCGCAGTGCCGGTTCACGCCGCAGGTCGCGGACCGTGGTGCGTACGGTGTGTCCGGCTTCGAGCAGGGTCAGGACGCACCAGCTGCCGATGAATCCTGTTCCTCCGGTGACCAGTACCTGTGTCATCTGTGGCTCCTCAGCGCGCGACGTGCGCATCGAAAGGGGGCAGCGGGCGCGTCGCGTGACGACGCGGGGCGGAAGCGGCCAGGCCGCTTCCGAGGAGGGCGTGGCCGATCATGATCGGGTAGATCACGGCACGCTCGAACATGCCGACGTTCCACATCCAGCCGGTGAGGACGTCGGCCATGAAGAGCGGGAACGCGATCAGTCCGAAGGTGCCGAGTGCGACGCTCGCGACCGACCGGCGCCTGCCGAGACCGGTGCGGGCTCCGTCGGCTCCGACGACGATCGCCATGATGTTGCCGGCGATCATGACGGTCTGCGCGCCGAGGGTGTGGAACGCGATGAGGCCGTTGTGGACGTTGGCGTTGGAGCCCTGGACGGTGCCGACGAGTGCGACTCCGATACCGGCGAGGACGGCGAGAGCCAGGACGATGACCGGGCGGGTGCCCCTGCGTGGGTCGAACACGAGGAACGAGCCGACGATCAGAAGGATGCCGTAGAGGACCCAGCCGGTGTCCATGACGGCTCCGAGGGGGGAGTTCGCGACCTGACCGAACGCGGTCTGGGCCGGACCGGTCAGGCCGAGGTGACTGACCCAGTTGTAGAGGGGTGAGTACGGCGGGTCCTGCCAGGCGGCGGCGGTGATGAACTCGGCGAGCCAGGACACGAGCGGGCCGAGGAGGATGAGGAGGGCTCCGGCGTGGGCGGCAGCGCCGGAGCGGACGATGGGCTTCATGACAGGGCCATGCCGGGGACGCGCCGGCGGATGGCCTCCAGCTCGGCCTCGTCCGAGACACCCTGCCAGTCGTACCGCGGCGTGTACGGGGCCTCCAGGGCGCGCACCTCGTCGTCGGTGAGCTCGACGTCCAGGGAGGCCACCGCCTCGTCGATCTGCCGGATCGAGCCGGCGCCGACCAGCGGTGCGGTGACGACCGGCTGACGTCGCAGCCAGGCGAGTGCGACCTGCGCACGGGTGACGCCGCGCGCGTCCGCCACCTGCCCGACCGCGTCGACGATCGCCTTGTTGGACGCCTCCTGCTCGGGCGAGTAGAGCAGGTCCGCGTACGCTCCGTCCGTCTCGGCGCGCGCTGTGGCGCGGGCGTCGTCCCACCCGCGGGCCAGGCGTCCGCGCGCCAGGGGGGACCAGATGACCGTGCCGACACCCTCGTCCAGGCACAGCGGGATCATTTCGCGCTCCTCCTCGCGGGCGAGGAGGTTGTAGTGGTTCTGCATCGACACGAAACGCGCCCAGCCGTTCTGCTTCTGCAGGTGCAGGGCCTTCGCGAACTCCCATGCGTGCATGGAGGAGGCACCGAGGTAGCGGACCTTGCCGGCCTTCACGAGGTCGTTGAGTGCTTCGAGCGTCTCCTCCCAGGGGGTGGAGTGGTCGTTGCGGTGGATCTGGTAGAGGTCGATGTAGTCGGTTCCCAGGCGGCGCAGGGAGTGGTCGACCTCGGTCATGATCGCTTTGCGTGACAGTCCCCGTCCGTTCGGGCCGAGGCGCATCGGGTGGCGCAGCTTCGTGGCGATGACCACGGCGTCGCGGTCGGCGTAGTCCTTCAGCGCGCGGCCGAGGATCTCCTCGCTGGAACCGTTGGAGTACAGGTTCGCGGTGTCGAAGAAGTTGATCCCCGCCTCCACCGCGTGCCGGACGAGCGGCCGGGCCTCCTGCTCGCCCTTCGACCAGACGGGGTGCCCGCGGTCGGGCTCGCCGTAGGTCATCGCGCCGATCGCGATCGGGGACACGTCCAGGCCTGTGGTGCCGAGCTTGATGTAGTGCATGACGCCCCTCTAAAGTAAGTGGAGAGCTCTCCGAATAACGTAGTGGAGAGTTCTCCACTTAGCAAGGTGAGGTCCCGTGGTCCGTTCAGACGCTCGCGAGAACCGGGCACGCATCCTCGCGGCCGCCCGCGAGGCGTTCGGCGAGGACGGCAACGCCTCGATGAACCAGGTGGCCCAGCGCGCCGGAGTCGGGGCGGGCACGCTGTACCGCAACTTCCCCACCCGCGAGGCCCTGGTGCTGGCCGTGTACCAGGACGAGGTGGCACGCATCACCGGCACCGTGCCGGACCTGCTGGCCGAGATGCCGCCGCTGGAAGCGCTGCGCCACTGGACGACCGACCTGGTCGAAGCCATGCGCAAGAAGCACGGCCTGGGTGACGCCCTCAGCGCCGGGGCGCACCAGGCGATCGCCGAGGAGAGCTACGGCCCCGTCATCGCCGCCCTCACCCAGCTCCTGGACGCCGGCAAGAAGGACGGCACCATCCGCCAGGACGCCGACCCCGCCGATTTCCTCCAGCTCACCGGAGCGCTCTGGCGCGCCGCGTCCACCCCTGAGGACCGGGCCCCCCGCATGCTCGGGCTCATCCTCGACGGCCTGAGCACGCACCGGTAGACACGTCAGCGTGCGGATGCGGCGCGACAGACCGCCGTTTTGCCGGACCGGCAACAGAAGTGGCAGACCGGGACCCGGCTGGGCGACGGTGGGCCCGTGGCCGACAACGACATCGCAGAAGAATCACCCGCGTCCGGCATCCCCGGGCCTGCCGACGGATATCTCGGGGACCCCGCGGTGCGGGCGGAATGGGACAACCGGTACTCCGAACGACAGCAGTTGTGGAGCGGCCGGCCCAACGGTGCGCTCGTGACCGAGGTAGCCGGGCTCACCCCCGGCCGGGTACTCGACGTGGGCTGCGGCGAGGGCGCGGACGCCATCTGGCTCGCGCGGCACGGCTGGGACGTGACCGCGCTCGAGGTCTCCGGCGTGGCACTGGAGCGGGCGGCAGGCCACGCGCGGGACGCGGGCCTCGCCATTGACTGGGTGCACGCCGCGCTGACCGACGCGATGATCCGGCCGGCCTCCTTCGATCTGGTGTCAGCGCAGTACCCGGCCCTGCTGCGCACCCCCGACGCCGCGGCAGAGCGAGCGCTGCTCGCCGCCGTCGCGCCCGGCGGCATGCTGCTGGTCGTGCACCACGCGGGGATGGAGACCCGGCAGGCACACGACAGCGACTTCGACCCGGCCGACTATGTGTGGCCCTCGACGGTCGTCGACCTCCTCGACGACGACTGGGAGGCAGAGGTGCACGAACAGCGCCCCCGCGTGGCACCCGACGGCGGCGCCGGCGCCCACCACACAGACGACCTGGTACTGCGCGTACGCCGACTGCGCTGAGGGACGGCCGGCTCACCGCGGCCGGTCCGTGAGCCGCGGGAGGTCGCGACAGGCAGCGGTCACGGTGTCGCCTCCGGCCCGGGCCGCGGCGATGCGATCATGCCGCTCCCGCACCGCGGGCTCGTGGCTGCACCGGCAGGTGAACACCGCCTGCCCGGCGAACCCGTCCTTGAACGGCTCAGGAGGCGGACCCGATCTCCCCGGCGAAGACGATGACCTGGTCGATGAGGCTCCGGCGCAGGTGCACGACGTCCGTTCCGGCCAGGCGAGGGCCGCCGTCCGGCGTGGTGAAGACCCACTGGTACCGGGCCCACTCGTCGGGCATGTCCACCGCCGAACAACGCACCATCGTGCCGGTCCCCGCCGGATGGCGCCGGATGTCCAGCACGAACCGCTCGACCGCCTCGATCCCCTCACTGCGGCCGAGCGGCCCCCAGAAGACCACGTCCGAGGTCAGGGCCTGGGAGAGCAGGGCGGTCACATAACTGTCGTCCGAGGCGTTGAACGCGGAGATGAACGTGTCGATCGCGGACTGTGCGGTCTCTTCCTGCATGCACCAGTCATACCAGCCGCTCCGCGGACGGCGCTCAACGCCGGGCGAACGCCAGGAAGTCGACCCACGAGGCGTCGGTGAAGGTGAGCCGTGCGCCGTCCTTGTCCTTGGAGTCGCGGACGTGGACGGTGGTGGCGGTTGCGGGGGATATGGCGACCTCGACGCAGTCGGGGCCCTCATTGCTGCTGTAGCTGCTCTTGAACCACTCCAGGGCGTTCATGTCTCTTCTTCCCCCAGCACTTTCTCGATGAAGGCGAGTGACTCCCGGGGCGGGAGAGCCTGGGACCGGATGATCCCATAGCGCATCTCAAGCGGCTGTACTTCCCTGGGATCACTGACCAGGCGGTTGTAGGACTGTCCTTCCTCGTGGGCCATGGTCTTGCCATCCCGTAGCTTCAGCAGGCGAATCGGGCCGCCCATGCCCGCGTGGTCCTCACGGTCCGTGGGCATGACCTGGATCTCAACGTGCCGCAACGCGCCCATCTGCAGCAGGTGTTCAAGCTGCCTCTGCCTGACCAGTCTTCCGCCGATCGGCCGATGCAGTGTCACCTCTTCCAGGACAAACGTGAGGGCCACCAGGGGCACGCGTTCGAAGACGGCCTTGCGTGCCATGCGGGCCGCGACGTATTGATCGATCTCCTCCTCGGTGTATGAGGGGCGACGCATCACGTACAACGCTCTTGCGTACTCCGGTGTTTGCAGCAGGCCATGGATGTAATGGCTGGCGTAGGCCCCCATCTCGACGGCCTCCTCCTCCAACTTCGCCAGATCCCGAACCTTCTTCGGATACCGCGCCCGCTCCACGTCCTCCTTCATGAACGCGAGCTTTCCGCCCGCCTCCAGCACCTCGTCGGCCTTCTCCAGGAAGTCTGGCTTGGGGATGCGCCGGCCACGCTCCACGGCCGACACCATCTCCTCGCTGTAGCCGATGGCGGCGCCGAGTTCGCCCTGCCGGAGCCCGGCGGCCTCCCGCCACACCTTGATCTGCCGCCCGACCGCCCTGAGTACGGCCTCGGCCTCCTCGTCCTGCACACCCGCCCCTTCCGGCGTACGACCCGTACGACCCCGACCGGCATCCGTACAGTCACGCTCTGTGCCGGGGTCGTTGCTGTTCAGGGTAGGAACGGGCGGCCACGCTGGGTGACATGAACCAGAAATCCCTCCCGCAAGTCATCGCCCCGACGCACCACTTCACGGTTCAGCTGTCCGCCACTCGAAGAGGTGCCCGACTGGCGCGGCTGCTCACCGAACGCCAACTCGACGACTGGAGGTCACCGTTCGCGGAGGCGGCGACGCAGGTCGTGGCCGAGCTGGCGTCGAACGCGGTGCTGCACGGGCGCGTGGCGGGACGGGACTTCCGGCTGGGGCTACGGCTGTACGCCGACCGCACGCTCCGTATCGAGGTGACCGACGCCCGGGGCGACCGCGTCCCGCGCCTCCACGATCCGGCCGGCGCCGACGGGGAATCGGGGCGAGGCCTGCTGATCGTCGGGGCATATGCCGACCGGTGGGGCGTGGACGAGGCGCAGGCGGGCTGCAAGACCGTGTGGGCGGAGCTGGGGGCACCGGGTCGCGGGGGCCCGTGACCCGGGCGTTCCCGACGCCAAAGACCAAAGAACCGGGGAAAGAACCCAACCCTCCCCTGCCGTCCCCGGCGATCACTCGCCGGAGTGAATATGCCGAACTCGGCTGGCGTGGAGGGTCAGTTGTACGGCAGCGTCTGCGGCGACAAGTCCAGACATACTTCGGCCCTCGCCGGGACTGCCATCCCACTGCGAGGGCCTGATCATCAAGGAAGAAGACCCTTCCCAATGACTGTTCAGCACCCTAGCGCGCCCGCGCCCGCCCAGACCCGGCATTCCCACTCCGGTGTCACCCATGTGAAGGAACGCCTCGAAGGCAACTTCACCGTGATCAGCAACGAACTGCTCCAGCACCCGGAGTTGTCCTCCACGGCGAGGGGTATCGGGAGCTGCATCCAGTCGCTGCCCGAGGGCAGCCCGGTCGGCATCAAGGCGCTCGCCGAGCAGCTGCCCGAGGGCGAGATCAGGATCGCCGCGGCTCTGCGGGAGCTGGAGCGGTACGGGTTCCATCTGCGTACCAAGGAACGTCTTCCGTCGGGCCAGGTCGTGACCCGGACGTTCTCGTACAACAGGCCGCGCCCGGCGGTCGTCGAAGCCGCCCGGGCTCCCGAACCGAAGCCGAAGGCTCCCGTCCCGCCGAGGACGCCGCGGGCTCCCCGCACGGCCGCCGACCTGCTCGCCGGGCTTCGCACGTACGACTCCCGCCTGATTCTCAGCGAACGGGACGTGCTCCGGCTGGCACCGGCCGTCACGCAGTGGCTGGAACGTGGCGTGCCGCCCACAGCCGTCGCACGCGTGCTCACGACCGACCTGCCCCAGGATCCGATCAAGTACCCGGCGGCCTTCCTCGCCCACCGCCTCGCCGGCCAGTTGCCACCTCACCTCCCGGCTCCGGCGGCAGCGCGGGACATTTCCGCACCGCTGCGCCCGGATCCGCTCCAGACGTGCGACGGCTGTGAGCGGGCGTTCCGGTCAGCCCGTCCCGGCCGCTGCCGCGACTGCCGGGCCCGGTCCGAGCGAGCTGCTTGAGCAGCGAGGCCCACACAAGGAAAGGGGCACGTCCTGATGACCTACACGTTCAGGCCCACCGCCAAGGCCCGCATCTTCGCAGGCCACGACGATCTTGCCCGCTGTCCGGGGCTGTCCCTCATGGCGATGGGCGTCGGCTTCCACCTCAGGACGCTGCCCAAGGGCGCCCCCACGAGCGTCCAGGCGCTGGCGGGGCAGCTCGGAGACAGCGAGTTCGAGATCGCCGCCGCCCTCCAGGAACTGCGGGACCGCGGTTTCCTGCCCAAGGCATGACGACCGACTCGGCGAAATCGCGGTTCCCCCACCGGAGCTCACACCTGCGGCTCTGCGGACAGCGGTCGAAAGCCTCGCTCCCGCTCGACTCCCGGCCTTCGCTCAGCACCTCTCCGAGGCCACCACGAACGCGCTCCACGTCCGGAGCCTCGCGCCTGTGCAAGCTTTCGTGGCCTCCTGGGCCGTGTTCGTGGCGATCGAACGATGCCTGGTGCGCGCCGAGCGCCTGCGCGTGCTCGAACGTATCGTGGATGCCGGGGAACAGGATCCGGCCGAGGCCATTGAAGAGATCTGTGTGATCCGAGCGGAGGCTGAGGCGGAGGCCGGGCTGTCTACGGCTGACCCCTCTCTCCCCGTCCGACCTGGCCGAAAGCCGACCACTCGGGACCACACAACCCACACTTCGCATACCTAACTGTCCCCTGAACGGACCGTTCCCGGTCGATTACAGTGCTGTGCGCTCGTATGTACGGACGGTGCCCGTGGGGAGGTCATGGTGGTGAGTGCGACGCTGGGTGCCGTCTGGGGCCGGGTCGAGCAGCAGGACTTCCGGAGCCGGGTGCGCGGGACGCTCCTCGGTACGGCCGTGGGGGACGCGCTCGGCGGGCCCGTGGACGGGCTGACGCTGGAGGAGATACGGGCGGCCTACGGGCCGGAGGGGCTGGTCGATCTCGCGTTCGGGTACGGGCGGCGCGGGACCGTCACCCATCACACGCAGCTGACCCTCTTCACCGTGGACGGGTTGATAAGAGCCCAGGTGCGCAGGGACACGGGAGCCTGGCATCCGCCCACCGACCTGCACCGGGCCTATCTGCGGTGGGCCGCCACCCAGCGGGACTGGGGGCCGGACGAGCGGCGGGCGGAGGACGGGTGGCTGGCGCGGGAGGAGTGGCTGTACGCGCGGCGGGAGCCGACCCGGTCGCTGCTGCTCGGTCTCGGGGACGAGCGGATGGGGACGCTGGAGGCGCCCAAGAACCCGGATGACATGGGGCCCGAGGCCGTCGCCAGATCCGCTCCCTTCGGGCTGCTCGTCGGCTGGGAGCCGCAGCTCGTCGTACAGCTCGCCGTGGAGTGCTCGGCGCAGACGCACGGGCATCCGACCGCCTGTCTGTCGGCCGGCGCGTACGCGGTGATCGTGCACGGACTGGCGCGCGGCGCGTCCCTGGACGGGTCGGTCCAGCAGGCCCTCGCCCTGCTCGCCGCCCGGCCCGGCCACCAGCCCGTCTCCGACGCGCTCCAGCACGCGCTCGGTGCCGTACGGCAGGGCATGCCCACCCCCGCCCGGGTCGAGGAGCTGGCCGGGGACGGGGCGGCGGACGGGATGCTGGCCGCGGCCGTGTACTGCGCGCTCGTGGGGGAGGACGTACGGCACGGGCTGTCTCTCGCCGTCAACCAGGCCGGGCCCTCCGCCGTGGCCGGTGCCCTCACCGGCGGCCTCCTCGGCGCCCTGCACGGCGAGACGGCCCTCCCGCCGGCCTGGGTGGCCGAACTGGAGGGCCGCCAGACCATCCTCGAACTCGCCGACGACTTCGCGATGGAGATGACCCAGGGGCCGGCGCTGCACAGCCCGGTGGGCGCGTCACCGGGGTGGCTCGCGCGGTATCCGCGCTAGGCCTGACCATCTTCCCGGGCACCGGAGTCACCGGCCCGCACCAGCCCTGTCTCGTAGGCGACGACGACGGCCTGGGCGCGGTCCCGCAGTCCCAGCTTGGCGAAGATCCGGGCCACGTGGGACTTCACCGTCGCCTCGCTCAGGGTCAGTTCGGCGGCCAGTTGCGTGTTGGACAGGCCGCGGCCCAGCAGGGTGAGGACCTCCAACTCGCGGGGGGTCAGTGCGGTCAGGTCGGCGTGCACGGCGGGGGCACGGTCGGGCTCGGCGGCGAAGCGTTCCACCAGGCGTCTGGTGATCGACGGGGCGAGCAGGGCGTCGCCCGTGCCGACGAGCCGTACGGCCGCCGCCAGGTGTTCCGGTGTGACGTCCTTGAGGAGGAACCCGCTGGCCCCGGCCGCGAGGGCCGTGTACACGTAGCGGTCCAGGTCGAACGTGGTCAGGATCAGGATCCGGCACTGCGGGAGCTGGTCCAGGACGAGGCGGGTGGCCTCCAGGCCGTCCAGGTTCGGCATCCGGATGTCCATGAGGACGACGTCCGGTCTGAGTCTGCGGGCCGCCGCCACCGCCTCCACGCCGTCCGCCGCCTCGCCCACGACCTCGATGCCGCGGGCGGTGAGGATCAGCCGGAAACCGGTGCGGATCAGGGTCTGGTCATCGGCGATGAGGACCCGGGGGGACGGCCCGGGGCCGTCGGCCGCTGTCACGGGCGGTCCAGGGGGATGCGGGCCCGGACCCGGTAGCCGCCGCCGAGGCGACGCCGGGCGTCCAGGTCCCCGCCGTACACCGCCACCCGCTCCCGCAGGCCGAGCAGTCCGCGGCCCGTGCCGGTGCCGGGGCCGCGTCGCGCCACCGTCCCCGCAGAGCCTGCCGGACCTGCGCCGGTCAGTACGCTCGGGCCGGTGTTCAGGACCTCCACGCGCAGCGCGTGGTCCGCGTAGCGCACGGTCACCTGGGCCATGCCGCCGTCCTCGCCGTGTCTGAGCGCGTTGGTCAGCGCCTCCTGGACGATGCGGTAGGCCGTCACGTCGATGCCCTGGGGCAGCGGGCGCGGCTCGCCGGAGATCCGCACCTCCACGGGCAGCCCGGCGAACGAGATCCGGTCCACCAGCGGGCCGAGCCGGTCGAGGCCGGGCTGGGGTGCCGGTCCGGTGCCGGTGCCCTCGCTCCCCGTGAGTCCGACCAGGTTCTCGTAGTCCGCGTCCTCGCCGGCCTGGGACGGCGCCAGCAGCCCCAGCAGGTGCCGTAGGTCGGTCATCGCTCCGCGTCCGGCGTCCTCCACGGCCCGCAGGGCCGCCGCGGCCTCGTCGGGCATGGTGCCGAGCACCTCGCGGGCGGCGCCCGCCTGGACCACCATGAGGCTCACGTTGTGACTGACGATATCGTGCAACTCCCGTGCGATCCGGTCGCGTTCGGCCGCCACGGCGGCGTCCGCGGCACTCTTCCGCTCCCGTTCCAGAAGCCAGCCGCGGTCTCCTGCGACGGCCTGCCAGCGGCGCCGGGTGCGCAGCAGGGCCACGGTAAGCCAGCCGACGGCCGCGACCGCCACCCCCAGCGCCGCGACCAGCGCGTAAGTTCCCTGCTCCGACACGGGGTTCACTCTCGCAGACCGCCGCCGCGGCCGCATCGGCCCGTGGGACCCGGCCCCTGCATCTCCAGGATGAGATGCCGGCCAGGTGCAGCCCGGAGGCGGATGCCCTGGCGTGCCCTTCCGGCCTAGCGTCCGGTGCATGGTCACTGATGACAGCGGGGGCGAGGCCGTCGTACGACTCGACGGTGTGCGCAAGGAGTACGGCGGGACGACGGCCCTGGACGGGGTGTCGCTGCGGATCCGGGCGGGCGAGGCGGTCGCCGTGATGGGACCCTCCGGGTGCGGCAAGTCCACGCTGCTCAACATGGTTTCCGGCCTCGACCGGCCGACGGACGGCACGGTCGTCGTGCACGGCGAGGACGTCGGGAAGCTCAGCGAGAAGGGCCTCGCGCTGTACCGGCGGCGGCGCATCGGCATGATCTTCCAGTTCTTCAATCTGGTCGACGACCTGACCGCCCTGGACAACGTGGCCCTGGCCGCGCAGCTGACCGGCTCCCCGGCCCGGCAGGCCCGCCGCCGCGCGCTAGAACTCTTCGAGGAACTGGGCATCGCCGACCGGCGCAACGCCTACCCTGCCGTGCTCAGCGGCGGGGAACGGCAACGTGTCGCCGTGGCAAGGGCGTTGATGAACCGGCCCGCCCTGCTGCTGGCCGACGAACCGACCGGCGCCCTGGACAGCCGGGCCGGCGAGCAGGTGATGGACCTGCTGCTCGACCTCAACCAGATCGGCCAGACGCTGATCCTGGTGACCCATGACGAGCACCTCGCGCGGCGCTGCGCCAGCCGGCTGGTCCTGCTCGCCGACGGCCGGGTGGCCGGCGAGCACACCCTGGAGCCGTCCGCATGAGGGCGGTGTGGGCGGCCGCCCGCGCGGCCGTGCGGCGGCGCCGGCTGCAGACCCTCGTCATCTGGCTGGTGACGCTGACCTCGACCGGGGCGATCGTGGTGGCGCTGGGGCTGGTCGACTCGGCGTCCGCGCCGTTCGACCGGGCCTTCGCCAAGGAGCACGGCCCGCATGTCATCGCCGCCTTCGACCCGGCGAAGGTGTCGGACGCGCAGCTGCGGCAGGCCGCCCACGGGGCCGGGGTCGAGGCCGCCGCCGGGCCCTTCGCGCAGGCCGCCGTCGACATACCTGCGGAGGCCAACCGGGAACTCACGGGCGCGGTCACCATCGTGGGCCGTTCCGGTCCCGGGGGGCCGGTGGACCGGGTGGACCTGTGGGCGGGCCGGTGGGCCACCCGGCCGGGCGAGGTGGTCCTGAACCGGCAGCCGGACTGGCGGACCGCGCTCGGCGAAAGGATCCGGCTGCCCTCGGGCACCGTCCTCACCGTCGTCGGCTACGGCTACGAGATGAGCCGGACCGCGGACGCCTGGGTCGCACCGGCCCAGATGCCGGCGCTGCGGCCGACGGCCACCCAGATGCTGTTCCGCTTCACGGACGCCTCGTCCCAGAGCCGGCTGCGCGCGGAACTGTCGACGGTCACCTCGGCACTGCCGAAGGACGCGCTCACCGCCTCCCAGACGTACCTCACCCTCAAACAGCAGATCGGTGCCACGGCCCGGGCCTACGCCCAGTACCTGATGGCCTTCGGCCTCCTCGGCGTCCTCGTGGCCGTGCTCATCGTGGCCAACGTGGTGAGCGGCGCGGTGATCTCCGGCTTCCGGCACATCGGGATCCTCAAGGCCCTGGGGTTCACCCCCGGTCAGGTGGTCGCCGTCTACCTCACCATGGTCTCCGTGCCCGCGGTCGTGGGCTGTGCTCTCGGCACCCTGGTCGGGAACGTCCTCGCGCGGCCCTTCCTGCGGTTCGTGTTCACGGGACCCGACGCGGGGATGCTCCACCGCAGCGTCGGCATCGCGCCCTGGGTGAACGTCGTCGCCCTGCTCGGGATGCCCGCCGTCTGCATGGCCGCCGCGCTCGTCCCCGCGTCGCGCGCGCACCGGCTGTCCGCTGCGCGGGCGATCAGCGCGGGCACCGCCCCGCGTGCCGGGCGGGCACTGCGACTCCAGCGTGCGCTGGCCGGCACCAGGCTGCCCCGGTCGGTGAGCCTGGGGGCGGGCCTGCCGTTCGCCCGGCCGGGGCGCAGCGGTCTGACCCTGGCCGCCGTGGTCCTGGGGGTGGCCACGGTGACCTTCGCGACCGGCCTGGCCACGACGATGACCAGGTTCGGGGAGAGCGGCCGCGACTACGACGTGACGGTGTACGTGGGCCGGGTCAGCCACGGCAGGGTCGTGGAGGCCGAGCACGGGGAGAGTCAACTCGAGGCGATGTTCCGGGCGTTGCCTGGCGCGAGCAAGGTCACCGCGCGGGGGGACGTCGAGGCGCACCTCGTCGGCTCCGTGCAGCCGGTGATGTTCGAGGGCCGTCGCGGTGACCTGCCGCGGCTGGGCGACGTGCTCACCGACGGCAGGTGGAACCACGGCAGCGGAGAGGTGGTGGCCTCGTCGGCGTTCCTGCACCGGCACGGCCTGCGCGTCGGCGACCGGATCACGGTGGAGAAGGGCGACCGCCGGGAACGGGTGACCGTCGTCGGCGAGACCATGGAGACCGACGGCCGGCTGCTCGTCGGGGACTGGGGGGCGTTCACGGCGCTCGCCGCGGGGGAGAAGCCCATCGCCTACCACGTGAAGCTCCGTGACGGTGCCGACCCGGCCGCCTACGCACGGGCGGCCCGAGCCCTGGACCCCGGTCTCGATCCGGAGGTGAGCGGGTCCAGCAGCAGCGCCGAGACGATCACCGGCTCCGCGACGCTCCTCACCGCCATGCTCGCCGTGGTGGCCGCGCTGGGCGTGTTCAACACGGTCGTCCTCGACACCCGTGACCGCCGCCGGGTCCTGGGCATGCTCAAGTCCATCGGCATGACGCCACGCCAGGTCACGGTGATGACGGTGACCTCGATGGGGATCCTGGGGGTGATCGGCTCCGTGCTCGGCGTCCCGCTGGGCATCGCGGGCTACGACCTGGTGGTGCCGCGCATGGCGGCCGCGGTGGACATCGTCCTGCCCCACTTCATGACGGACGTCTGGCAGGCCGGCGTCCTGGCCCTGCTGGCCCTGTCGGGCCTCGCGATCGCGGTGCTGGGGGCGTACCTCCCGGCCCGGGGCGCGGCACGGCTGACGGTGGCGGAGGCGCTGCACAACGAGTGAGGCGGCGGCGCCCGGTGGGCCGTACACATGACCGAGCGCTCTGCTGGAAGTTCCGCGATGTGTCGTCTGCGGTCTGCGGTCTGCGGTCTGCGGTACTGCCGTCTGCCGTCTGCCGTCTGCGGCGCCGTTGTGGCCGGTCGCGCCCACGCGGCGGAGCCGCACATTGATGGAGCCCCGCGCCCCTACGGGGCGCTGACTCGGCCCGCCACGGGGGCGGGCCGAGTCGTGTGCTCCCTGTGCCGGTTGCCGTCGGTCAGTCCTTGACCGGTGACTCCAGGGCGTCGCCGCCGCCCGCCGGAGCCTGCGCCGGAACCGGGACCGAAGCGGTCGCGCCGTCCCCGTCCGTGTTCACGCTCTCGATGATCGCGAGGCGGTCCGGGGTGTCCTCCGGCTTCAGGTAGCCGATGAGGATGTAGAGGACCAGGGAGACGGCCAGCGGGACCGAGACCTGGTACTGGAGCGGGACCCCGCCGTCGACGTTCCAGTTGATCGGGTAGTTGACCAGCCAGAAGGCGAACAGGCCCGCCGCCCAGCTGGTGAGCGCGGCCGTCGGGCCGGAGCGGCGGAAGGGGCGGAGCAGGCCCAGCATCATCGGGATCGCGATCGGGCCCATCAGACCGGCCACCCACTTGATGACCACGGTGATGATGTCCTTGAAGGTGGGGGAGTTGATCTGGGTGGCCACCGTCATGGACAGGCCGAGGAAGACGACCGTGGTGATGCGGGCCGCGATCAGGCCCGAGCGTTCGTTCCAGGCCCGTGCCCGCTGGGAGAGGACCGGGGCCACGTCACGGGTGAAGACGGCCGCGATCGCGTTGGCGTCGGAGGAGCACATCGCCATCGTGTGGGAGAAGAAGCCGACGATGACCAGGCCCAGCAGACCGTGCGGGAGGAGCTGTTCGGTCATCAGGCCGTAGGAGTCGGAGCCGTCCGGCTTCTGGGCGTGGACCAGGAGGGGCGACATCCACATGGGGAAGAACAGGACCACCGGCCAGACCAGCCAGAGGGCGGCGGACAGGCGGGCGCCGCGCTCGGCCTCCTTCGGACTGGCCGTCGCCATGTAGCGCTGGGCCTGGTTGAGCATGCCGCCGTTGTACTCGAAGAGCTTGATGAAGAGGAAGGCGAGCAGGAAGACCGTGCCGTAGGGGCCGACCAGTGGCTTGCCGTGGCCGTGCAGGGCCGGCTGGTCGAAGGCGTCGAAGATGCCGATGCCCTTGTCGTTCAGCTTCAGGACGACGGCGACGAACATCGAGATGCCGGCCAGCAACTGGATGACGAACTGGCCGAGTTCCGTGAGGGCGTCCGCCCACAGGCCGCCGATCGTGCAGTAGACGGCGGTGATCGCGCCGGTGATCAGGATGCCCTGGTTCAGGGTCACCCCGGTGAAGACGGACAGCAGGGTGGCGATCGCCGCCCACTTCGCGGCCACGTCCACGATCTTCAGCAGCATGCCGGACCAGGCCAGCGCCTGCTGGGTGGAGAGGTTGTACCGGTTCTTCAGGTACTCCAGCGGGGACGCCACGTGCAGGCGGGAGCGGAGGCGGTTGATGCGCGGGGCGAAGAGTTTGGAGCCGATCGCGATGCCGAGCGCGATCGGGAAGGACCAGGTGACGAAGGACGTCACGCCGTAGGTGTAGGCGATGCCCGCGTACCCGGTGAACATCACCGCGCTGTAGCCCGACATGTGGTGCGAGATGCCGGACAGCCACCAGGGCATCTTGCCGCCCGCGGTGAAGAAGTCACTGACGTTGTCCACGCGTTTGTGCGACCAGACGCCGATCGCGACCATCACACCGAAGTAGCCGATGAGCACGGCCCAGTCGAGCCCGTTCATGCGCCCCCCTTTCAGGGTCCGCCTACTGAACTCCGCTCAGCTGGCTGGCACTTCGCATAAGCGGAGCGGGGACGGGGAAGGCCGCGAAGTGCCCGCTCATCGTGGGTTCCTTTACGAGGGCACGACAAGCGGGCGTAAGGTCAAGGCGAAGTAAAATCGTTCGTCTTGCTGACCTTGGTTCATGAGTATGAACAGGATGGCCGTCCGGACATGGTCCCTCAGTGCATCAGCTCCCCCGCGTTGACCAGGAGCGACTGGCCCGTGATGGCCCGCGCCCGGTCCGACGCCAGGAACACCGCCGCGTCCGCCACGTCCCCGTCCGTCGCCAGCTCCGGCAGCGCCATCCGCCCGGTCAGCCGGCCCAGCACCTCGTCCTCCGGCACCCCCTCCGTGTGCGCGGTGAACTGGACGTAGGCCTGCACCGGCGGCCCCCACATCCAGCCCGGCAGCACGGTGTTGACCCGGATCCTGTGCGGCCCCAGCTCCCGCGCCAGCGAGTACATCGCGCTGGTCAGGGCCCCCTTGGAGGCGGCGTACGCGGCCTGCTTCACCTGGGAGGGCGCGGCGACGGCGGACTGGGTGCCGATGAAGACGACCGAGCCGCCCCCCGCGGCCTTCAGCCCCGGCAGGCACGCCCGGGTCATCCGCAGCGTCCCCAGCAGGTTCACGTCGATCACCGAGGCCCAGGTCGCGAAGTCGGCGTCCTCGACCCCGCCGAAGTAGGAGTCCCAGGCGGCGACATGGACCACCGCGTCGATCCCGCCGAACCGCTCGCCGGCCAGCGTTGCCAGCGCCTCGCACTGGCCCTCGTCGGTGATGTCGGTGGGCAGGTACGCGGTCCGGGTGCCCTCCGGATCGATCCCGGCCGCGCTCTTCGCGAGGTTCGCCTCGGTCCGTGCACCCAGTACCGCGTTCCCGCCGTCCCGTA
The DNA here is from genome assembly GCF_042892755.1 of Streptomyces sp. NPDC001714. Taxonomy (NCBI): domain Bacteria; kingdom Bacillati; phylum Actinomycetota; class Actinomycetes; order Kitasatosporales; family Streptomycetaceae; genus Streptomyces; species Streptomyces sp. NPDC001714. The sequence continues at coordinate 283,850 of NZ_JBIAUL010000015.1, forward strand.
CGACGGCCGCGGCGACCTGGTGCCCGAGCCCGGCGCCGACTCCCGAGACGACGACGGTCTTGCCCGTGAGCAGCGACATCGATGACCTCCGGTTCACGCACCTGTGTCTGACGGACCGTCAGGGTAAGGGCGGGGGCGGGAGGGTGGAAGAGGGCCGGGGCGGCGGGGCCGTAACGGCGACGGCTCCGCCCTGGGGGCGGAGCCGTCGGATGTTCGGGTGGCCTCGGGAGAGGCTCAGGACTTGCGGGTCCGGCGGGTGGCGAAGAGCGTGCCGGCACCGAGCGCGATCACCAGGGCGGCGCCGCCGGCGATCAGGGGCGTCGAGGAACTGGCGCCGGTCTCGGCCAGCGGCGGGGTGCTGGTGCTGGGGGAGGGCGCCGGGGTGGTGGGCGGCGGCGTCTTCATCGGGGGCACGTGGGACGTGGTGGGCGGGGTGGAGGAGGAGGCCGGCGGGGTGGAGGACGCGGGGGTGGAGGGCGTCGGGGTGGCCGGTGCGGAGGTCTCCGGGGCGGGCGGCTGGCTGGCCGGTGTCGACGCGGAGGGCGTGGGCGAATCCGGCTGGTCGGGGGTGCACGGCTTGTCGCCGCCGTTCCAGGCGGCTATGAGGTGGTACGGGGTGACGACGTTGCCGGGCTCGTAGGGTGCGGGGCCGTGCCCGTCCCCCGACTTGCCGTCGTAGACGACGTCGTCGCCGTACAGGTCGATCTGCCCGTAGCAGTCGGGGCTCTTCACGGCCAGCTTCTGCCAGGTCCGCTTGGCGTCGTCGCTGCCCGCGACGTCGTCGGCGGTGAGGTACACCGTGGCGTGGTCGACGAGCGTCTGGTGGCCGGAGGTGTACCAGTTGGAGCCCTCGGTGGTGTATTCGGCCAGCGACACGGGGTACGTGCAGCCGGCGCCGACGTTCTGCCCGGGGGCGAGACGCACCTCGACCGTGCCGGGGGCGGAGTCCCACTGGTGGAAGCCGCCCTGGGAGGTCCAGTCGGCACCGACCGGGTTTCCGTCGGCGTCGACGATGCGGTACTGCACGGTGGCCGTCTGGCAGTCACTCGCGGTGGTGGCGCTCGCGGTCGTGGCCCCGGCGAGGGGCGCGGCGGCGAGGAAGGCCGTCGCGGCGAGGGTGGCCGACGTTCTGGAGCGTGAGAAGCGCGTCACGGTGTGCCCTTGCGGAAACTAGGTGTGGGAGGTGGTCGTGCGTGAGGGGTGCGCACAGGCCAACGGAAGACGGCGTGGCCCGACCCCGCGTCACTGCACTCGCTCTGGTCACAGCGAGGCGACTCGCATTCTCGCCAGCTCCGACAAGGCGCGTCAATTTCCTGCCAGTTAAACAATATCTTCACAACGTCGACCGGCCCGGCCCCGGAGAGGTCATCGCAACTCCTCCACGTAGCGGTCCGTCCCCGGCACCGTGGGGACAAACGGTGCGACGAACTGCATTTCACCCAGCCCCGAAGCCGTCACCGCCGTGTCCAGGTGCGCGAAGTGCTCGCGCCAGCCGTCTCGGGGGTCGCGGTCGAGGAACCACAGGAGGGTCAGCCGGGTTCCGACCCCCTCGACCTGCTTGACGTAGGTCATGCGGTCCAGGGGCAGGGGCGTCGGCGTGAAGAGGGTCACCATGGCCGCCGGGGAGCCCGCCAGCCGTTTCGGGAGGTGGTCGTCGCGCAGCCAGGCGAGCAGTGCCGTGCGCCTGTCGGGGGAGTCGGTGTCGATGACCTGGACGACGAGACCGGCGTAGGGGTGGTCGAGGGCGTGGATGTCGCGAGGGCCCTGGTCGCCGTCGCGGTAGACCGTCGCCGCGTGGTCCTGGAAGGCCGTGAAGACATGCGTACGGTCCTGGAAGACGCGGTGGTCGCGGTTGAGGCGTTTGTTGATGCCGACGGTCCATCGCATGTGGTCCGCGTAGCGACCGGCGGTCATCCAGTAGACGGATATGTAGCAGCCGGCCGTCACCGGCTGTGCCACGGCGGACTTCTCGGGGTAGCGCAGCAGTTGCAGGTCCCGGGTGGCGACCCAGCGGCGTCCCGCGTACATCCACGGCATGGCCATCGCGCCGGCGATGAAGTGGTCGTCCTCGTACCAGCGGTTGTACGCGCGCTCGCGGCCGGGATGCGGCTCGACCATGGTGATGAGCGCGTGCCCGAGGTCGGCTCCGTAGGGGCCGACGGCGGCCAGTTCGGCGTACAGGTCGCTGCGGGTCTCGTCTGCTTGCGTCGTGTCGTCTGCCATGGGTCCGGTTTAGCTGACGATGTGTCAGGTACGGAAGAGGAGAGACGCGAACCGGCCGCCTCGCCGGCCGAGTTCGGACATCCGGGGCCGGGACATCGCGCAGTACCCGCCGGGTTTCCACTGCGTGGTGGTGCCGGGGCGGGGCCGTGCCCCCATACAGGAATGACCGACACAACCGCAGCGACGACCACCGTTCCTGCCGTTCCGGCGCGCGACCGCACCACCTGGGCGGAGCTCTTCTTCGACCTGGTCCTCGCGTTCGGCGTGGGCCAGGTCGCCCACCCGGTGGCCGTGCACCCGAGCTGGCCGGTGCTGGGCGCATGCCTGCTCGTGCTGGTCCCGCTCTGGTGGGCCTGGGTGGACGTGGTCATGGCGATGAACGCCGTACTGGAGACCAACCTCCAGCGGGTGTTCCTGCTGCTGACCGCGCTCGCCGTCTACGGCATGGCGGTGGCCGCCCCGCTCGCCCTGGAGGACCGGGAGGCGGCCCTGCTGTACTCCGGGAGCTACCTCGCCCTGCGCCTGCTGATCGGGGAGGCGATCCGCAAGGAGTGCGCCCTCTACACCATCCACCCCTACCGGGCCGGACTCGCCTTCGCCCTGGTCCTGTTCGCCTGCGCAACCGTTCCGGCGCCCTGGCGCGAGGTCTGCTGGGCCTGCGCCGTCGTCGCCGAGATCGCCGCGCCCGTCGTACTCAGCGGCCATCTGCGCCAGTTGGCGTTCGGAGTCAACCATCTGCCCGAGCGCTTCGGCCTGTTCGTGATGATCGCCCTCGGCGAGAACGTCTTCGCCGTCGGCGCCGGCGCCGCGCACGGCTCGCTCGCCCCGGCCGAACTGGTCGCCCTCGTCCTCGCCTTCCTGGTCGGCTGCGCCCTGTGGTGGCTCTACTTCCACCTGGTGGCCTCGGCCGTCGCACACGCCCTGCGCACCCATCCGACCCCGTCGGTCGTCGTCCGCGACGTGCTCAGCTACGGCCATCTGGTGCTGGTCGTCGGCCTGTTGCTGGTCTCCGTCGGCGCCACCCGCACCGTCCGCCACCCGCTGGACACCCCGGACGGGCTGAGCGCCGCCCTGCTGCCGTCCGGTGCCGCCCTCTTCGTGCTGGCGTTCTGCTACACCCGGCGCCGCATGTTCGGCGCCGCGTCCGCCACCCGGTTCTACGGCGGCCTCGCCCTGCTCGTCCTCGCCCTCCCGGCCTGGCGGCTGCCGGGCATGGCCACGCTCGCCGTCACCACCGTGCTTCTCCTGCTGGTCAACGCGGTGGAGCACTGGCTGATCAGCTCCGGGCGCCAGGTGCCGCTGATCCTGCGGAACCGGGCGTTCGGGACGGCCTGACGGCGGTCGGGCGACGGCCGGCGACGACCTGACGTAGTAGGCCGACGGACCTGGGGGAGTGCCGGAGGGCCTTCCGGAGCGGCCTCGGCGGGACGCGGAGCGTTCCTAGGTTCGCTGTATGGAACCTTCCGGCTCCCGCCCTCCCGGTACCGATGACGAAGAGGAAGAGGAGGTGGCTTGATGCCGTCCCGCAGCGCCTTACCCGCCCTGCTCTCCCTGTCCCTGGGCTACTTCAGCCTCGGGACGATCTCGCTGGCGGTCGTCGGCCTGAACGGCCCGATCGGCGACGACCTGCACGTGCAGCCGGCCACGGTGGGCATCCTGGTCACCGTCTTCGCGCTGACCTTCGCGGTCTGCGCGCCCACCGCCCCCATCCTGCTGCGCCGGTGGAACCGCAAGCGGGTGCTGCTCGTCGGCGTCGGCCTGCTCACCGTCGGCGCGGCCCTCGGCGCCGTCGCACCGAACTACGGCTTCCTCACCGTCACCCGGGTGCTCGGCGCGATGGGGGCCGCGGTCTTCGGGCCCGGCGCCTCGGCGGCCGGGGCGCTGATCGTGCCGCCCGAGCGCCGGCAGCGGGCCCTCGCCACGGTGTTCGGCGGGATGACGGCCGCCGCGGTGCTCGGCGTGCCGCTGGCCTCGTTCCTCGGCGGATCGCTGGGCTGGCGGCCTGCCCTGCTCGGCGTGGCCGCGCTGTCGGCGCTCTCCTTCGTGGCGGTCCTGGTGTTCGTCCCGGAGATCCCGGCCGGCGAACCGCCGACGGTCGGCGCCTACCGCGAGGCGATGCGCACCCCGGCCACGGCCGCCACGGTCACCACGACCCTGCTGTTCATGGCCGCCCAGTTCACCGTCTACGGCATCGCGGGCGCCTACCTGAAGGACCGCTTCGGCGCGTCCAGCGGGCTGATCTCGCTGACCCTGCTCGCCTTCGGTGTCATCGGGGTGGCGGGCAACGCCTGCGCGCCGCGGATCGCCGAGCGGCTGGGCGGCGGGCGCACGGTGAGCGTCGCCGTGCTCGGCCTCGCGCTCGGCTTCGTGCTGCTGCTGGTCGCCCCGCACTCCGCGCCCGGGGTCGTCTTCTTCGCGTTCTGGGCGTTCTTCAGCCAGCTGTACCAGGCGCCGCAGCAGGCCCGGCTGGTGGAGCTGGTGCCGCTGCAGCCGGGGCTGATCCTCGCGATGAACGCCGCGGCGCTGTACCTGGGGATGAGCCTGGGCAGTTTCATCGGCAGCTCGCTGCTGCCTGGCCTGGGCGCCGGGCCCATTCCGTGGGCGGCGCTGGGGGTCCTCGTGCTGGCCGGGCTGGCCCATCTGTCCTCGGTTCGGCAGGTCGCGTCGGCGGCGGCCGGTGCGGAGCGGTCTGCGACCCCTGTACACACCGGCCGGTAGTGCCGCGATGCCTCGTCGGTCGGCTGCGGCGCCGTCGTGGCTGGTCGCGCAGTTCCCCGCGCCCCTTACGGGGCGCTATCCCCCCCAGTAATTCAAGGAGAACCCATGAGCAACCACCAGGTGAACTTCGTTCGGGAGTACATCGAGACCGTCTGGAACCAGGGGCGGACCGAGCTGGCCGACAAGTACCTGGCCGAGGACCTCATCCAGCACAACCCGAACCTGCCCGACGGGCGGGCCCCGCTGGTCGAGTTCGTGGACGGCTTCCACAAGCAGTACCCGCGGGCCCGGTTCGAGATCCGGCGTGCGGCCGGGTCGGGAGACCTGGTCTTCCTGCACACCCGGTTCCGCGGCGACCCGGACGACCGCGGCATGGTCGTCGTGGAGGTCTTCCGGATCGACGAGGGGCTGATCGTCGAGCACTGGGACGTCCGCGACGAGATCCCCGAGACCACCGTCAGCGGACACGAGGTCGTCTGACGGTCCCGTTCGCCGCCGCCCGGGAGGCTCCGTGCCTCCCGGGCGGCAGCCGTTTTCCAACGATTGGGAGAGACCTGTGACACGACAGCAGCAGCCGGACCGGCGGCCCGCCGCCGGCCTCACCCGGCGCGGACTCCTCGGCTCGGCGGCCGCCGCGGGGGCCGGTGCGGCCCTCCTCCCGGCCCCCGCCCGCGCCGCGGAGGCGGGGGCAGCGGCCGGCACCCCCGCCGCGGTCACCGTCGGCGCCTCCGACGCCCGCTATCTCGACCTCACCTCGCGCGGCTACAACGCCAGATTCACCGCCGCCCCCGACTCCGTGCGGCTCGTGCACAGCACGGAGCAGGTGGTGGCCGTCGTCCAGGAGGCGGTGCGCGGCGGGAGACGCATCGGGGTGCGCGGCGGCGGGCACTGCCTGGACGGGCTCGTCGACGACCCGGACGTACGCATACTCGTCGACATGTCCGAGATGGACGCCGTCCGGTACGACCCCGCCCGCCGGGCGTTCCTCGTCGAGGGCGGCGCGACCCTCGGCCACGTCTACCGGACCCTGTACCTGGAGTGGGGCGTGGCCCTGCCGGGCGGCACCTGCCCGACCGTCGGGGTCGGCGGGCACGTCACCGGCGGCGGGTACGGCGCGATGTGCCGGCAGCACGGCACCGTCGTGGACCACCTGTACGCCGTCGAGGTGGTGACCGTCGACGCCTCCGGCACCGCCCGCGCGGTGGTCGCCACCCGGGAGCCGGACGACCCGCACCGCGAGCTGTGGTGGGCGCACACCGGCGGGGGCGGCGGCACCTACGGCATCGTCACCCGCTACTGGTTCCGCTCCCCGGACGCCACCGGCACCGACCCCGCCGGCCTGCTGCCCAGGCCGCCGAAGACGCTCCTGAAGTCCACGGTCACCATCAAGTGGAGCGACCTGACCGAGGCGGCCTTCACCGCGCTGATCGCGGACCACGGCGCCTGGCACGCCCGCAACAGCGTCGCCGGTTCCGCCTACGACAGCCTGCACAGCGTGCTCATCCTCTACAACCGGGTGCAGGGCAGCATCGTGCTCAACTCGCAGATCGACGGGACTCTTCCGGACGCGGCCGCGCTCCTCGACGCATACGTCACGGCGGTGGCCGACGGCATCGGGGCGCCGTACAGCGAGGTGCGCTCCTCCTGGCCGTGGCTGAAGACGACGCTCAAGGACCCCTACGACACCGGCCTGTACAACCGGACCAAGTCCAAGGGCGCCTACCTGCGCAGAGGCTGGTCCGCCACGCAGGCCTCGACGCTCTACGGCTACCTCTCCGACGCCGGCTACGACGGGCACGCCGGGATCCTGCTCTACTCCTACGGCGGCAAGGTCAACACCGTCGCGTCCTCGGCCACCGCGCTGGCCCAGCGGGACTCGGTCCTCAAGGCCAACTTCACCACGTACTGGCCCGACGCGGCCTCCGACGACCGGCACGTCACCTGGATGCGCACCCTCTACCGGGACCTGTACGCGGCCACCGGCGGGGTGCCCGTGCCGGACGACACCAACGACGGCTCGTACATCAACTACCCGGACACCGACCTCGCCGACCCGGCCTGGAACACCTCGGGGGTGCCCTGGCAGAGCCTCTACTTCAAGGACAACCTGCCCCGGCTGCGAGCGGTGAAGGCGGCCTGGGACCCGCACAACGTCTTCCACCACCGGCTGTCCGTCACGGCGCCCTAGCCGGAGGGGAACCGGGGCATGGACGAGCCCCCGCCTCGCTGCGGTGAGGCGGGGGCTCGTCCCGTTCGGGGAGGCGGAGGGGCCGGGATCAGCCGAAGCTGGCCGGGAACGCCACTCCGGTGAGCGACTCGCTGAGCCTGCGCAGCTGGGCGCGGGCACGCTCGTCGTACGCCTGAGCGCCCGCCCGGGCCCGCGTGGAGCGGTTGAAGTAGACGCCCGAGACGTCGTCCAGAGCCGGGTCGGTGATCAGCCGCAGGGTGTTGCGCATGCCGTCCGCGACCGTGCTCTGCGGGGTGAACAGGTTCACCACCATCTTGGTCGGCATGTACGACGCCGGGTGCAGCGCGTTGGCCGTGACCCCGGTGCCGCGCAGCCGCTCGGCCACGTCGAAGGTGAGCGAGATCTGGGCGAGCTTGGCCTGGCAGTAGGCCTGCACGCCGTCCCAGTTGCGCTCCAGCATCACGTCCCGGAAGTCGATCGGCGCCTGGCCCGCGGAGCTGACGTTGATGATGCGGGCCGGGGCCGAGGCCACCAGCAGCGGGGCGAGCCGGCAGCTGAGGATGTACGCGGCCAGGTAGTCGACCTGGAAGGTGAGCTCCAGGCCGTCCTGGCTCTCCTGGCGGGCCAGCTCGACGCCGATGCCCGCGTTGTTCACCAGCACGTCCAGCCGGTCGTACGTGGTGAGGATCCGCTCGGCGAGCTTGCCGATGTCCTCCAGGGAGGAGAAGTCGGCCAGCTCGTAGCTGAGCCGGCCGGTGGCGCCGGCCGCGCGCAGCTCGGCCAGCAGGTCCGCGCCCTTGGCCGCACTGCGGCCGTGCAGGATCAGCGACGCGCCCTGCGCGGCGAGTTCACGGGCGACCGCGCGGCCGAGACCGTCGGTCGCGCCGGTGATGAGAATGGTCTGCTCGGGAACGGCCTTCATGTGGGGAGTCTCCTGTCAGGCGTACGTTGCCAGTTCTTCGGTGGACTGGTCGGTGTATCCCTGGCTGACCTCCACCACGACGCCGTCCGGGTCGGAGACCCAGACCGTCTTCCAGCCGGGGATGAACTCGTCGAACGTCAGCGGCCCGAGCGTCGGCTCCAGCTCGCCCCCGGCGGCGGCGAGGAACGCGTCCACGTCGTCGACCTGGAAGGCGAGGTGGCGGGCGGTGCCGGGGCTGTCCGGGCCGTCCTTCGCCGCGGTCACCAGTGGCTCCGCGTCGGTCGCGAACAGCTCCAGGTACACGGGGCCGTTGCGCAGGAAGACCACGCGGGTGCCGTCGGCTTCCACCACCCGGGCGCGGCGGAAGCCGAAGTGCCGGGTGTAGAAGTCCTCGGTGGCCTTCTGGTCACGGCAGTTGAGGCCCACGTGCGCCCAGCGCAGGCCGTTCGGGGCGGCGGTCGTCATGGCCGTCACTTCCCGGTGACCGGGGCGAACGGCACGGTGTCGTGGACGTTCGTCATGTAGGTGATCAGCCCGCCCCGGACGCGGAAGTAGTTGCACACCGCGGCCTCGACCGTGATGCCGTCCGGGGTGCGGGCGGTGATGTCGGAGACCACCGCGGCCTGCTCGCCGTCCACCACGACATGGCGGGGGACGTTGGCGAAGGAGGCGTACATCTGCGGGAAGCCCTTCATCATCTCGCGGAGCGTCTCGCGTCCCTCGACGTGCCCGGCCAGCTGCTCGTCCATGGTCTGGTCGATCGCGAACAGGTCGCACCAGGCGTCCCAGTCGCCCTCGTTGGCCAGCCGGTAGTACGTGTCGACCACTTCTCGGGTGCTCATGCGGCCGTCCTTTCCTGCTGCTGCGGGTCTGTGGTGGGGGTCAGGGGAGGTCCACGCCGAGCTGGCGCATCAGGCCCGCGGTGTCGGCCTGGACCCAGCGCTCGACGACCTTGCCGTCCTCCAGCCGGTAGACCTCCAGGCTGGTCCAGGAGACGTCCCTGCCGGTCGCCTCCTGGCCCAGGAACGGCGCGATGTGCCTGCCGTGGAAGGTGATGTGCATGATCACCTTGTCCGGGGCGGCCGGGTACAGGGCGTCGAGGTGCACCCTCATGTCCAGCGCGTCGTGCGCGCCCTTGATGATCACCTTGAGCTCGTCGAGGCTCTCGACGCTCCAGGCCGGGTTGTTGTCCTTGAACGTCGGCCCGAACAACTCGTCGAGGTCGTCGTAGCGGCGTTCGTTGACGGCGTCGCTGACCTGCCGGACCACGGTGTAGTTCAGGTCGTCCGAGGACAGCTGGGCGCGCAGGCCGAGCAGGTCGTCCTGGGCCCAGCGCTCGGCGAACAGGCCGTTCTCGGCCCGCCAGATCTCGGTGGTGGACCACTCGACCTTGCGGCCGGTGGCCGGGAAGCCGAGCACGTCGCCGAGGTGGGTGCCGGTGAGCTTCACCCGGGTGACGAGCCGGTCGTCGCCGAGCGGCGCGCCCTCCTCCAGCTCGCCCCTGAGGTCGAGCGACTCGTGCGCGCCGCGCACCGCGTCCAGGTAGGTGTCGATGCCGGTGATGTCGAACCCGGGGTGGTGGTCGGTGAAGTCAGGGCTGAGCACAGCGCGGACGCCCTGCAGGTCGCCGGCGTTCAGGGCGTCGAGGAAGCGCCCGTAGAGCTTCTGGATGTCCTGCTGGTCACGGGTGGACATGGTGCATCCCCTCGGTCGGTCGGGCGGCGGTCGGAAGCGGCTGGGAGGTGCCGAGGGCGAACGCCGCCGCGCGCTCGCCGATCATGACGCTGGGTGCGTGGGTGTTGCCGGCCACGATGGACGGCATGACGGAGGCGTCGGCGACCCTGAGGCCCTGCACGCCGTGGACGCGCAGCTCGGCGTCGGTGACGGCGTCCGGGCCCGTGCCCATCCGGCAGGTGCCGGCCGGGTGCCACAGGGTGGTGGCGTTGGCGGCGACGTACGCGCGCAGCTCGTCCGGGGTCGTGACGTCCTTGCCGGGGCCCAGTTCGTCGCCGCGGAAGGCGTCGAAGGCCCGGGTGGCGGCCAGTTCGCGGGCCAGCTCGACCCCGTACACCAGGACGTCCAGGTCGGCCGCCGAGGTGAGGTAGCCGGCGCTGATCACCGCGTTGGACTCGGGGTCGGCGTCGCGCAGCCGGACCCGGCCCCGGCTGTGCGGGAGCACGGCGATCGGCGCGAAGGTGAGGCCGGGGCCCTCCCACTGGTCGGCGGGCGCGCCGGCCGGCAGGAACTTGACCGGGCCGAAGGTGAACTGCAGGTCGGGCGGCCCGGCCGGGTCGGCGGCCGGGGTGTGGGTGAACAGCCCGGCCTCGGAGAGCAGCGCGCCGGGCGGGTGCTCCTGGAGGGACTGGTAACAGACGGGCGTGAAGAGGTGGTCCTGGAGTCCGGCGCCCACGCCCGGCAGGTCGCGCACGCAGTGGATGCCGTGTGCCCTGAGGTGGTCGGCCGGGCCGATCCCGGACAGCATCAGGAGCTTCGGCGACTCGAACGCTCCGGCGGACACGATGACTTCGCGGTCGGCGCGGATGCGGTCCGGCGCGCCGTCGCGGACGTACTCGACGCCGGTGACCCGGTCCCCGTCGAGCAGCAGCCGGGTGGTGCGGGCGCCGGTCAGCACGGTCAGGTTGGGGCGGTCCAGGGCCGGGCGCAGGTAGGCGTCGGCGGCGCTGCACCGCTGCCCCGCGTCGTCGCGGTTGGTCTGGTACAGGAAGCCGAACCCGTCCTGCCGGGCGCCGTTGTAGTCGCCGTCGCTCGCGGCGTCGTGGCCGAGTTCGGCGGTCGCCGCCACGAAGGCGGACGCCAGCGGGGACGGGTGGTCCAACTGCCGTACCCGGACCGGGCCGTCGGCCCCGTGCAGCTCCGAGCCGCCGCCGGAGTAGCTCTCGGCGGCCCGGAAGTACGGCAGGACCTCGTCGTACGACCAGCCGGTCGCGCCCTCGGTGACCCAGCGGTCGTAGTCGTGGCGGCTGCCGCGCACCCACATCAGGGCGTTGACGGAACTGCACCCGCCGAGGACCTTGCCGCGGGCCACCGGGACGCGGCGGCCGTCCATGCCCGCCTCGGGTTCGGTTGCGTAGCCCCAGTCGATCTCGCCGCGCCAGTCGGCGGTGAGCAGGGAGAGGACCGAGGCGGCGTCGGCGTGGTGGATCTCGGGACGTTCGTCCGGGCCGCCCGCCTCCAGCAGGATCACGGTCACGGACGGGTCCGCGCTGAGCCGGGCGGCGACGGCGCAGCCGGCGGAACCCGCGCCGACCACCACGTAGTCGGCGGCCGGTGGCACCGGGGACGTCGGATTCGACGGCATGACAGCCTCCAAACGGTGACGGGGGTCAGAGGGCGGCCGGCTCGCCGACCTGGTAGTCGACGATCACCGGGGTGGCGCCCGGCGCGGGGCGCTCGAGCTGCCACTGCTGGTTGATCCGGAACGAGGACACGGTGCCGTCGGCGGTGGACTTCGCCGTCCACACGACGGTCAGGTCGATGCCGATCCGGGCTCCGGTCTCCTGGTGGACGAGCTTCTCCACGGTGTGGTCCTGCTCGCTGTAGGCCTCACCGACGGCCGCGTACCAGTCGAGGAAGTCCGCGTGGCTGTGCAGGGTGCGCTCAGGGAAGGCCATCTCCAGGCCCTCGTCGGCGACGAAGGGCAGCAGCTCCGCGACCGGTGCGTGCACATTGAGCAGGCCGAACCAGCGCTGCACGAACTCCTCGATCTCCCGGTCGGAGCCGGTCTGTTCGGTGGACATGGATGTCTCCGCTCATCGGGGTCCCGCCCCCGGGAACCGGGAGCGATACGCGTCCGATGACCCCACAGCCGGGGCGCACCCCGCGCCGTGCGCCGGAACTCCGGCCGCACTGTGCGAAGTCGCAGCTCCGGCTCGGGCAACTCGCGTGGCCGGGACCGCTGTACCGCCCGGTAGCGGAGCACGCGCAGGCATTGGCCACAACATGCCGTAGTGCATTCGGCCACTTGGGGATGTGCCGTGAGCACGGGCGGCGGCGATGGTCCGGACGAAGTGCCCCGCCGTAGACAGGAATCCGCCACTTGGCACCGTCCCGCCGAAACCGGGAGGAATCCCATGAGCAGGCGCATCCTCGTCGTCCTGTCCGAACACGGCTACTGGGGCGAGGAGTTGATCGGCCCCCTGGAGACCTTCGACCAGGCCGGCTACCACGTCACCTTCGCCACCCCCACCGGCAAGCGGCCCAACGCGCTGCCGCCGAGCATGGACCCCGAGTACGTCGACCCGCCGCTCGGCCGGTCCGTCACCACGCCCGAGATGGCGGCCAAGGTGCGCGCCGTCGAGGAGTCGGACCGGCTCGACAACCCCCTCGACCTCGCGTCCTGGCTGCCCGACCGGCCCTACCGCTCCCGGCCGTACTTCCTGCGTGACTGGGAGGCCTACCACAGCCGCCTGGAGCAGATCCGCCGGCAGATCGCCGACCGCTACGACGCGCTTCTGATCGTCGGCGGCAGCGGCCCCATCGTCGACCTCGCCAACAACTGGCGGGTGCACGACCTGATCCTCGCCTTCCGCGAGCTGGACCGGCCGATCGCCGCCGAGTGCTACGGCGTCGCCTGCCTGGCCTTCGCCCGCGACCAGGAGACCCGGACGTCCATCATCCGCGGCAAGCACGTCACCGGGCACTGCATCGAGTACGACTACAAGGACGGCACCGGGTTCCTCGGCACCGACTTCGTGATGGGCCCGCCGCCGTACCCGCTGGAGTACATCCTGCGCGACGCCACCGCGCCCGGCGGCGCCTACCACGGCAACTTCGGCAAGGAGACCTCGGTCATCGTCGACTACCCGTTCATCACGGGCCGTTCGACCCCCGACTCCTACCTGACCGGCCAGAAGACCGTCGAGGTCCTCGAACAGGGCCTGCGCCAGTGGGGGTTCAGGACCTCCTGACGTCCTGACAACCCGTCCCGCGAGAGGTGACCAGCATGGACAGCAGGCCCGCGCGCGTCGCGCTCCTGGAGCAACTGGAGGCCGAAGGCGTCCGGTACATGTTCGGCAACCCCGGCACGGTCGAGCAGGGGTTCCTCGACGAACTGCGCTCCTTCCCCTCGATCCAGTACATCCTGGCCCTGCAGGAGGCCACAGCCGTCGGCATGGCGGACGGCCACGCCCGCGCCACCCGCACCCCGGCGGTCCTGCAACTGCACTCCGGGGTCGGCCTCGGCAACGGCATCGGCATGCTCTACCAGGCCATGCGCGGGCACGCCCCGATCGTCACCCTGGTCGGCGAGGCCGGGTTGCGGTACGCCGGTCTTGACGCCCAGATGGCGGCCGACCTGGTCGGCATGGCGGAGCCGGTCACCAAGTGGGCGACCCGGGTGCTCGACCCCGACTCCACGCTGCGCGTGCTGCGCCGCGCCTTCAAGGTGGCCGGAACCCCGCCGTACGGGCCGGTCCTGGTGGTGCTGCCGGCCGACGTGATGGACGCCGGCACCCGGGAGGCGGTCGTTCCGGTCAGTTACCCGGACACCCGCAGCCGGCCCGCCCCGGACACCGTCGCCCGGGCCGCCGCGCTGCTCGCCGGGGCCCGCCGCCCGCTGATCGTGGCGGGCGACGGCGTGCACTTCGCGGGCGCCCAGCCCGAGCTGGCCCGCCTCGCCGAGATGTGGGGCGCCGACGTGTACGGCGCCGACTGGGCCGAGGTCAACCTCTCCGTCCAGCACCCGGCCTACGCGGGCCAGCTGGGGCACATGTTCGGCGAGCAGAGCCGGCGGATCACCGGCGCGGCCGACGGAGTCCTGATCGTCGGCACCTACGCCCTGCCCGAGGTGTTCCCGGCCCTGTACGACGTCTTCGCCGAGGGCACCCCGGTGGTCCACGTGGACCTCGACACCGACGCCATCGCGAAGAACTTCCCGGTCGACCTCGGCATCGTGGCCGACCCGAAGGCCACCCTCGGGCTGCTCGCCGACGCGCTGCACGGGGAGATGGGCGAGGAGCGGCGGACGGAAGCGGCCGAACGCCTTCGGGTGCGGGCCGCCGAGCGGGCCGACGCCCTGGCCGGCGCCCGGGAACGGGACCTGTTCGACGGCGAGGCGCAGTCCGTGCCCACCGCCGCCTTCGCCCGCGAACTCGCCCGCCAACTTCCGCCCGACGCACTGCTGTTCGACGAGGCCCTGACCGCGTCCCCGGTGCTCTTCCGCCACCTGCCGCCCACCGTGCCCGGCCGGTGGATGCAGACCCGGGGCGGTTCCCTCGGCGTCGGCCTGCCCGGCGCGCTCGGCGCCCAGCTCGCCCACCCCGACCGCACGGTGGTCGGCTTCACCGGCGACGGCGGCAGCATGTACACCTTCCAGGCCCTGTGGACGGCCGCCCGGTACGGCCTGCCCACCAAGTTCGTGATCTGCAACAACGGCAGCTACCGGCTGCTGGAGGACAACATCGAGGAGTACTGGCGGGAGACCGGCATACCGGCCCACGAACAGCCCGGCATGTTCGACCTCTCGCACCCGCCCATCGACTTCACGGGCCTCGCCCGCTCCCTCGGCGTGGCCGCCGTACGGGTGGAGAAGCCCGGCCAGGCCGAGGGCGCGGTGGCCCAGGCCCTCGCCCACCACGGGCCGTTCCTCGTCGACCTGGTGACGGCCAAGGGAAAGGGGTGACCGCCGTGCGACTGACCGGACACAAGATCGCCGTCCTGATGGAGAGCGACTTCTACGAGCCCGAGATCCTCTACTACCGCTACCGCTTCCCCGAGGAGGGCGCCGAGGTCCACTTCCTGACCCGGCTCTGGGGCAACGAGGGCATGACCTTCCAGGGGCACGAGCACCGCATGCCCTTCGAGGTCACCGAGTCCTTCGAGGACCTCGACGAGTTCGCGCTCAAGGAGTACTCGGCGGTGATCGTCCCCTCCGGGATGGTCTCCGACCGCCTCCGCTACACCGAGGACCCCGAACAGCTGCCGCCCGCCTCGCAGTTCCTGCGCCGCGCGTTCGCCGACCCGGCGATCGTCAAGGGCATCATCTGCCACGGCATGTGGCTCGCCGCACCCATCCCGAACCTGATGCGCGGCCGGCGCGCGGTCGTCCACAACAACCTGCTGGGCGACCTGCGGAACATGGGCGGCGAGTACGTCGACCAGGACGTCGTCGTCCACGACGACCTGGTCACCGGCCGCACCGGCAACCACTGCCACGTCTTCGCCCGCACCATCATCGACCTGCTCGCCGACCGTCAGCCCGCCGAGGCCGCCCCGGCCGCTCAGGCAGCCCAGGCCGGGCAGGGCTGACGGGACGCCAACGGGGAGAGGAGCGATCTCATGACACCGGTGACCGGGCGCATCCCGATCCTCGACGTCCGCCCCCGGGTGCGGGACGGGGAACTGCCCGCCAAGGCCGTGACCGGCGAGCACCTCGACATCACGGCCACCGTCTTCCGCGAGGGCCACGGCGTGATCGCCGCGGACGTGGTCCTGCGCGGTCCCGGGGGAGCCCCCGCCCGGCGGGTACCGATGGTCCTCGTCGACGCGGACGCCGACCGCTGGAGCGCCACCGTGGTCCCCGACGCCGAGGGCCTGTGGACCTTCCGCGTCGAGGCCTGGGCCGACCCGCTGGCCACCTGGCGCCGGGACGCCGCGCTGAAGACCGCGGCCGGCGTCGACACCGAACTGACCCTGCGCGAGGGCGTGCTGCTGCACGAACGGGCGGCACACGGCGACAACGACATCACCGACTGGGGCCGACGCGAGGAGGTCCGGGCCGCGGTCGCCGCGCTCCGCGACACCCTCGGCCCGGCCTCGGCCCGGCTGGCGGCCGTCACCGACCCCCGGGTGACGGCCGCCCTGGGCCGCTACGCACTGCGCGAACTGGTCACCGCCTCCCGGCCGTTGCCGCTGCGCGTGGAGCGGCGGCGGGCCCTGGTCGGGTCCTGGTACGAGCTGTTCCCGCGGTCGGAGGGCGCGGTCGTGACGGCGGACGGGCGGACGGTGAGCGGCACCCTGCGGACCGCCGCCGCCCGGCTGCCCGCCGTCGCGGCGATGGGCTTCGACGTGGTGTACCTGCCGCCCGTCCACCCCATCGGCGCCACCCACCGCAAGGGCCGCGACAACACGCTCGTCGCGGGCCCCGACGACGTCGGCTCGCCCTGGGCCATCGGCTCCTGGCAGGGCGGCCACGACGCGGTCCACCCCGACCTCGGCACCCTGGACGACTTCCGGTACTTCGTCACCGCAGCCCGGGGCCTCGGCCTGGAGGTGGCGATCGACTTCGCCCTCCAATGCTCCCCGGACCACCCGTGGGTGACCGCGCATCCCGAGTGGTTCCACCACCGGGTGGACGGCTCGGTCGCCTACGCCGAGAACCCGCCCAAGACCTACGAGGACATCCACCCCCTCGACTTCGACACCGACTTCGAGGGCCTGTACGCCGAGGCGCTGCGCGTCCTGCGGCACTGGACGGCGCAGGGCGTGCGGATCTTCCGCGTCGACAATCCGCACACCAAGCCGGTGCACTTCTGGGAGCGGCTGATCGGCGAGGTGAACGCCACCGACCCGGACGTGGTGTTCCTGGCCGAGGCGTTCACCCGGCGGGCCATGGTGCACGCCCTGGCCCAGGCCGGCTTCCAGCAGTCGTACACCTACTTCACCTGGAAGAACACCAAGCAGGAGCTGACCGAGTACCTGCCCGAACTCACCCGGGACAGCGCCGACTTCCTGCGCCCCAACCTGTTCGTGAACACCCCGGACATCCTGCACGCCTACCTCCAGCACGGCGGCCGGCCCGCCTTCGAGGTCCGGGCCGTGCTGGCGGCGACCGCCGCGCCCAGCTGGGGGGTGTACGCCGGGTACGAGCTGTGCGAGAACACCCCGCTCGCCGAGGGTACCGAGGACTACCTCGCCTCGGAGAAGTACCAGTTACGGCCGCGCGACTGGGCGGCCGCCGAGGCCGGGGGGCGGACCATCGCCCCGCTGATCACCCTGCTCAACCGGCTCCGCCGGACCCGTCCGGCCCTCCAGGAACTGCGCAACCTGCGGCTCCAGCACACCGACAACGACCAGATCCTCGCCTACTCCAAACACGTGGAACTGCCCGAGGGCGGCACCGACGTGGTGCTGGTCGTCGTCAACCTGGATCCGCACCGGGCCCAGGAGGCCACTGTGACCTGCGACCTGGCGGCCCTCGGCCTGCCCGCCGACGGCACGCTCAAGCTCCGCGACGAACTCACCGGAGCCGCCTACGCCTGGGGCGAGTCCACCTACGTGCGCCTCGACCCGGCCCACCAGGTCGCGCACGTACTGACGACCGAGGAGGCGTCATGAGGACGGAGACGAGTACGGCGGCGAGGTCGGAGATCCTGCGGCCGCTGCTGCCCGCGCTCGGGCCGTGGCTGGCGGGCCGCCGCTGGTTCGACACCCGCTACGCCGGGGCCCCGCTGACCGCCGAGGCGGCGTCGGTGGTCGGTGACGAACCCCCGCTGCTGCTGCACGCCGTGGTCTCGGCGGACGGCGCCGCCGGACCGCTGCGCGTCCAGCTCCTGCTGGGCCTGCGCCCGGAACTGCCCGGCCGGCTGGCCCCCGCCGCGATCGCCACCGTGCCGGCGGGCCCCTGGCAGGGCTGGCGGGTCTACGACGCGCTGGCCGACGGCACCGTGCTCGCGCTGCTGCTGCGCACCCTGGCGGGCGGCGGCGCCGAGCACGGGCCGCGCCTGGAGCGCAGTTCCCGCTACCCGCTGCCCGTCGGCCTGGTGCCCCGGCCGCTCCAGGTGGAGCAGAGCAACACCTCCGTGGCCTACGGCGACCGGGTGCTGCTGAAGATCTTCCGCCGCCCGGAGCAGGGACCGCACACCGAGGTCGAGGCGCTGCGGGCGCTCACCGGCCAGGACTGCGCCCGCACCCCCCACCTCTACGGGGCGGTGCACAGCGACGCCCCCGGCGCGGAGGGCCTGGTGCTCGGCCTCGTCGAGGAGTTCCTGCCGGACGCCCGGGAGGGCTGGGCGGAGGCGGTACGGCAGGCCACCGACTCCGTGGCCGGCACCGCCCGCGGCGGCCCGGCCGGCGGCGGCTTCACCGCGGACGCGGCCGCCCTGGGCCGGGCCGTCGCCGACGTGCACGGCGCGCTCGGCGAGGCGTTCGGGCGGACCCGGCTGACCGTGGCGGACGTGGCCGAGGAGACGGCACGGATGACCATGCGCCTCAAGGAGGCCGCCGAGGAGGTCCCGGCCCTCGCCCGGTACACCGCACGGCTCGGCGCCCTCTTCGACGACTGCGCCCGGGTGGCCGGGCGCGGCTGCCCGCTCTACGTCCAGCGCACCCACGGCGACCTGCACCTGGGACAGGCTCTGCGGGCGCACGACGGCTGGCGGATCGTGGACTTCGAGGGCGAGCCGGCCCAGCCCGCCGCCGAACGCGCCCGTCCGCAGCCGGTGCTGAAGGACGTCGCCGGCATGCTGCGCTCCTTCGACTACGCGGCCCGCACCGGGCTCGCCGCCGTCGAGGAGGAGGGCGAGTCCTCGCCGGCGGTCCGGCTGCGCAGGCGCCGGCGCGCCACCGCGTGGGCGGTGCGCAACCGGCGGGCGTTCGTCTCCGGGTACGCGGCCGCCGGCCACGAGGACCCGGACTGCCACCCCGTACTCCTGCGCGCCTTCGAGGCGGACAAGGCCGTCTACGAGGCCGTGTACGAGTCCCGGCTGCGCCCCGACCGGCTGCCGGTGCCGCTCGCGGCGGTCCATCGGCTGGCCACGGCTTCGCGCTGAGGGCCGCCCCGCCGGGAGCCGCCGCACCCGCACGGATCCGGCGCCCGGTCCGGTGGCGAACCCGGCGTCCCGCCCGCGTGCCCGACCCGGCGTCCGGTCCGGGTGCCTCACCGGGTGTCCGGCCCGGCGTCCGGCCGGTCGTACAACCCGGTGCCGGACGGGGCCCGGCGCGGCGTCGAATCCGGCGGTGAAAGGACCGGAACCGGAACTCGGAAATCGCTCGACGGACTTTCAGTTCTCTTGCTCGTGCGGGTATTTCACGGCGGCTCCGGAAGGGGAATTCGGGTGGTGCGCGGAACGGGGCGGAGCGGGTCAGGAACGGCGCTGCTCGGTGAAGGACGCGCTCGGGTCGCGGTTCGGGGCCAGACCGGCCGACGACAGCGCCTGGTCGTACGCCTGCAGGGCGGCCGTACCGTTGCCCTGGCGGCGCCACAGGTCGCCCACGTACCGCCAGTTGAGCGCGGTCTGGTGGGACGGCGGGAACTGGCGCAGCTGCCGGGTCGCGGCCTGCAGGCACTGGGCCGCCTGCTCGTGGTCGCCGCGCAGCAGATGGATCTCGGCGAGCGTGGCGCGCGCGCCGACCGCCTGGATGCGGGACTCCGGACCCGTGAGGCCGAGGGCCCGCTCCGCGTGGGCCGCGGCCTCGTCCCAGTTGCCGAGCATCGCGTCCGCGTCGGCCAGGCCGATCTCGCACTGGGCCAGCTCGGGGGCGTTGCCGACCTCCGCCAGCAACTGCTGGGCCTCCTCCAGGAGTTGCTTGGCGCGCGCCGGTTCCGGCTGGTCGACCTGGAGGAGCAGCGAGCCGCAGTTCATCTTGAGCATGGCGACATGGCGGATGTTGTCGTCCTCGGACATCAGCGCCAGCGCCCGCTCCACCAGGGCCAGCGCCTCGTTCAGCTGGCCGCGGGAGCGGGCCACGAGCCCCGCGTTCCAGAAGACGGCACCCCGCGCGGCCCGGGCCCCCTGCTTCTCGGCGGCGTCCAGGAGCCGGACGCCGAGCAGCTGGGCTCGGGTGAGGTCGCCGCGCATGTGGTACGACGCCATGAGCGTGGCGCCGAGCTGGACGTGGTCGACCGTGACGTCCAGGCCGAGGGCGTCGAGCCGGGACATGGCCCGCTCGCCGATCTCGATGCTCGTCGTGATGTCGCCGGCGTTGCGGTAGCAGCGGGACAGGGCGACCGACACCGTGCACCAGTCGGCGGAGCCGGGCGGCAGTTCGGGGTCGCGCTGGAGGTCTTCCAGGATCGTGATGGCGGCCTCGATGCGGTCGAGCTTCTCCAGGGCGGAGGCCTGCGCGATGCGGGCGCGCCGGGTCATCGACGGGTCCAGCAGGGACGGCTTCGCCAGGAGGTCGCTCAGGGTCTGGAGGGCCTCGCCGTTGCTGCCGTTGCGCAGGGCCATCTCGCCGAAGGCCAGCCGCAGCCGGGTCTCCTCCAGCTCGTGGTCGTCGCGTCCGCTGCGCAGGTACTCCACGGAGCACCCGAGGCGCTCGGCGAGCGCGGCGAGCACCGAGTCCGACGGCGCGCCGCGCTTCCCCGACTCGATCAGGGAGATGTAGCTCGCCGAAATCTCGCCGGACGCGAGGTCCTGCTGCTTGAGTCCACGTTTGCCGCGCAACACCCTGATGCGCTCGCCCAGTCCTGCGGCCGTCGCGTTGCCGAGTGGATCCATGCGAACTCCTCGGTGGCAGTACTTGACTGTGGGGATGACAGATTGATGTTACCAGTAAGTTGATATCTACCCAATGGGCCTACGGTGATCTTTTAGTGGCTCTCGACCGTATTTTGCAGGGGACTTATCCGATCGCTTTAGGGGATGGCTTATGCGGTGCGCGATATTCCGTTTGGTTGTGATTAATTTTTAAAGAAATAGCTTGACTGGGCTAGTTATTTAATGTTGACTGTAATTGTCAAGGCGCAACCTTCTATTGTTCAGGGGAGGGGATTTTCGTGAGCAATAAAATAATCGCGCTCTTTGCAATCGTCGTCCTGATCAGTGGTCTTGTGTCGGGGGGACTGTGGCTGAGCGATTCCGGCCCGGGTAACCGTCCGCAGCACGAGGGCATGGCCGCGTCCAGCGGTGGGAGTGGTGGTTGCTGCTGATCACACGGGCACCTCGCACGGGACCGGGTCCGGTCCGGCGGTCGCGCTACGGCCGCCGGACCGGACCCGGTCCTTCGTCGTGCGGGAAATGGCAGGAGACGGTGTGGCCCGCGGCCGGTCCGGCCGCCCGCCCGCGCGGTACCTCCTCCGAGCAGCGCCGCCGCTCGGCGGCGGAGAGCACGGCCTGGACGGGGCAGCGGGCCCGGAAGCCGCACCCGGAGGCGGCCCGTTGGCCCGTCCCGGGGTCGACGGGCAGCACGATCCGGCGCCGGGAGCGCTCGGCGACCGGATCCGGCAGCGGGACGGCCGAGAGCAGCGCCCGGGTGTAGGGATGGCGTGGCCGGCCGAACACCTCGGCCACACCGCCCGTCTCCACCGTCCGGCCCGCGTACATGACCGACACCCGGTCGGCGAGCTGCCGGACCACCGCCAGGTCGTGCGAGACCAGCAGGTAGGCCGGGCCCAGCGTCCGCTTCAGCCGCAGCAGCAGGTCCAGGATGCCGGCCTGCACCGACACGTCCAGCGCCGACACCGGTTCGTCGAGCAGCAGGAGCGCGGGGCCGACCGCCAGGGCCCGCGCGATGGCGACGCGCTGCCGCTGGCCCCCGGAGAACTGGTGCGGGTAGCCGTCGGCGTCCGCCGGGCGCAGCCCCACCTGGGACAGCAGCCGCGGTACCCGCGCCGCCACGACGGCCGGCGGCACCCGTGCGGCGTGCAGCGGCTCGGCGACGATGTCACCCACCGGCATCCGCGGATCGAGGCTCGACATCGGATCCTGCGGCACCAGCTGCACCGCCGTCCGCAGCTCGCGCGCCGACCGCCGGGAGAGCAGCGCGGTGTCCTGCCCGAGCACCTCCACCCGCCCGGTCTGCGGAGCCGCCAGCGCGGCGATCTCCCGCAGCGTCGTACTCTTCCCGGCCCCCGACTCCCCGACCAGCGCCAGCGTCTGCCCGCGCCGTACCTCCAGATCGACCCACTCCACGGCCCGCACGGCGGGGGCACGGCGGTGCCGGAACCCCGGCGCCCGGTACGACCGACCGAGCCCGGAGACCCGCAGCACGACATCGGCGGCCGCGGCCGCGCCTCCGGTGGAGTCCCAGGCCGTGCCGCCGGACGGGTCTTCGGCCGCGTCTCCCGCCGCCCTCGGAGGCGGCTCGGTCGCGCGACCGGCGTGCGTCGGTGCGCCGACGGCCCGGCGCCACGTTCCGGCCGGGGCGGCAGCCGGGGTGTGCTCGGCGGTGTCCGTGCCGGACCGTGGCGGCGCGGGCGGCGCGGACGGCTCGCCCGGCGCATCGCCCCGGTCCTCCGGCGGGACCGGCGGCGGCCCGAACAGCTCCGCCGCGCTCAGCTGCCGGACCTCCGGGATCCTCCGGCAGGCCGCCGCGTGGGCGTCGGGGGCCGAGCCGTCGGCGCGGGACGGGCTGTCCACTCCCGTGAGCGACGGCTCGGACGTGCGGCAGTCCGGTGCCGCCAGGGGACAGCGGGGGGCGAAGGGGCAGCCCGGGCCGGTGGTGCCCGGGGCGGGGGCGGTACCCGGGACCGGGACGGGGGGTACCCGGGCGTCCAGGCGCGGCACGGAGCCGACGAGGCCGAGGGTGTACGGCATCCGGGGGCGGCAGAGCACCGCCTCCGCCGGGCCCGTCTCCACCACCCGCCCCGCGTACAGGACCGCGACCCGGTCGGCGGCGCCCGCGACCACGCCGAGGTCGTGGGTGACGAGGAGCAGTGCCGCCCCCGTCTCCCGCCGGGCTGCCGCGAGCGCCTCAAGGACCTGGGCCTGCACGGTCACGTCCAGCGCGCTGGTCGGCTCGTCCGCGACGAGGACCGCGGGCCGGTTGGCCACCGCCATCGCGATCATGGCCCGCTGGAGCATCCCGCCGGAGAGCTGGTGGGGCAGGGCGCGGGCGGCCCGGGACGGCTGCGGCACCCCCACGAAGTCCAGGAGCTCCACGGCCCGCCGCAACGCCGTCTCGCGGCGCGGGCGCGGGCGTTCGTGGATGCGCAGGGCCTCCGCGATCTGGTCGCCGACGCGCAGTACGGGGGTGAAGGCGTGCAGCGGATCCTGGAAGACCATCGCGATCCGGCGGCCCCGGAGGCCGGCCAGCTCCCGCTCCGGCCGGCCCAGCAGCTCCTCGCCCAGCAGCCGTACCGAACCGCCCACCCGGGCGCCGGGCGGGGCCAGGCCGAGCAGGGACAGGGCGGTGAGCGACTTGCCGGCGCCGGACTCGCCCACCAGGCCCAGCACTTCGCCGGGGCGCAGCACGAGGTCCACGCCGCGCACCACGGGAACGGGCGGCCGCCGCCGCCCGCCTGCGAAGGCGACCGTCAGACCGCGCACCTCGAGGACCGGGTTCGCCGGTCCGTGCGCCGCCGGGCGCGCGCTCATCAGGCCAGCCCCGACACGGCGCCGCGGGGCGGCCCGGACGGCCGTACCGTCGTGGGGTCCAGGGCGTCGCGCAGGGCGTTGCCGAGGAGGCTGACCGCCAGGACGAACGCGATCAGCAGGCCCGCCGGGAAGAAGAACATCCACGGATACACCAGGGCCACGTCGGACGCGTCCGCGATCAGCGTGCCCAGGGAGACGTCGGGCGGCTGGACGCCGAAGCCGAAGTAGGACAGTCCGGCCTCGCTGACCACCGCCCCGGCCACCGTGACCGTCGCATCGGTGATCAGGAACGAGGCCAGGTGCGGCAGCACGTGCCGCCAGATGATCCGCACCGGCCCGACCCCCATCAGCCCCGCCGCCACCACGAACTGCCGCTCCTTCAGGGAACGGGTCATGCCGCGCACCGCCCGTGCGGTGACCATCCAGCCCAGCAGGGCGAGCAGCCCGGCCAGCGCGAGCCAGCCCCACCGCCGCAGCCGCGGCGCGAGCACCACGAGGACGAGGAAGCCGGGGAGCACGAGCAGCAGGTCCGCCACGAGCATCAGCAGCCGGTCCGTCCAGCCGCCGAAGTAACCCGCGCAGGTCCCCACCGCCGCGGCCAGACCGGTGGCGACCGCGGCCACCAGCGCCCCGATCAGCAGCGACTTCCGCAGCCCGTGCGCGGCCTGGGCGAACACGTCCTGCCCGATCCGGTTGGTGCCCATCCAGTGCCGCGCGTCCGGCGGTTGCCGCAGCGCGCCGTAGTCGACGTCCGTGTAGGACCATCGGCACACGTACGGCCCCGCGACCGCGAACACCACCAGGGCCAGCAGCAGCGCGAGTCCGCACAGCGCCCCCGGGTGCCGGGCCAGCCGGCCGAGCACGGCCCGCCCCCGCCGCCCCGCTCTCACGGCTCCCGCACCCGGGGATCGAGCAGCGCGTGCAGGACGTCCGCGACCAGCCCCGCCAGCAGCACGACGGCCGCGGCGAAGCCGTCCACCGCCACGACGGAGTTGACGTCGCCCTTCTCCACCGAGTCGATCAGCCAGCTGCCCATGCCGGGCCAGCCGAAGACCCGCTCGGTGAACACCGCCCCGGTGACCAGGGTGAGGACGCCGAAGGAGAAGAAGACCGTCATCGGCACCAGCGAGATCCGCAGTCCGTGCCGCAGCAGCGCGCGGCCCGGGGTGAGCCCCTTGGCGCGGGCGGTGCGCAGATGGTCCGCGCCGAGCACGTCCAGGGTGGCGGCCCGCTGGTAGCGGCTGTACAGCGCGATCGCCGCGAGCGCCACGCAGAGCGCCGGGAGCACCAGGTGGGCCGCCGTGTCCCGGAGGTGGACGCTCCAGTCGCCCTGCAGCCCGGGGGTGTGCTCGCCGGTGTACTTGACGACGTTGCCGCCCGCGGCCCGGTTGACCGCGAGGGCCCCCGTCTTCAGCAGCAGCGCCAGCACGAAGGTGGGGACGCACAGCACCGCGAAGGAGAACCCGGCCAGCGCCCGGTCGCCGAACCCGCCGCGCCGGACCGCCGCCCACATCCCGGCCAGGGTGCCGACGGCCGTACCGGCCACCGTGCCCACCAGCAGCAGCCGTACCGTCACGCCGATCCGGCGGCCGAACTCGCCGCTCACCGAGTCGCCGTCGATGGTGCGGCCCAGGTCGCCGTGGACGGCGCGGTCCGCCCAGCGCGCGAAGCGCTCCGGCAGCGGGGCGCGGTCGTCCATGCCGAGCCGGGACAGCTCGCGGTCGACGACCCGCGCCGGCGGCGGTGGCCTGCGGTCCTCGAAGTACGCGCGGGGATCGAGCGCGGTCGAGGCGAGGGCGTAGGAGAGGACCAGGGAGACGAGGAACAGGACGACACAGCGGACCAGGCGCCTGGCGACCAGGAAGAACATGGCACTCCTGACGGAGGGGAGTCTGCCTTCTCTTCATGTGAGGGAAACATCGTGATGTTAAGCTCCGACGCCGCAATTCCCATGGTAACGGGGGTAGTTGGCGGTTACGCGACGCCGGAGAGGCTGACAGGTGGAGCGATTACGGGGATGGCCCGCGTGGCCGGCCGTCTGGGCGCTCATCGTCCTCACGGCGACCGGATGCACCGCGTCCGGCGTGCACGACGGTTCCCGGCACCAGGCGCTGCCGACCTACGGCACCTACGACATCAACGCCCTGCCGTCCACGGACCTCCGCTCCGGGGGGACCCTGACCGTGCCGATCACGCAGATGATCACGCAGTTCAACTTCAACCACGTCGACGGCGCCCTGGACGACGTGTGGACCGTCGACACGATGACGGAGCCCCGGCTCTTCACCCGCGACGCCGAGGGCGTCCCCCGGATCGTCACGGACTACCTGACCTCCGCCACCGTCTCCGCCGCCGGCCCGCGCCAGGTCGTCACCTACCGGCTCAACCCGAAGGCCCGCTGGTCCGACGGCAGGGCCCTGAGCTGGCGGGACTTCGCAGCCCAGTGGCAGGCGGTGGGCGGCGGCGACGACCGGTACCTGGTCGCCGACCCGAGCGGCTACGACCGTATCGCCGACGTCCGCCAGGGCGCCGGCGCGCACGAGGTCAAGGTCACCTTCAAACAGCCGTACGCCGACTGGCGCAGGCTCTTCACCCCGCTCTTCCCGGCGGTCGCCTACGACAGCCCGCAGCACTTCGACTCCGGCTGGCAGGGGCGGCTCCCGGTCACCGCGGGCCCCTTCAGGCTGGCCTCCGTCGACCGTACGGCGCAGACCCTCACCCTCGTCCCCGACGCGGCCTGGTGGGGCACCCGGCCCCGGCTCGACCGGATCGTCTTCCGCGTCCTCGACCCCGACGCCGCCCTGCAGGCCTTCCGCAACGGCGAGGTCGACGTCGTCAACGCCGCCACCAGCGAGGCCTACGCCCAGCTGGCGAAGGCGAAGGACACCGCCATCCGGGTCGGCTCCGCCTGGGACGAGGTGCACGTCACGCTGAACGGCGCGAGCGGGCCGCTGGCCGACCGGGCGGTGCGCAACGCCCTCCAGCAGGCCGTGGACCGTCAGGCGCTGGCCGAGGTCGCGGCCTCGGGCCTGCCGGTGAAGGTGCCGCTGCTCGGCAACCACTTCTACATGACCAACCAGCCCGGCTACGCCGACGACTCCGGCCCGTACGGCCGCTTCGACCTGGCGGCCGCCGAGCGGGCCCTGGACCGCGCGGGCTGGCGCAGCCAGGGCGACGGGAAGCCGAGGGTCAGGCACGGCCGCAGTCTCACCCTGCGCCTGGTGCTGAGCGAGGGCACCAACCGGCTCGGCGAGGACCTGGCCCAGCTCGTCCAGCAGATGCTGGCCCGGGCCGGGGTCCGCGTCGAGATCGAGAAGGTGCCCGCCACGGCCTACGGGCCGCAGTACCTGGACAAGGGGAACTTCGACCTCGCCATCTTCCGGTTCACCGGCCTGACGTACCCGAGCTCCGCCTACGCCGTCTACCGGCGCCCGGCCGGCGGTCAGGTCTTCGAGAACTACGGCCGGGTCGGCTCGGCGCAGGTGGACGAACTGCTCGGCAAGGCCGCCGGCACCCTCGACGAACGGGCCGCGCGGCGCCTGTACAACGAGGCGGACACCCAGATCTGGCGGCTCGGCCACGACATCGAGCTCTACCAGCGCCCCCAGATCCTCGCCGTCCGCAAGGGCCTCGCCAACTACGGCGTCCCGGGCCTCGGCGACATCGACTTCACGAAGGTCGGCTGGGAGAAGTGAGCGCACGGCGGCCCCGTGCGGACGTGTCCGCACGGGGCCGTCTTGGCTGTTGCGGTGGCGCTGTTCAGGCATGCGGTGCGCTCAGGGCTCTCTCGTCGGCCTGCTGGCGCACCATGTCGAAGCCGAGCGCGGCCGAGGCCAGCGTCACGTGGTGGTGCCAGCCGCGGAAGGAGCGGCCCTCGAAGTCGCCGAGGCCGAACTCGTCGTGCATCCGGGCCAGCGCCTCCCCGGCGAACCTGCGCAGCCGGGCCAGCAGCACGAGCTCCGCGAGCCGCCGGACCGGCAGGTTGGTCAGCCAGTACGCCCGCGGCTGCGGCCGGCCGTAGGGCCAGTCCGCGAGGAGCATCCGCGCCCGGGGCGCGCCGCTCGGGCAGCCCTCCGGAGAGCGCTCGGCCCGCAGCAGCACGGGAACGGTCAGGAACTCGGAGTGCCACATGCGTTCGGTCACCGGGTCGTGCCAGGTCACCGACGTCCGCTCGGTGTGCCGGACGGCGTGCGCGGCGAGGTCGGCCAGGGTGCCGCCGGTGCCGCCGGCCCGGCCGCGGGGGAGGAGCACCGGGGTGTGCGGCGATGTCTGGACCACATAGCCGAGACCGCGGGCCTCCAGCCCCCGCAGCAGGGGGTCGGGATCCCCGTCGCCGCGCCAGTCGGCCAGCACCGGCAGCGGTTCAAGGGACCACTCGTCGAGCATCTCGTCGAGCGCCTCCAGCACGTAGCTCCACCGCGGACGGCAGCGCTCGTGCTCCGGTAGGTGGGCCTGGCCGCGCAGGTCCTCGTCGCGGTCCCACCGGGTCGGCAGCACGAGGCGCCAGTTCACCGGGACCCCGCCGGCGTGCCCCACCAGCGAGGTCGCCAGCGCCAGCTGGCAGTTGACGGTGCGCTGCTGGGAGGCCGCGTACTGGCGGGCCACGCCGACCGAGCGGTCGCCGTTCTTGGCGAAGACGACCTCGTCGACCGACCAGGCCTCGGCCCGGAAGGCCCGGACCATCTGCCCGGCCAGCCGGCCGCGCACCGGCGCTGACGCCCAGGGGCTCTGGTTCACGAACTGCTGGATCTGCTGCACCGCCCGCCGCCCCAGCACCTGTTCGGTGATCCTGGCCGGCGTCTTGCGTCCGGGCACCGCCAGCAGGCCGCGCAGGTACACCTCGCCCCAGCGCCGCTGGTCGGCCCGGGTGAACTGGCCGAACAGCTCGCCGCAGTAGGACGGCAGGTCGCAGGCACCGGGCGGGGCACCCGGGGTACGCACGGACGGTAACGGGAGTGCGAGGGTCGCGAGATCACTCATGGTTGCAGTCGTCACCACCCTCCAGCAGGAAGGCGTCCGTGGCGAGCAGCGCGTCCGCGACCTCCGGCAGGGCGCAGCCCACGATCACGAAGTCGACGTCGAGCCCCGCCTTGGTGCGCTGGAACAGCAGCTCGTTGATGGCGGACCGGCACATCTCGCTGGTCTCGCACAGGTGGAACTCCACCCGCCCGGGGGTGGCCGCCATGACCTCGCCGAGGATCCTGCGGAACTTGCCCAGTTCGGCGGCGTCGATCACACCGCGGCAGCTGATGTGGGCGGTTCCGCCGTCGAACTCGCTGCGCATCCGCAGCCGCATCTGCGCGGGCTCCAGCTCCACCCGCACCCGCACCGGTTCGGTGCCCTCGGGCAGCCGTACCGTCAGGTCCTTGGCGTCGAAGTTCTGGTACGGCTGCCCGTCCACCCAGACCCGGGTCAGCTCCGCCGAGCCGGCCGGCAGCAGGTCCGGCGCCACCCGCAGCAGCCGCTCCGGCAGGTCGTCCGGGCGCGGCCGGAAGTGCAGGGTCACCGGGTCGTTGCCGAGCAGCAGACCGGTGTAGGTGGCCGACAGGTAGCAGAGCTCCAGCGCGTGGTAGCCGGCCATCGCGTGGCTGCCCTTGAGCCGCTCGGTGCCCAGCAGGTACGGGATGCCGTTGGCCAGGACGTTGAAGTAGACGCCGCCGTCCTCGTAGTCGAGGAAGTAGGCGTTGTAGAACGACGCCGCCTCCCGGGCCAGCCGCAGGTGCTCGGGGTCGTCGGTGGTGCCGGCCAGGATGAGGTAGGCGAGGATCGCCTGCTCCTGCTGCCACCAGGCCTTGCGGTCGTGCCAGACCATGCGGTGGATGCCGCTGTCCGGGTCGGGCTGCCGCTCCACCACGTCGTACCAGCCGCTGCGCAGCCCGTCGCTGCCCACCCCGGGCATCAGCTCGGCGATCCGCTCCGCCGTGGCGAGGTACTCGGGCTTGTCGTGCAGCGCCTTGATGCGGGTCAGGTTCCAGGTGATCTTGAGGTTGTGGCCGACCACCGCGCGGTCCTGCTGCCAGCCCCAGGTGCGGTCCGGGCTCCAGTCGGCGTGGAACCGTTCCTGCACGAAGGGGGAGTTGGGCTCGTCCGGGAACCGCTCGACGATCGTGTCCGCGGTCTCCTCGAGGAGGGCGGCGAAGTCGGAACGCCCGGTCGCCAGGTAGGCGTTGATCAGGTAGGCCGGGGCGTGGTCGCCGACGGAGTTCCAGTTCTTGCGGGACCGGTTGCGGCCCAGCGAGTCGGCGCCGGGGTCGAGGGCGATCGGGTCCAGGTGCGAGAAGAACCCGCCGTTCACCGGGTCGCGGAAGTACTTCTGGAACAGGGCGACCGTGCGGTCGATGTCGTTCAGGATCTTCGGGTCGCCGGTGATCCGGAAGGTCTGGGTGGGGCCGGCGAGCGCGTAGATCTGCTCGTACATGGGGATCGCGTCGTAGTCGTCGCCGAACTCCGAGGCGAAGACCGGCCGGTGCCCGTTCGGCGTGATGTCGATGCCGTGGTACCAGTAGGTGATCCCGTCCGCCTGGTCGTCCACCCGCATGTGCTCGCGCAGGTACTCGGTGCCGGACTCGGCCGCCTCCAGGAAGCGGTCCTCGCCGGTCAGCAGGTAGGCCGTGGCCAGCCCGTACACCAGCCGGGAGATGGTGTCGGTCTCCTGCCGCACGTCCTGCCCGTGGAAGTCCGGTAAGTGGGTGCCGCTGAGGGTGAGGTGGGTGCGGAAGTCGCGCCAGTCGTAGTTCCCGTCGGGGAACTGGCCGCGCAGGTAGAAGTCGGCGATGGCGGCGGCCTGCTGCACCCACCAGTTCGGGTGCTCGAAGACGTACTGGCCGCGGCTCTCCTCCGGGAAGGTGATCTCCTTGGCGTCGAAGCGGGCGCCGCCCTCCCACTCGTAGAGGATCCCGTACGCGAACAGGAACCGGCCCTCGGCCAGCATGTCCACGGTGTCGGCCGTGGTGTCGCGGTAGGAGTCGCCGAGGTTGCGGACGATGCGGGAGACGGCGTTGTGGGTCAGGTGGACCGTGAACTCCCGCCCGTCCGGGCTGCGCAGGCCGAACATGCGCCTTGTGGGGCTGTAGTGGGTGACGTACCCCGCCAGGGTGTCGGAGGTGATGCGTCGTTGGGAGAGTGCGCTCATCGTCGCGTGCCCTTCTCGTCGGGCAGGGCCGCCAGCAGCACGACGCTGCGGCCCTGGGCGTGATAGGTGGGACCGTCGACCGGCTCCTCCGCTCCGGGCGGGAGGATCTCGTACGGGGCCGGCCGGGCCGTGTCCAGGACGCGGTGCCAGCGGTGGCCGGGGAGCTCGGGCAGCTCGAATTCGAGGCCCAGGTGGTACATGTTGAGGATCAGGTGCAGGTCCGGGTCACCGTCGAAACCGCCGTACGTGCAGGCCAGCACGTGGGCGTCGGGGTTCTCCCAGCCCGGCTGGTTGAGGCGCGTGCCGTGCCAGGTGATGTCCGGCAGGAGACGAGGGTTGAGCCGCTCGGAGAAGAACTGCGGCTCACGGAAGGTGCGGTAGCGCTTGCGCAGCCCGATGACGTCCCGGGTGAACCCGAGCGTCTCCCGCTCCTTGCCGGCCTGGTCCCAGTCGAGCCAGGTGAGCGGCCCGTCCTGGCAGTAGCCGTTGTTGTTGCCGGCCTGGCTGTTGCGGAACTCGTCCCCCGCCAGGAGCATCGGGACGCCGCGGCTGAGCATGAGGACCGACAGCAGGTTCTTGATCTGCCGTACCCGCAGCCCCTCGACCTCCGGGTCGTCCGAGGGGCCCTCGGAGCCGCAGTTCCAGCTGTAGTTCTCGTTCGTCCCGTCGGCGTCCGCCTCACCGTTGGCGTGGTTGTGCTTGGTGTTGTAGCTGACCAGGTCGTTGAGGGTGAAGCCGTCGTGGCAGGTCACGAAGTTGATGCTGTTGGTGGGCAGTTCCTCCTGCGGCGCGAACAGGTCGGCCGAGCCGCCGAGCCGGGAGGCGACCTCGCCGGCGATGCCCGCGTCACCGCGCACGAACCGTCGTACGTCGTCCCGGAAGGGGCCGTTCCACTGTGCCCAGCGCTTCCCCGGGAAGCGGCCCACCTGGTAGAGCCCGCCGCCGTCCCAGGGCTCCGCGATGATCTTCGTCTCGGCCAGGACCTGCGACAGCTCTATCGCCCACAGCGCGGGCGGCACCGCCATCTCGTAGCCCATCGGGCCGCGCGACAGCTCCGAGGCGAGATCGAAGCGGAAGCCGTCGACGTGGTGCTCGGAGACCCAGTACTCGAGGGACTCCAGGATGAACTTGGTGACGATGGGGTGGTTGGCGTTGACCGCGTTGCCGCACCCGGTGAAGTCCATGTAGTGGGAGCGGTCCTGCGGCCACAGGTGGTAGTAGGCCTCGTTCGCCGCGCCCCGGAAACTGATCGTCGGCCCGAACTCGTTGCCCTCGCTGGTGTGGTTGAAGACCACGTCGAGGATGACCTCGATGCCCGCCTTGTGGAGCGCCTTCACCATGTCGCGGAACTCGGTGATGTGGGTGGCGAGATGGGGGCTCGCGCAGTAGCCGGTGTGCGGGGCGAAGAACCCGTACGGGTCGTAGCCCCAGTAGTTGCGCAGCGCTGTCCCGTCCGGTCCCGTGCGCAGGACCTGGGTCTCGTCGAAGTCGAAGACCGGCAGCAGCTCCACCGCCGTGACGCCGAGTTCCTTCAGGTGCGGGATCTTGTCGATGACGGCCGAGAAGGTGCCCGGGCACTCCGCCCCGGAGGTCGGTGAGGCGGTGAAGCCGCGGACGTGCATCTCGTAGATGACGGTGTCGGCCATCGGGGTCCGCAGCGGGGTGTCGCCCTCCCAGTCGTAGTCGTCCAGGTCGACCACCAGGCTGCGCATGGAGTGCTCGACGTTGTCCCCGGGACCGATCGCGCGGGTCCGGTCCCAGCGGCTGTTGACGTTGGCGCGGGCGTAGGGGTCGAGCAGCACCTTGCGGTGGTCGAAGCGGCTGCCCCCGGCGACCGGGTCCCGCGGCCCGTCGATGCGGTAGGCGTAGACCTGGCCGGCGCCCAGCCCCTGCACGTGGCAGTGCCAGAAGTGGAAGCTCCGGTGCCGCTCGGGGCGCAGCCGGACGGTCCGGTAGGGCCGCGGGCTGTCGCAGTGCTCGAAGAGCAGCAGGTCGACCCGGGTGGCGTGCTCGGAGAAGATCGAGAAGTTGACCCCGTCGGCGTCGACGGTGCTGCCCAGCGGCTGCGGGTGGCCCGGGGTGACCCCCGGCTGGACGAGGTCGAGGGTGTCGGGGGCCTGGTCGGCGGGCAGGGTCATGTACTCGTTCGCGGGATCCGTGGTCGTGGTGGCGGTCGGCTGGTCCTGGGCCTCGGTCGGGGCGCTCATGCGAACACCGCCCTGGTCCCGGCCGGGGCGTCGGCGCGCAGCCCGGCGAAGAGCTCGTCCCAGGGCACGGCACCGGCGGCCGGGCCGGCCTCGCTGCGCATCTCGAACGTCACGCCGTGCGCGGCGGGCGAGCCGATCGCCCGGACGCACGCCTCGGCGACGTGCTCGCGGGCCACGTACCCGTCGCCGACGTCGCCCTGCTCCAGGTGGAGCACGCCGTGGCCGGGCTCGTCGGTCAGCCAGCCCGGCCGGATCACCGTGTAGGGCAGCCCCGAGGAGCGGACCGCGTCCTCGCCGGCCAGCCGCCAGTCCAGCATCCTGCCGTAGGCGTTCATGGGGTGGTCGCGGCGGGTGACGTGCCGCTGGCTGACGAGCACGAAGTGCCGGTCGACCGGGGCGGCCGCGCCCAGGGCGTCGAGAACGTGGCGGACGCCGCCGTGCAGGGTCGACTCCGGGCTGTCCGGGCCGGCCGCGTCGGTGCCCGGCTCCACGGCGTAGACGACCGCGGAGCACCCGTGCAGGGGGGTGCGGAGCGTACCGGGGTCGCGTACGTCGGCCGTGAAGTACTGCGCCTGCGCGGGCATGTGCCGCCGGGCGCGCTGGGTGCTGCGGCCGATGACCCGGACGGTCTCGCCCCGGGCCAGCAACCGGCGGGTGACGAGCCGGCCGACCCGGCCGGTCCCTCCTATGACTGCGATCGGGCTGTCCATCGAGAAAACTCCCCAGGCTGTAGACGAGCCGGACGATTGGGGTGCGGGAAGGAGCAGGTGGATGCGTCAGGGCGTGTTCGATCAGGTCAGGTCAGGTCAGGTCAGGTCAGGTCAGGTCAGGTCAGGTCGGGCCGGATCCGGTCAGATCCAGCGCAGGATGTCGTCGGAGCTGGTCAGATGGGTGCCGGTGGGCAGTCCGGTGACGGCGGGGACCCGCAGCCGCGGGTAGACGCTCACCCCCGAGAGCCGGGTGCCGGGACGCAGGTCGGCGGCCTCGCCGATCGCCGAGTGGACGAGCCGGACGGGGTTGTCGCGCGCGGAGTGCACCTGCGCCATGGGCCCCACGTACGAGTCGGTGATGCGGGCGTACGGCCCGACGACGGCGCCGTCGCCGATCGCCGACCGGCTGAGCCGGGACCCTTCGTCGATGTCGACGTCGTCGCCGACGTCCGTGTACCGCAGCTTCACGCCGGGGCCGATCTCGGCGTTCCGCCCGATGCGCACGGCGGGGCCCAGCACCACGCTGCCCTCGGAGATCTTCTGGGCGAGGGTGGTGCCGTGCACGCTGTCCTTGGTGCGCAGGCTCGACTCGTGGATCCAGTACGGCGGGTCGGTGCTCACCGGCGCGCCCATGGCCCGGCTCATCCACCGGTAGCGGCCGCGCAGCACGTCGCCGAGGGTGGCCAGGTAGTCCGGGATGCTGCCGAGGTCGCCGAGCCGGTCGATGGGTGCGGCCGCGACCGGCAGGCCCCGCCGGACCAGCCAGGGCAGCAGGTCGCCGCCCCAGTCCAGGCGCTGCTGGGCGAGCCGGATCATCTCGGGGGTGCGGGCGGCCAGCCGCAGGCGGCCGCAGTCGATCAGGTACATGCCCGCGTTGGTGGGCAGGGTGAAGCCGGCTCCCGGCAAGGATGTCTCGGGGAAGAGGCGGTGGATGCGGTCGAGGTCGGGTTTCTCCAGGAAGCCCGAGACGGTGCCGTCCGCGGACTTCTGCATGACGCCGTACTTGCCGGCGATCTCCTCGGCGGTGCGGCCGACGGAGGCGACGGTCACGACGGCGTCGGCGGCGTCGTGCGCGTCGGTCAGCAGGGGGAGCGAGAACTCGAAGACGGAGTCGACCGGCATGACCAGGGCGCGGCCGGTCAGGTCCCACCGTTCGAGGTTGTGCAGGGTGGCGGCGCCCGAGCCGACGTTGTAGCGGTCGAGCCGGGCCCGGGAGTAGTGGATCTCGACGCCGAACCGCTCGCCGCTGCCCAGCACGAGCTTGATCTGGCTGTGGTTCTCGGCCCCCTGGGCGACCACGTGGAAGCGGCGGATGCCCTGGTCCCGGCAGTTCTCGACGAGCCACTCGACGACGGGCCGGCCGGCGAACGGGATGAGCGCCTTGCTGCGGATGTAGTCCGAGGAGGCGAGGGTGAGCGGCTTGGCACGTTCGCCCCGGCCTCCCGCCAGGATGATCCCTAACGTCTCGTCCCCCATGACTGCGCTGCCTCCTCGGCTGACGAATCAACGTCATTCAGTCAACTGAGCCCGTCATTGAGAGTCAAGTAAAAAGTAAAGAAAATGGGCGGACAGGGGTCATGGGAGGCCGTGACGGCCTCCTTAATACCGTCTCTGAGCTGGGAATATCCAGCTCGAATGTGAATTGACTCAGTGAGTCAATCGAGTTGTCATCCTGTCAGTCATGTCACGTCTGCAGGCTGGTCACTTCAGCTCGTCGGGGCAGGGTGTGCCCCGCGGCAGCTGGTAGGGCGCCGCCAGCCGGTACGTGCCTGCCTTCGGGGCCAGCAGCATCGTCCACTTGTCCCCCTTGGCGTCCTCCGGCGTCTCCCTCAGGCAGCCGTTGACGTTGGTGTACGTCTTCGGCTCGCCGTCGGCCCGGTGCTTGGAGGCCTCGGTCTCCTGGGGCGCCTTGAGGCTCTTGCCGTCCGCGTCGACGATGCTCAGCCAGGGCGAGTAGGGGATCCGGATCAGGATCCGGCCGGCCTTGCGGACCTCGATGGTCAGCTCGCCCTGTTCCGCGCTGTCCACCACCGCGTCGGGCTCGGCGAGCGGCACCGGGTCGGTCACCCGGAACAGCTGCCAGTTGGCGTCGCCCCAGACCTGCTTCAGGTACGGCATCCCGCGCCGCACCAGCGCCCGCTCCCGCTCCCCGCCGCCGTCGCCGTCGGGCTGGTCCTTCGGGACGACGACGAAGTGCACGGCCCAGCGCTGCAGCCACTCGTGGTAGTTCGCGGAGTTGAGGGTGTCGTCGTAGAAGAGCGGATTGCGCTCCATGTCGGCCTGGCGGTTCCAGCCGCGGGCCAGGTTGACGTACGGCGCGAGCGCGGAGGCCTCGCGGTGCGAGCGGGCCGGGACCACCTCGACGCGGCCCTTCTCGGCGCCGACCTGCTGGAGCTGGTGGACGAGCGGGGCGAGCTCGCGGGCCCAGGACGCGGCCGGGGTCGTGTGGATGATGTCGTCGACCGACTTGAAGCTGCTCCAGCCGCAGGCGCCGAGGAAGGCGAGGACGACGGTGTAGTACTTGCGCGAGCGCGGGACCGTGTAGGGGAGGGCCGCGATCAGCGTCACCCCCGCGAACAGCATCGGCAGCCGCGAGATGTTCGAGCCGATCTGCGAGCTGACCAGCCACACCAGCACCACGCCGAGGCTGTACACGGCTGCCGTCAGCCGGACCGTCTTCCACTCCTTCGGCACGAGGAAGAGGCAGAGCAGGCCGTACGTCAGCGGCATGATCACCGAGCCGAAGCCCATCGGCTGGGTGCCGGAGAACGGGAACAGCCAGGCGGAGACCGCCACCACGGCCGCGGGCGCGAGGCCCAGCGCCCAGGCGCCCGGCCGCCGCTTCTGCAGGAACAGCGCGACCGCGATCAGGCCGACGAAGAGCCCGGCCACGGGCGACGACATGGTGGCGAGCGCGGCGAGCGGCGCGGCCACGAGCGCCTTCGCCCACCTCTTGTAACGCCAGCGGTACGGCCAGCAGAACACCGCCCCGACCGAGGCCAGCGCGAACATCGTGCCGAGCCCGAAGGTGACCCGCCCGGACAGCGCGTTGCAGATCAGCGCGAACACCCCGGCGAGCGCGGCCCACAGGGGGTTCTTCACCGCACGGCTGCGGATGAGGAGCAGGGTCAGCAGCCCGGCCGAGACGGTGCCGGCGAGCATCATCGTCGTACGGACGCCGATCAGCGACATCAGGTACGGCGAGACCACGCTGTACGACACCGGGTGCATGCCGCCGTACCAGGCCAGGTTGTACGCGGAGTCGGGATGCCGGCCGACGAACTCGGCCCAGGCGTCCTGCGCCGCGAGATCCCCGCCGCTGTTCGCGAACGTGAAGAACCAGATGATGTGCAGGATGCCGGCGAGGGCGGTGACCGACAGCACCGGGTGGCGCAGCAGCCGTCCGCGCAGCGGCTCGGCGGCCCGCAGCAGCCGGTTGCCGGCCTTACGCTCCGTGTCGTCCGTGTCCGCCGACGGCAGGGCTATTCGCGGGCCGGCTACCGGGCCCGGATCGGCGTCGTCGGCGCGTGTCGGCTCCGCTGTGGCCACCTGAAGGCACTCCCCGTGTCCCGTCTTCTGTTACCGGCCGCGTTCCACGGTGTTGGCGGCCGCTTTCCGTCCAGTTCGCGGCCGTGTCCCGGCGACCGGCGACCTGCCCCGATTCGTGACGCTAGCACGCACCCCGCCGCGGGGCCCTGGGGTGGGCCGCCATCGGCGGGGTGCGGTGACGGAATGCCGGTTATGGGTCAGCCGAGGCGGGTCAGCCTGCTCGTGAACCCGGGCTCGGCCAGGTCCTTCTCCAGGGCGACCGGGACCTGGACGGCGGAGCCGGAACCGTCACCCACGGTGAGGGTGCCGACCTTGGTACCGGCCTGCGCGGTGTGCGGCACGTCGTCGGCGGCGAACGACAGCTTCACCTTCAGCCCCGACCAGCCGACGGCGGTGACGTCCTTGGTCGCCACGACCGGGGTGCGGCCGCCGAGCCCGTCGTCCACGTACCCGACGACGTCCCCCTTCTTGTAGATCGTCGCCCCCTTCAGCGCGCCCTGGGCCGCCCGGATCAGCGCGTCGCCGGCGTTGAGGGCGGCCTTGAGGATGCTGTTGTCGTTGCTGGCGTTGGCCGGCTGCCGGATCACCGCGCCGATGACCGTGCGGGTCTCGCCGCCGACCGTCTTCTTCGCGGCGAAGACCAGGTTGCCGAGGGCCGAGGTGGTGGTGCCGGTCTTGATGCCGACGACGTCGTTGTGGCCGACCAGCTGGTTCCAGTTGGAGTGGTTGACGCCCTTGTAGTCGTCGTACGACATCATCGCGGCGACCTCGCGGAAGGACGGCTCGCTCGCCATCGCGGCCTTCGCCAGCTTCACCTGGTCCACGGCCGTGGACACCGTGGAGTTCGTGAGCCCCGACGGGTCCGTGTACGTCGTGTTGGTCATGCCGAGCTTCTTCGCGGTGGTGTTCATCTTCGCCACGAACGACTTCTCGGAGCCGGCGTCCCAACGGGCCAGCAGGCGGGCCACGTTGTTGGCCGAGGCGATCAGGATGGACTCCAGGGCCTCGCGCTGGGTGATCGAGTCGCCTGCCGTCACGTCGACGGTCGACTCCTGGCCGGCGTTCGCCTGGTCCTGGGCCGCCTGGTCGATCTTTATCTTCGGGCCGGCGGCACCGCTCTTCAGGGGGTGGTCGCGCAGGATGATGTACGCGGTCATCACCTTGGCGACGCTCGCGATCGGCACCGGCTTCTGGTCGCCGGAGGAGCCGAACGTGCCGATGCCCTGGACGTCGAGGGCGGCCTGGCCGTCGGCCGGCCAGGGGATGTCCGTCTTGCCGCCGTCGAAGGTGTACGTGTCCTTCGCGGTGAGGTCGAGGGTGGGCTGGGGGAGCGGACGCAGAGTCTGCACGACCGCAAAGACGATCAGCAGGACGATGACGAGCGGCGTCCAGATCTTGACCCGGCGGAAGAGGGTCCTGACCGGGGTCTCCGGCGGCGGCGGGGTGTTGGTCAGCTCGGCGAGCAGGTCCAGCGGGGGCTTCGGGGGAAGCGGCTGCTGGGTGGTGCGCTCGGGGCCGACCTGGGGCAGGACGGTGGTCCGGGTGGTCGAGGCGGGCTCGGGCTTGGCCTCCGGCTTCGGGCCCTGCCTTATGTCCGACTTGAGAGCGACGAACTTGCTGGTGCGCTCGGCGTCGGCCTCGGGGGTCCTGGGCTTCGCACCCCCCAGCTTGAGCGTGGTGGTCGGCTGGTCCACCTGCGGGGGGCGGGGGGCCTTGAGCATGGTCGTGGGCTGATCGACGGCGGGCTCGGCTTCGCCGTCGCCGCCGTCGGTCTTCCCGCCCGCACCGTCCGCGCGGCCGTCGCCGTCAGGTGCGGGTGCCCCCTGCGGCGCCTCCTCGCTCTCGCCGTCGGCGTCCGCGCGACCGTCCCCGGAACCCGAACCACCGCCCGCCGACCCGACCTTGCCGCCGGGCACGGCGTCCTGGATCTCGGCCGTCGCCTTCGGCTCGGCGTCCTCGGGTTTGGCGTCCTGGGGTTCGGCGGTGGCCTCGGGCTTGTCGGCGGGTTTGGCGTCCTCGGGGTCGGCCGTCGCCTTCGGCTTGGCGTCCGCGGGTTTGGCGTCCTGGGGTTCGGCGGTGGCCTTGGGCTTGCCGCCGGGCACGGCGTCCTGGGGCTCGGCCGTCGCGTTCGGCTCGGCGTCCTCGGGTTCGGCGGTGGTCGTCGAATCGTCCCGGGGGGCGGCGTCTTCGGGCTCGGTGGTGGCCTTGGGCTTGTCGGCGGGCTCGGCGTCGGCGGGTTCGGCCGTCGCCTTCGGCTTGGCGTCCGCGGGCTTGGCGTCCTCGGGTTCGGCGGTGGTCGTCGAATCGTCCCGGGGGGCGGCGTCTTCGGGCTC